>NZ_BOOU01000084.1 GCF_016863395.1 Sphaerisporangium rufum | reverse complement strand
CCCCGCCCCGTCGCCAGGGCAACCCGTCTAATTTACCAAGCGACACGGAGTGCTTCGCACACGGCGCAGCGACCATGACGTTCAGGATCAGCCGGGAGTGCGGGCAGGCCGGACCCGGTGAAGATTCGTGGAACTCTCGGGACCTGGGCACCGCCCAACGAGGGAAAACTCTAGCAGCATCCCAGGAGTGCCTGAGGCCACTTCAGATCGCGGTAAACCTATCCAGCCTCTCAGCCATCCCAAGAGCGGGCGATGCGCACGGGGCACAAGCCACCGGCAAGTCATCCGCAATCGCTGGACGTTACGAAGAGGGTGCGGGGTCTCCGCAGGCACCATCCCGGTGCCCGGAGCGCCGCCCGTGGAGGTGGACATCATGACGCGGTCGGAGTTCGACGACATCCGTGCTCACATCGCGGCCGAGGAAGGCGATTCGGAGGATCTGCTGCAGATAGCCCGCACCTTGCTCGACGACCTGGAGCAGGCGCGGTTCCGCGAGGCGACGCTGCGCACCCGTTACCTGAGCCTGCTCAACGCGGCGCGGGCCGCCATCGTGGCGAGCGAGGAGGACACCCCCGACTCGCTGTCCCTCCTGCGGCACGAGCTGGCCAGGCGCGGCCAGCTCCCCCTGGGTGACGCCGGTGGTCTGACGGACTCCACCCTGGACGACATGCTGGACCGCCTGGAGAGCAGCCGCCGCCTGCGACCCGGGTCCCGGCTGCGCCGGTGCCCGAGCGCCATCCGCCGGCTCCCCCGCTGAGCGGCCTCCTGGCCGAATCGTGGCAGATCGCTCACAGGTTGCCATAGCGGTCTTTGCCCTGATCTAACGGCCGTCCTGGGAGACTGCCGGTCATGGTGACACGTGGGCTGAACTGGACGGCTGTCGCACTGGTAGGGGTGTTCAGCCTGCTGTGGCTGGGCGTGGTGGTGTTCGCCGCCACGTCCACCCCCGGATGGCTGCGAGCGGGGCAGGCACTCGCGAGCATCGCCCTGTTCGGCTGGGCGCTCCGCAGGTCGATGTCGCTGGTCAGATCGGCGATCTGAGCTCCGGCGACTACTTGGCGTCCGCGTAACAACGGACCGCGACAGCGGCCATCGGAATGCGGACCGGTGTCTGGCCGAAGATCAGCCTGGTCGCCTGCGCGGCGGTGCGGCCCACCACCTCCATCACTTCGGGAGCCAGCTCCTCCGGGCAGTGCACCATGACCTCGTCGTGCTGGAAGAAGACGAGCCTGGCCGGAGCGGGCAGCGCCCCGCGCAGCAGCGCCAGCAGGGTGAGCGCCCATTCCGCCGCGGTCGCCTGGACCACGAAGTTCCGGGTGAACCGGCCGCGGTCCCGGGCCGCCCGGGCCCCCTCGGGGCCGGAGACAAGGCTCAGCCAGCCGGATGACGGCGGGGGGCAGGTACGGCCGAGCCAGGAACGGACCAACCGGCCCTCCTCACCCGCCTTGGCGGCGTTCTCCACGAAGGCGTAGGCCTGCGGGAACCGCTGACGCATGACGGCGAGCAGCTTGGCGGCGTCCCCGCTGGTGCCGCCGTACATGGCGGACAGCATGGCGATCTTGGCGTTGTCCCGCGCGCCGCCGAAGGCCTGGGCCAGCGCGGCGTACAGGTCGATCTCCCCGGCCGCCCGCGCCAGCCCGCGATCGCCGGCCATGGCGGCCAGCACCCGGGGTTCCAGTTGCGCGGCGTCCGCGACGACCAGCCGCCACCCTTCGTCGGCCACCACCGCCCGGCGCATCACCTTGGGGATCTGCAGCGCGCCGCCGCCGCTCGTCGCCCATCGGCCGGACACCACGCCCGCCACCACGTACTCGGGATGGAACCGGCCGTCGCGGACCCACTGCTGCGCCCAGGCCCACCCGTGGAAGGAGTACAGCCGGGCCAGCTCCTTGTACGCGAGCAGCGGCGGTACCGCGGGATGCTCGAGCTGTTTCAGCACGTGGGAGCGCGTGGACGTCACGGTCAGCCCGGCCGAGCGGAACGCCTTGACGATCTGCTGCGGCGAGTCGGGGTTGATCTGGGCGCCGAAGGCCGCGCTCACCTGGTCGGCGAGCGCCTGAAGCCTGGCCGGGCGCATGCCGTGCACGGGGCGCGGGCCGAGCAGTTCGGTGAGCAGCGCGTCGTGCTCGGCCGAACTCCAGGGCATGCCGTCGTGGGCCATCTCCCCGGCCACCAGGGCACCCGCCGACTCCGCCGCCACCAGCAGGCGGAACCGGTCAGGGCGCTCGGTCGCCGCGATCCTGCGCAACTGGGCGGCGTAGATCCCCGGCACGTCCACCTGGGCCGGCTCGGGCTCGAAGAGCGTGTCCTGGACGGCGTGCGGGCCATGGGCGTCCTCCGGCACCGCCAGGCCGTGCAAACGCGCGTGCGCCGCCTCCGCCGAACGGGGCTCGCCGTACCGGCCCTCGTGGCCGAGCAGGAGCCCTTCGGTCAAGGTGAGGTCGTGACAGCGGGCCGGGCGCACACCACCGGCCAGCAGCGCCGGCAGCACCGTACGCGTGTCGGGCCAGATCCACCGGGGACCGGCGGTGCGCTCCAGCTCGCGGACCGCCGCCACCAGATCGGCGACCGGCCGCGGGCTCTCGCCGAGCGGCTGGATGGTGCCGCCGGCCGCGTCGGCCGTCACCGCGATCCGCATGGCACGACATTAGTCCAGCACCCCGACGTTCCTCGATCACAGGTTCGAGTGTGGTCGAAGTTGCGCCGGGGCCGGCCTGGCGTCGAGGCTGGGGCCATGCTTGCGTTGATCAGGGCCTGCCATCCCGGCCCGACCGCCGTCGTGACGGTGGCCTCCGCCGCGCTCGCCACCGGCGCGGGACGGGGGGCGGGCGGCGTCGTGCTGGTCACCGCGGCCGTACTCGCCGGCCAGCTGTCGATCGGATGGAGCAACGACTGGATCGACCGGGCGCGGGACCAGGAGATCGGCCGGACCGACAAGCCGCTCGCCGGGGACGGGACCTCCTCGCGGGCCGTGGCGGCCGCGGCGCTGGCCGCCCTGGCGTTGTGCGTGCCACTGTCGCTGGCCGCCGGGCTGCTCGCGGGGACGGTACATCTGGTCGCGGTCGGGTGCGGCTGGCTGTACAACGCGTGGCTGAAGGCCGGCTGGGCCTCGCCGCTGCCGTTCGCGGCGGCCTTCGGACTGCTGCCCGCGTTCGTCACCCTCGGGCTACCGGGGCAGCCATGGCCGGCATGGTGGGCGATGGCGGCCGGCGCCCTGCTGGGCACGGGCGCGCACTTCGCGAACGTGGTTCCCGACCTGCCGGACGACCTGGCGCTCGGGGTGCGCGGCCTGCCGCAGCGGCTCGGCCCCACCGGTGCGCGGGTCGGGGCCGCCGTGCTGCTGGTGGCCGCGTCCGTCGTGATCGCGCTGGCCCCCGGGCGGCCCGGCCCGCTGGGCGTGGGCGGCCTGGTCGCCGTCGCGCTCGCGCTGGCCGGCGGCCTGCTGCTCGCCCGCCGGTCGGTCCGCCGGGCGGCGTTCGCCGTCACCGTGGCGGTCGCGGTCATCGACCTGGCGATGTTCGCCGGCCAGGGCACCCGGCTGGTCTGAGCCGGGTCCCGGCGGCATGGACGACACCGGACGAAGATGGCCGGATCTCAGTGGTCGTTGTCTTCGGGAGGGCCCCGACCGGCGCCGGCAGGTGCTTACGATTTCGAGATGGCAGCTCATCGCGTCGCGGTCGTCGTGCCACGTGACTTCACGTTGTTCGAACCGGGGGTCGCCGTAGCGGCGTTCGCCTCCCCACGACCCGAGCATGGCGGTCGCACCGCACCGCGAGGGCGGGTAGGCGCGATTCATCATGACCCCAGGCGGCCGACGAGAGATCGATCTGGATCGGTCCCTGGAGGCCGGACTCGCGTGCCGGACAGGCCTCGTGACGCCGGCCTGCTCGACCGGTCGGCGGTACGCACGACGAACTCGATCGGATCGGAGATAAGAAATGGATACGACGACCACCATGAAGAGTCCTGCGCCGTTGGAGGGTGCGGATCTGGATTTCATGTGCTCCATCGAGGTGCGCTTCGGTGAGATCGCGACCGTCCGGACGCCGACCGGCACCCGGATGTTGTTCCCCGTGGTCGATGGGACGGTAGAGGGCCCCCGTCTGAGTGGTCGCCTCATTCCTGGGTCGATCGACTGGGTGACCGTGGGCTCCGACGGAATCGGCCGCATTGACGTACACGCCATGATCGCGACTCATGACGATGCCCTCATCGAGCTCACCGCGACCGGCAGGTCCGTACTCGGAGAGCACGCCGCGGGGTTCCTGGCCGGCGAAGAGGTGAGCGGACATGATGCTTACCTGCGGATTTCGCCGTTGTTCCAGACCACCGACCCGCGCTACTCGTGGGTGAACGGGCTCGTAACGGTCGCGCGCTGCGACCTCTCCCTCATGGGCATCCGATATCAGGTCTCATCCGTCCGCTGACGCGTAAGAGGCGCCCGGTGAGGTGGTCTCAGGGGGCCGTGTCTTCGACCCGCCTACCGATCGCCGTACGCCTCTCCATCGAACCCCGGGGCGACGCTCCACTCGACCGCTGGCCCGGCTTCATCGATGTATGGCCAAGAACAATCTCGGCCGATGCGGCTCAGGCGATTAGCTTCGTGTCCATGACCGGTCTCGATCTCTCCTCACCGCTCTCCGGCGCTCAGTTCTTCACCGCTCGTCTGGCCTTCCAGATCGATGTCTCCGACGTCCAAGCGGCACTCGCATCCGGAAATCCTGGGTTCATCCTGGTCGACACGCGCTCCCCAGAGGCCTGGCAGCAGGGCCGCATCCCGGGGGCCCGCCACATCCCCCGTGCCGAGCTTCCGACGGACCTCGACCCGGCCGTCCCGGTCGTGACCTACTGCTGGGGACCCGGTTGCAACGGTGCGACCAAGGCGGCGCTGGCTCTGGCCGAGCGTGGCTTCACCGTCCGCGAGATGATCGGGGGCATCGAGTACTGGATACGTGAAGGGTTCGCGGTGAACACCGAGAGCGGTCCCGTCACGCCGACGCCAGACCCGCTCACAGTCGTCTGCGGCTGCTGAGCACGATGCAGGGTCCCGGTGGTGGCGCTCTTCCTTGGCGCGGTGGTCCTGGGAGAGCGGATCAGCCCCACGGCGGTCGCCGGCGTGCTCGTGGTACTGGCGGGTGTCGGGTTGGCCGGTCGCGACGTTCAGAAGAACGCCGGCGGACTGGCCGGAACACCTGATCCGCCACGGACCTCGAGTCAGTGGCCGCGTGCGCAGACAATGCGATGCCTTCACGCCTGACACGAACACTCCGGCGCCCAGACGGTCGCGCCATATCCAGGGTGTCTGCCGGCCATCGCGCGGCCGATCGCCGGCGAACCGGCAGCGGGCGCGGCCCTGAGCGGGCGTGGGATCTTCGCTCACCGGGCCGCAGTCAGCGGTCGGGCGGGAACACGGCGGTGGCCAGCTCCCGGGTCTGGGCCAGGGTGAGCGAGCCGCCCTGGCCGAACTCGGCGGCGAAGCGCTCCTCACCGAGCCGGTCCCGCACCCGGCCGGTGATCCGGTCGATATCGGCGCGGTCCACTCCGGAGGAGGGCTGCGCGGCGGCGGCCCGGCCGGCGGCCGCGGCGCCGAGGAGGCGGGCCGCCACGTCGTTCCGGCCGGCCAGCGAGAGCGCGCCGGCCAGGCCGTCCAGGGCGATCGCCAGACCGCGCTCGGTGTCGAAGCAGGCGGCGGCGTCCAGCGCGGCCAGGTGCGCGGCGAACGAGGCGCGGGCGTCGCCGCGCGCCTCGGCGACGAAACCCAGCTCGGTCCGCACCAGCGGCAGGTACGGCGGCGGGGCGGCCGCCGCCTCCTCGGGAGGCGTGCGGCGGAGCAGGTCGTCCAGGTGGGCCTCGGCCAGGTCGACGCGGCCCTGCCTGCGGGCGGCGAAGGCGAGCCCGATGGTGGCGAAGATCTGCCCGGACTGGTGTCCCTGCTCGGTGGCCAGCCGCAGGGCCCGCTCGCACATCTCCAGCGCCGCGGCGTGGTCGCCGCGCTGGACGGCCAGCCAGCCGAGCCAGGACAGCCGGCCGGCGAACTCGGTCCACATGCCGAGCTCCTCGGCCATGCGCAGGCCGCCGCGGTGCAGTTCCTCGGCCCGGCCGAGGTCGCCGTCGATCTCGGCCAGGCCCGCCAGCCAGCCTCCGGCCTCGAGCTGCCCCCAAGGGTCGCCCAGCTCCTGGAACAGGTGCAGGCTGCGCTCGCCGTCGCGGCGCAGGGCGGGAAGGTCGCCGCGCACGTGGGCCAGCTTGGCGCGCGCGGCCAGCGCCGCGGCGATGCCCCAGCGGTCCCCGGCGGTCTCGAACGCCGGCAGCGCCCGGCCGAGCAGCTCCTCGGCGGCGGCGAGGTCGCCGAGGTCGGTCCGCGTGTAGGCGAGGAACCACTCGGCCCTGGCGCGCCCCAGCGGGTCGCCGGCGCCGTCGAAGGCGGCCAGCGCCGCCCGGCACCGATCCGGACGGCCGGCGGCGTCCCCCGCCAGGAAGGCGATGCCGGTGTCCCACGCCAGCGCACGGGCGCGCGCGGCGCCGTCCCCGCCGGGCAGCGCGAGCGCGGCGGCCAGGCTCCGGCGGGCCTCGCCGAGCCGGCCGCGCAGGAACCAGAACCACGCCAGCCCGTTCACCAGGCGCAGCGCGTCGTCGGCGGCGCCGTCGCGGACCGCGGCGTTGAGCGCGGCGCGCAGGTTGGCCGCCTCGGCGTCCAGCAGCCGCAGCCGGCGGTGCTGGCCGGGCCCGCGCAGCTCGGGTTCGGCCGCCGCGGCCAGGCGGGCGTAGTGGCGGCGGTGCCGGCGGCGCAGCTCGCCGGTCTCTCCGGCCTCCTGCAGCCGGTCGGCGCAGTACGCGGCCACCGACTCCAGCAGGCGGTAGCGCGGCCCGTCCGGGCCGGCGGCCCGCACGACCAGGGATCGGTCGACCAGCCGGGCGAGCAGGTCCAGCACGTCCAGGTCGGAGTCGTCGCCCGCGCAGACCGCCTCGGCGGCCTCCATGGTGCACCCGTCGGCGTGCACGGCGAGCCGGCGCAGCACGACGCGCTCGGCGGCGGTGAGCAGCTCCCAGCTCCAGTCGATCATCGCCAGCAGGGTGCGCTGGCGGGGCGGGGCGCCGCGGTGCCCGGCGGCCAGCAACCGGAAGCGGTCGTTCAGCCGGTCGACCAGGCCGTGCACACCGAGCGCCCGCACCCGGGTGGCGGCCAGTTCCAGGGCGAGCGGGATGCCGTCCAGCCGGCGGCACAGCACCGCGACGGCCGGGGCGGTGTCCTCGTCCAGCCGGAAGGTGCGGTCGGCGGCCGCGGCGCGGGCGGCGAACAACCGGACCGACGCGGTGCGCGCCAGCTCGTCCGGACCGGCCTCCGGGCCTGGGACCTCCAGCGGGGGAACGCTCCAGACCACCTCGCCGGGCAGGCCGAGCGGCTCCTGGCTGGTGGCGAGCACCCGGATGCCGGTGGTCTCCCGCAGCAGCCGGTCGGCCAGCTCGGCGACCGGTTCGACGACGTGCTCGCAGTTGTCCAGCAGGAGCAGCGCGCGCCGGGGGCGCAGCGCGGCCACCAGCCGGCCGGTGCCGTCGGGACTCTCGCCCGGCTCGGCGGCGTCCCGGACGCCCAGGACGGCCAGCACCGCCTCGGCCGGACCGGGCGCCGCGTGCTCGCCGGTCGTCGGCTCCAGGGCGGCCAGATCGACGAACCACACCCCGTCGGGGAAGGCGGCGGCGTCCCGGCGGGCCGCCTCGGCCGCCAGCCGCGTCTTGCCCACCCCGCCCGGCCCGGTGAGGGTGACCAGCCGGTCATGGTGCAGCCGGTCGCGGATGTCGTCCAGTGCGGCGTCCCGGCCGATGAGCCCGGTGACCGCCTCCGGCAGGTTGGTGACCGGCCGGGCCGGCGGCGGCGGCGCGGCGAGCGCCGGCTCCTGGGCGAGGATGGCCTGGTGCAGCGCCGCCAGCTCGGCGCCGGGGTCCAGGCCGAGCTCGTCGGCGAGCAGGGTGCGCAGCCGTTCGTAGCTGTCGAGGGCCTCGCTCTGCCGTCCGGACCGGTAGAGGGCCCGCATGTGCGCGGCACGCAGCCGCTCGCGCAGCGGGTGCTCGGCCAGCAGGTCGCCCAGCTCGGCGGCCAGCGCGGCGTGGTCGCCCAGTTCCAGCCGCGTCTCGGCCCAGTCCTCGAAGGCGGTCAGGCGCTGCTCGGCCAGCCGGGCCGCGGTGGCCTGGACGAACGGTTCGTCGGCGAAGTCGGCGAACGCCGGCCCCCGCCATCCGGCGAGGGCCTCGGCCAGCCGGGCGGCGCGGTCGCGGGGATCGGCGGCACGGGCCGCCTCGGCCAGCAGGCCGGCGAACCGGTCACCGTCGGTCTCGGCCTTCAGCAGGTAACCGGCCGGGTGGTGCTCGACCAGCTCGCGCGCGCCCGGTTCGGCGTCCTCCAGCACCCGGCGCAGCTGCGACACCTTGGCCGACAGGGCGGCGGGCGGGTTGCCGGGCGGGTCGTCGCCCCACAGATCGTCGATCAACCGGTCGGCGGGCACCGGCCGTCCCTGGTGGACCAGAAGATCGGCCAGCAGGGCCCGGACCTTGAGCCCGGGCACCGGCACCAGCGTGCCGTCCGCCGTCCACACCGCCAGCGGCCCCAGCACCCCGAAACGCATGGACGCCACCATAACCGCTTGTCAGCGGGCATCGAAGAGGATCCGTAAACGAGCGCGAAAGATGCCGTAAACGGCACCGGGCAAGGTATGGGCATCGACAGCGCGAGGGAACGGAGGGCCGGAAATGCCGGAGAGTCGGCGGCGACCAGCGGGAGCACCTCCGGTGCGCGGCCGGGGTGCCGGGCGGGTGGCCCGATGAGCGAGACGGCCGGACCTGGTGGACCGGGCACCGAGCGGCTGCGGGTGGCGGTCATCATCGGAAGCACCCGCAGCGGCCGGTTCGGCGCCACGGTGGCCGGCTGGCTGACCGCCCGGGCCCGCCGGCGGGGTGATCTGGACGTCGACCTGGTCGATCTGGCCGACGCCCGGCTGCCGGACACCCTGGGCGACCACGACGAGCCCCGGCCACCGGCGGTACGCGCCCTGGCACCCCGGCTCGCCGCGGCGGACGCGTTCGCCGTGGTGACACCGGAGTACAACCGCAGCTTCCCCGCCCCGTTGAAGACCGCGATCGACTGGTACTACGAGGAGTGGCACGCCAAGCCGGTGACGTTCGTGGCCTACGGCCGGGAGTCGGGCGGCCTGCACGCCATCGAGCAGCTGCGGCAGGTCTTCACCGAGGTGCACGCGGTGGCGATCCACGGCGCGGTCAGCCTGCCGTGCTACTGGAACCTCTTCACCGCGGACGGCGGCTGGCCCAAGCCGGGCGCCGACTGCCACGCCGCGCTGGCCTCCGCGCTGGACCAGCTGACCTGGTGGGCACGCGCCCTCCGGGACGCCCGGGCCACCCGGCCCTATCCTCTGGCCCCGCGCTGAATACCGTTCCATCCGGTCTGCCCCGATATTTCCCCTCGATCCGCGGCCGAGCACGTCCGCGCGACACACCCCTGAGAAGGAACACACATCATGCGCAAGATCATCACCTCCACCTTCGTCACCCTCGACGGCTTCATCGACGACCCGCACCTGTGGGCCATGCAGTACTCCGACGAACAGGGCCAGGCGCGTTCCATGGCGCTGGTCCAGGAGAGCGACGCGCTGCTGCTCGGCCGGGTCACCTACGAGGGCATGGCCCAGGCCTGGCCGGCCATGGGCGGCAACCCCTACGCCGACCGGGTGAACTCGATGCCCAAGTACGTGGTGTCCTCCACGTTGGAGAAGGCCGAGTGGGAGAACTCCACCATCATCCCCGGCAAGGACCTGGTCGCCGAGGTCACCGCGCTGAAGAACCAGCCGGGCGGCGACATCCTGGTCTGGGGATGCGGCCGGCTCACCGACGACCTGATGGCGCACGGCCTGCTGGACGAGTACCTGCTGTGGGTCTACCCGGTCATCAAGGGCGGCGGCGAGCGGGTGTTCCGCGAGGGCGTCCAGGCGACGCTGGAGCTCACCGGCAACACCACGTTCTCCACCGGCGCCATCCTGCTCGCCTACCGCCCGCTGAACGCCACCGGGGAGGCCCCGGCGGCCGGCTGAACCGGATGCCACGAAGAAGGCCCCTGGCCGCCGGTCTCCGGCGGCCAGGGGCTCGAGCGTGGGTGTTGATCGGGCCGCCGCCATCACGGCGCCGAAGCTCGGCCGGCACTCCGACGGTGACCGCGATCGCCGACGGCGAGAGGATGCGCGGATGGCGCGATCCCAGCGGTCGTTGTCTTTCGGCAGTACTTCACCGGCGCTCGCCGGTATCTACGATCGACACATGTCAGCTCATCGTGTCGCGGTCGTCGTGCCACGTGACTTCACGTTGTTCGAACTGGGAGTCGCCGTGGAGGCGTTCGCCTTCCCACGACCCGAGCTCGGGATCGAGTGGTACGACGTAAGCGTCTGCACCGCCGAGCCGGGAAAGGCCGTGGCGATGGGCGGACTGTTCGGCGCACGGATCGACCATGGCATCGAGGCGATCGATGCGGCCCAAACGGTGATCGTTCCACAGGCGGATCGCATCGACCGCCCGGCGGAGCCAGAGGTTCTCGACGCGATCCGCCGCGCATACGAACGTGGCGCGCGCCTCGTCTCCTACTGCAGCGGCGCGTTCGTTCTGGCCGCCGCAGGAGTCCTGGACGGGCGTCATGCGACGACCCACTGGAAGTACACCAAAAGACTGGCAGAGATGTATCCGCTGGTGAAGGTCGATTCAGATGCTCTTTATGTCGACGGCGGCCAGGTGCTCACCTCGGCGGGCACCGCGGCCGGAATCGATCTGAGCCTGCACATCATCGGCCAAGACCACGGCGCTCGCGTCGCCAGGCACCTGGCACGGGTGATGGTGGTCGCACCGCACCGCGAGGGTGGGCAAGCGCAGTTCATCATGACCCCCATGCCGGAGCCGGATCACGAACCCGATGGCATCAGCCGCGCCATGCAGTACGCACTGGGAAACCTTGATGCCGACATGAACCTCCACGACCTGTCATCGATCGCATTCATGTCATCGAGGAACTTCTCACGGCGGTTCCGTGAAGTGACGGGAACAACGCCGATGAAGTGGCTGAACCATCAGCGTCTCACCAAGGTGCGGGAACTTCTGGAGGAGACGGACATGCCCATCGAGCGCATCGCCCTGCAGACCGGTTTCGGGAGTGTGGTCACGCTTCGGCAGCGCTTCAGCCAGCGCCTTCGGACTTCGCCATCGGCCTACCGCCGGGCGTTCCAGTCGGGCGGACTCGGTGAGGTCGACAAATTCGACACATCGGCGCGCGCAGCCGCTGAGACCGACGCCGGCTGGTTGCCCGAGAGTCTGAGCGAATGGATCGGCCTCCCCGCGCACCGGGCGGGGCACCCGAGCGCCGAGGGCGATACCGCCCGCGCCGGGTAGACGCCGAGATCTACTCCACCGACCAAACCTCGCACCGCCGGGTGATGACGAGCCTGGCACGGTGTGAGTGGCCACGCGTGTTCGAGGGCCGTCTCGGCCGAAGGTCGCGGATTCTTCAACGCCGAGGTCAAGCATGAGTTCGACCGGACGCCGAGGTGTTTCACCCGGCGGGGATTTCAAGGGGGACCGCTTTGAGTTCGGAGACGGGTCAACGGCGAGTCGTACTGGTCCACGGCGCGTGGCACGGAGCATGGGCGTGGGCCCCTGTTGCCGACGCCCTCCGCGACTCCGGGCACGAAGTCGTCGCCGTTGACCTGCCCGGGGCGGACGGGAACGTCGACACGACGCTGCGCGACCAGGTGAGGGCGGTCGCGGACGCGCTGGCGGACTCGCCCGCGGAAGGCTCCCTGGTGGTCGCCCACAGCCACGGCGGGCTGGTCGCCCAGGAGGCCGCTTCGGTGTTTCCAGGCCGCGTCGCCGGTGTCATCGGCGTCGACGCCTGGTTCGCCCCGGACCGAGGAACGTTCCTGGAGGTGGTGCCCTCCTGGATGGCCGAGCTGATCGAGGCGAGTGTCATTCATCGACGCGGGTCCGGTTACGTACCGGTTCCTCCGGCGGCCATGTTCGGTATCGAAGATCCTGCCCTTGCCGCTCGCGTCACCCCCCGCCTCAGGGCTCAACCGTTCGCGACATTCACTGGGATGGTCTCGGGGTTCTCCCTCGCCGAGGCGAACATCCCCGGGATCGGAATAGTGTGCGAGCCGCGCACTCTTCCATTCGACCGGCTGGCTGCGGATCAGGGTTTGGAGATCTGGCCGATCACCTCCGGCCACGACGTGATGCTGCTCAAGACCGCGGAGTTCACGGACATGCTCACGACCGCGATCGCGCATCTGGAGTCGGCGGAATCAAGGATCGACCGCGTTCCAGCGTCGATGTCCTGGGTCGAGCAGCCGCCGAAGATCATGGAGACCTGAGTTGCTGGACTTCGACAGGGCGTTGCGGCTCGATGAGACGGCTCTCGAGCTGGTGAGCGACGCCATCGGTGACCTCACACCCTCCGCATGGTCACGTCCGACACCGTGCGACGGATGGTCGGTACGTGACCTGGTGGAGCACATGACCGCCGAGCACCTCGCGATCTGCGGTGGCACCCGCCCGGACGGCGGCCCCGCTTCCGCTTTCAAGGTGGTCGCTGGACGCTGGCTCGGATACTTCGCAGGCCGGGCGACGTCGACGGTGTTCATCCCGTCCCTGCGGTCACGGCAAAGTACCCGGACCGTCCTTGCCGTGCACCTGGCTGACATGGTCGTACACCGGTGGGACCTGGCCGCCGCACTCGGCCAGGAGCTCGAGCCACCTGACGAGCTTCTCCAGGCCGCGCAAGCCGTGGCGACGTTCGTGACAGACCCGGCCGGCCCGCTGGTCGGCGAGGACCGAGCATATCGCGCGGCATTGCCAGAGGTCGGCGGCGACCGGCCCATCGACGCGCTGATCCGCCGGTACGGACGGGATCCACGGTGGCGGGCGCCGTGAACATCAGCGGTCCGTTGCCGGAATGTTCCACTGCTCCCACTCACCGCCGACGCCCGTCAGGAAAACGACGTCGAGTTCTTCCACGCCTTACGTTCCAGCCGGAGAGGAGTTCGAGATCGAGCACTCGCCGCGTGCAATGGAACGTCAAGGGCCTTGAAAGCGGCCGGGTGCACACTGCTGCCAGTTCACGAGAAAAGGAACCCACATGGCCGCTCGCACCCTCACCGGTATCGCCCTGGTCGCAGGCATCCTCGCCCTCACCCCCTTGGCCGCCGACGCCGCCACCGTCGACGCAGGGACCGCCGGCGCCGTCTCGGCCCAGACCGCCGCGGCCCGGCAATGGGGCACCTACTACGCACCCGGCCGCAGGGCGAAGGCGTACGGCACGCTGTGGGCGGCCCCGAAGGACGACCCGAGCCGGCCCACCTCCCTGGCGAAGGTCAAGGGCAAGGTCTTCGACCGCACCCGCACCGGTTCGGCCTGCGGATGGGCCGTCTTCCGCATCTCCTACCGCGACGGCTCCAACGCCCCGCACACGTTCCGCACCTTCACCAACTGCAAGTACGGCAAGGCCAAGAAGTTCTCCTTCGACTTCAAGAACGTCTACCAGGTGGAACTCAAGGTCTGCGCCGAGCCCAGGGCCGCCAAGCCCTCCCTGAACTGCCTCTACGCCGGCACCTGGAAGAACCTGTACACCTACTTCGAGTAGGACGGCCTTCGAGTAGAACGGCGCCAGGGAGGACGACCCTCTGCACGAACGACGAAGGCCCTGGTCTCCGGCGAACCGGAGACCAGGGCCTTCGACTGGTAGCGGGGGCAGGATTTGAACCTGCGACCTCTGGGTTATGAGCCCAGCGAGCTACCGAGCTGCTCCACCCCGCGTCGACTTCCTTTACAGATTATCGGCCCAGGCCGGGTGGTGCAAATCGGGGGCGGCGCGTCGGGCACGGGCCGGCGATGACCGGCCCGTGCCCGGCACGTCATGAACTCGACGTGGGCGACGGCGACGGGGCCGGGGTGGCCGGCGGCGTGCTGGTGGCGGACGCCGGGTTCGGCGTGGGCGTCGGCGCGGCCGACGGGCCCGCCTTCTGCTTGGCCAGCGCCGACTCCAGGTCCTGCAACGCCTGGGCGAGCCGCTTCTGTGCTTCGCCGTAGGCGGTGAAGTCGCCCGCCTTCAGCGCCTGCTGACCCTCGTCGTACGCCTTCTGCGCCGCGTCCAATGCCTGGGTGACGTCCGGCGCCACCGCCGGCGTGCCAGGTTTGTCGGGCGGCGTGGTGTTCTGGCCGGTGTCCCCCTGCCCCTGGCCGAAGACCTGGTCGAGAGCGTCCTTCAGCGTGGTGCCGATACCCACGTCGGAGCCGAACATCACCAGCACCCGGGCCAGCGTCGGATAGCGCGCGGAGTTCTGCACCTTGGGCTGGACGTACACCGGCTCGACGTACAGCAGGCCGCCACCGAACGGCAGGGTGAGCAGGTTGCCGTTCAGCGTCTCGGTCGTGCCGCCGATGCGCAGCTCGTTCAGGACGCTGGCCGCCTTGGTGTCGAAGGTGTTCTGCGCCTGTTTCGGGCCGGGGATGGTGGTGTCGCTGGGCAGCTGCAGGATGCGGATGGCCGCGTTCGCGTCGGCGGTGGCGTCCACCGCCATGAACGCCGCCAGGTTGTCCCGGTTGTTCGGCACCATGGTGGTGGTGAGCGTGAACCGCGGCTCGGTGGACGCGGCGCCGGGCATCTTCAACGTGATGTAGTACGGCGGCTGCTTGGTCTTCGAGCTCGCCGGGTCCTCCGGGACCTTCCAGAAGTCCTGGCCGCCGTAGAAGGCGTTGGAGTCGGTGACGTGGTACTGGCCGAGGATGTCGCGCTGCACCTTGAAGAGGTCCTCGGGGTAGCGCAAGTGCTCCATCAGCTGCGGTGAGATGTCCGCCTTGGGACGGATGACGGAGCCGAAGGCCCTCCGCCAGGTGTTCAGCAGCGGATCGTTCTCGTCCCAGGCGTAGAGCGACACCGTTCCGTCGTAGGCGTCGACGGTGGCCTTCACCGAGTTGCGGATGTAGTTGATCTGGTCACGGGGCTGCGGCGCGGAGAGCAGGCGGTCGGTGGAGGTGTCGCGGGTCATGTCACCGAAGCCGCGCCGCTCGGAGTACGGGTAGTCCTCCGACATGGTGTAGCCGTCGACGATCCACAGGATGCGGCCGTTGACGATCGCGGGATAGGGGTCGCCGTCCAGGGTGAGGAACGGGGCGACCTGCTGCACGCGATCACGCGGGTCACGGTTGTACAGGATGCGGGACTTGCTGTTGATGTCGGAGGACAGCAGCAGGTTCGCCTCGCCGTACTTGCCGGCGTACAGCAGGCGGGTGAAGAAGTTGCCGACGGGCACACCGCCCTTGCCGGTGTAGGTGGTGTTCTCCTGCCCGCTGCCCTGGCCGCCGCTCTCCGGGAAGTCGAGCTCGATCTTCTTGTCGCCGCCCACGATGGAGTACTCCGGGGAGTTCTCGCCGAAGTAGATGCGCGGCTCGAACCGCCCCAGCCCGTCGGTCGGCGGGATGTCCTTGACGATGAAGTCGGGCTTGCCCTGCCCGTCGATGCGGCTGCCGGGGCTGGCCACGAAGCCGAATCCGTGGGTGTAGACCAGGTGGTCGTTGATCCAGTTGCGGTCCGGCGGCAGGCCGATCTCGCGGACGGCGACGACCGTGTCGCGCGACACCCCGTCGACCTTGTAACGGTCGACGTCCAGCTGCGGCGGGAACTGGTAGTAGCCCTTGATCTGCTGGAGCTGCTCGAAGGTGGGCGACACCACCGACGGGTCGAGCAGCCGGACGCCCGGAATGGTGGACGCCTCGCTCTGCAGCTCCTGCTGGGTGCCCTGGGTCTTCGCGCCGTACTGGGTGACCTGGGCGTTCGCCACTCCGTACGCGTCTCTGGTCGCGACGATGTTGCGGTGGATGAACTCCTGCTCCTTGCTCTGCTGGTTCGGCTTGACCTGGAACTGCTCGACCAGCGTCGGGTAGACGCTGCCGACCAGCACGGCGGACAGCACGAGCAGGCCGAGGCTGACGCCGGGCAGCATGCCCCCGGGCCGCACCACGCCGGCGAAGAAGAGCGCGGCGCAGATCAGCGCGATGACGGCGAGGATGCTCTTGGCCGGGATGACGGCGTTGACGTCGGTGTAGGAGGCGCCGAAGACCTTGCCGCGATTGGAGAAGACCAGCCCGAACTTGTCGGTCCAGTAGGCCACCGCCTTGAGCAGCACGAAGAAGCCGACCAGCGCGGAGAGGTGGATCCGTGCCGCGCGGGTGGCGTGCAGGCCGGGCGACTGCAGGCGGAAGCCGCCGTAGACGTAGTGGACGATCGCCGCCAGGACGATCGAGATGATCACCGCGGTGAACAGGAAGTTCAGCCCCATCCGGATGAACGGATAGGTGAACATGAAGAACGACACGTCCATGCCGAACTGCGGGTCGGTCTTCCCGAACGGAGTGCCGTTCAAGAACAGCAGCCAGGTCTTCCACTGCCCGGCCATCGAGGAGCCGGTGAACAGGCCGAGCACCACCAGCCCGGCGATGAAGATCACTTTGCGGTGCGGGTCGACGGCCGCGCGGTAGCGGTCGGCGCCGCCCTGCGCGCCGCCGCCGAACATGCCGATGCCGAACAGCGGGCGTACCCGGTAGGCGATCATCATGTTGCCGCCGACGATCGCCGCCATGAGCAGGGCCCCGAGGGCGAACAGCAGCAGCTGGGTCACCAGCATGGTGGAGAAGACCGAGGTGTAGCCGACCGAGTCGAACCACAGCCAGTCGGTGAAGATGCCGGCGAAGATGAAGAACAGGATGACGAGCGCCACCAGGGCGATCGCCACGGGCACCAGCAGCCGCGGCCGGCGGGGCAAACGCATCGCCCGACCCGCGCCGGGGTTCCGGAAGGTCAAGGCCCACCCCTAGATTTCACGAGTAACGGTCCGTGTCTGGCAACCTACACCGGCGATGAAGTGGTCACGCCCCGTGCCCCGGACATCGCCGGGAGGCCGCCCGCGGCCGGGGGGCCGGCAACGTGCCGCGGAGCGCGAGCGGCACCGCCGGGCCGGCCGCACGCGTACAGGTGGCCCAACGCGCCGGGCCCGCCGCGGGTTCCCCGGACCCGCCGGACGTTCGGCCGGCCTCACCGCGCCGCGCAGGCCGGGACGGCGCCCTGACCGGTCCGCAGCGCGTCGATCGCCCGGACGGCCTCGCTCATGGTGGTGACCTTGACCAGGCGCAGGCCGTCGGGCGCGGACGGGACGGCGTCGTCGCAGTTGTCGCCCGGGGTGAGGAAGATCGTGGCGCCGGCCCGGCGGGCGCCGACCATCTTCTGCTGGATGCCGCCGATCGGGCCGACCTTGCCGTCGGCGGTGATGGTGCCGGTGCCGGCGATGGACTTCCCACCGGTCAGCGGGCCGGGCGTGAGCTTGTCGTAGATGCCGAGGGCGAACATCAGCCCGGCGCTCGGGCCGCCCACCTCACCGGGGTTGACGGTGACCTTGAACGGGAAGGTGAACCGCGGGTTGCCCATCATCACCCCCACGATGGGGCCGTCCTTGCCGGCCACGGTGCCGAGCCGGACGGTCATCGGCCTGCCGTCGCGCACGAACCCGATCTCGACCTGTTCGCCGGGCTTGTGGCGGCGAACCGCGGCCGAAACCTCCTCCACGCTCCGCACCGGCGCGCCGTCGATCTCGGTGATTCCGTCGCCCGCCTTGAGCTTGCCGTCGGCGGGCCGGCCCTGCTGGGTGGAGGCGACCGGCACGACGGCCTCGACGGGGATCTTCAGCTCGGTCAGCGCCGCGGCGGTGGCGTCCTGCTGGGAGCCGGTCATCTCCTGGGTGTTCTGCTGCTCGACCTCCTTGACGCTCACCGACCTGGGGAAGATCGTCTCCTCCGGGACCACGGCGACCGTCGGGTCCATCCACCCCCGCAGCGCGGTGAGCAGGTCGATGCGGGCGCCCGGCCCGCCCTGGTAGGCGACGGTGACCAGGCTGAGCTTGCCCGATGTGGGATAGGTCTGGTGGCCCGAGATCGTGATGACCGGCTTGCCCTTGAGGTCGCCCAGGGTGTTCTCCGTGGGGCCGGGACTCAGCGCGACGTAGGGGACCGGCAGCAACGCGCCGACGGTGCCGAGCGCGAGTGTCAGGACGCCCGCCATCATCAAGGTCAAACCGCGTCGGGACATGGGGGAAACTCTATGCGGTCACCGCTGCCGTCCCACCGGTGACACACGCCCCGGGTGGGCGCCGGCGGCGGACGTCCGTCAGCCGCAGGCGCCGACCCACTCGGCCGAGCCGTCGGCGAACCTCTGATGCTTCCAGATCGGCACCTCGCGCTTGAGGTCGTCGATCAACCGGCGGGAGGCCTCGAAGGCCTCGCCGCGGTGCGGCGCCGCCACGGCCACGATCACCGCGATGTCGCCGAGCCGGAGGTCACCGACCCGGTGCACCGCGGCGAGCGCGGTCAGCGGGAAGTCCGCGGCGACCTTCTCCGCCACCCGCCGCAGCTCCGCCTCCGCGCTCGGGTGGGCCGAGTACGACAGCGCCGCCACCGGCTCCCCGTGGTCGTGGTCGCGCACGGTGCCCACGAACAGCGTGGTGCCGCCGGCGGCGTGGTCGCCCACGGCGTCCAGGACCTCCGGGACGGACAGCGGGGTGTCACGAATGCCCAGCAATCGGATGGCGCTCACCCCACGAGATTACCGCCGCGGCCCGCGATGCCGGCGCGGCTTGCGGGGTCACCCCTGCCCGCCGGGACGGGTCAGGTACGGCGCTTGCGGCGGGCCCGGCGGACGATGGCGGCGGTGCCGATCACCGCGACGGTGGCACCGGCGGCAGTGAGCGTGGCCTCCTTGCCCGGCAGGCGGCGGCCGACCACCGCGTGCCGGCCCTCGCGCAACTCCAGCAGCCTGAGCAGGGCGGCCTCGTTCGTCCAGGCCGGCTTCCAGCCGGCGGCGCGCAGCGCGGCGCAGTCGACCACCCACGGGTAGACCACGTAGTGCAGGTCGGTCGCGGGCGCGGGCGTGATGCCGAGCCGGTGCAGCCGCTGGGCGGTGCCGAAGGTCAGCCCGGCCGGCAGTTCGAAGCGCCGCAGCCCTGAGAGCTCCTCGACCTGGTCCATCTCCAGCCATCCGTCGCAGCCCACGGTGACCACTCCGCTCACCTGGCCGAGCGCGGCCAGTTCCAGGGCGGACATCAGGTCGTCGACGTGACAGAACTGCCAGCGCGGCGCCGAACCCTTGACGGTGAGCAGCCGGGGCGCCTCGAAGTGGCGGGTGATCACGGTGTCCACGCCTGGGCCCACCACGGCGGCCGGCCGCAGCACGGTCACCTCCAGCCCTGGGTGGCTGCGCAGGCTCCGGCGCACCAGGGCCTCGATCTCCAGCTGGTCCCCCACGAACCCGGAGTCGGGTTCGGCGGCGACCGGGGCGTCCTCCGGCAGCGGCACGGGGTTGTCGGCCGTGGCTCCGTAGACCATGGCACTGGTCACCAGGACCACCCGCCGAACCCGGGCCGCGGCCGAGGCCGTCAGCACGGTCTGCGCCGCGCGCAGGTTGTAGGCGCGGCGCTCGCCCTGGTCACCGTCCAGCGCGTAGTCGGTGGCCAGATGGACCAGCACGTCGACATCGGAGATGCGGTTCGCCAAGAGCGGATCGCGGACGTCGAGCACCCGCCAGGTGACGTCGGGGACGTCGCCACGGTGGTCGTCGATGGCCACGACGCGGCGGAAATCCGCAGACGAGGCCACCCGGGAGAGGAACTCTCTCCCCAGGCCGGCGGCCGCGCCGGTGACGGCGACGACCGGTGGCCGGACGCGTTTCGAGGTAGGCACGAGGTCCTCACTTTGCACTGATCCGCCCTGCGACGGATAACGTGGCGGATGTGGACTCCTCCATCCTGCACGAGGTAGCGCGGTGACTGACCTGCCAGGTCGCGAAAACGACCCCAACGAGAACCCCTTCGCGATGTTCGGCGATCCGGAGCAGATGGCGGCGGCGATGCGCCAGTTCGCCGACATGCTGTCCGCGCCGGCCGGCTCGGGCCCGGTCAACTGGGACACCGCCAAGAACATCGCCCGGCACGCCGTGGTCGCCGCCGGCGATCCGAGCGTCATGGAAGGCGAGCGGCGGCAGATCGTCGAGGCGCTACGCCTGGCCGACCTGTGGCTCA
>NZ_BOOU01000083.1 GCF_016863395.1 Sphaerisporangium rufum | reverse complement strand
ACCACCCTGCCGAGCGGCCTGGCCGCGCCGGAGGCGTGGAGCCGCTCGGAGTGGATCGAGAAGACCGTCCCGGTGTGGAAGCGCCTGTGCGAGCCGATCGCCGAGCGCATGGTGGACACGATGGGCGGCAGCCTGGGCGCCGTCGGCGGCCTGGGCGTGGAAGGCCAGGCGATGGCCGCGCAGCTCGGCCCGCTCATGGGCATGATGCGCCAGGTCGGCGGCATGATGGTCGGCAGCCAGATCGGCCAGGCCCTCGGTGCCCTGGCGCCGGAGGTGATCGGTTCCTCCGACATCGGGCTGCCGCTGTCGGACACCGCCGCCCTGCTGCCGGGCGGCGTCGCCGCGTTCAGCCACGGCCTGGAGATCCCGGCGGAGGAGATCCGCCTCTACCTGGCGCTCAGGGAGGCGGCCCACCACCGGCTGTTCCAGCACGTCCCGTGGCTGCGCTCCCAGTTGTTCGGAGCGGTGGAAGAGTACGCCAGGGGCATCACCGTGGACGTCAGCGCCCTCGAGGAGCAGATGCGCGGGCTGGACATCAACAACATGGAGCAGATCCAGCAGGCCCTGAGCGGCGGCGCGCTGCTCAAGCCGGAGGACACCCCCCGGCAGAAGGCCGCGCTGGCCCGGCTGGAGACCCTGCTCGCCCTGGTCGAAGGCTGGGTCGGCTCGGTGGCCGACTCCGCGGCCGAGGGCAAGCTGCCCTCCGCCGCGGCCCTGTCGGAGACCGTGCGGCGCCGGCGGGCGACGGGCGGGCCGGCCGAGCGGACGTTCGCCACGCTGGTGGGGCTGGAGTTGCGGCCGCGGCGGCTGCGCGAGGCCGCGGCGCTGTGGCAGGAGTTGGCCGCCGCCCGCGGGGTCGACGGGCGCGACGCGATCTGGTCCCATCCCGACCTGATGCCGACCGCCGACGACCTGGACGACCCGCAGGGCTTCGTCCGGGGCGACGCGAAGTTCGACCTTTCGGGGTTCGAGCCGGGCGCCGAGGGCGAGGCCGGCGAGAAGGACGAGGGCCCGCAGGATGGCCCCGGCGGGCCGGGCGGCGCATGAGCTTACGTGATCAGGCGCGGCGGGCGCTGGCCGGCTGGACGGCGCCCACCGCCGCCGAGGAGACGCTGCGCGAGGACTTCCTGCGGCACCTGCTGGTCCACGAGGACGCCATGTGGCGCGAGTGCGTGCCGGACCACCTGACCGCGACCACGGCGGTGCTGTCGCACGACGGCGAGCGGGTGCTGCTCACGTTGCACCAGAAGGCCAGGATGTGGCTGCCCATGGGCGGTCACTGCGAGACCACCGACCGGTCGCTGGAGGACGCCGCGCTGCGCGAGGCCGTCGAGGAGTCCGGCATCGCCGGGCTGCGCCTGCTGCCCGGCCCGCTCGCGCTGGACCGGCACGAGGTGTGGTGCCATCCGCCGCGCAGCCGTCACCTGGACGTCGAATACGGCGCGGTGGCCCCGGAGGGCGCCGAGTTCGTGATCAGTGCCGAGTCCCTGGACCTGCGATGGTTCCCGGTGGACGACCTTCCCGAGCCGACGGACGAGGCGACCCGCCGGCTGGCCCGCCGGGCGCGGGCCCTGCTGCTCGGCTGATCCCGCCCGCCGGCCCTGTCCCGTGGCCCCGTGGCCCTGCCCGGCGGCCCTGCCCGGCGGGGCCGTCCGCGCGCGATGACCTCACGCCGGGCATAACCCGGGGTGGGTAGGGTCGGAACGTGCCGCGCCCGAGGGGGTACGGACGGTCACGGACGGGAGACACGGGTGGACGCCACGACCGAGACCCCGGTAGGCGGGGTGATCGTGACGCCGCGCCGTCGCCGGCGGCGGGTCCGGGCCGGGCTGGCCTGGTTCGCGGTGACCCCGTTCGCCGCGTGGGCGGTCACCCGGCTGGCCGGGCTGGAGCGCGGCTCGTTCCCCGCACAGCTGATGACCGCGACCCCGTACGCCGCCGCCGGCTCGCTGCTGCCGATGCTGCTCGCCGTGCTGTCCCGGCGCAGGGCGGTGGTCGTGGTGGCCGCGGCCACCACGACGGCGCTGGGGTTGAGCGTGCTGCCCCGGGCGGTGGCCGACTCCGGACCGGCGTCGGGCGAGCGGTTCGTGGTGCTGTCGGCGAACCTCTTCTTCGGCCGCGGCGATCCGGCGACGGTGGTGGACCTGGTGCGCCGGTACCACCCGGACGTGCTGAGCCTGCAGGAGCTCACGCCCGCCGCGGTAGCAGGGCTGGACACGGCCGGCCTCAAGGAACTGATGCCGTACCGAATGCTGGAGGACGACTACGGGGCGACCGGCACCGGCCTGTACGCCACGCGTCCGGTCACCCCGCTGACCGGGTCCTTCCAGGTGATCGGGCACAACATGCCGGCCGCCCGGCTGCGGACGGCGGGCGGCGCCCAGGTCGAGATCATCGCGGTGCACACCATGCCGCCGCTGGGGCGCCAGGTGACCCGGTGGGCGGGTGGGCTGCGCGCGCTGCCATCGGGCCCGTCGGCTGGACCGTTCCGGGTGCTGGCCGGCGACTTCAACGCCAGCCTGGACCACGCCGAGATGCGCGGACTGATCGCGCGCGGCTATCGCGACGCGGGCGACGCCGCCGGTGCGGGCCTGGTGCCGACCTGGCCGTTCGGCAAGCGGGTGCCGCCGATCATCACCATCGACCATGTGCTCGCCGACCGGCGGATCGGGGTGCGCACCTACCAGGTGCACGACGTGCCGCACAGCGACCACCGGGCCGTGGTCACCGAGCTGACGCTGCCCTCTTAAGGCGCCGCGGCCCGGTCAGGTCGCGTGCAGCAGGGCCCGGGTGTTGTCCCAGCCCTCCAGGCCCGGGTCGAGCCGGGCCACGTCGGCCGGCGAGCGCAGTCGGTGCCACCCCGGGCCGGTGGCGACCATGCGGCGGCCCGGCGCCCGGCCGCGCAGTCCGGCCACCACGTCCGCGTCGTCCAGGGTGCCGGCGGCCCATTCCGGGTACGGCAGCCGGGCCGCGACGGCCACCGCGCCGCCGTCCTCGGCCGGGCACACCGCGACGGGGGCGCGGCCGAGCTCGCGGAACAGCTTGCCGATCAGCAGTGGGGGCAGGTCGGGGGCGTCCCCGCTGATCACCACCGCCTCCTCCCCGTACGGCCGCAGGGCTGCGAACGCGGCGGCGAGACCGCCGGGCTCCGCCACCGGGAGCACCCGGGTGCCCGGCCAGGCGATGTCGTCCAGCCCGGGGATACCGGCGTCCAGGATGACCGGTTCCACCAGGTCGAGGCCGGCCACGATCTCGTAGGTGTCCTCGGCCAGGGCGAGCAGGAACTCGCCGGGCGCGACACCCGGCGGGGCGGCGGCGCCCATGGCCGGCGTGACCAGGACGGCCGCCTGCCTCAACATTCCTCCAGCGAGCCGTTGGCGGCCATGGAGAACCCCTCCAGGAAGCCGCGGGCCCGCTCGGCGCGGGGATAGCGCTCCACCAGGGCCCAGAAACGCGGGCCGTGGCTCGGGACCAGCAGGTGCACCAGCTCATGCATGATCACATAGTCCACCACCCAGGCCGGCATGCCCCGCAGCCGGGTGGATATGCGGATGGTGCCGTGGTCGGGGGTGCACGACCCCCAGCGGTGCCGCTGGTTCTCCACCCACCGGACGCTGGCGGGCAGAGCCTGGTCTCCGAGGTAGCGCACGGCGAGGTCGCGGGCCCGTTCCAGCAGGTCGTCGTCGCTGGGGCGGCGGCGTTGCTCCTTGGCGGCGAGCCGATCGAGCATCCGGCGCACCCATTGCTCCTCGTCGGTCCGGCTCAGACCGGCCGGCATGAGGACGATGGTCTTGTCGCCATCACGGTACGCGGAAACGGTCCGCCGCCGACGCGCGCTCCGGCGGACCTCCACTGTCTCGGGGGGCACATATGCACGGTAGCCGAGAGCGGTGCGATTCCACAGGGGGTGAATCACGTTTTCGCTGGTCAATCAGCATCCCGTTCATGGCCGCCAACCCCGTCGTTCACTTCCGTCACAGACGCCCGCCACCGGGCGGACGCCGGTGCGGCCGGGCGCGCGCCGCTCCTTCGCGCGGGAGGCGCGCGTCGATGCACGGATCAATCGTTCGAGGTTGTCCACAGGCGGCGGCGAAGCACGCCGCGACCCGGGACCTATGTGCCAGGCTCCCCGGCATGACCTCCTCCCCCGTCTCCCCCCGCCCCGTCGCCGGCTCCCCCGGCCAGGGCGCGCCGGCCTCCGGCGGCCCGGTCTCCGTCCCCTCCCCCGGCGCGGTCCCCGCGACGTCCCCCGGCCCAGATCCCGTGACGTCCCGTGGCACCATCGGGGCCGGCACCGCTGCCGCAGGCGCTGCTTCGGCCGGTACCGGGTCCACCGCGGCCACGATGGCACCGTCCGGGCGTCGCGTCCGGCCGCGACTCAAGCCCGCCCTGCGCCTGGTGCCCCGGGATGAGCGCACCTTGCAACTGGGCGTGCATCCGCTGCGCGCGCTGATGCTCACCGACCTGGAGCCCGCGGTCCGCCGGTTCGTCGAAGGGCTGGACGGCACCCGCACGCTGGAGGAGCTGATCATCCAGAGCGAGCTGGGTGAGAGCACCGTGCGCCACGTGCTGTCCTTGCTCGCCGAGCGTGGGGCCCTCGACGACGCCTCGGTGCGCCCTGAACCGCTGCGCGGACTGAGCCTCGCCGATCGCGAGCGGCTCGGCCCCGATCTCGACGCCCTGTCCCTGTCAGAGGCCGACGCGGGTGACGGCGGGCTCGCCGCGCTCGACCGCCGGCGGGCGGCCCACGTGCGGGTGCACGGTGCGGGCCGGGTGGGCGCGCAGCTCACCGCCCTGCTGGCCGCCTCCGGTGTCGGACACCTTTGCGTGGTCGATCCCGGGGCGGCCCGGCACGCCGACGTGGTGCCCGGCGGGCTCACCTTCGCCGAGGCCGGCGGCACCCGGGAGGACGGCGCGGTCGCCGCCGCCCGCCGCGTCGCATCGGGCGTCAACGCCTGGACGGGCCGGACGGCCGCCCGGCTCACCGACGGCGGGCGGCGGCCCGACCTGGTGGTGCTGGCGCCGGTGGGCCCGCTCGATCCGGTGGTCATCCGTGATCTGGTGAGCATGGACATCCCCCACCTGCTGGTGACCGCGGGCGAGGGGGTCGGATCGGTGGGGCCGCTGGTCATCCCGGGCCGCACCGCGTGCCTGCGCTGTCTGGAGCTGATCCGCCGCGACCGCGACCCGTCCTGGCCCGCCGTCGGCATGCGGCTCGGCGGCTTCCCGGCGGGTGAGATCGCCTGCGGCACGGCGCTGGCGACGGTGGTCGCGGCGTACGCCGCCGGGCATGTGCTGCGGTTCGTGGACGGCCTTCCACCTGTTGTGACCAATCGCACAGTCGACGTAACGCCTGATTTCCAGTGGAAAACGCGCAGGTGGCAGGCTCATCCGCAATGTCGTTGTAGTCGTAACGATTGCCATGAGCTAACAATGGTCGCGTGAGTGACTTCCCCCGACACGCCGTGACGCGGTCCGCCAAGCTGGCGACGCTGCCCCTGGGGTTCGCCGGTCGCACCGCTCTCGGACTGGGCAAGCGCATCGGCGGCAAGCCCGCCGAGATGGTCGCCCAGGAGATCCAGCAACGCACGTCGGAACAGATATTCAAGGTGCTGGGCGGCCTCAAGGGCGGCGCCATGAAGCTCGGCCAGGCGCTGTCGATCTTCGAGGCGGCACTGCCGCCCGAGATCGCCGGTCCTTACCGCGCCACGCTGACCAGATTGCAGGACGCCGCGCCACCGCTCCCGGTCGCGACGGTGCACGCCGTCCTCACCGAGCAGCTCGGTGACGACTGGCGGGAGCACTTCCAGCACTTCGAGGACACGCCGACCGCCGCGGCGTCGATCGGCCAGGTGCACCGGGCCGTCTGGCACGACGGCCGGGAGGTGGCCGTCAAAATCCAATACCCCGGTGCCGGGCGGGCGCTGCTGGCCGACTTCAACCAGCTCGCCCGGTTGAGCAAGCTCTTCGGCGTGCTGCTGCCCGGCCTGGACATCAAGGCGGTGCTGGAGGAGTTGCGCGAGCGGGTCGCCGAGGAACTCGACTACCTGCGTGAGGCGGAGTCCCAGCATGCCTTCGCCACCGCCTACCACGGTGACCCGGACTTCCGGGTGCCCGACGTGGTGGCGGCCAACGAGCAGATCCTGGTCAGCGAGTGGGTGGACGGCACCCCGCTGTCCAAGATCATCGTTGCCGGCACCAAGGAGCAGCGCGACCGGGCCGGGCTGCTCTTTGTGCGCTTCCTGTTCAGCTCGCCGTCCCGGGCCGGCATGCTGCATGCCGACCCGCACCCCGGCAACTTCCGCGTACTGCCCGATGGCCGGCTGGTGGTGCTCGACTTCGGCGCGGTCAACCGCATGCCGGACGGCTATCCGGAGGTCTTCGGCACGTTGACCCGCATCTTCAACAAGGGCGACATGGCCACGGTGATCCAGGGGCTGCGCGACGAGGGGTTCATCCGCCCGCACATCGAGATCGACCCGGAGGCGCTGCGGGCCTTCCTCGCCCCCTATGTCGAGCCGACCCAGGTGCCGGAGTTCACCTTCACCCGTGAGTGGCTGCAGGCGCAGGTGGCCACCGTCACCGACCTGCGCCCGACCAATGTGGTGCGCCAGCTCAACCTGCCGCCGTCCTACGTGCTGATCAACCGGGTGCACGCGGCCGGCGTGGGCGTGCTCTGCCAGCTCGGCGCCACGGCCAGGTTCCGGGACGAGGTGATCCGGTGGGTCCCCGGCTTCGCCGAGGACGACCCCGACGACGCCGCTCCGGCCCTGGCCGCCTCCTAAGTCACCGTCCGCGGCCCGCCACCCCCGGGTGATCGGCGTCGGAAGCCGGATCCGCGGACGGCCGGTTCGCGGGCTGCGGGTCGGCCGGCTCCGGTGGAGCGGGCCGGGCCGGCGCCGGGTCGCCCCCAGAGCCCTCATCAGGGCCCTCAGTGGCGACCTCAGGGGCGCCCTCGGGGCCAGTGGTGCCTTGAGCGGTGCCCTCAGTGGCGCCTTCAGCGGTGGCGCCGGTCGGGGGACGCAGCAGGCTGGCACCCACGGAGACCACCAGGCAGCCGCCGATCACGGCCAGCGACAGCCAGATGGGGACGTGGTAGATGTCGGCCAGCAGCATCTTGACGCCGACCAGCACCAGGATCGCCGCCAGGCCGTAGCGCAGGTAGTGGAACCGGTGCATCGCTCCGGCCAGCAGGAAGTACATCGCCCGCAGGCCGAGGATGGCGAAGGCGTTGGAGGTGAAGACCAGGAACGGCTGGTCGGTGACCGCGAAGATGGCCGGGATGGAGTCGACGGCGAACACGATGTCGGTGGTCTCCACCGCGACCAGCACGGCCAGCAGCGGGGTGGCCACCCGGCGGCCGTCCTGCCTGATCCAGAACTTCGACCCGTGGTAGCGGTCGGTCGTCGGCACGATCCGCCGCATCGTACGCAACACCGGGTTGCGGTCTGGATGCACCTCGATCGCGGCGTGCCGGGCCATCTTGACGCCGGTGTAGAGCAGGAACGCCCCGAACAGGTACAGAACCCAGTGGAACCGGTCGAGCACCACCGAGCCGGCCGCGATGAAGATGGCGCGGAAGACCAGCGCGCCGAAGACCCCGTAGAACAGCACCCGGTGTTCGAGCTCCCTGGGCACCGAGAAGTACGCGAAGAGCAGCGCGAACACGAACACGTTGTCCACGGCCAGGGATTTCTCGATGAGGTAACCGGCCAGGTACTCGCCGCCGGCCTCCGGGCCCCAGACGCCCCAGACCACGGCGCCGAAGCCCAGGCCGAGCGTCACCCACACCATCGACCAGACCAGCGCCTCGCGGACGCGGACCACGTGCGCCCCGCGATGCGCGAGAAGGTCCACCACGAGCATGATCACGATGACCGCGAGCACCGCGGCCCAAGCCCACCAGGGCACCGTCAACGACAACGTCAACCTCCGCTCCCGCCTCGGCGACAGGATCGTTCGGCCGACGGTCTCCCCGGCCGCCCCGCGGGGCGGCCCTCGCGCCGGGCCACCGTCCGGTGGCGGCCGTGCTGACGACACGAAGGTGCGGTGGGTACTCCCCATCGATCTATGTTCAAGTATTCACGAAATCCTCTTCGTCCGTCAAACGGGCCGAGGTGGGCTCGAACAGGGCGATCAGCTCACCGATCCGCCGGTGCCGCTGGGTGGGGTGCCGGAACTCCGCCACCGCGTTGATCGTGTAGTGATTGCGGCGGCCTACCCGCTCGCGTCGCAGGTAGCCGGCCGCCTCCAGGTCCGCGACGATCGCCTGCGCCGCCCGCTCGGTGATGCCGACCGACTCGGCGACGTCGCGCAGCCGCGCGTCGGGATCGCGGGCCAGCGCCAGCAGCACGTGCGCATGGTTGGTGAGGAACGTCCATCCGCTCGTCCGCCCCGGACTCGGAGTGCTCATGCGGCAATTATGCGATGCATTTTTCGCGAATCCCAGACCGTGATCGGTAACGGTCGCCCCGCACGCGGGCGTGATATGCCGTCAGCGCGGGGGCCGGCGGGAGAGCACCAGCCAGGTGTGAACCTTGGGGATCACGCCGGCACCGGGCGGCGGGTCACTCGCGTCCCGGCCGCGGCGCACCTCCAGCCGCAGGCCGGCGGTGCCGGGCCGGCCGGCCGCGGCCCAGTCGCGCACCCGGGCGGCCAGGTCGGCGGCGAGTTCGCCGCCGTCCGGGCCGAAGCCCGCCACCACCAGGTCGCCGGCGTCCGGCGCGCCGCCCGGCCGGGCCAGCAGCGCCAGGCCGCGCGGGCCGAGCAGGCCGGGCGCCATCCCGAACCCCTGCACGTTCAGCGGGGCCGCGCCGAGGCGGGCGGCCGGGCCGGACAGCGTGCACCAGCGCGGCTCGTGCAGGGCCAGCCACAGCGACAGCCCGTCCGACACCTCCGGCGCGGCGACGGCGACCCCGGTCGGCCGCTCGACGACCGGGCCGGCGGCCAGCGCGGCGGCCAGCGGGCCGGCGGCGGTGTCCTGCCCGGCCGGCGACTCCAGGACCAGGCCCGCCTCCCGGTCCAGGACATGTGTCCGCTCCGGGCCGGCCGCCGGGCCGCGCATGCGCATGAACCCGCAGGGGATGATCGACACCGCGGTCCATCCGTACGCGCCGGCGCGCTCCAGGGCCACCGACCGCTGGACGCCGCGCAGGTCGAGCGGGACGACGATCCGCCCGCCCGGGGCGAGCTGGTCGAACCAGGCCGGTTCCAGGTCCCAGACCCCGACGGTGGCGATCACCCGGTCGTACGGCGCGCCGGGCGCGAACCCGGCGGCGCCGTCGGCGTGCACCACCCGGACTCCGGAGTGGCCCGCCGCGTGCAGCCGGGCGCGGGCCGCCTCGACCAGATCGGCGTCGATGTCGATGCTCACCACCGCACCGGCCGGCCCGGCCAGGTAGGACATCAGCGCCGCGTTGTACCCGGTACCGGCGCCGATCTCCAAGACCCGGTGGCCGGGTGCCACGCCGAGCTGCCCGAGCATCATCGCCATGATGGTCGGCTGGGAGGAGGAGCTGATCGGCCGGCCATCGGCGTCCCGTTTGGTGACGATGGCCTCGTCGCGATAGGCGTCCGCCGGGGGGGTGCCGGGCAGGAACAGATGCCGTGGCACCGCGCGGAGCGCCTCGGCCACCGGCGGGGCGAGCGTGCCACCGCACCGCGCGCGTACCTGCTCGACCAGCGCCGCCCGCGACGCGCCATGCTCGTCCGCCCGCATCCGGGTGCACTACCCACAGCGCCGGTCCGGTACGCCCGCCCGGGGGGACCCACGCGAAAGGGGCGGTCCGCAACGGACCGCCCCCTGGGCGCTACCGGCATCTCCTACGGCAGGTCAGCCGACCCCGTCCCGGCCCCGCGCGGGCCGGGATGTCGGCGATCAGGCCATGCGCGCCAGCGCCTGGCGGAGCCGGAGCGAGGCACGCTCCGCCTGCCGGCGGGCCCGGCGTACCTGGCGGACCCGGGTGGCGAGGCGTTGCGCCTCCGCCTCCCGATGCAGGGTCTGTATTCGGTCCTGCACCAGTTCCTGACCCATATACGGGAACTCGGCGGTGCGGGTCGGGATGAAGCTCATCGGAGTGGTCCTCTCGGCAGTGGTTTTCGGTTGCTCGTTCGTCAGGCCGCGACCGGGGTCTTCCGCGGGCGGCCACGCGGCCGCTTCTTGGGGACCACGGCTCCCCGGATGACCAGCTCGCCACCCCAGACGCCCCATGGCTCCTCGCGCTCCAGCGCGCGGGCCAGGCAGCCCTGGCGGATCGGGCACCCACCACACAGTGCCTTGGCGAACTCGACGTCATCGGGGGACTCGGCGAACCACAGGTCGGGGTCGGTACGACACGGGATATCGGCTTCGTCGACCAGGTCGCTGGTCGTCCAAACCGCCATCTGCGTCACCTTTCTGTACTGTCTGCTGATTGATCTGGCCGGTACCTCTTCGGTGGTCGGATCATGGCGGCGGTACAGCAAAAAAGCCGCGGATCCTGGTCAGGATCCGCGGCCTGGAAGCTCTGCCAACCGGTCAAGGGTTGACCGGTTGCCTCCAGGGTGGCGAATCCTGCACCCCACCATTGGCGGTGTCGACGCTGGTCGGCACGACGTGGACCGGACGGCCGTTAACGGCCGGCGTGTCGGCGGTCATACCGGTGGCGCGGTAGGCGAAGGCGGCCTTGCCCAGGCGAGCCTGGATGAAGGCGGTCTTCTCCTGCCGGACGGCGCCCGTGCCATCGGCGAGCAGGCCGAGGGTCGCGGGCAGGGCGGCGGCGGGCACGATGGCACGCCGGACGCCGGCGGCGAAGCCGGGACGCGGGGAAGTGACCCACGGCTTGGCGGGCGTCGTCATCATCACGAGCTGCTTCATCAGAGGTCACCTCCCTGTCGGTTCAGGATGATCGGACGGGTGCCGTCCGATCAGCTTGTGCAAGACTCTAAACGCGGACCGGCGAGCCCGGCAACATATTTTCTACCTGCGATTTCACGGATTCGTCACACGAATCATGCACTCCTGCACCACCGACACCGCGAGCTCTCCGGAGGGGGTGAACATCTGCCCGCGGGCCAGCCCGCGGGCCTGCCCGGACCAGGGCGACTCCTGGGCGTAGAGCACCCAGTCGTCGACCCGCAGCGGGCGGTGGAACCACATGGCGTGGTCGAGCGAGGCGCCGGTGACGTTGGAGGCGCCCCAGGCCATGCCGTGCGCCAGCAGGACGGTGTCGACCAGCGTGTAGTCGGAGGCGTAGGCGGCGAGCACCACGTGCAGCAGCGGATCGTCGGGCAGCTCGGCGTCGTAGCGGAACCACACCTGCGTCTCCGAGCCGCGCAGCGACGGGTCGCGGTTGGCCTCCCAGGTGAGCGGGGTGACGTAGCGGGCGTCGACCGGCCGGGGCCGCGACAGCCACTCGCGCCACGGCTCGATGTCGCCGACCAGGTCGCGCATGCGGTCCTGGAACAGCGGGAGGGTCTCGGGGGCCGGCACCTGCGGCATCCGCGCCGCCTGGTGCGCGACGCCCTCCTCGGCGATGTGGAAGGACGCCGACATGGAGAAGATGGCCTTGCCGTGCTGGATGGCCAGCACCCGCCGGGTGGTGAACGAGCGGCCGTCGCGCACCCGCTCGACGTTGTACACGATGGGGATGGCCGGGTCGCCGGGGCGGATGAAGTAGGCGTGCAGCGAGTGAACCGCGCGGTCGCCCGGCACGGTGCGCCCCGCGGCGACCAGCGCCTGGGCCGCCACCTGGCCGCCGAAGACCCGCTGGATGCGCTCCTCCGGGCTGCGGCCGCGGTAGATGTCGGCCTCGATCTGCTCCAGGTCCAGCAGGTCGAGGACCTCCTTGAGCGCCTCGTTCACGTGACTTCCCCTCCGCGGCAGATCTCCAGCACGGCTTCGCCGTACCGCTCGAACTTGACGCGGCCGATGCCGGCGATGGCCTGCAGGTCCTCCTCGGTGGTGGGAACCCGCTCGGCCAGCGCCTGAAGCGTCACGTCGGTGAACACCACATATGTCGGCACTTTTGCGGCTTTCGCGGTGTTCGTACGCCAGAGTTTAAGCCGTGCGAGCAGGTCCTCGTCGAAGTCGGCCGGGCAGGTGGCGCACCGGCCGAGCTTCTGCTCGCCGGCCACGGTGAGGGTCTTGCCGCAGACCCGGCACAGGAGCGGGGCCGCCACCCGGGGCCGGGCCGCCCGCGGCCCGCGCGAGGCGGCGGGCGCCCGCACCGGAGCCCGCACCCCGGTGAGCCCGTCCAGGAAGCGCGAGGGCCGCCGGGCCCTGCGGCCGCCGGGCGACCGGGCCAGCGCCCAGGACAGGTGCAGGTGGAGCCGGGCCCGGGTGACGCCGACGTACAGCAGCCGGCGCTCCTCCTCCACCTGCTCGGGGGTCTCGGCGTAGACGATCGGCAGCATGCCGTCGGTCAGCCCGACCAGGAAGACGGCGTCCCACTCCAGGCCCTTGGCGGCGTGCAGCGAGGCGAGCGTCACCCCCTCCATCGGCGGGGCGTGCTGCTCGGTCGCCCGGCGCTCCAGCTCGGCGACGAAGCGCGGCAGGTCGCCGCCCTCGGCCGCCAGGTCCTCGGCGAGATCGGCCAGCGCCTTGAGCGACTCCCAGCGCTCCCGGGCGCCGCCGCCGCCGGGCGGCTCGGGGGTGAGGCCGACGCCGGACAGGATGTCGTGCACCGCCTGCGCGAGCGGCTCCCCGGCGCCCGCGGACCTGGCCGCGCCGCGCAGCAGCACGACCGCCTGGCGCACCTCGGGCCGCTCGAAGAACCGCTCGGCGCCGCGCAGGAGATAAGAGATGCCCGCCGCGCCGAACGCCTGCTCGTACACCTCGGACTGGGCGTTGACCCGGAACAGCACGGCGATCTCCCGGGCCGGGACGCCGGCGGCGATCAGCTCCTTGACCTGCCGCGCCACCGTCTCGGCCTCGGCGGGCTCGTCCTCGCACTCGGTGAACACCGGCGGCGGGCCGTCCGGCCGCTGGGCGACCAGCTCCAGCCGGTGCGGGGTGCGCGCCCCGGCCAGCAGCCCGTTGGCCAGCCCGACCACCTGGGGGGTGGAGCGGTAGTCGCGGACCAGCCGGATCACCGCGGCCGAGGGGTGCTCGACGGCGAAGTTCGTCAGGTAGCGCGGGGTGGCGCCGCTGAAGGAGTAGATCGTCTGGTTGGGGTCGCCGACCACGCAGATCTCGTCGCGCCCGCCGAGCCAGGTGTCCAGCAGCAGCTTCTGCAGCGGGTTGACGTCCTGGTACTCGTCGACGACGAAGTGGCGGTACTGCCCGCGGATCTGCGCGGCGACCTCGGCGTGCTCGGTCATCACCGCCGCGGTGAGCTCCAGGATGGTCTCGAAGTCGACCAGGTGCCGCTCGCGCCGCAGCGCCTCGTATGCCTCGTACACCCGGGCGACCTCCTCGGCGGGGACCGGCGGGGTGCGGCCGGCCTTGGCGGCCAGGGCGGGATAGTCGTCCGGCGCGGCCTGCGTCACCTTGGCCCACTCGATCTCGCTCGCCACGTCGCGCAGCTCGGCGCGCTCGGGGGTGCGGCGCAGGCTCCGGCAGGCCTCGACCAGCAGCGGCAGCTTGGACTCCACCACCCGCGGCGGCTCGCCGCCGATGACGCGCGGCCAGAAGTAGGTGAGCTGGCGCAGGGCCGCGGCGTGGAAGGTGCGCGCCTGCACGCCGTGCACGCCGAGGCCGCGCAGCCGCTGCTTCAGCTCGCCGGCCGCCCGGGTGGTGAAGGTGACCGCCAGGACGCTGTGCGGCTCGGCGACCCCGGTGCGCACCGCGTGCGCGATACGGTGGGTGATCGCCCGGGTCTTGCCGGTGCCGGCGCCGGCCAGCACGCACACCGGCCCGCGCACCGCCTCGGCCACCTCGCGCTGCTCGGGGTCGAGACCGGCCAGGGCGTCGTCGCGCTCCACTGGGCCTCCTCGGGGTGCGGTGCCGGACGGTGTGCGGCATCATCCTCCCAGCATCCGGCGCCGCGCCGCGCGAGCCTGTGGACAACTCGCCCGCCGTCCGGGGTTGTCCACAACCTGGCACCCCGGTGGCGACGAGGAGTCGGCGGATCGGGCATGATCCCTCTAGAACCATGTGCGGAAGTCGGCACTTTGCCCCACAATGGGGTGCCACAGTTTCGGGGAAGGACGAGAGTGAAGTGAGAAGTGCGGTAACCGTCGGCGCGTTGGCCCTGGCTGCCGTCCTCTTCACTCCGGCCGCCGCCGGCCCGGCCGCCGCCGATCCCACGCCCGCCCCCACGGCGCCCGCCGAGACCTTCACCGACCCCGTGGTGCGCACCTTCTCCTACGCCCGCAAGTCGCCGCGCCAGCGCATGGACGCCTGGTGGCGGCCGAAGTCCGGGCGCAACCCCGGGGTCTTCATCCTGCACGGCGGCTGGTGGAGCGCCGGCGACAAGCGGTACATGGCGTCCATCGTCCGCACCTACGCCGACATGGGCTACACGGTCTTCAACCTCAACTACCGGCTGTCGGGCGAGGCCGCCTGGCCGGCGCAGCGCACCGACGTGCTGGACGCCATCGCCACCGCCCGCCGGCACGCCGACTACTTCTCCTTCGACCCCGACCGCTACGTGGTCGTGGGCTTCTCGGCCGGCGGTCACATCGCCACCGCGGTCGGCACCTACGGGGACGGCGTGCCCGGCCTGCGCGGCGTGGTGGGCGTCTCCCCGGTGGTCTCCCCGCTCACCGCCTACTCCGACGGCGACCTCGGCGCCGACTACGAGCAGCGCAGGCTGCGGCAGGCGGCCGTCACGCTCGCCGGCGGCTGCCGCCCGACCGGGCCGTGCGCGCGGGTGTGGTCCAGCATGGAGGTGCCCTGGCACGCCAGCCGGCACGACGCGCCGGTGCTGAGCGTGCACTCCTCCGACGAGTTCGTCCCCGCCTACCAGAGCGAGCTGCTCAAGGAGGAGCTCAACCGGGTCGGCGTGGCGATGAACGTCCGGGTGGTGCCGGGAGTCCTGCACAGCACCGCCCTGTACCGCGAGCCCGGGGTGGCCGAGAGCGTGCGCGAGTGGGTGGCCGGCAAGCTCGGCGCCCGCGCGCGGTCCGACGCCTCGGCGCGCAGGTAGTCCACCGGACCCGCGCGGCGTCCCTGCCCTTCCCCTATCGGAGTGTGTCCGCGATCCGTCAGGGAACATGGCACCTGCCAGAAATGTTGTGCTCTGGTGTCAATGTCGGCTGAAGGGAAGTAATCACGCCATGGCGCTCAAGGTCTACACCACCAGCTGGTGCGGTCCCTGCAAGCGGCTGAAGGGCCAGCTGACCCGGGAGGGCATCGCCTTCCAGGAGATCGACATCGAGGCCGACCCGCAGGCCGCCTCCTACGTGATGAGCGTCAACGGCGGGAACCAGGTGGTGCCCACCGTCGTGCTCCCGGACGGCACCTCGCTGACCAACCCCTCCGTCATCGAGCTGAAGAAGCGCCTGGCCCTCAGCGGAGCCTGACCCGCCCGCACGGCCGCCGGCCCGCGCCGGCGGCCGTCGTCATGCCCGCGCCGGCCGCCGCCCGGCCCGCTTCCGCCACCGGGTTCCGTGCCCGCCCCGTCGGCCGGCGGACGTCGTGCCCGCTCCCGCCGCCGGACGTCGTGCCCGCGCCGGTCGTCGCCGGGCGGTGCCGGCTCGATCGCCGGGAGTGATAGCCCGGTCAGTCGCCGGGCAGCGGCTCGCCGTACCAGGTCTCGATGAGCCGGCGGGCGATCGACAGCCCGGGCGGCACGCCGAGGTCGCCGCGCCCGACCGCCGCGCCCAGCTCGGCGCGGGAGATCCAGAACGCCTCGGCGATCTCCGCCGGGTCGGGGGTGATCTGCGTGGTGGTGGCCCGGGCGATGAAGCCGAGCATCAGGCTGCGCGGGAACGGCCAGGGCTGGCTGCCCAGGTAGCGCGGCTCCTCGACGGTGATGCCGACCTCCTCCAGCACCTCGCGCCGCACCGCGTGCTCCAGCGACTCGCCGGGCTCCACGAACCCCGCCAGCACCGAGAAGCGCCGCGTTGGCCACTGCGGGCCGCGGGCGAGCAGGCAGCGGTCGCCGCCGTCGTGCACCAGCATGATGACCGCCGGGTCCACCCGGGGGAAGTGCTGGCTGCCGTCGTCCGGGCAGACCCGCATGTGCCCGCCGGCGACGATCTCGGTGCGGGCGCCGCACCTCGGACAGTGCTCGTGGGTCGCGTGCCACGCCTCCAGGGCGACCGCGTTGACCAGCAGGCCGGCGTCCCGGTCGTCCAGCAGGGCGCCCACCCCGCGCAGCCCTTCGGCCGCGACGTCGGCCTGGTCGGGCAGGTGCTCGATGTCCTGGACGGCACGCTCGACCTCGGCGCCGGCCGGCCCGGCCGCGTCCGCCGTCAGCGGGCCGTCCACCGCGACCGCGAAGTAGGCGACGCCGTCCGGGCCGACCCCGAGCAGATAACGATCGCCGGGCGGCGCCTCGGCGGGCGGGACGAACAGCAGGGTGGTCGCGCCGTCGGACCGGCGGACGAGCGTGCGGCCGTCGCCGACCAGCAGGACGCGGGTGCCCGGGTCGGCCCAGGCGGACTTCAGCCACGCCTCGTCGCCGCGGAGCGCGCCGGACCGGTCGACGCCGCCCCGGGCCAGGAGCAGCGGCCCCAGCAGCCCGTTCTCCAGCGACATCTCTCCCGGCTGCCCCACGACGTCCTCCTTAACGCGGCTGCCATCCTATGCCCGCCCGCTCGGCGGGTGATCCGGCGGCAGTCCTACCGACGATTACGACAACACGGACTTTCCCTGTGATTCATCCGTCGGCCAGCGGCACGGCGCGGCGGCGGCTAGGATGCGCCTAGTTAGGTTAGGCTTACCTGAATTCCGGGGGTGTCGCGTGCGGCTGTACCTCACCGCGCTCAACCCGACCGACTCCGTCACCGGCGGGTTCCTGCCCGCGGCCCGGGCGCTCGGCTGCGAGGTGACCGTGCTGACCGACCGTCCGGACCGTTACCCGGACGTGGAGGCGCTGCGGGTGGACGTCCGGGACGCCCGCGCCGTGGTGGACGCGATCGCCGGCCACCACCGGCCGGACGCCGTCTTCTCCGACTCCGACCACCTCCAGCCGGAGACCGCGCTGGCGGCCGGCTACTTCGGCCTGCCCGCCAAGGACTGGCGGGCCTGCCTCGCCGCCAAGAACAAGGCGCTCACCCGGCGGCGGCTGGCCGAGGCGGGCGTGGAGACCGTCCGGTCCACGCGGCTGGCCCCCGATGACCCGCCGCCGGACGGCCTGCCGTACCCGGTCGTCATCAAGCCGCGGGAGGGCGTCGCCAGCGAGGACGTGCTGCTGGCCCGCGACCCGGCCGAGCTGGCCGCCGCCGTGGCCGGCGTCCGTGAGCGGCGGCCCGGCGCCACGCTGGTCGCCGAGGAGTACCTCGACGGCCCGCTGCACACCCTGGAGACGCTGGGCGACGGCCGCGACCTGCACGTCCTCGGCGGATTCCGCACCACGCTCGGCCCGCCGCCGCACTTCGTGGAGGAACGCCTCGACTGGGACCCGCCGCCGGCCGGCGACCCGGGCCGCGAGCACGTGCTGCGCGCGCTGCGGGCGCTCGGCGCCGGGCTCGGGGCCTGCCACACCGAGTACGCGCGCACCGCGGCCGGGCCGCGCGTCGTGGAGGTCAACTACCGGCTCATCGGTGACACCTGCGGCTTCCTGCTCGCCGACCTGCTCGGCGTCCCGGTCTTCGAGTGGGTGCTGCGGGCGCACCTCGGCGAGCCCGTCCCGGCGCCGCCTGCCGCCCGCCCCGGCCACGGCGCCGCGGTCAGCCTGGTCGCCGGCCGGTCCGGGGTGGTCACCGCGGCGCCGGGGGACGTTACTGAGCACGCGCACGGCGTGCGGCTGGTGCACCGGCCGCTGCGCGCGCCGGGCGACCGCATCGAGGTGACCGGCACCAACCGCGACTACCTCGGCATCGTCCGGGCCACCGGCCCCGGCCCGCTCGCGGTGGACCGCGCCGTCGCGGCGTTCACCGCCCGGGCGCCGTGGGTGGTCGAGTGACCTCCGCCCGCCCCGCCCCGGTGGACCGGCCGGACCGGGCCGGCGACGACGGCGCGGAGGCGTACCTGGCGGCCCGGGTGCTGGACGCGCTGCTGCGCGAGGACTACGGCGGGCTGGCGTCCCGGGTGACCCGCGAGGCGCACCAGGTGCGGCTCGCGCTGCCCGGCGGGCGGCGGGTTCGGCTGGCACCCGGCGGCCTGTTCCAGGACTTCGCGGTCGCGCCGGGCGAGGCGCCGGCCCTCGCCGAGGTGCTCGGCGCGCTCGCCGAGCTCGCCGGGCCGCGGGACGCCGCCGGGGTGGCCGCCTTCACCGAGGAGTGCCGGGCCGCGCTGCGCGCCGAGCGGCTGCACCGCGCGCACCGGGCCGCGGTCGCGGCCCGGCTGCGCACCGCCCCCGCCCTGATCGCCTACGAGTCGCTCGCCGCGTTCCTCGACCACCCGGTCTACCCCACCTCCCGGGCCCGGCCGGGGCTGACCGACCGGCAGCTGGTCGCGCACGCGCCGGAGTTCGCGCCGGCCTTCCCGCTGCGCTGGGCCGCCGTACCGGCCGGCCGGGTGGTCGCGCACGGCCGGACCCCGGAGTGGTGGCCCGCCGCGGCGGGCGACGGGGACCCGCTGTTCCCGGTGCACCCGCTGACCGTGGACGCGGTGCGGGCCATCCCCGGGGTGCGGATCCTGCCCGAGCCGCACCTCACCGTGCGGCCCACGCTGTCCATGCGCACCGTGGCGGTGGACGGGCGCACCCATCTGAAGCTGCCGCTCGCCACCAGCACCCTCGGCGCGCGCAACCGGCGCTCCATCAGGCCCGGCACGCTGGACGACGGCGCGCTGGCCGAGGTCCTGCTCGACCGGGTGCTCGCCCGCGAGCCGGACCTGCCGGTGCTGGTGGCCGACGAGCGGACCTACGCCCACGCCGGGGACGAGCACCTCGCCTGGATGGTGCGCCGGCTGCCGCCCGGCGACATCGTGCCGGTCGCCGCGCTGCTCGCCCCGGCGCCCGGCCCGCCCGGCGCCCGGGTGCTCGACCAGGTCGCCGCCCGGCATCGCGGCGGCGATGCGCGGGCCCTGCTGGCGGAGTACCTGAAACTGCTGTTCGGCTGGAACGTCCGGCTGTTCGTCCGGTACGGCATCGCGCTGGAGGCCCACCAGCAGAACCTGGCCCTGGTCTTCGGCCCGGACGGCGCGCCCGCCATGCGGCTGCTGGTCAAGGACAACGACGGGCTGCTCATCTCCCCCGGCCGGCTGCTCGGCGCGGGCCTGCCCGTCCCGGCCTTCACCGACCGGCGGCTGTTCACCGCCGACCCGCACGCGCTGGCCGACGTCTTCGTCACCATCACCCTGCACCTGGCCGCCGCCGCGGTCGCCTTCGGGGCCGGGCACGGCGACCTGGTCGCCCCGGCGCTGGCGGGCGCGCTCGCCGGGTACGGCGACCACCCGATGGCCCGCCTGCTGCGCGCCCGCACCCTGGAGGCCGCCCGGCTGGTCGGCAAGTCGATGGTGACCGCCGGCACCCTGGCCGACCGGTCTCTGATCGCCGCCGACGTCAACAAGCACTACGGCACCAGCGGCCCGAACTACCTCCGCCGGCCGCCGGCCGGGCGGACCGGCCCATGACCGCCGGCTCCCGCCCGGCGGCGCGGGCCCGCACCGTGATGGCGCCTACCGGAAAGCCGTCGCCCGTGAACCTTCTTCGACCCGGCCACGGGGCTCCAGCGGGCGGCGGCGGCCGGTGACCGGCGCCATCCTCGCCCGCCACGCCGCGGGCGGCGCCGGCACGACCGGCGGCCAGGCCGAGCAGGCGACGCTGGCGGCGCTGCTGCGGTGCTGCGTCCGCGAGGTGGCCGGGCCGCGCGGCCAGGTGTGGCCGGCGGGCCGCTACCTCACGCTCCGGCTGGCCGGCGAGCTGCTGCGGGTGCCGGTCTCCGGCGGGCTCGCGCTGCGCCTGGACGGGCCGGCCGAGCGGCTGGAGCGGGGCCGCTGGCTCGCGCTGACCGCCGACCGGCTGGTCCGGCTGGCCGAGGCCGAGCTGGCCGGCTCGGGCGCGGGCCGCAACGACGAGTTCGCCGGCCAGGTGGCGCGCAGCCGGTCGGCCATCGCGCAGCTGCTCGGCGCCCGGGCCGCCGCCCGGCCGCCGGACGACCCGTGGCTGGCGTCGGAGCAGGCGCTGGTGCACGGGCATCCGTTCCACCCGGCCCCCAAGGCGCGCGGCGGCGACGGCTGGCTGCGGTACGCCCCCGAGGCGCACGCCGCGTTTCCGCTGCGGCTGCTCGCCGTCCGGGACGACGTGCGCGCGGCCGGCGGCGACACCGGGGCGATCGACCGGCTCGGCACGGCCCCGCCCGGCCACACCCTGCTGCCCGCCCACCCCTGGCAGCTGGAACTGCTCGCCGCCGAGCTGGCCGCCCCGCTCGCCGACGGCCGGCTGGCCGACCTGGGCGAGGTACCGGGGCCGGCCGTACCCACCTCCTCGGTGCGCACGGTGTACGCGCCGGGCGCCGGCGCGTGCCTGAAGTTCAGCCTGGACGTGCGCATCACCAACTGCGTGCGCAAGAACTCCTGGTACGAGCTGGCCGGCGCGGTCGAGCTGACCGCCCGGCTGGCCCCGCTGTTCGCCGCCCTGGCCGATCGCTTCCCCGGCACCCGGTGGCTGCCCGAACCCGGCTACCGGTCGGCCGCGCTCGGCACCCGGCTGGTGGAGGGCCTGGGGGTGATCGTCCGGGCCGCGCCGTGGGCGGTGACCGGGCCCGGTGTCACCCCGGTGCTGGCCGGGGCGCTCGCCGCGCTGGACGGCGGCCGGTGGTCCGGCGCGGTGCCGGACGCGGTGGTGGCCGCCGTGCGGCGCGACCCGGTGCGGTGGTGGACGGCGTACGTCGACCGGGTGGCGCCGCCGGTGCTGGACGCCTACTTCCGGCACGGCGTGGTGCTGGAGTGCCACCTGCAGAACGTGCTGGTCGGGCTGGACGCCGGCGGGCTGCCGGTCGAGGCGGTCTTCCGGGACCTGGAGGGCGCCAAGCTGGTCGCCGGGCGGCACGAGGTGTCCGCGCTGCCCGGGCCGGTCGCCGCGGCGCTGACCTACGACGCCGCGCGGGGCTGGCACCGGGTGGTGTACTGCCTGCTGGTCAACCACCTGGCGGAGATCGCCGCCACCGTCGCCCGGTTGGCCGGCCCGGCGGGCGCGGACCGGCCGGGCCGTTCCGGGCCGTCGTCTGCGGGACGTGCCGGGGCGGGGCACCCGGCGACGGACGGGTTGCTCGCCGAGCTGTGGGCCCGCGCCCGGGACCGGCTGGACCGCCACGCGGCCGATCACGGGCGCCCGCCGGCGCTGGCCGACCTGCTGGCCGGGGTGCCGCTGCCCGCCAAGGCCAACCTGGCCACCCGCTGGGCCCGGGCGGCCGACCGCGACGCCGGCTACGTCCCCGTCGCCAACCCGCTGTCCGCCGCCCACCCGGGAGCCCACCCATGATCCAGAACGCGCCCCGGCCCGGGCCGGAACCCGCCGCACCCCGCTGGTCGAGGGCCGGGCCGGCGAGCACCCGGACCGGCGCCGGCCTGGCGAGCACCCGGACCGGCGCCGGCCTGGCGAGCACCCGGACCGGCGCCGGATCGGCGAGCACCCGGACCGGTAGGCGCCCGGCCGCCGCCGGTCCCGCGAGCGCCCGGGCCGGTGCCGGAGCGGGCCGGGGGCGCCGGTGAAGGTGCCCGACGCGGTGCGCGCGTACGCCGGCCGGATCGCCGGCGAGTCGCCCGCGTACCTCTACGACCTGGCCGGGCTGGACCGGCACGCCGCCGCGGTGCGCGGCGCGCTGCCCGGAGTCGAGCTGTACTACGCGGTCAAGGCCAACCCCGACCCCGGGCTGCTGCGGACGCTGGCCCGGCACGTCGACGGGTTCGAGGTCGCCTCGCACGGCGAGGCGGCGCACGTACGCCAGGTGCTGCCGGGCGCGCGGCTGGCGTTCGGCGGGCCGGGCAAGACCGACGCCGAGCTCGCCCTCGGCGTGCACCGGCTGCACGTGGAGAGCCCCGGCGAGCTCGCACGGCTGCTCGCGCTCGGCGTCCCGGCGGAGATCCTGCTGCGGGTCAACCTGGACGTGCCGGTCGCGGGCGCCGCGCTGGCCATGGGCGGCGGCGCGACCCCGTTCGGCATGGACCCCGCCGGGGTGCGGGAGTGCCTGGACCTGCTCGCCGGGCGGCGGCGGGTCCGGCTGCGCGGGGTGCACGCGCACCTGGCCAGCGGGCTCGACGCCGGCGCCCTGCTCGGCCTGGCCCGGCACGCCCTCGCCTTCGCCCGCTCCCTGCCGGGGCCGGCCGGGCTGGAGATCAATCTGGGCGGCGGGATGGCGGTGTCCTACGCCGACCCCGAGGCGCGGTTCGACTGGGCGGCCTACGGGCGCGGGCTCGCCGCGCTGCGCGCCCCCGGCGAAACCTTGCGCGTCGAACCCGGGCGGGCCCTCACCGCGTACTGCGGCTGGTACGTCACCCGGGTGATCGACGTGAAGCGGGTGCACGGCGAGGTGTTCGCCGTGGTGGCCGGCGGCACTCATCACCTGCGCACCCCGGCCGCCAAGGGCCACGACCAGCCGTTCGCGGTGCTGCCCTCCCCCGGGCGCGGGCGCGCCGGGGTGACCGGTGAGCCGGTGACCATCGCCGGCCAGCTGTGCACGCCGAAGGACGTGCTGGCCCGCCGGGTCGTCACCTCGATCGCCCCCGGGGACGTGGTGGTGTTCGGCCTGGCCGGGGCCTACGCGTGGACGATCTCCCACCACGACTTCCTCATGCACCCGAAGCCGGGTTTCCACCACCTCGGCTGAGGCGGCCCTTCGCCAGGGGGCGGACAGCGGATTCCCGGGAGAAACCGGCCGTGGTTATGAATTCGGGTTCGTCCGGATGTCGAAATACCACCGCCCGCTCCGACCGGACGGCGAGAGGTGCCCCCGGGCACCACCAGCGCCCGCAGCCGTGAAGGATCTCCATGGAGCACACGACCTCCGCCGCCCCCGGTGTCCGGGCGGGATGGCGGGAATGGACCGGGTTGACGGTCCTCATCCTCCCCACCCTGCTGGTGGCCGTGGACATCGGCGTCCTGTTCCTGGCACTGCCGCACCTGAGCGCCGACCTCGGCGCGACCGGCACCCAGCAGCTCTGGATCACCGACGTCTACGGCTTCACGCTCGCCGGCTTTCTGATCACGATGGGCGATCTCGGCGACCGGGTCGGCCGTCGCCGGCTGCTGCTCGCCGGGGCCGCCGCCTTCACCGCCGCCTCCGTGCTGACCGCGTTCGCGACGAGCACCGCGATGCTCATCGGCGCCCGGGCCCTGCTCGGCGTGGCCGGTGCCACGCTGTCGCCGTCGACGCTGGCGCTGATCAGCAACATGTTCCGCGACGGGCGGCAGCGCGGCGTGGCCATCTCCCTGTGGGCGGCCTGCCAGTTCGGCGGCGCCGCGCTCGGTCCCATCGTGGGCGGGCTGATGCTGGAGCGCTTCTGGTGGGGCTCGGTGTTCCTGCTCGGCGTGCCGGTGATGTGCCTGCTGCTGGTGACCGGGCCGTTCCTGCTGCCCGAGTACCGCGGGCCGCGGGCCGGGCGGCTCGACCTGCCCAGCGTGGCGCTGTCGCTGGCCGCGATCCTGCCGGTCGTGTACGGCGTCAAGGAGCTGGCGGCCGGCGGCGGGGCGCCGGCGGCGGCCGTCCTGGCGATCCTGGCCGGTACGGCGGCCGGCGTGGTGTTCGTCCGGCGCCAGCTGCGGCTGGCCGACCCGCTGGTGAACCTGTCGCTGCTCGCGCTGCCGTCCGTCCGGGCGGCGCTGCCGGGAATGCTGGCGGCGTCCGGCGTGCTGGCCGGTACCAGCCTGCTGACCACCCAGTACCTGCAGAGCGTGCTGCGCCTGCCGCCCGGCGAAGCCGGCCTGTGGCAGGCGCCGACCGGGATCGGGATAGCGGCCGGCACGCTGCTCGCGCCGCTGGCCCTGCGCTGGATGCGGCCGGTCACCGCCATGGCCGGCGGGCTCGCCGTCTCGGCCGCCGCCCTGCTGGTCATCACTCAGGCCGGCGGCCCGGCCGGCCTGGTGCCGGTGGTGGCCGGCATCGCCGTCACCGCGTTCGGCGTGGGCCCGCTGTTCGTGCTGGGCACCGGCATGGTGGTCGGCGCCGCGCCGCCGGAGAAGGCGGGGGCCGCGGCCTCGCTGTCGGAGACCGGCAACGTGTTCGGGTCCAATCTCGGGCTTGCCCTGCTGGGGAGCGTCGGTGCCGCCGTGTACCGGCACGGGATGGCCGGCGCCGCGCTGGACGGCGTGCCGGGCGACGCGGCCGGCGCGGCGCGGGAGACCATCGCCTCCGCCACCGCCGTGGCCGGGCGGTCGCCCGAAGCCACCGGGGAACGGCTGCTGGCCGCCGCCGGTGAGGCGTTCACCACGGCGATGCACGTCACCGCCGGGCTCGGCGTGGCGATCTTCGTCCTGCTGGCCGTGCTGCTCGCCCTGGCGCTTCGCGCGCGGCGGGAGCCCGCGGCGGACGCGGGGTCCCGGGCGGACGCGAAGGCGCGGTGATCGTCCGGGAAGAGCTCGCCCGACGTCAGGACACCGCCCCCCGCGTCCCCCACCGAGCCGCTCCCCCGCGGGAGCCCGCTCCCCCCGTACGAGACGTTGACCCACGGATGAGATCGGCCGCCGACCATCCGTTCCGATGGAGGAATGAACATGAGCCCCGTGACGAACACCCTCGCCGTCTCCGGCGCGACCCTGCACTACGAGGTCCGCGGCTCCGGTCCCGTCCTGCTGCTCATCTGCGGCGGCGTGTACGACGCGGCCGGGTACGCGGGCCTGGCCGAGCGGCTGGCCGACCGGTACACGGTGGTGACCTACGACCGGCGCGGCAACTCCCGCAGCCCGCTCGCCGGCCCGCCGGAGCCGCAGCCCGTCGAGACGCACGGTGATGACGCGGCGCGGGTACTGGCCGCGGCCGGCGTGACCCCGGACGCACCCGCCCGCGTCTTCGGCAACAGTTCCGGTGCGATCATCGGGCTGGAGCTGGCCGCCCGCCGGCCCGAGCTGGTGCGGGTCCTGGTCGCGCACGAGCCGCCGCTGTTCGGCCTGCTGCCCGAGCGCGACCACTGGCGGGAGGTGATGGCCCGGGTCGAGGAGGCGTTCCACGAGTCCGGCCCGGCCGCCGCCCACCAGGTCTTCGGCGCGTCCCTGGCGCCGGCCGGCGACGCGGACGCTCCGGGGGACGCGTCCGGCGGAGTCGCCCCGAGCGGCCAGGCCGCCGAGGACGGCGGACCCGACGGCCCGGCACCGGACCGGATCCCCGGCGGGGGCGAGGCACCGCAGGGCGAGCCGGACCCGGAGACGATGGCGATGCTGGCCCGGCTGGAGAGGAACGCGGCGTTCTTCATCGGCTACGAGGTGCCGCCGTTCTCCCGGTACGTCCCCGACCTGACCGGACTGGGCAGGTCCACGGTGCCGGTGGTCCCGGCGGTCGGCGAGACCTCGCACGGCGAGCCATGGGTCCGGGCCACCTACGCGCTGGCCGAGGCACTGGACACCGAACCGGTCCCGCTGCCCGGCGACCACGGCGGTTTCGGCGCCGACCCGGCCGCGTTCGCCGCCCGCCTGCACGAGATCCTCGCCACCGCCTGAGATCGCCCGCCTGAGATCCCCGCGCCCACGAAGGCTCGGCGGCGGAACCGGGACGCCGGGCCTCCGCCGAGCCTGAGGTCCCGCGCGGCCGATCCTCGGCGGAACCGGGACGCCCGCCTCCGCCGGGCCCGAACGGGTGCGTGCCGCGCCACCCGGGGACGTGCCCGCCAGGAGGATCACACTTTCGGGTGACGCCGCCGCCGGACGCGGGGGAGCAGACTGGCCGGCATGCAGAACGCAGTCCCCTCCGGCACCCTCCCGGCGGTGCCGAAACACCCCATCATGGACGTCGCCGCGGCGTGCATCCTCGCCACCTGCGGGGTCATCTCGATCATCCCGTGGAGGGATGACGTGCCCGCGAACACGCTCCTGTTCAGCACGGCCGGTGTCCTGCTCGCCACCCTGCCGGTGGCGATCCGGCGGCACGCGCCGTGGCCGGCCCTCGGGCTGGCGATCCCGGGGTACGTGCTGATCACGCCGGCGATCCTGTCCGATCACTCGCCGCTCACGCTGCTGGCGGTGGCCATCTCCGGCGTGCTGATCTACTACACCGTCCTGTCCACCATCCCGCGCGTACCGGCGCTGCTGGTGACCGGGCTCGGAGCCGTGGCCGTGGTCCTCCTCGCCATCCGGTTGCACGCGGGAATGCCCGGCTTCATCGCGACGGCCGGGCTGCTCGCCGCGGCCCTGGCCGCCGAGCAGCCGCGCCGGCGGGCCGAGGTGGCGAAGATCCGCCTGGCCGGCGACGAGCGGGTGCTCGCCGCGCAGCGCCGGCAGGCCGCGATGGCCGAGCGGGCCCGGATCGCCCGCGAGATGCACGACGTGGTCGCCCACTCGATCGCCATGATCGCCGTACAGGCGGAGGCGGCGCCGTACACCGTGCCGGACCTGGACGGCGCGGCCCGGGCGGAGTTCGCCGACATCGCCACGGTGGCCCGCCGCACGCTGGCCGAGCTGCGGTCCATGCTCGGCGTGCTCCGCGCGGACGTCCCGGCCGGCCCGGAGACCGCGCCGCAGCCGGGGCTGGACCGGCTGGACGACCTGATCGCGGAGCACGGCGGCCCGGTGGACCTGGACATCGTGGGCGATCCGGTCCCGCTGCCGCAGGCGGTGGAGGTGTCGGCGTACCGCATCGTCCAGGAGTGCCTGGCCAACGCCCGCGCGCACGCCCCGGGGTCGCGGGTGTCGGTCGAGCTGGCCTACCGCCCGAAACTGCTCGCCATCCGGGTGGCCAACGACGCGGGCACCGCCGAGGACGGCCCGGCGGACCGGGCCACCGCGGCCGCCTCCGCCGGCCTGGATCCTCGGCACGCCGGCTCCCGCCCGGCGGACGCGGCGGCCGGGCCGGTCTCCGGTCCGCAGGACGCCGGCCCGCCATCGGACCCGGGCCCGCCGGCGCACCGTCCGCGCTCCGCGGACGACTCCGGGGAGGACTTCGGGGACGACCGCCGGGATTTCGGGGATGCCGGCCGGTCACCGGAAGCGGACTCCTCCAGCGACCTCGGGGCCGCGGACCGGCCGCGGGAGGCGGCCGGCTACGGCCTGGTCGGGATGCGCGAGCGCGCCGCCGCGCTCGGCGGCTGGTTCTCGGCCGGCCCGTCCGCCACCGGTTTCCTGGTCACCGCCGGCCTGCCCATTCCGTGATCGCGGCCACCAGGTCCCCCCTGATCGGGCAGACTCGGTGCCGGCCGCTGGACGAACATGTCCGTCCCCGCCGCGCCAGCGGATCTGGAGGTAGGAATGACCACCGTGCTGGTGGCCGACGACCAGCCGGCCGTCCGGCGGGCCTTCGCCGCCATCCTGTCGGCCGCCGCCGATCTCACCGTGGTCGGAACCGCGGCCGACGGCCTGGCGGCGGTGGAACTGGCGCGGCGCACCCGGCCGGACGTGGCGCTCATGGACATCCGCATGCCGCGCCTCGACGGGATCACCGCCGTCGCGCGGATCACCGCCTCGACCGCCACCCGGGCCCTGATGATCACCACGTTCGACCTGGACGAGTACGTGTACGACGCGCTGGCCGCCGGCGCGTCCGGGTTCCTGCTCAAGGACGTACCGGCCGCCGAGCTGGTGGCCGCCGTCCGGGTGGTGGCGCGCGGCGACGCCCTCCTCGCTCCCGGGGTCACCCGGCGGCTGATCGCCGAGTTCGCCCGCACCCGCCGCCCGCGCCCGGCCGTGCACGGCGATCTCACCGCCCGGGAACGGGAGGTGTTCCTGCTGCTGGCCCGCGGGCTGTCCAACGCCGAGATCGCCGCCGAACTCGTGGTCACCGAGCACACGGTGAAGACGCACGTCACCCGGCTGCTCGCCAAGCTCGGCCTGCGCGACCGCGCCCAGGCCATCGTGCACGCCTACGAGTCCGGCCTGGCCGGCCCGCCGGACAGGTGAGAGGCCGAACCCGGGAGAGACATGATTAGCCGGGCCGCCCCAGGTCAGGGTGGTCGCATGCATCGAAGCCGCGTCTACGCCATTCTGATCGACACCCCGCAGGACGAGGCCGGGCAGGCGGCGGCCTTCTGGTCCGCCGCCCTCGGCGCCCCCACCGAGCCGGAGCCGACCCAGCCCCAGTTCGTCTCGCTGCGCGGCGCCATCCCCGGGCTGGTCACCGCGATCCAGTCGATCGACGACGCGCCCCGCTACCACCTGGACATCGAGACCGACGACCTCGAGGCCGAGACCGCGCGCCTGATCGGGCTCGGCGCCACCCAGGTGGGGCAGTGGCAGGAGTGCCGCATCCTGCGCGTCCCCGGCGGCCATCTGGTCTGCGTCCTGCCGGTCGAGAGCGACCAGGCGACCTTCGCCGCCCAGGCCCGCACCTGGCCCTAGCCGCCGGTCACCGTTCCACCGGAACGAGGGTCAGGTAGGCGAGGCCCATGATGTCGCGATATCCCCGCAGCCACATGTCGCGATGGCGGTCCACCCGGTCGCGGGTCTCCTTCGCCGCGGGGTGATCGGGGTTGGCGGCGAGCCACTCCTCGACGTCCGCCTGGTAGGCCGACTCGAACCGCTCCCACTCGTCGCGGCTCGCGGTCTCGATCCACCCCGGCCGGAAGCCCGCGTCCACCGCCAGGTCGACCAGGCCGGCGAGGTCGTACATCTCGGCGGCGCCGGCGTCCGGCCACATGGCCGACAGCTCGGCCGCGGCAGGCGGGCGCTGCCAGAATCCTTCGCCGAGCAGCACCCGGCCGCCCGGCCGCACCAGGCCGCGCAGCGCGCGCAGCGCGTTCGTGGTGTGCTCCGGCGGCCGGGCGTCGCTGAGCGCGTGGCTGGCCCCCAGGCACAGCACGATGTCGCTCGGTTCCCCGGCCGCCTCCGCCGCCGACGCCTGGACGAAGCGGACCCGGTCCGCCAGCCCGCGCGCCTCGGCGTTCGCCCGCCCGCGGGCCAGATCCTCCTCGTTGAGGTCGATGCCGACCCCGGCCGCGCCGGGCACCGCCTCCAGCAGGCGGAGCATCAACTCGCCCCAGCCGCAGCCGATGTCCAGCACGCTCGCCGGACCGGTCGCGGCGAGCCGGCCGATCATGTCGGCCGCCCGCTCCTCGGAGAGCGGGCCGTGAAAGGTGAGCCTGGTGAGCCGCGGCGGGCCGGTGATGTCGTCCATATTCATGGAACAGTAGAGATGTCCGTTCCCGGACGACACCGGTTTTCCGCGGAGCGTCCGGCCGGCCGGCCGGTTCGATGCCACGCCACAGGAAAGCCCACCCCCGCCGCACGGATCGGCGCTCCGGCGCTAGGCTGACCCCAGCGTCGCGTGCCGGTGGCAGACCGTGCCAGGCATGGAGGCGCCGGACCGGAGGGAGTACGACGATGATGATCGTCGCCCCTTCGCCCGTCACCCGTGGGTGAGGGCGAGAAGGCCAGGCTGATCGCCTGGAGTCGAGAGCTGCGCGGCGTACACGACAGGCTGCGCGACGCGCTCACCGTGACCCGGCAGGCCCTCGCCGCCGGCGAGCCGGTCGAGCCGGCGACCAGAGACCTGCTGCTGTTCTGTCACGGGTTCTGCGCCGCGCTCACCGCCCACCACGAGGGCGAAGACCGCCACCTGTTCCCCGCGATCGCCGAGCGGTACCCCGAACTGCGCGACACTTTGCACCGGCTGCGGCAGGATCACTCGATGATCGCCCACCTGCTGGCCGGGCTGCAGGCCGCCGTGGCCCGGGCCGCGCCGCCCGCGGAGCTGCTCCGGAACCTGGAGGGGGTGGCACCGATCATGGAGTCGCACTTCAGGTACGAGGAACGCAGGCTGCTGACCGTGCTGGAGACCCTGGCGCTGGATGCCGACCCGCAGGTGGTGCTCGGCCCGCTGTGACGAACCCGATGATGCGCCCGGCTCGGGAGAACGGGGCGCGGCGACGGGCTCGAACCGACTTCTGCCGGAATGCCCCGCCGTCCCATCAGGCGGTCCGGGCGCGCAGGCTCCGGGCCAGGGTGGGGATCATCACCGCCGCGGCGACGAGGTGCAGCCCGAGGAGGGCGATCGAGGTAGCGGTGCTCGCCCCGACGAGGAAGGGCGGGGCCAGCGAGATCGCGGTCAGCGCCACCGCCGTGCCGACGAATCGCTCGCGGGGGCGGGCACTCCAGCGAAGCAACGCGAGGGCGATGACGATGCCCACGACCGAGAAAAGGCCGGTGAACACCGCGAACCCTGGCAGCGGGATCATCTCGCCGCCATCGGGTATCGCGAAATCCACGCCGGCGGCCCGGGCGAGCGCGGCGGCCAGGGTGGTGGCGGCCATCGCGACCAGGGCGGCGACGAGGCCGGTGCCGGCGAGCCTCCCGTATCGGCGGGCGGGGCCGGTCCGGCCCGGTGCCGGTCCGGCGACGACTCCGGTGTCATTCGTGCTGTTCATGGCGTTCCTTCAGTGTTCGATGGCAGTGTTCGATGGCCCGGCGTACCGGGTATGCCGATCGGCCGGTGCGGGTCGTGGTCCTGGCGGGTGACGATGTGCACCCACGCCGCGCGACGGCCGGGGTTTCGCAGGGCGCGGACGCCGGTGCCGCGGAGCCAGAACCCGGCGCCCGGTCCGAGGACCGGGCCGGGCTCGCCATCGCGCAACTCCAGTCCCACCCGGCCGCGGGTGACGACGCCGAACGCGTCGCGCCACTCCGCGGCCACCACCGCGACCCGCGCGCCACCGCGCAGCTTGAGCGTCCGTGGCCGGATTACTTCGTGCCGTCCGCGGGCAGGCGCTCCGGCAGCCCGAGCGGGGGAAACCGGTCGGCGTGGAAGGTGACGATCTCGCTGATCGCGCCGCCGGTGATGCGCAGCACGTCGATCGTCAGCGGCAGGTACGCGGCCTCCCGCTCCCGCCACTGGTAGAAGGCGAGGGCGGGCTGCCGGTTCACCGAGGTCTGCACGGCGCGCAGGCCCTTCATGCCCTCGAAGCCGCTCTCGACCCAGTCGTTCACCACCGCGTCCCGGCCGACCTGCAGGCCCGGCGTGGGCGGCATCGAGCAGCGGACGTCGTCGCGCAGCATCGCGGCGAGCCGGCCGATGTCGGTGGCCACGCTGGCCTCGGTGAAGCGGCGCACCAGCTCGCGCGTCCCGGCGTCCTCCTCGCCGCCGGTCCAGTCCTGCCGCTCGGCGGGCAGGTGCTCCCGCATCCCGGCGCGGGCCCGCTGCAGCGCGCTGTTCACCGAGTTGACGGAGTCCCCGAGGAGTTCGGCGACGTCCTTGGCCGGCCAGCCGAGCACGTCCCGCAGGATCAGCACGGCCCGCGGGCGCGGTGCCAGGTGCTGGACGGCGACCAGGTACGCCAGCTCGATCGTCTCCCGCGCGACGGCGACGGTCTCCGGCTCGTCCGCGTCGCCCGCGGGCAACTCGTCCAGCAGCCGGTCCGGGTAGGGCTGCAGCCACGGCACCTCGCCGCCGGTCGCCGGCTCCGGGCGGCACCTGGCGAGCAGGTCCAGGCAGGCGTTGGTGGCGATCCGGTACAGCCAGGCGCGGAACGTCGACCGCCCCGCGAAGGTCTCCCGCCGCCGCCACGCCCGCAGGAACGTCTCCTGCACGGTGTCCTCGGCGTCCTCGAACGAGCCGAGCATCCGGTAGCAGTGCACGTGCAGCTCCCGCCGATGCCGCTCGGTCAGCCCGGTGAACTCCGGCTCGTCGACCTCGCCCAGACCGCTCACGTCCAGCTCCCCCAGCCGTGTGTCCGTCGTCATCACGTCACCCTTCCGCCTCGTCGTACCCCTTCTGCAGGTATGACGGGCGCGGACGCGAGAACTCATCACCGGGTCCAGCTCCGGCTTCTCCACGGTCGGTTCACCGGCCGCGCGCCGGTCCTGGCCGGCGTCGGAGGTAACGGGGCGGGCGGGCGTTCGATGAACGGGCCGCTGGTCCCCTGGTAGCAGGGAGACCCTTAGTCGCGTCGCCGGAGGGGATGAGCAGGACACGAGCGGGTATCGGAAAGGTCGGTGGAGGGCGAGGAGCAGCGGCTGGCAGCCCTTCCCTGCTACTGCGGGCACCGGAATGTGCCGAGCGTCCAACGCCGACCAGGATCGATCCCGACGGTCACTCCCCACGCCGGGTGCATGAGTATGCACCAACCCTCTACGGAAAGAGGACAAAAGCGGATAATTGGCGCACGATATACAGGCCGACGACGCACTTCTCACTTTTCCGCAGGTCAGAGCCTCGGCGTGAACAGTAAGAATTGACATTCTGTTTCGTTACTGACTGGTAGGACTCGAAGGCTCGCCACCGGATGGCACCGGGGGCAACTCCACCACAAGGGGGTGGTTCACAGGCAGCCCAGTCGGTGGATGGGACCAGTCGGCGACACCGGTGAACCTCAACCTGCCGCCGGAGTACTTCGCGCGGTCGAACTCGACCGCGCTACCGGAGAACTTCGCGCGGTCGAACCCGATCTCGCTGCCGGAGAAATTCGCGTGGTCGAACCCGATCTCGCCGCCGGAGAACTCCGCGTTTTTGAACCAGACCGTGCCGCCGGAGAACTCCGCGCCGCTGAACCCGACCGTGCCGCCGGAGAACTCCGCGCCGCTGAACAAGACCGTGCCGCCGGAGAACTTCGCGCTGTCGAACCGGACCTCGCTGCCGGAGAACTTCGCGTCGCCGAACAGGACCGCGCTGCCGGAGAACTCCGCGCCGCCGAACCCGACCGCGCCGCCGGAGAACTCCGCGCCGCCGAACCCGACCGCGCCGCCGGAGAACTCCGCGCCGTTGAACCAGACCTCGCTGCCGGAGAACTTCGCGTCGCCGAACCAGGCCGTGAAGCGGTAGAACTCCGCGCCGCCGGAGAACTCCGCGCCGCCGGAGAACTCCGTGCCGCCGAACATGACCGTGCCGCCGGAGAACTCCGCGCCGCCGAACCCGACCGTGCCGCCGGAGAACTTGGCGTTGTTGAAGCTGACGTTCCCGGTAGGGAAGACCGTGTTGGTGAAGTCGACGTCGGTGGTGATGGTGACGCCGGTGAAGTCCAGGTCGGCGCCGTGCCATGGAGTGGGGGCGTCTTTGCGCAGGTGGGTTGCGATGAGGCGCCAGATGGTGGCGCGGACCTCGCCCATGGCCTGCCAGGCCGCGCGCACGTCGGGGTCGGCGTCCGGGGCGGGTTCGGCCGGTGAGGGCATGCGCAAGTAGGCGCACAGCACGTCGATGCACATCTGCCGGCCACCGCTCCAGTCATCGGCCAGCGCAGCAAGGGCGTGTACTCCGGCCAGGCGTACCGCGGGAGAGTCGCTCCCCAACTTGTCGCCGGCCTTGTCGAAGCGCTCGGCGTACAGCTTGGTCTGCTCGCGGGTTTCCCCGGCCTCGGTGACGCGCTGTTTGCGGTAGGCCACGACCAGCGCGACCACGCCACCGACTCCAGCCACCACGGCGAGGGAGAGTTTGACCACCTCCAGCACCTGATCCACCGTCGGCCGGGCGGCGCCCAGATCCAGCGGGCCCAGCGCCGACAGCGCAGCGGCGATGAGCAGCACCGCCCCGGCGGCGGCCGAGGCCAGCGTGAGGGCCAGGGCCAGACTGACCGGCATCAGCCGTACCGGCCGAACCGCTCGCTGCTGCCGCCAGCGGACCGTGGATAAGACGCGCGTCGGCCTCAAGCGGCGGGGGAGCAGACGTGGCATACCACCACGATGTCTCACTCTCAGCGGCGGCGAGACAGAGTGCGGATTCTGCCCCGTTACTGCCTGGTTGGCTTTTTCGTTGGTGCCGTGGTCTTCCTCGGAACCGGCGGCGTTGGCGATCGCGGGCGCGTGAAGGATCACGAGCATGATGGCGGCCGGCCCGGGACCGGCCGAAGGCCGCAGCCCTGGATCGGCTGGCTGCCGGGGCGCGGCGCGCGGCTCGCCGGCGGGGCGGTCAGGCTGTTGAGCCGCCGAAACCGCCGTCCTTTAGGCCGTCCCGGAACGCCCGCCACCCGCCAGCGGTGATCAAGAGCACCGGCCCATCCTGCCGCTTGCTGTCACGCACCGCCACGACGCCCCCGAGCCGGGCCAGCTCCAGGCAATCACCCGTGTCACCACTATGCGAAGACTTGGTCCAGCCTGCCGCATGAGAGGAAAGTGCGACTTCAACGCAGTCACCGCCGTTGTCCCCGCTGTACGTCGACTTGATCCAAATCGCGTTCATCAGGCCGGCCAATCCTTCAACGCCTTCCCATCGGATTCGTGACTCGCCGTCGTACTGTCAGGCCGTCGAGCCGTCGAGACCACCGCGCTTGAGGCCATCTCGGAACGCCCGCCATTCGTCGTCGGCGATCCGCAACGTGGGCCCGTGTGGCCGCTTACTGTCGCGCACCCCGACGCCACCGGCCAGCGAGCCGATCTCGACGCAGTCGCCACCATTGTTGCCACTGTAGGAGGATTTGATCCATTCGACGTTCGTCAGCTCGTCCACCTGTTCATCCACTCCTTGATCTTGAGCAGTGATTCGTTCTGCGGTAACGCGTTGGCTTTTATCGCCTCATACAGAAGCTGAATGTCGCGAACTTCCTTCGTCTGAGCAGTCACCTGTCCCTTACCGGCGGAATCGAGATAGACGACTTCACGTCCATCTCTCATCTGGGCGAGCACGAAGCCTCCCAGCAAGCCTGCCGTGCAGGCGGCGGACAACGGGACTATCTGTACCGTGATACATGGATGTTCGGCCATGGTAAGCAGTTGCTTGAGCTGGTCTTTCATGACGTCGGCGCCACCGACCGGCCGCTGGAGCACCACCTCGTCCAGGACCGCCCACATCATGGGAGGGCGGTCACGAGCAAAGATCGACTGGCGGTCGAGTCGCGCTTTCACCGCCTTTTCGATCTCCGCGGCCGACATTCCTGGTCTCTCGATGACCACCCGGGCGTAGTCAGCCGTCTGGAGCAGCCCGGGTATCAGATTCGGCTGCCAGGTGCGGAGCGTCCGGGCTTGCTGTTCGACGTCCAGCCAGGGGAAGAACCAGCGCTGGTTGCCGTCGGAGCGGCATTCCTCCCAGATCTGGAGGAGGTCTCCGTTGGCGGTGAGGGCCGCGTCGCATTGTTCGACCAGGTGCTTGTCCTTGGGCAGGCGGAGTCCTCTTTCTAGGGCGCCGATGGCCGCGCCGGTGTAGCCGACCTCGCGGCCGAGGTCGGCCTGCGTCATCCGCGCCTCCTGGCGGAACCGTCGCAGCTCGAAGCCGAAACGGGCGGCGGGCGAGGACTCCGGGTTGTTCGGTCGCCGCGGCACCTGACCTCCACGCAACGGAATGCAACGGAATGGAATGGCGGGAAACGAGGCGGGCGTCACCTCATTGTGACCGCGCTCTTACGCAGCGTAGAACGCGGGCGGCAGGCTTGGGTGGCAAATGAACGACCGACGACGAAACGGGGTTCACATGCCGCAGGAAAACGTGCCGCGAATCACATCGCAGCTTTCAAATACGGACATCCCGCCGGCCTTGTCCGGTTCCACCGCCGAGCCCCGCCCGGTCGCCGAGACCGTCTCGGAGAAGCGGGCGCATGAGGACGCCGAACTGCTCGGCCGGCTGAACCGGGGGCTGGACTCGGCCGGCGTGCGTTCCCGGATCTTCCTGCGGATGCGCCTGGCCATGGGGTCGGTGACCATCCTGCCCCGGCACGCCTATCACCCGACCGAGATGATCGTCTATCGGGCGGACGGGGCGAGCGCGGCCCGGGTCACCGTCCGGACCAAGCTGTGGGGTACCAGCTACCAGGTTTCCGGAACCGCGCCCGACGCTCCGGAGATCCAGTTCCCGACCGACCAGGTGGCCGGCGCCGTGCACTGGCTGGCGCTCCTGGCCCGGGACGACGACCCGACCACCCCCATCGTCCCGGCTCACGGGTGATCGGACGCCGGAAAACGGCTGGCGGGGGCCGGCGGGCGTCCGGCATCATGCGCGGATGCTCATCAGGGAGGCCACCGCGGCCGACTGGCCCGCCATCTGGCCGTTCTTCCACCGGATCGTCGCGGCCGGCGACACCTTCACCTATCCCGCCGACCTGGACCAGGAACAGGGAAAGGAGTGGTGGTACCTGGCGGCGCCGAACCGCACGGTGGTCGCGGTGGGCGACTCCGGCGCCGTGCTGGGCACCGCCAAGATGAACAACAATCAGAGCGGTAACGGCGCGCACGTGGCGAGCGCCAGCTACATGGTCGACCCGGAACATTCCGGACGCGGGGTGGGCCGGGCGCTGGTCGAGTACACGCTGGACTGGGCCCGGGCGGCGGGTTTCCGTGCCATCCAGTTCAACGCGGTCGTGGAGACCAACCTGAACGCGATCGGGTTGTACCGCTCGCTCGGTTTCCAGGTGGTGGGCACCGTCCCCGAGGCCTTCCATCACCCGGTCGACGGCTACGTCGCTCTGCTCGTCATGCACCGGCCGCTCTGACGGCCCCCATCCGCCGCGTTTCCAGCACGCGTATCGGGCGGGCGCCGCGAAAAAGGGAGACACCACCGCCGAGCCGGCGAGGATGCACTGGGCGCGTATCCGGATTTTCATACGCCGCCGCAACATCCGCCCTTTTCTAATGGAGGGCATGAACCTGACAGCACCAGCCCGCCGCGCCCGCTGGATCCTCCTCGGCGGCCTGGCGGTCCTCGGCCTGGCGGCCGCGATGTACGCCGTGCGGCGGCCGCTCACGATGTCCGCACCGGCCTGCCTGGCCGGCCGGTGGCACGGCTGCTACGACACCGAGAACGGCGTGCTGTTCATGATGCTGGCCGGGCTGCCGGCCGCCGCGCTGGTGGTGTCGGCGGTGGCGCTGGTCCGGCGGGCCGCCGGCGGCACCTCGGCGTGGCGGAAGTCGCTGGCCGAGGTGGGCATGGTCTACGGGACGGTGCCGTTCGTCTGGATGACCCTGATGCCGGGCCCGGGGGCCGGCATCGTCCCCGGCCGGTTGAGCCTGGTCCCGCTGGTCGATCTGGCCACGATGGGGCCGCTCGGGATCGGCGGCAACCTGCTGGTCCTCGCGGCGCTGGGGTTCTTCGCGCCGCTGCGTTTCGCGGCACTGGCCTCGGTGCCGCGGATCCTCGCCCTCGGGGCGGCCTGCTCGGTCGTGATCGAGACCCTGCAGTACGTCCTGCGGCTGGACCGGGTGTCGTCCGTCGACGATGTACTGATCAACGCCGCCGGCGCGGTGCTGTTCGGGCTGGCGTCGCGCCGCTGGTGGCGCCGCACGGCTGCGGTACCGCCGGACCGGCCGCGTCTCGTACCGGTGCCGACGGCGGCAAGGGCAGACTGAGGGACATGCACGTACCGACCGTGGCGGACCGGTCCCGGCCGGCCGGATCCGTCCGGGACGGTCGCCGGCGGGCAGGGGTCGCCGGCGACCGCGTCCCGGACGGCATGGCGATCTTCCGGCGAATCGTCGCCTCCGGCGAAGAACCCCGCCCGCCCTGGCGTCACCCATGAACATGAACAGGCGTCCGGGGCTCAGCGCCCGGCTGAGGCTCACGCTCAGCTACGCCGGGTTCCTCATGCTCGCCGGGGCCCTCCTGCTGGCCGTGGTCTGGGTGTTCCTGCTGCGCTACGTACCGGACGGGGTGCACCTGACCGGGCAGGGCGGCTTCCTTCCGGAAGGGCCGCCCAGCGGCCGGTTCAGGGGGCCGGCTCCGCCGTTCGTCCCCAACCGCACCGACCTCCAGCGCGCCTTCTTCCCCCGCGCGGCCCAGGCGCTCGCCTGCCTGCTGGTGTTCGGCCTGCTGGGCGGCTGGATCCTCGCCGGCCGGATGCTCGCGCCACTGACCCGGATCACCGAAGCGGCCCGGACGACCGGAACGGGCTCGCTGTCCCACCGGATCCGCATGCAGGGCCGCCAGGACGAGTTCCGGGAACTGTCCGACGCCTTCGACTCGATGCTCGAACAGCTCGAGTCCCACGTCGCCGAGCAGCAGCGGTTCGCCGCGAACGCCTCCCACGAGCTGCGCACCCCGCTGGCGATCTCGCGGGCGCTGCTCGACGTCGCCCGCAAGGACCCGACCGCGGACCGGGACGAGCTCGTCGAACGACTGCACACCGTCAACCAGCGGGCGATCGACATCACCGAGGCACTTCTGCTGCTCAGCCGCGGTGACCGGGCGAACCTGGCCCGCGAGCGGGTTGACCTCTCCCTGATCGCCGAGGAGACCGCCGAAACGCTGCTTCCCTTCGCCGAACGGCGCCGGATCACGCTGACCGTCACCGGCGGCGCGGCCCGGACGCACGGCTCCGCCGAACTCCTCGCGCGGATGGTGACGAACCTCGTGCAGAACGCCATCGTCCATAACCTCCCGGCCGGTGGCACCGTGACGGTCCACACCTGGGCGCACGACGGCACCAGCGTGCTGCGGGTGGAGAACTCCGGGCGCCCGGTCCCGCCAGAGTTGATACCGACCCTCACCGAACCCTTCCAGCGCGGTACCGAACGCGTGCGCACCGGCGAGCACGCCGGCGTCGGCCTCGGCCTGGCCATCGTGCACAGCATCGTCCGCGTCCACCACGGGACCCTCGACCTCGCCCCTCGCCCCGCCGGCGGTCTCCTCGCCACGGTCCACCTTCCCGGCACCCCGTAGGGGCCTTATCATCCCGGTGGATCCGCTGGGCGGCCTCGCCGCCCGACGGTGATCGCGGCGCGCTAGCGTGGCGGGTATGACGGAGCGGCGGGCGATCTTGAGTGGGTCCACGTTCGAGGAGCGGATCGGCTACGCGCGGGCCGTGGTGGACGGCGACCGGGTGCACGTGTCGGGTACCACCGGGTTCGACTACACCACCATGACGATCTCCGATGACGTGGTCGAGCAGGCCGGGCAGTGCCTGCGCAATATCGGGGCGGCGCTGGCCGAGGCCGGGTGCGGCTTCGCCGACGTCGTGCGGGTGCGGTACCTGTTGCCGGACCGGGACGACTTCGAGCCCTGCTGGCCGGTGCTGCGCGAGGCCTTCGGCGCGGTCCGGCCGGCGGCCACCATGATGGTGTGCGGCCTGGCCGACCCCCGGATGAAGATCGAGATCGAGGTGGACGCCCGGCGGCCGGCCGAGTAGGTCGCCGGCACGGTGGTTCCGCACCACCCCGGTCGATCGGGCATGAGTGCTCAGATCGCCCGATAACCCTCAAAAAGCCGACAAAAGCGTCTTTCTCCGATTCCCTCCTCCGCTGGTGCGCAGCCAATATGATCTCCAGGCGGGGTGTCCGGAGTACCGGACCGAGATCGTCCCGTTGCATCTGATCTGGTTCGTACGGGCGGAGGAACGTCACCGCCGGCCGCGTCCTGGGGGGCGTCCGGCCACGGTGCGCGGTGCGCGCGGGCTTCCGCGGCGCGCCCGTCCTCCCGACGCAAGGGGGACGGGATGTCATCGGCGCATGCCGCAACACCGCTCAAGGCGATCCACGACCGCCCGGTCGACGCCGTCCGCGTCCACGGTCCCGCCGGCCGCCGGTCGCGGCCTGAGACCGAGATCACCCGGTGATGGCCGGTTTAGCCGCTCTGGAAGTTCGTCCGGCGGACCCGCCTCGCCGGCGTCGCCGGGAGCGCCCGGCCGGCCGGGGGCTCGCCGGGAGGTTCCTCTCCCCGGCGCGATTACCCTTGCTCCTGCCGATGCTGGCGCTTGCGCTGACGGTCACCGGCTCCTGGGGCCCGTCCATGTGGGCCGACGAGCTCGCCACCGCGCAGACCACGGCTTCCTGGGACACGCTGTGGAACACGATCCAGACCCGTGATGCGGTCTTCCTGCCGTACTACCTGCTCATGTACGTGTGGTCCCGGGCGGGCGCCGCCGACTGGTGGCTGCGGCTGCCCTCCGCCCTGGCGGTGGCCGCCGCCACCGTACTGCTCGCCGACCTCGGCCGCAGGCTCGGCGGTGCCCGCGCGGGCACGGTCGCCGGGGTCACCCTTCTCCTGCTGCCGGCGATCTCCCGCTTCGGGCAGGAGGCCCGGCCGTACACGATGGCCGTCGCCGCCGCCGTGCTCTCCTTCTGGTGCCTTCATCGGGCGCTGGAGACGGGACGCTGGGCGGGCTATGTCGTCTCCGTCATGCTGCTGCCTTGCACGCACCTGTTCGCGGTGTTGTGTCTCCCGGCCCATCTCGTCATCTCCCGGCGCTGCCTGCCGTGGCTGGCGCTGGGTTCTCCGATCACCCTCGCCGTCGCGGCCGCCTCCGCCGGGCAGGTGGGACAGGTGAACTGGCTCAAGGCGCCGGGATGGGAGCACATCGTGCCGTTCCGCAGCGCGATCACCGGCTGGCAGTCTCAGCCCGAGCCCGGAAACCTGCCGGCCGTCCTCCTCGGCTGGGCGGTCGCCCTGACCGGGCTGGCCTCGGCGGCGGTCCTGCTGCGGCGCGGCGCGCCCCCGCCCCGGCGCTTCATCGCGGGGCTGGTCGTCTGGGGCGTGCTGCCGACGCCGGTCCTGGTCGCGGTGTCCCACCTGGCCACCCCGGTCTACAGCTCCAGGTACGTCCTGTTCGCCGCCCCCGCCTTCGCCCTGCTCGCCGGGCTGGGCGCGGCCCGCGTGCCCCGGACCGTCCTGGTGGCCGCGCTCGGCGTGGCCGTGGCGCTCGGCGCCCGGCAGCAGGTCCTGCTACGCACCGAACCGGGCCACCAGATGAGCTACCGCGCCGCCGCCGAGATCGTCTCGGCACAGCGCCGGACCGGCGACCAGATCGTCTACCTGGTGCCCTGGGCCCGCCAGGGCCTGGCCCGCTACGGGACCATGCCACCCGAGAGACGGGCCGGCCAGGCGGCCGGGGAACGGGTCTGGCTCGTCCGGAACCAGTTCGGGCGGGCCATCCGCCCGGGAACCGGGCTGCCATCACGGGACGGAGTGGCTCCCGCGATGGCCGCCAAGATCGACACACTCCTGGCGGAACGGTTCACCGTGACCAGGACCTGGCCGCTGCGCGGCGTCTCCCTCCTCCTCCTCGAACGCCCTCCACCCGCCAGCCGATAGCACTCGCCCGGTGCTCCGACCCGATGGCCGGAACGCCAGGCGATGGCACGGGCTTGACTCTGACGTGCGGGTCAGGGGTTACCGTCTCCGCGGCCGGCCATCGCCGGCCGGTCGTCGCGAAGGAGCTCTCATGTCGTCATCGCCGTCCGTCTCGCGTGAGGTCCGGCTGGCCGCCCGGCCGGACGGGTTGCCCGGGCCGGAACATTTCACCATCGCCGAGACACCGCTCCCGGAGCCGGGGGCGGGCGAGGTCCTGGTCCGCAACCGGTTCTTCCACGTCGCCGCCGCGCTGCGCACGCTGATCGGCGGCGCCGAGGGCATGCCGCTGCCCCCGGTGAACCCCGGGGACCCGCTACCGGCCGCGACCGTCGGCGAGGTGGTGGCCGCGCCGGCCGGCGGCGAGCTGCGTCCGGGGGACCTGGTCTCGCACTGGCTGGGCTGGCGCGAGTACGCGGCCGTGCCCGCCGAGGCGTGCGTGCCGCTCGGCGACGCGCTGCCGGATCCGGTCGCCCACCTGTCCCAGGGCGCCACGGCGTACACGGCGCTGGTCACCGACGCCCGGCTGCGTCCCGGTGACACCGTGTTCGTCACCGGCGGCGCGGGGGCGGTCGGGTCGATGGCCGGGCAGATCGCCCGGCTGCTCGGCGCCGGCCGGGTCATCGGCAGCACCGGGTCGGCGGACAAGGCGGAACGGCTGGTCGCCGAGCTGGGCTACGACGCCGTGGTGGTGCGCGGCGCCGGACCGGTCGGCGAGCAGCTGGCGAAGCTTGCGCCGGACGGGGTGGACGTGCTGCTGGACAACGTGGGCGGCGAGCAGCTCCGGGCCGCGGTGGCGGCGGCCCGGCCGGGCGCCCGGTTCGTCCTGGTAGGTGCGCTGTCCGGGCAGCTCGCCCCGGACGGGAACGGCGGGACCGCGCCGGTCGAGCTGGACACCTTCCCGTTCATCATCAAGCGGATCGAGATGCGCGGCGTGTCGAACCCCGGTGATCCCGCTACCCGGGCGGAATGGCCGGCGCGGTTCGGCGAGTGGCTGCGCGCCGGGCAGATCACCTTCCCGCGAGTCGAGCTTGCGGGCATCGAAAGCGCGCCCGCGGCGTTGCCGGAGGTGATAGGCGGCCGCCATCTCGGTACGGTCGTGGTTCGACTGTAGGACCGTTGGAGGCGGCGTGCGGATCGGCGAGGCGGCGGCGGCAGCGGGCACCACCCCCCGGGCCCTGAGGTTCTACGAGCAGCGCGGGCTGCTTCCCCCGCCGGCGCGGACCGGCACCGGCCAGCGGGAGTACGGCCCGGCCGACGTGGCCCGGGTGCGCGTGGTGCGCGAGCTGCTGTCGTACGGGCTGACCGTGGAGGACGTCGCCGGATGCGCCGACCGGCTCGACGCGCTCGCCGGCCTGGTGCCGCCGTACGGCGGGCCGGGCTGCAGCAGCCCCGGCGGGGTGGCCGAGCGCCGGCTGGCCACCCTGGACGCCGAGATCGCCCGGCTCACCCTGCTGCGTGACCGCCTGGCCGGCCGGCTCGGCACGACCGGCTCCCCGGCCGGCCCGGCACCAGGCGCGATGCCGGCCGCCGTACCGACCTCCGTGCCGACCTCCGTGCCGGCCGCCGTGCCGGCCGCCGTGCCGGCCCCCGTGCCTGCCGCGGCGCGACCGGCCGGCGTGGCCCGGTGAAACGGATCGCCGCCCGGATGTGGCATTCGTTGAGCGGCACGGCGCAGTGGCGGATCGTGCGGCTGCGGCACGCCACCTTCCTGGTCGGCGTGACCGGCGTGGTCCGCGACGCCGAGGGCCGGGTGCTGCTGCTGCGGCACCGGTTCTGGCCGGAGAGCCGCCCGTGGGGCCTGCCCACCGGGTACGCCGAACCGGGCGAGACCTTCGAGCAGACGGTCGCCCGCGAGGTGCGCGAGGAGACCGGCCTGGAGGTGAAGGTACGCGGCCTGGTCCGGCTGCGCAGCGGCTTCCGGCTCCGGCTGGAGGTGGCCTACGACGCCGAACCGGTCGGCGGCACCCTCCGCGTCGATCCCCTGGAGATCCTGGAGGCCGCCTGGTTCGCCCTCGACGCCCTCCCGCCCGGCCTCCAGGACTCCCACCGCGCCCTCATCCTCGACCCCCAGTGAATCCCGCCACCCTCGGGAGCACCGTTCGTCCGGTGAAACCCTCACCGGGGGCCGGAACGAACCTGCTCGGCGAAACGGGGGACGCCTGCCCGCCGGAGCGCCTCCACAAGGTCAGGAACACTCATGGGTGGACGCCGCTTACGTGCCGCCATGCGATCAAGCACCGCCGCCAGCTCATCAGGATGCTCTTCGCGTAACCGGCAAAGATAGCTATCCGGGTCGGTGACAGTGATCTGGTAGCTACCCATGGTCGATTCCGGGAAATCGGTGCGATTCCATGTCACGAGATACCGAACACGTCCAGCGATGGCGGCGGCCATATGATGGTGATCATCGAGGTCCGGGCCATCGACTTCGTCGAGCACATATTTGTAGTCCACTTCGGCTACCCGGGTGTCGGCGAAGACTCGGCGTATCTCGGCGGTGATGCCCGCTGCGGCCAGGGCCGAGCGGTGGCCGGCGCGAACGATGACGCGCTCCCATTCCTCGAGCAGGCGATCGCTCCACACCAGCGTATGCACCGCGTCTTCGGTGAGAGTGAGCATGAGATCCATCAGCGAGAACGGAAACAGGACGTTGGTGTCGACGAAGACCCGTGCCACCGATCGGCACCCTTCACGAGATCAATAAGGAAGATTCGCCTCTTCGGCGAGTTCCATGATCCTGCGATTGCCTTCGGCGCGCCGTTCACGGCGAGCCTGGAACTCCAGGACATCGGATAGTCGCACCTGACGATGGTTGCTGTCGGGCAACCGCCGAGCGGGGATCTCTCCCTCGTCCAGCAGGCGAGCGACGAAAGGCCGGGACAATCCGAGCAGTCGGGCCGTCTCGTTCGGAGTCAGCCAGGTCTCGACCGGAATGGCGAGGATCGCCTCGCCTTTGGCGAGGTCATGCGCAGCGGCGAACACCAGGCGGAGGAGCGCTTCCGGCAGCACGACATCTTCCCCATCCGCAACGCGGAGCACGAGTTCGGAGGAAGCGACCGAGCTCTCCGAGACGTGCGCGAGAAGCGCCCGATCGCCTTCCTCCGCCGCCACCTGGGTGACACGGGCTAGGACGCTGGTTCGGGGCATGATCGTCTCCAAGAGGTCGGTTATCTGCAATAACTGTAACCGACGGTCGGGTCGATGACCACCGATCCCGCCCGCGAAACGGCATGGCGTGGCAACCATGCCGCCCGCCCCCCTGAAGCCGATCGAGCCGGACCGGTCAGGTCATTCGCGCGCCGTGCATACGCCCGTGGAGGCGGGCGAGAACCGGGTCATTCCTCGCCGGAGAATCGCTCCCAGGTGGACTGGCGGGTCATGCCCAGCGCGGCGCCGATCCTGGCCCAGGTGACCCGCCGGTCCCGCAACCGCTGCACCCAGCCCCGCAGGTTGGCCTCGACCTGGGCGCCGACGGCGGCGACGCGCGGCAGGAACTCGAGGATCTCCTCGCCGGTCATGGTGTACGGCCCGGGGATCTCCGCGCCGGTCGCGGGCTGTGCCGGGATGTCAAGGATGCTGCCGCACAGCCCACGCACTCGTCGCAGATGTGCACACCGGCCCCGGCGATCATCTCGGCCACGTCGGTCTTGGGCTTCGTGCAGAACGAGCAGTAGATCTCCTGGTCGGCGAGCGACGGGGCCGGCATATGGTCCTCCCGGGTCGGTTGGTCAGGTGATTCCTGCCAGGATGCCCGGCAGCCTGATCCGTCAGGCGGTTCCTGACAACTCCGGCGAGCGTCCCCTTCACGTGAGTTCCGGCGCGCCGGGCCGCCGCCGGCTCCCCGGTACGGGGGAAGGTGATCCCTCTGCGCGGGGGGCCGCCAGGCGGGCGGGCGGGCGATGCTGGGCTGGCTCCGGCGGTGCGCGCCGGACGTCACACCCCGAGGAGCGGACGGATGAGGATTCCCGGGCGCCGGACGAGCTGGCCGGCGTACGCGGCGATCGGATGGGCGGCGGTCTACACGCTGCTCGGCCTGTACTGGTGGGCCGGCGGGGCGTGGTTCCCGTTCGGCACGGGCGATCCGCGGGCCGCCGACGACGGCGCGCTGCTGGCCGGGGCGACCGCCCCGGTGCTGGGACCGGTCACCGTGGCGCTCGGCCTGGCCGGAGTGGCGGCGGGCTGGGCGATGTCCCGCCGAGTCCGCCGGCCGCGGCCGGTCCTGCTGGTCTTCGGCTGGACGCTGGCCGCGCTGCTGGCCGTGGTGCTGCCGGAGTCCCGGGCCATCAAGTACCTGCCGCCGCTCGGCTTCATCGCGTTCTTCCGGCCGCCGGACCCGCCGACGCTGAACTTCCTGGTCCTGCTGGTCGGCGGCCTGGTCTGGGCGGCCGCGACGCTCGGCTACGCGCGGGCCACCCGCGGCGCCTGCGCCGCCTGCGGGCACGGCCCGGGACGGCGGCACGGCGCCGGCGCGCCCGGCGCCTGGGCCGTGCGGTGGGGCCGGCCGGTGACGTACCTGGCGATCGCCGCGCCGTGGGTTTACGCGGCGAGCCGGATCGGCTGGGCGTTCGGCGTGCCGATCGGCGTGCCGGCGGAGTTCCTCGACACCATCAACGCCAACAATCCGGGCCACGGCACGATGATCATGGAGCTGGTGCTGGCCGGCCTCGCCATCGGCGGCTCGATCCTGACCGTCGGCCTGATCCGGCCGTGGGGCGAGATCTTCCCCCGCTGGATCCCCTGGCTCGCCGGCCGCCGGGTGCCGCCCGCCTTCCCCGTCGGCTGCGCCGGGCTCGTCTCGGTCGGCGTGACGGCGTTCGGCCTGTCCATGTCCCGCGGCCTGCCGGAGTTCTTCGCCGGCGGCATGGTGGTCGATGGCTACCAGATGAACCCCCTGTGGGCGCTGCCGCCGCTGGCCTTCCTCGTCTGGGGCCCGGCACTGGCCCTGGCCGCCCTCGCCTACGACGCCCGCCACCCCGCCCGCTGCTGGGATCCCGCCCACGCGGCGGGCCCCCGCGGCCTGGTGCTGAAAACGCGGGCGAACCCGTAGACCGGCATGGCCGTCTCGCGGTCATCGCGGCCGTCGCCCGCGATCCGCCGCCTGCCGGGCCGGCCGCACGGGCGGGCGGGCGGGCCGGCAGGCGGTGAGCCGGATCCGCTCCGGCTCACCGCGGTCGGCCGGCGGGCCGTCCGGGTCGGCGTCCAAGAAGGCGGTCATGCTTCGGTCCACAGGGTGTCGAGGGGCAGGACGGTGACACCATCCTCGTGGGTGTAAGCGTAGTCACCGGTGTAGAGCATGACGCCCATCCGCATGCGGTCCCCCAATCGCTCCTTGAGCGCCCGGAAACCGCGCAGATCCTCGCCGTGAATCCGGGATCCCGCCTTCACCTCGAAGGCGATGACCTGGCCATCGTCGCGTTCCAGCACCAGGTCGATCTCTTCTCCGGCCACGGTTCGGAAGTGTCCCACCGTCACCGGGCCGTCCCACCAGCTGACCTGCTTGAGGATCTCCCCCACCGCGAACGTCTCCACCAGGTGGCCGTACTCGCTCAACACCGCCGGATCACCTTGAGCGATCTTCTCTGGCGACAGGCCGAGCAGCCACGCCATCACTCCGGAGTCCACCAGGTGGATCTTGGGGTGGCGGGCCACCCGGGACCCCAACGTCGTCCCCCAGGCCGGAATCCGCTGAACCATGAACACCGCCTCCAGCAGGCGGATGTAGTTCTCGGCGGTGCTCTTCTCCATACCGACCGTTTGCGCCACCGCCGCGATGTTGAGCACCTGCGCGGACCGGGCGGCGAGCTGGCGGAGCAGGCGCGGCAGCACCTCACGCTGGCGGATCCTGGTGATCTCCAGGACATCGCGGTCCAGGACCAGATCCACGTAGTTGGCGAACCATCGTGACCGGGACCGTCCCGGTGGCCGGCGCAGCGCGATGGGCATGCCGCCGGCGACGACCCGCCGGGCGTAGTCGTCACGGGTCGTCGCCGACGGCTGGGATCCGGGCGGCGGCGGTGCGCCTTCGAGCAGCCGCCGCACGAGCCCGCCCGGCCTGCCGTCGATCTCTCCTTGGGACAACGGCAGCACCGGGATCACGTCGACGCGCCCGGTGAGAGCCTGCCCCGCCTCCGGCAGCGTCGAGTAACGGGTCGAGCCGGCCAGCACGTACCTGCCGGGCCGCAGGTCACGGTTCAACTCGGCCTTGATGGCGTGCAGGAGGTCCGGCACGTGCTGGTACTCATCGATCAGGACCGGGTCGGGGCCGGCGATGAACCTTCCCGGGTCGTTGCGTACAGCCGCCCGGGTCGCGGGATCATCGCAGTCGAGGACCCGGCGGCCGAAGTCGCGGGCCAGTTCGGCGAGCAAGGTGCTCTTCCCGACCGTGCGCGGACCGTTGAGGACGAGCACCGGCTCCTCCGCCAGCCGCTCCTTGATCACACCGGTGAGGTGGCGGTGCGCCAGTCCGGTGAGTTCGCGGTCCATGCTGCGATCCTACGAGATGGTTCCGCATTCTCCGCAGCTGAATCCTCTTTTCTGATCTGACTTCTTCCGCGATTCACCAGCTGGTCTTCCGCGATTCATGCGGCAGGGTTCCGTGATCGTCCGCCGCTTCGAAGGCGGCGGGCCGGGAGCGGGATCAGTAGGTCTCGGGGACGGAGTAGATGAGGCCGCGCAGGCCGGAGGCGTCGAGCAGGTCGACCGGGCGGACGGTCTGGTTGGCGCGGACGTAGTGGAAGGCGGCGCCGACCTTGTCCGCCGGGACGCCGGCCAGCTCGGCCCAGGCCAGCCGGTAGGCGGCCAGCTGGACGCCCGCCGCGCGGGCGGCGGCGCCGCGGGGGCGCTCGCCGGTCTTCCAGTCGACCACCACGTATCCGTCGCCCTCGGCGAAGACGGCGTCCATCCGGCCGCGGACCAGCCGGTCGCCGATCATCGTCTCGAACGGCACCTCCAGGTCGACCGGCCGCAGCCGGGCCCAGGTGCTCTCCTCGAACCGGTCCCGCAGCTCGGCGAGCTGCAGGTCGGTCTCCGACAGGTCGCCGGCGGCGCCCGGCAGCTCCAGGTCGTCGATCAGCCGCTGCTGGCCCCACCGGCCCTCCAGCCAGCGGTGGAAGGCGGTGCCGCGGCGGGCCAGCGGCGCCGGGCGGTGCGGCAGCGGGCGGCGGATCTGCCGGGCCAGCGCGGCCGGCTCGGCGGCCAGGGTGACCAGCGAGGACACCGTCAGCCGGGCGGGCAGCTCGACGACGGCCCGGCCGCGCCGCCGGGCCTGCTCGCGCTCGCGCAGCAGCAGCTCGGTGTCTCGGGTCCAGGCGCGCATCCGCTCCAGCTCCCAGCCCTTGACCGGCGGCTCGACGATCTCGGCGAGCTCGCCACCGGCCGGGTCCACCCCGGCCAGGGCGTCCAGGACCAGGTCGGCGCCGCCGCGGATCGCGGCGTAGCGCGCGTCGTCGGGGTCGGCCGGCCACTGGGCGGCGGGCGGCTCGGCCAGCAGCGGGTTGCCCGCGCCCTCGGCGATCTCCGGGGCCCACACCGCCGCGCCGCCGCACACCTCGCGGATCTCCAGCAGGAAGTCCGACGGTGACAGCGGCCGGGTGGCCGGCCCCCAGCGGTACCCGGAGGCGATCAGCAGGTAGTGGGCGCGGGTGACCGCGACGTAGGCGAGCCGCCGCTCCTCCAGCAGGTCACGCTCGCGGCACGCCTCGTCGAACGCCTCCAGCTCGTCCTTCTCAAGGCCGGCCAGCACCGGCAGGTCGGCGCCGTCGCCGCGCAGCGGGTAGGGCAGCTTGCGCGGGTTCTCCGTCCAGCGGGAGTTGACCGCCGGGGTCGCCGGGAAGACGCTGCCCCTGGCCAGGCCGCCCTTCTTGCTGGTCACCTGGGACAGCCCCGGGACGATCACGACCGGCCACTCCAGCCCCTTGGCGGCGTGCACGGTCATCAGCTTGACGCTGTTGGTCTCGCCGATCCGGCCGGCCTCCAGGCCGAACTCCTCGGTCTCGGCCGCCTTCAGGTAGGCGAGGAACGCGCCGAGCGTCGGGTCCTCGGCGTCGCCGGCGAACCGGGAGGCGGCGTCGGCGAAGGCGTCCAGGTCGGCCCGGGCGGTCAGCGGGCCCCCGCCGCGCGCGGCCACCTCGACGTCCAGGCCGAGCCGCCGCTCCACCTCGCCGATCAGGTCGGGCAGCGGCTGGCCGGCGTGCGCCCGCAGCACGCGCAGCTCCTGCGCCAGCCGGGGTAGCCGCTCGCGGGCGAGCGTGGAGAAACCCGCCAGCCACTCCGGCCGCTCGGGCAGCTCGTCCAGCGCGTCGACCAGGCTGCCGCGCTCCTCGGCCATGTCCGCGACGACCTGCTCCAGCGGGTCGGCGGTCCGCGGCCCGCCACGGGTCGCGACCGTCAGCTCCCGGGCCAGGTCGCCGAGCACCTTCAGGTCGGCCGGGCCGATGCGCCAGCGCGGCCCGGCCAGCAGCCGGACCAGCGCGTCGCCGGCCGTCGGCTCGTACAGCACCCGCAGGGTCGCGACGATGTCGGCGACCTCCGGCACGGTGAGCAGGCCGCCGAGGCCGACCACCTCGACCGGCACGCCGCGGGCGGTCAGCGCCCGGCGCAGCGCCGGGAACTGGGCACGCTTGCGGGCCAGGATCGCCACGTCCTGCGGCTGCAGCGCCGCCGGGCCGCCCCAGGCGCCCGCCGCCCTGACCTTCTCGCGGACCTTGTCCCGCTCGCCCTCGCCCCACGGCAGGCCGTCCGGGGCGACCTCCCGGCCGAGCAGCCCGGCCACGCCGTCGGCGATCCACGCCGCCTCGTCCTCGGCGGTCTCGTGGAACGCGCAGCGCACCCGGCCGCGCGCCACCCGGCCGGCGCCGGCGGTCAGCACGGGCACCTCGCCGGCCTCGGCGCGCAGCGGCACCTGCACCCGGGCCGCGACGTCGAGGATCTTCTCGCCGTTGCGGAAGCTCACCGACAGGCGGCGGACGGGGGCGGGCGAGCCGTCGGCCGCCGGGAAGTCGCCGACGAACCGCTTCAGGTTGCCCGAGGATGCGCCGCGCCAGCCGTAGATGGACTGGCAGGGGTCGCCGACCGCGGTCACCGGGTGGCCGCCGCCGAACAGGGCGCGCAGCAGGACGAGCTGCGCGTGGCTGGTGTCCTGGTACTCGTCCAGCAGCACGACGGAGAACCGGCCGCGTTCGATGGCGCCGACCTCCGGATGCCGGTCGGCGATCCGGGCGGCCAGCGCCATCTGGTCGCCGTGGTCGATGACCTCGCGGCTGCGCTTCAACCGGCCGTAGGCCTCCACCAGCGGCAGGAACTGCTCGCGGACGTCCTGGGTGCGCAGCGGCCGCTGCTGGGCCAGGACCGGCCGGCCGCCGAGCCGGGCGAAGCGCTCGTCCAGCCAGTGGCCGAGCTGCCGCACCTCGTCGGGGGTGCGCAGGTGCTCGGCCAGCTCCCCGGCCAGCTCGATGACCGCGGCGGTGACCGACGGCGGGGCCAGCTCAACCCGGTCCATCGGCCCGTCGTACCGGCCGACCACCCGGGCGGCGAGCTGCCAGGCGACGGCCGGGCTGATCAGCCGCATGGTCGGCTCCAGCGCCTCGCGCAGCGCGTGGTCGGTGAGCAGCCGCGCGGCGTAGGCGTGGTAGGTGGAGACGGTGGGCTCGGTGTCCAGCAACTCGGCCGGGGCGAGCCCGACCTCGATGAGCCGGGTGAGCCGCTTGCGCACCCGGGCGGCCAGCTCGGCGGCCGCCTTGCGGGTGAACGTCAGGCCGAGCACCCGCTCGGGGCGGACCAGGCCGTTGGCGACCAGCCAGACGACCCGGCCGGCCATGGTCTCGCTCTTGCCGGAGCCGGCGCCGGCGACCACCACCATCGGCCCGAGCGGCGCCTCGATGACCGCCGCCTGCTCGGCGGTCGGCGGCGGGATGCCGAGCCGGCCGGCCAGCTCGGCGGCGCCCAGCGGCGCCGGCCGGGCCGCCCCGGCGGGAGGCGCCGTCCCGGCGCCGGCGTCGGGCGCGCCTAGCATCCGCGCGCCCCGATCGCCCGCGGCGTCCCGGCGCCGGCCGGGCCACCGGTACGACTCCGGCCCGGCGCGGGCGTCCCGCCGCCGGTCGCCGGACGCCCGCGCCCGGCACTTCCGGGGCCGCCCGCACCCGGCCGGGTGGTCCGTCCGGTGGTCAGCACACCTGGCCCCCGTTGTCGTTGACCGGGCAGCTGGCCTTGGCGGCGCAGGTGCGGCAGCCGTCGTTGACCTGGGCGGTGAACACGCCGGCGGCCATGCCGGTGGCCACGGTGTCCACCAGCTCCCGCGCCCAGCCGGGCTCGGCGTCCTCGCCGAGCGCGCCCTGGCGCTGCTCCTTGGCCGTGGCCGCCTTGCCCGCCGCCTTGCCGACCTGGACCAGCGCGGCGCCGCCCGGGCTGGTCAGCCCGTGCCGGTCGAACGCGCCGAGCAGGGTGGCGAGCTGGTACACGCCGAGCTGGGGGTGGCGGGCGAGCTCGGTGTCGGCCGGTTTGGCGGTGCCGGTCTTGATGTCGATGATGACCGCGCGGCCGGCGACGTCCCGCTCCACCCGGTCCACCCGGCCGCGGATCTGCACGCCCTCGGAGACGGTCGCGGCGAACGCCTCCTCGACGGCGACCAGCTCGCGGTCGTTCTCCTGGTGCCAGGCCAGGAACCGGGCCACCATCTCCTCGGCGACCTTGCGCTGCTTGCGGTTGAACCAGACGCCGCCGAAGTCCAGGCCGTCCCAGATCTCGTCCAGCCGCTTGCCCAGCGCGTCGCCCTCCTGGCCGGCGACCGCGAGCACCGCGATGGCGTGGATGACGCTGCCCAGGCTGCGGGACATGTCGGTGCCCGAGGCGCCGACGGCGGTCTCCAGCAGCCAGCGCAACCCGCACTTGGTGAAGCTCTCCACCGCCGATGGCGACACCCGCACGATGTCCTCCGGCCAGCTCAGCGGCCGGTCGTCGGAGATGGACGTGAGGGCGTACCACTCGTCGGGGTGCGCCCCGGGCACGCCGGCCTCGGCCAGCCGGGCCAGGTGGCCGGCGGCGGCCCGGCGCATCCGCTCGGGCCGCGCCGGGTCGCACACCGCGGCGCGCAGGTCGGCCACCAGCGCGGACATGCTCAGCCAGCGGGACCGCTCGTCGATGGCGGCGTCCTCGGCGGCGCCGGGCAGCAGCTCGGTCAGGAACCGGGACGGCCGCTCGTCGGTGTCCTCGCCGCCGACCGCGGTGACCACCAGCAGGCGGCGGGCCCGGGTGGCGGCCACGTAGAACAGCCGCCGCTCCTCGGCGAGCAGCTTGGAGGCGAGCGAGGCGGCCGCGGCGTCCCCGGCGGCGGGCGCCGCGCCGGCGGCCAGCTCGACCAGGTCGTCCACGCCGAGCAGCGAGCCGCGCAGCCGCAGGTCGGGCCAGGTGCCCTCCTGCACCCCGGCCGCGACCACCACGTCCCATTCCAGCCCCTTGGCGCGGTGCGCGGTCAGCACGCGCACCGTCTCCCCCTCCGGGGCGCGTTCGGCCAGCGTGTTGGCGGCGATCTCCTGGGCGGCCAGGTCGGCGACGAACACCTCGACGCCCGCGTGCGGCAGCCGGTCGGCGAACCGGGCGGCCTGGTCGAACAGCGCGACCACCGCGTCCAGGTCCCGGTCGGCCTGGGCGCCGCGGACCCCGCCGGCCAGGCTCGCGTCCGTCCAGCGCTCGGCCAGCCCGGACGCCTGCCAGACCGCCCACAGCGCCTCTTCGGGGGTGTCGCCGCGGTCCACCGACTCGCGGGCGACGCCGAGCAGCGCGGCGACCCGGGCGGCCGGCGCGGCGACGTGTTCCTCCACCGGGACCAGCTCGCGCGCGTCGCGCACCGCGGCCACCAGCAGCCGGTCGGAGGAGCGCGGCGGCATCGGCAGCGTGCCGTCGTCGGCGGCCACGGCGGCGGCGGTCAGCTCGGCGACCCGCAGCGCGCGGCGCAGCCGGCGCACGCCGACCGCGTCGGTGCCGCCGACCGGCCCGGTGAGCAGCTCCTCGGCCGTCGCCACGTCCAGCAGGGCGGGGTGCAGCGCCACCCGCAGCAGCGTGATCAGGGTGCGGACCCCGGGCTGCTCGATCAGCGGCCGATCGTCGCCGTCCACGGTCACCGGGACGCCCGCGGTGACCAGCGCGCGGCGCAGCATGGGGACTTGGCGGCCGGCCGAGCGGACCAGCACCGCCATCCGCGACCAGGGCACCCCGTCCAGCAGGTGCGCCCGGCGCAGCGTGTCGGCCACCACCGCGGCCTCCTGGTTCTCGCTGTCGGCGAGCAGCACCCGGACCTCGCCATCGGGCAGCCCGGCCGCGGGCAGCAGCTCGCGGTGCCCCTCGGACCGGCCGGCGCCGGGCACGGAGGGCGGGACCGGCAGCCGGGCGGCGACCCGGCGGGTGGCGGCCAGCAGGCCCGCGCCGGCCCGCCGGCAGATCCGCAGCGGGACGACCGGCGCCGGGTGGCCGGCGGAGGTGCGGAACCGCTGCGGGAAGTGCAGGATGCCGCGCACGTCCGCACCCCGGAAGCCGTAGATCGACTGGTCGGGGTCGCCGACCGCCACCAGGTCGCGGCCGTCCCCGGCCAGGTGGCGCAGCAGGGCCTCCTGCGCCGGGTCGGTGTCCTGGTACTCGTCCACGAAGACCGCGTCGTAGGCGGCGCGCTCGCGGCGGCGCACCTGCTCGTCGCAGAGCAGCCCGGCGGCGGCGCCGATCAGGTCGGCGTAGTCGAGCGCGGGCGAGGGGTCGAGGTCGAACCGGTCGGCGTACCGGTGGGCGAACCGGCCGGCGGCCAGCCAGTCGGGCCGGCCGTGCTCGCGGCCGAGGGCGACCAGGTCGTCGCCGGACAGGCCCCGCTCGGCGGCCCGGGCCAGCAGGTCGCGCAGCTCCTCGGCGAACCCGCGGGTCTTCAGCGCCTCGCGCAGCTGCGGCGGCCACCCCGGCGCGCCGTCCTCCAGCTCGCCGTGCAGCAGGCGGCGGATCTCCAGCAGCTGCTCGGGTCCGGTGAGCAGCCGGGGCGGCTGGTCACCGGCCAGCACCGCCTCGCGGCGGAGCAGGGCGTAGGCGTAGCTGTGGAAGGTGAGGGCCAGCGGCGTGCGCGTGGTGCGGCGCATGCGCGCGGTGATACGCTCGCGCAGCTCCTCGGCCGCCTTGCGGCTGAAGGTGAGCACCAGCACCCGCTCGGGGTCGGTGCCGCGCCGCTCGACCCGGTCGACGACGCTCTCGACGATCGTGGTGGTCTTTCCGGTGCCCGGCCCGGCCAGCACCAGCAGCGGCCCGCCTTCGTGGCGCACCACCGCGCGCTGGTGCTCGTCCAGGACCGGAGGCATCGCGTGCCCCCCGGCTCCCGTGCGCACCAGGCGGTAGGTCCGACCACTCACAACACGCTATTCCACCAGACCACACCGGTAGATCGTGCCGACTCGGCCGCGCCGGTCCCCGTGTCGATCACGGTTCCGGGCCGCCACCCCAGGTGGGGCGGGTCCGGCGGTCAGGCGTGATGTTTGCCGCGCCGGCCGAAGAAGGCACGGACCCGGTCCAGCGGCCCGGTGGCCGGACCGGTCGCCGGGCGGGCCTCCGGACGCTCCTGGGGGGCCGGCCGCACCCGGGACGGCGCCGCCTGCTGGGTCCGGCGCGCCTTGGCGCCCAGCTCCGCCAGCCGCTCCTGCGGGCAGGCGGCGCGCAGCCGCGGGAACAGGTCGCTCTCCTGCCCGCGGACGTGCTCGCGGACCTGGGTCATCAGCAGCCCCAGGGCGGGCCAGAAGTCGGCGTCCGACGGGGACAGGCGCGCCAGGCGTTTCATGGTCCGCTCGATCTCGGCGTGCCCGATGAGTTCCTGGTCGACCAGCGGACCGGCGCCGGCCACGTGCTGCCGGACGGCCGGATAGAGGTGCTCGCGTTCGGCCGCCGCGTGGCGGGCCAGCCCGGCGAGCATCCGCTCGGCCAGCGCCTTCGCCTCGCCGTCGCCGGCCGCCTGGAGGACCTCCAGCCGGCCGAAGACCTCCTCGGCGTCCCGGTGGTCGGTGACCAGCACGGAGATGATGTCTTCTCGAGTTTCCACCGTGCGCTCCTCGGACATGACCGGCGGCGGCCCGGCGCCGCGGCCGGGGCGGGCCGGGCGGCGATCGACGCCGCGCCGCCCGGCCCGTACTCGTCACGTTAGGGACGACCACGCAATGGTGATCAAAGCCGCATCCATAAACCCGGCAAAAGGCCGGGCGGCCTGGACGGTGGCGCGGAAGGTGAACGGCTCCGACCAGCGGCGACCCGGCCGGGGAGCGGCAGGTTTCGGGCAGGACGCATGGGTAGGGCGGGATGGACCTGAGGACGACGGGAAGCGCCGCACGGCGTCCCACCCCCGCCAGGCGCGGCGTCGCCGGCAGCGGGGATCCGGGGCTCCTCCGGCAGGACCGATACACAGGAAGGACGCGGCGATGAGCGAGCACGACCCGCACTCCCGGTTCGAGGACGAGGGCATCCCCGACCTGCAGGACGGCACGCCCGGGCAGCAGCTGGCGGTCGACCCGCAGGAGGCGCCGCTGCCCGCCGACCGTCCGGTCGCGGTGGACGACTTCGGCACGACGGTCGAGGAGCAGATCCAGGGCGAGCCGCTGGAGGGCCGCCTCCGGCGGGAGGTCCCCGAGGAGGAGCCGGTCTTCGGGGTGGCGGAGCCCCCGCGCCCGGCCTCCGATGCCACCGGCGGCGCCGAGGTCTCCGACGTGGACGCCGACCCTGAGGGCTACGGCGCCGGGACCGGCGAGGACGCCGAGAACGGGCTGGGTGTCGGTGCCGATCTGGACACCGGCCCGCAGCCGGACGACGACGTGGCCGACGGCTGGGCGGCCCAGCCGGAGGAGCCTTCCGGCACCGTGTGGGACGACCCGCGCCCGGCGGGCCGGCTGGTGGACCCGGACGAGGGCGTCCGGACCGACACCGAGCCGGACCTGGTCGCCCGGGAGGTCGGCCCGGACGGCGGCGGCTACACCGCCGAGGAGGCCGCCATGCGGGTGGAGCCGGAGTGAGGGCCGGCCGGCCACGACGGAACGGACGAGAGCTGCGGGAGGCACCATGACCGGATCGGACGACGACCGCGACAGGGAGCGGCGGCGGCGCGAGGGCACGACCTTCGACGCGGGCCTGCACGACATGGGCGGGGACATCGGCCCGGCGTCGACGCGCGGGTCCAACGCCCACCCGGGCGGCGACCCGCGGGACGACGCGGCCCCCAAGGGCGGCTGGTCCAGCGAGATGGGGTACGTCACCGGGCGCGACGACGAGTGGCCGGAGAGCGCCGGCTCGGACGAAAAGGCGGTCGGCGCCCGGACCGACGAGATCGAGGGGCACGTGGAGACCGCCGGGCCGAGCCCGCGCCCGGTCCCGGACGAGGTCGCCGGGCCGCGCGACAACCCCGACGCCGGCCGCCGCGCGCGGGGGCCGGTGCAGGGTGGCGTCCCCGAGGACGACGGCCCGCTTCCGGAGCGCGCCCCGCCGCCGTCGGCGGGACACGTGGGCGCCGGAGTGGAGTGGGTGCCCTCCGACGAGGACGACCCGGACGGCGGGTCCGGCCGCACCGACCAGGGTGACGGCGGCTACCTCCCCGGCGAGGCCACCGGCCGTGCCATCCCCTGAGCCGTACCATCCCCTGAGCCGCCCCATTCTCTGAGCCGCCGCGGACGAGGTACCACGCCATCGCCGGGGAACCGGTTCCGGTGGACGCCCGCGACCACGTCGCCCTGGCCGGCGGTGCCACACCTGGAAGGGGGGCCGGATCGACTCCGGCCCCCCTTTTCGCGTCTCCGCGGCGCGACCGCGGGCGGTCCGGGCGGGACGGCCGGCCGCCGCCCGCACCTGGACGGCGGCCGGCCGTGATGGTGCCGCCGGCGCTCCCCGGATACCGGGTCCCCGGCGACGGACCTCAGCCGGGGAGGGTCTCGCCGCCGATGGGAGCGAGGACCTCGCCGGTGTAGTACGAGGACAGCCGCTCGGCGGCGAAGAAGACGTACGACGGGGCGATCTCGTCGGGGTGGGCCGGCCGGCCCATCGGGACCTGGGCGCCGAACTCCTCCACCTTGGCATCCGGGAAGGTGGCCGGGATGAGCGGCGTCCACACCGGGCCGGGGGCGACCGCGTTGACCCGGATGCCGCGGTCCACCAGCGTCTGGGCCAGCGAGTAGGTGAGCGCGTTGATGGCGCCCTTGGTCGCCGAGTAGTCGATCAGCGTCTTGTTGCCGCGCAGCCCGTTGATCGAGGAGGTGTTCACGATGGCCCCGCCGCGCGGCAGGTGCCGCAGCGCGGCCCGAGTGACCCGGTAGTAGCTGTGGATGTTGACGTCGAACGTCCGCGTCCACTGCTCGTCGTCCAGTTCCTCCAGCGAGTCGACCGGCGACTGGGTGGCCACGTTGTTGACCAGCACGTCCAGCCCGCCGAGCTGCTCGACGGTCTCCCGCACGACGCGCTCGCACTGCTCCACGGAGGCCAGGTCGCCGGGGATGGTCACGCAGCGGCGCCCCTCCTGCTCGACCAGCTTGCGGGTGTGCTCGGCGTCGTCGTGCTCGGACAGGTAGGCGATGGCGACGTCGGCGCCCTCCTTGGCGAAGGCGACCGCGACGGCGCGGCCGATGCCGGAGTCACCGCCGGTGATCAGGGCGCGCTTGCCGGCGAGCAGGTCACGGCCGGTGTAGTCGCGCATCTCGTCGCGGGGTTCGGGGTCCATCTTCCCGGTGTGCCCGGGATATGACTGCGTCTGGCCAGGTGGTGTCTGCTGCTCTCCCATGCCCGGCCGGTTACCCGGCCGCCTCGACGGCAAACCGGACCGGAAAGGGAGGCCAATCCCGCCGCGGGTGGCCCTGTCCCGGCCGGTGCCGCGCTGCCAGCATGATCGGCGAAGGGTGCGATGACCTGGACGAAGAGGAGGCCGCATGCCGGTGACCCTGCCCTGGCGGCGCCCGGCGCGCGCGACCGCGCCGGGCGCGGTGCCGGCGGCCGGAGCATGGGATCGGTGGCGCGGAGCGGTCGCGGCGGCGACCGCGATGTTCTGCGTGGGCACGCTGACCGCGGTCGCCCCGGTGCTGCACCGCTACCCGCTGTACGGCGGGCAGGCGCTGCGGTACGCGCTGGGCGCGCTGGTGCTGCTGGCGGTGATGCGGGCCCGGCGGCTGCCGCACCTGCGGCTCGGCGGCCGGGAGCTCGCGCTGGTCGTCCTGCTGGCCGGGACCGGCCTGGCGGCGTTCAACGCGTTCGTCGTGGAGTCCACCCGGCACGCCGACCCGGCGGCGGTCGGCACCGTGGTCGCGGCGGTGCCGGTGGTGCTGGCGCTGGCCGGGCCGCTGCTGGAGCGGCGGCGCCCGTCCCCGCGGGTCGTCCTGGCCGCCGGGGTGGTCGCGGCCGGCGCGGCGGTGGCCGCCGGGTTCGGCGGCGGCTCGCCGCTCGGGCTGCTGCTCGCCGCCGGCGCGCTGGGGTGCGAGGTGGCGTTCTCGCTGCTCGCCGTCCCGCTGCTCCCCCGGCTGGGCGCGGTCCGGGTGGCGGCGTACACGACGGTCGCGGCGGTGCCGCTGCTGCTCGCCATGGGGTACGCGGCCGACGGCCCCGCCGCACTGCGGGTGCCGGCGGTGGCGGAGGCCGCGGCGCTCGGCTACCTGGCCCTGGTGGTCACCGCGTTCGCGTTCTTCTGCTGGTACGACGCGCTGCACCGGCTGGGCGCCGACCGCGCCGGGCTGTTCTCCGGGTTCCTGCCGGCCGGCGCGGTCGTCGCGGGACTGCTGCTCGGCACCGGGACCCCGGCCGTGGCGGAACTCGCCGGGACCGCCATCGTCGCGGCCGGCCTGGCCCTCGGCCTGCGCGGCCGGTGACCGGGGGACGGTTCGCGGTCAGCGGATCAGGGCGTCGGGGCCAGGGTCGATGGGGCCGTGCCGGGAGATCTCCACCCAGGCGGCGGCCAGCCGGTCCACCAGCCGGCCGATGACCTCGGGCGGGAACGTGTAGGGCACCCGGATGAAGTTCTGGTGGCCGCCGTGCGGATCGGTGGTGCCGCCGGGCACCACCTCGACGCCGTGCCGGAGCGCCACCTGGGCGAACTCCGCGGCGCGCACGCCGGGCAGCTCGACCCACAGGCCGGTGCCGCCGTCCGGGCGGCGCCACCGCCAGCCGGGGATGCGGTCGCGCAGCAGCCGTTCTACCAGGTCGAGCCGCGTTTCGCGGGCCGGGGCCTGAGCGGCGCCGATCTCGGGCAGCCGCGGGAGCAGCCGGGCGGCCAGCGCCTGGTCCAGGACCGGGCTGCCGACGTCGGCCAGGGCCTTGCGGCGGGCCAGCCTGCCGATGACGCCGGCCGGGCCGCGTACCCAGCCGATCCGCAGGCCGGCCCACACGCTCTTGGCCAGCGAGCCGACCGACAGCACCTCGGCGCCGCGCGGCGCGTACGCGGCCAGCGGGGCCGGGATCCCATCGCCGGCGGTGTGCGCGTCGTAGGCGTTGTCCTCCATGATCGGGACGTCGTGCCGGGCGGCGATCTCCGCGATCCGGCGGCGGCGCGCCGCCGACATCAGCACGCCGGTGGGGTTGTGATAGGTCGGCATCAGGTGGATCAGGGCGGGCGGTGCGGCGGCCAGCGCCGCGGCCACGGCGACCGCGTCGGCGCCCTCGCCGTCCAGCGGCACGGTGCGGATGCCGGCGTGCCGGGACCGGAAGATGTCCAGCGAGGACGGCCAGCTCGGCGTCTCGGCGAGCACGGCCAGGCCGGGGCGCAGGTAGAGCTCGGCGACCAGGACGAGCGCCTGCTGGGCGCCGGTGGTGACCAGGATCTGGCCGGGGGCGGTGGGCAGGCCGCCGCGGGTGAGGTGCGCGGCGATCTCGTCGCGGAGTTCCGGCAGGCCCGCCGGGTGGTAGCCGGGGTCGGCGAGCAGCGCGGTGAGGTCGCCGCGGGCCAGCTCGCGCAGCGCGGTGCGCAGTTCGGGCACCGCCCCCTCGGCCGAGCAGGACAGCGAGATCAGCTCGCTCGGCCCGTCGATGAGGTGCTCGAAGATCTCGGTGGCGCTGCCGCCGGGGATCCGCCCGGCCAGCCGGGCCGGGCGGGGCGGCGGCCCGTCGGCGACCCGGGTGCCGCTCCCCTGGCGGCTCTCGATAAGGCCGGCGCCGCGCAGGGTCTCGTACGCGGTGACGACGGTGGTGCGGCTGAGCCGTAACGCGCCCGCCAGCCGCCGCTCGGCCGGCAGCCGCTCGCCGGGCAGCAGTGCGCCGTTCTCGATGGCCCGGCGGATGCCGGTCGCCAGCCGGCGGTGCAGCGGGCCGGTGCCGGCGGCCCAGCCGGCGAACGCGGCGATGACCTCGCTGTCGGCCCGGTCCAGCCGGGAGGCCAGGGCGGGCGTCCCGCCGGCCGCCGGGACCGCCGGTCCGGGCGCCACCGGCCGGCGCGGGCCGGCGACCGGCTCGGCGGTCGATCGGGCGACCGGCTCCGCGAACGGTTCGGTGGTCGACCGAACGACCGGCGTCGCGAACGGTTCGCCGGCCGGTTCGGCGATCGACCGGGTGCCCGGTTGGGTCACCGGTTCGGGGGTCGATCGGGCGAGCGGCTCGGTGGCCGGTTCGGTCAACGGTTCGGGGGTCGATCGGGCGAGCGGCTCGGTGGCCAGTTCGGTCAACGGTTCGGGGGTCGATCGGGCGAGCGGCTCGGCGGCCGGTTCGGTCAACGGTTCGGGGGTCGATCGGGCGACCGGTTCGGCGACATCCTGCCTGATCATGAAGCTCCACCAGCCTTCACCGGCCGCCACCGGCCACGTGTCGCCGGGCCCGCCGGGCGGCGGGCCGGGGCGGGTCGGGCTCACCGGCCGGCGGGCCCGCACCCGACCCGTCCAATGTGCCAACTTCACCGGTCCAGAGAAAGGTCCAATCCACAGGCCAATTTCCGGGCCACCGGACCGCCTCGCCGGGTGGCGAGCGGCCGGACCCCGGGG
>NZ_BOOU01000082.1 GCF_016863395.1 Sphaerisporangium rufum | reverse complement strand
GGGGGCGCGCCTTTCTTGACCCGGTCGAAGAACGCTCCGAACGCCTTGTCCAGACGCCGCAGCGTGGCCTGCTGGGAGGAAAACGACCAGCGCGCCTGATCGGCTCCCGATTCCCCCGTCGCCTGAAGGCGACGGTCCCCTCGGGAGGACCGGATGGCGGCTCACTTCGGGTTTGACGGCTTTTCGGTATCGCTACGGATGCCGCTACGGATGTTCAACCCGAGGCGGCGGTCCTAGCGTTTCCGGCAGATCGCCCAATTGGCCCGATCTCCCGTAATTCCTTCATTTCTCTCATCACCCCCCGATCCCACCGTGTCCGCCGTCTCGGGCGACCCCCGGCGGCGCGACCGCCGCCGCCCGGCCCGCCGGTGCCGCGACGTGGGATGCAGAGAAAGGAAAACCCCCGCATGAGGCGCAGAGCCCTGCTGGCGGCGGCCGCCGGCATCGCCGCGGTCGCCGTGATGGCGCCCACCACCCCCGCGTCCGCCAAGCCGCCGGGCGCCACCGGCGCCGAGCGCGTCGCCGCCGACCCGCGGGCGTCCGCGGCCACCGCGGCCGACCGTGCCGTCGCCAGCGGCCTGGACGAGCTGCGCGTCAGCCCGGACGAGGCCTACCAGCGCACCGCCGTCACCCCCACCGGCGGCCTCTACTCGGTCACCTACCAGCGCTCCTACAAGGGCCTGCCGGTGGTCGGCGGCGACGCGGTCGTGATCGCCGACGGCCTCGGCCGGGTCCGTGACACCGCGGCCGCCGCCGGCGCGGTGCGGGGGGTGCCGACCACGGCCGAGGTGAGCGCGGACACCGCGCTGGAGACCGCCAAGGGCCGGCTGTCGCGGGTGGACGACAGCCGCGCCCCCCGCCTGGTCGTGCTGGCCTGGGGCGAGCGGCCGGTCCTGGCCTGGGAGGCGACCGTCTCCGGCCTCGCCGACGGCCGGCCCAGCATCCAGCACGTCTTCGTGGACGCGCGCACCGGCGAGGTCGCCGACGCCTACGACGACGTCAAGGCGGGCACCGGCACCGGGTACTACTACGGGTCGGTCACCATCAACACCAGCGGCTCGGGCAGCTCGTACTCGATGACCGACGGTACCCGCAGCGGCATCCGGTGCGGCGGGCAGAACGGCTCCGCCTACACCGGCACCGACGACGCCTGGGGCACCGGCTCGGGCACCAACCTGGAGACCGCCTGCGTGGACGGCCTGTACGGCGTGCAGCGCGAGTGGGACATGCTGCGCGACTGGCTCGGCCGCAACGGCATCAACGGCAACGGCGGCGGCTTCCCGATGCGGGTCGGTCTGGCCGACGTGAACGCCTACTGGAACGGCAGCTACACCAACTTCGGCCACTCCCAGGACAACCAGCGCCAGGCCACCCCGATCGACGTGGTCGCGCACGAGTTCGGCCACGCCATCTTCCAGACCACGCCGGGCGGCGCGGGATCGGGCAACGAGAACGGCGGCATCAACGAGGCCACCGGCGACGTGTTCGGCGCGCTCACCGAGGCCTACGCCAACAACCCCAACGACCCGCCGGACTACCAGGTGGGCGAGGAGGTGAACCTGGTCGGCGACGGGCCGATCCGGTACATGTACAACCCGTCGCTGGCCGGCGACCCGAACTGCTGGTCGTCCTCGATCCCGAGCACCGAGGTGCACGCGGCGGCCGGGCCGCTGAACCACTGGTTCTACCTGCTGGCCGAGGGCTCCGCGCCCGGCGGCGGCAAGCCGAACAGCCCGATCTGCTCCGGCGGCCCCTCCTCGGTGAGCGGCATCGGCATCCAGAAGGCCGGCAAGATCTACATGGGTGCGCTGGCCCGCAAGACCTCCAGCTGGCGGTACGCCGGCGTCCGGTCGGCGTCGCTGGCGGCCGCGGTGGAGCTGTACGGCGCGAGCAGCGCCGAGTGCGCGGCCACCAAGGCGGCGTGGAACGCGGTGAGCGTCCCGGTGCAGTCCGGTGAGCCCACCTGCTCCTCCTCGGCCAA
>NZ_BOOU01000081.1 GCF_016863395.1 Sphaerisporangium rufum | reverse complement strand
CCTCGCCCCGTCGCCAGGGCAACCCTACGAACTTACTCTATCGTCTGCCAGAAACCCAGTCGAACCGTTTAAAAGTTCGAAAGGTCACACACAGCCGATACACGCACCGCGAGACCGGATCCTTCGTCGACAGACGGAGAACCCGGTGAGTGGTTCGGTCGGGATGCCCGGGAGCAGGCGCCGGAGTGGCGGCCCGCCGTCCCTTGGGGCGAGAAGAACATTAAGCGGCGCCGGAAGGTCCGTCAAATCGAGATCCCGGTCTCCGCGAGACCGCCCTGGTCGACCGGGTGAACTCTCACCTCGCGGCCACACCGGGGTCACTTCCGGACGCGCGGACGCCCCCGGCGCCGGCGGCCGGGGGCGTCCTTGGTGGCTTGCCGGGCGGGTGCTCCGCGTCAGGCGCTAGGCGGTCACCTCGACGCCACCGACGGCGCGCTTGCCCCGGCGCAGCACCAGGAACCGGCCGTGCAGCAGGTCGGCGGCCTCCGGCACGTAGGACTCGTCGGTGATCTTCACGTTGTTCAGGTAGGCCCCGCCCTCCTTGACCGCCCGGCGGGCCGCCGACTTGCTCTCCACCAGCCCGCTGTCGGCCAGCAGGTCGACGTAGGAGGCACCGAGGGCGGGGACGGCGGCCTTGGGCACCTCGGCCAGCGCGGCCGACAGCGTACGCTCCGGCAGCTCGGCGAGGGAGCCCTGGCCGAACAGCGCGCCGGAGGCGGCGATCACCGCGGCGCACTCGTCGGCCCCGTGCAGCAGAGTGGTGAACTCCTCGGCGAGGGCCCGCTGTGCCTCCCGGGCGGCCGGCCGGTCGGCCGCGCTCTTCTCCAGCGCCTCGATCTCCTCCCGCGAGCGGAAGCTGAAGATCTTGAGGAACTTCACCACGTCCCGGTCGTCGGCGTTCAGCCAGAACTGGTAGAAGGCGTACGGCGAGGTCAGCTCGGCGTCCAGCCAGACGGCGCCGCCGGCGGTCTTGCCGAACTTGGTTCCGTCCGCCTTGGTGATCAGGGGCACGGTCAGCGCGTGCACGTGCGCGCCCGCCACCCGGCGGATCAGGTCGCAACCGGCGGTGATGTTGCCCCACTGGTCGCTGCCACCGATCTGCAGGGTGCACCCGTGCCGCCGGTGCAGCTCCAGGTAGTCGTTCGCCTGCAGGATCTGGTAGCTGAACTCGGTGTAGCTCAGCCCTTCGCCGGCCAGCCGGGCCGACACCGCCTCCCGTCCCAGCATCCGGTTGACCGGGAAGTGCTTGCCGACGTCGCGCAGGAAGTCGATCGCGGACAGCCCGGCGGTCCAGTCGAGGTTGCTGACCAGGACGGCCGCGGCGGGATCGGAGAAGTCGATGAACTTCTCGACCTGCACGCGGATCCGGCTGACCCATTCGGCGACCACGTCGGTGGAGTTGAGCGAACGCTCCTCGCTCTTGCCGCTCGGATCGCCGATCAGGCCGGTGGCCCCGCCGACCAGGCCGATGGCCCGGTGCCCGGCCCGCTGGATGCGGGTGAGGGTGAGCAGCGGCACCAGGTTGCCCACGTGCAGGGAGGGCGCGGTGGGATCGAACCCGCAATAGACCGTGATCGGACCTTCGGCCATCGCCGTCCTGAGGGCGTCGAGGTCGGTGGACTGCGCGATCAGGCCGCGCCACGCAAGGTCATCGAGGATGTCGGTCACGATCCTGGCCTTCGTTCATTCGTACGGTGGATGGAGGTGCGGCTTTCGCCGTGTTCCAAGCCTGCCCGATCCGCCGACCCCCGCGCCACTTGCCCGGCCGCGGGCGGCGTTCTCAGCCGGGCCTGGTGCGCGGTACGTGCCTGCGATACGGCGAGACGGTGGGGTCGCCGGCCACCCAGAACCGCCACGGGGTGTCGGCGGCGGACGAGACTCCGGTACGGGGCCCCGCCTGGACCAGCGCCGGATCGACCGGCTCGCCCTCCAGGATCTGGAACTCCCGCTCCGGTCCGGCACAGCAGTCGGCGCCGTCGTGCTCGCGCCGGATGCCGAGGGCGACGGCGAGGCGGGCGGGCCCGCGGGCCAGGTCGCGTTCGGGAAGGGGCCGGCCGGGGCGGGTGAGCGCGGCGGCGTCGGCGGGCCGGTGCCGGCGGGTACGGGCGATCTCCGCGCCCTCGATCACCTCGCCGGCGCGCAGCAGCACGCCCGACCCTTCGCCCTCGGGCAGGCACACCAGGTTGGCGCAGTAGTGCATGCCGTAGGTGAAGTAGACGTACAGGTGGCCGGGCGGGCCGAACATGACGGCGTTGCGCGGCGTGCGCCCCCGGTAGGTGTGCGAGGCGGGGTCGGCGCCGGGCGGGCCGTACGCCTCGACCTCGGTGAGGCGCACGGCGACCGGCCCGTGCCGCAGGACCCGCCCCAGCAGGCCGGGGGCGACCTCCGGCGCGGGCCGGTCGAAGAAGTCGCGGGCTAGGATCCGCTCGCCCACGCGGCCTGCCCGTCGACGGTCTCGCGCAGCGCGACCAGCTGGTCGCGCACCCGGTCCGGCGCGGTGCCGCCGTGCGCCTTGCGGGCGGCGAGCGCGCCCTGCACGTTCAGCACGGCGAGGGCTTCGGCGCCGGCCTCGGCGAAGTGCGGCGAGATCTTGGCGAGGTCGGCCTCGGTGAGCCGCTCCAGGATGGTGTCGTTGACCTGGCACCAGACGACCAGGTGGCCGACGGCCTCGTGCGCGTCCCGGAAGGGCACGCCCCGGCGTACCAGCAGCTCGGCCAGGTCGGTGGCCAGCGCGAACCCGTCGGGGGCGGACGCCTCCAGGCGCGCGGTGTTCACCCGCATGGTGGCGACCAGCCCGGAGACCGCGGGCAGCACCAGCAGCAGGGTGTCGACGGCGTCGAAGACCGGCTCCTTGTCCTCCTGCAGGTCGCGGTTGTAGGTGAGCGGCAGGCCCTTGAGGGTGGTCAGCAGGGCCGTCAGGCCACCGATCAGCCGGCCGGACTTACCGCGCGCCAGCTCGGCGACGTCGGGGTTCTTCTTCTGCGGCATGATCGACGACCCGGTGGAGTAGGCGTCGTCCATCTCGATCCAGCGGAACTCCTGAGAGGCCCACAGGACGATCTCCTCGCCCAGCCGGGACAGATGCACGCCGATCATGGCCGCGCAGAACAGGAACTCGGCGGCGAAGTCGCGATCGGCGACCGCGTCCATCGAGTTGGCGGCCGCGGAGTCGAAGCCGAGCTCGGCGGCGACGGCCTGCGGATCGAGCGGTAGGGACGAGCCGGCGAGCGCGCCGGCGCCGAGCGGGGAGACGGCGGCACGCCGGTCCCAGTCGCGCAGCCGGTCGACGTCGCGGGCGATCGCGTGCACGTGCGCGAGGAGCTGGTGGCCGAACGAGACCGGCTGGGCGTGCTGCAGGTGCGTCATCCCGGGCGCCGCGGTGGCGGCGTGCTGCTCGGCCTGGCTCATCAGCGCCGTCTCCAGCTCGACCAGCCGGGACACGATGTGGCGGACGTGGTCGCGCAGGTACAGGCGCAGGTCGGTCGCGACCTGGTCGTTGCGGCTGCGGCCGGCGCGCAGCTTGCCGCCGAGCGAGCCGAGCCGTTCGAGCAGGCCGCGCTCCAGGGCGGTGTGCACGTCCTCGTCGGCCACAGCGGGGCGGAAGGCGCCCGACCGGCAGGCCTGCTCCAGGTCGTCCAGCGCGCCGAGCATCCGCTCGAGCTCCGCGGCGTCCAGCAGGCCGGCGCGGTGCAGCACCCTGGCGTGCGCCCGGGACGCCAGCAGATCGTACGGCGCGAGCCGCCAGTCGAACTGTACGCTCACCGACAGCCGGGTCAGCGCGTCCGCCGGCCCGCCCTCGAATCTGCCGCCCCACAACCGCATGGGCTTGCCACCCTCAGCCACCGTTCTCCTCATCTCTGGTACGACGCTCAATCCGCGACCCTAGCCCAACCGGGCACCGCGACGGCCATGATCATGACCGGTCCGCCGGCCGCGGTGGTGCCGGGGTCGCCGGCGCGGGCGAATTCCGTGCCGTCTGTCATTTGTCTGCGCTTTCGTCAGGATTACCGCGCTAAGAGCGGCATGTTCGGCTCAGCCGGGCTGGCCGCGCCGGTCGGCCAGCCGCAGCAGCGACTCGGCCAGCAGGGCACCGCCGGCCGGGTCCCGGCTGATGACCAGGATCGTGTCGTCGCCGGCGACCGTGCCGAGGATGGTCTCCCAGTCGGCGTGGTCCAAGGCGGAGGCGAGGAACTGGGCCGCGCCGGGCGGGGTGCGCACGATCACCAGGTTGGCCGAGGCCTCGGCGGAGACCAGCAGTTCCTCGGCGACCCGCCGCAGCCGGGCGGCCGGGGTCTCCCCCGCGCCGGTCCGGGTCAGCGGGATGCGGGCGCCGCCCTCGCCGGGCAGCGCGTACACCAGGGAGCCGTCGTCGGCGCGCAGCTTGAGCGCGCCGAGCTCGTCCAGGTCGCGCGAGAGCGTCGCCTGGGTGACCTCGACGCCGCTCTCGGCGAGCAGCCGGGCCAGCTCCAGCTGTGATCTGACCTTGTGCCGGTTGACCAGCTCGGCGATCTTGTTGAGCCGGCCGGCCTTCGTCAGCGGGATGGTCATCGCGAGACCAGCCAGTGCAGCAGGGCCTTCTGGGCGTGCAGGCGGTTCTCCGCCTGGTCCCACACCGCGCTGTCCGGCGCGTCGATCACCTCACCGGTGATCTCCAGGCCTCGGTAGGCGGGCAGGCAGTGCAGGACGGCGGCGCCGGGGGCGGCGGCGGCGAGCACGGCGGCGTTGAGCTGGTACGGCATCAGCGCCGCGACGCGCTCGTCGCGGCCGTCCTCCTGGCCCATGGAGACCCAGGTGTCGGTGGCGAGGGCGTGCGCGCCGCGCGCCGCCTCGGCCGGGTCGCCGGTCACCTCGACCGAGCCGCCGGTGGTGGCGGCGATCTCGGCGGCCCGGGCCAGCACCGCCGGGTCGGGACGGTAGCCGTCCGGCGCGGCCACGCGGACGTGCAGGCCCGCGGTGGCACCGCCGAGCAGGTAGGAGTGGGCCATGTTGTTGGCGCCGTCTCCGAGGTAGGCGAGCACCAGCCCGGGGAGCGGGCCGTGCCGTTCCCGCAGGGTGAGCAGGTCGGCGAGCACCTGGCAGGGGTGGAACTCATCGGTGAGGGCGTTGACGACCGGCACGGTGGCCGCCGCGGCCATGGCCTCGACGCGCTCCTGGCCGAAGGTGCGCCACACGATGGCGGCGACCAGCCGGGACAGCACCCGGGCGGTGTCCTCGATCGGCTCGCCGCGGCCCATCTGCGAGGTGCCGGCGTCGATGATCAGCGGCTGGCCGCCCAGTTCGGCGATGCCGGCGGCGAAGGACAGCCGGGTGCGGGTGGAGTGCTTGTCGAACAGCACGGCCACCGAACGCGGACCGGCCAGCGGCCGGTGGGCGTGCCGGTCCTTCTTCATGGCCTCGGCGAGGTCGAGCACCTCGGCCTGCTCGGCGGGGCCGAGGTCGTCGTCGCGCAGGAAGTGGCGCACGGCGCCGGTCATCGGCCCACCTCCCGCAGGATGCCGGGCAGCGCGGCGGTGAAGGAGTCGACCTGCTCGGCGGTGATCACCAGCGGCGGGGCCAGGCGCACGGCGTCCGGCTGCACCGCGTTGACCAGGAACCCGGCCCGCTGCGCGGCGGCCTGTACCTCGCCGGCCACCGGGGCGGTGAGGACGGCTGCCAGCCACAGGCCGCGGCCGCGCACGCCGGCGAGCAGCGGGTGGCCGACGCCGGCGATGCCCTGGCGGAGCCGCTCGCCCACGTCGCGGACCCGGTCCAGCAGGCCGTCGCGCTCGATGGTGTCCAGCACGGCGGCCGCGGCGGCCGCGGCCACCGGGTTGCCGCCGAAGGTGGAGCCGTGGTCGCCCTTGGCGAAGGCGTCGGCGACCGGCCCGATGCCGACGCAGGCGCCGATGGGCAGGCCGCCGCCGAGGCCCTTGGCCAGGGTGAGCACGTCGGGGACGACGCCGTCGTGCTGGTGGGCGAACCATCGGCCGGTCCGGCCGATCGCCGACTGGATCTCGTCCAGTACCAGCAGGGCGCCGGTGGCGTCGCAGATCTGCCGGGCGGCGGTGAGGTAACCGTCCGGCGGCGGGACGACGCCGGCCTCGCCCTGGGCCGGTTCCAGGAACACGGCCGCGCAGTCGCCGGTGACCGCCTGCTTGAGCGCGTCGGCGTCGCCGTAGGGAACGAAGCGCACGTCGAGCGGGAAGGGGCCGAACTGGTCGCGGATGGCGGCCTTGCCGGTCAGCGACAGCGCGCCGAGGGTACGCCCGTGGAAGCCGTTCTCCGCGGCGACGAAGTAGCTCCGGCCGGCGGCCCGGCCGTGCTTGATGGCGAGCTTGAGCGCGCACTCGTTGGCCTCGGTGCCCGAGCTGGCCAGGAAGACCCGGCCGGGCGCGCCGAGCAGGCCCAGCAGCCGCTCGGCCAGCAGCACCTCGGGTTCGTTGACGAACAGGTTGGAGGTGTGCGCGATGGTGGCGACCTGGCGGCTGACGGCCTCGACCAGGGCCGGGTGGGCGTGGCCGAGCGAGCTGACCGCGATGCCGGCGATCAGGTCCAGGTACCGGTTCCCCTGCTCGTCGTGGACCTCGCAGCCCGCGCCGCGTACCAGTGCCAGCGGCGGCACGCCGTAGTTGGGCATGAAGGCGTCGGCGAACCGCTCGGTGAGCGTGGACGTTCCGGTCATGACCTCTCCTCCGGCACCACCATGGTGCCGATCCCCTCGTCGGTGAACATCTCCAGCAGCACCGCGTGCGGCACCCGGCCGTCCAGCACGTGCGCCTGCGGGACGCCGCCGGTGACGGCGGTCAGGCAGGCCTCCATCTTCGGGACCATGCCGCTGGCCAGGCCGGGCAGCAGCCCGGCGAGCTCGGCGGCGGTCACCCGGCTGATCACCTCGGTGGAGGCGGGCCAGTCGGCGTACAGGCCCTCGACGTCGGTGAGCACCACCAGCTTGCCGGCGCCGAGTGCCACCGCGAGCGCGGCGGCGGCGGTGTCGGCGTTGACGTTGTAGACCTCGCCGTCGGTGCCGCGGGCGACCGAGGAGACGACGGGGATGCGCCCGTCGTCCAGCAGGGCGCGCACCGCGCCGGCCTGCACGGTGACGATCTCGCCGACCTGGCCGATGTCGATCTTCTCGCCGTCCACCTCGGCGTGCTTGCGCTCGGCGGTGAACAGGTGGGCGTCCTCGCCGGACATGCCGACCGCGAACGGGCCGTGCCGGTTGATCAGGCCGACGACGTCCCGGTTGACCTGGCCGACCAGCACCATGCGCACCACCTCCATGGTCTCGGGGGTGGTCACCCGCAGGCCGGCGGTGAAGCTGGTCTCGATGCCGAGGCGGTCCAGGTGGGCGTTGATCTGCGGGCCGCCGCCGTGCACGACCACCGGCCGCAGCCCGGCGTGCAGCAGGAAGACCATGTCGTCGGCGAAACTCTCGCGCAGCGCGACGTCGGCCATCGCGTGCCCGCCGTATTTGATCACGACGGTGCGGCCGCGGAACCGCTCCAGCCAGGGCAGCGCCTCGATCAGGACGGCGGCCTTGGCGTGGGCGTCCGGGACGATCTGCGGGGACGGGCCGGCGGCGTCGTTTCCGGTGGTGGCGGTCATGTGGAGTACGCCGAGTTCTCGTGGACGTACTCCGCGGTCAGGTCGGTGGTGTGCACGGTGGCACTGTGCGGCCCGGCGGACAGGTCGACGGTGACGGTCACGTCCCGCGGGCGCAGGTCGACCTTGCGGCGGTCGTCGCCGGCCGCGCCGCCGCGGCAGACCCACACGCCGTTGATGGCGATGTTGACCCGCTCGGGCTCGAAGGCGGCGTCGGTGGTGCCGACCGCCGACAGGACGCGGCCCCAGTTGGGGTCCTCGCCATGCACGGCGCACTTGAACAGGTTGGACCGGGCGACCGCCCGGCCGACGGTGACCGCGTCGTCCTCGGTGGCGGCGCCGACCACCTCGATGGCGATGGCCTTGGTGGCGCCCTCGGCGTCGACCAGCAGCTGGCGGGCCAGGTCGGCGCAGACCTCGGTGACCCGGCGCTCGAACTCGGCCGGGTCGGGGGTGCGGCCGGCGGCGCCGCTGGCCAGCAGCAGGACGGTGTCGTTGGTGGACATGCAGCCGTCGGTGTCCAGCCGGTCGAAGGTGACCCGGACGGCGGCGCGCAGCACCCGGTCGAGCTCGGCGGCCGGGACGTCGGCGTCGGTGGTCACGACGGCGAGCATGGTGGCCATGGCGGGGGCGAGCATGCCGGCGCCCTTGGCCATGCCGCCGACCATGTAGCCGTCGCCGCGGCGGAAGGAGATCTTGCTGACCGTGTCGGTGGTGCGGATGGCGTCCGCGGCGGCCAGCCCGCCGTCCCGGGACAGCTGGGCGGCGGCCAGGTCCACCCCGGGCAGCAGTGCGTCCATCGGGAGCCGCTCGCCGATCAGGCCGGTGGAGCAGACGGCGATCTCGCCGGCCGAGTCGTCGAGTACGCCGGCGACCTTCTCGGCGGTGGCGTGGGTGTCCTGGAATCCGGCCGGGCCGGTGCAGGCGTTGGCGCCGCCGGAGTTGAGCACGACGGCCCGGACCCGCCCGCCGGTGAGCACCTGCCGCGACCACAGCACGGGGGCGGCCTGGACGCGGTTGCGGGTGAAGACGCCGGCGGCGGCCCGGGAGGGGCCGTCGTTGACGACCAGGGCCAGGTCGCGGGCACCGGGCGCCTTGAGGCCCGCGGCCACGCCGGCCGCGCGGAAACCGAGGGGGGCGGTGACGCTCACGCGCGGCTCCCTTCGGCGGCGGCGGCCGGGTGGCTGGTCAGGTGGCGGTGCAGGCTCACGGAGCGACTCCTGTGGTCGGAAGGCCGAGTTCTTCTGCCAGGCCGAGGGCGAGGTTGGCGCTTTGCACCGCCCCGCCCGCGGTGCCCTTGGTCAGGTTGTCGATCGCGGCCACGGCGATGACGCGCCCGGCCCGCTCGTCCAGGGCGACCTGGATGGCGGCGGTGTTGGCGCCCAGGGTCATCGCGGTGGCCGGCCAGGTGCCTTCGGGGAGCAGGCGCAGGAACGGCTCCCGCTCGACGGCGGCCTGGTAGGTCTCGCGCAGGTGGGCGGCGGTCAGGCCGGGGGCGGCCGGGGCGGTGCAGGTGGCCAGGATGCCGCGGCTCATCGGTACCAGGACCGGGGTGAAGGAGACGCGGACCGGGCGGCCGGCGACGGCGGCGAGGTTCTGCTCGATCTCCGGGGTGTGCCGGTGGACGCCGCCGGCGCCGTAGGCGGCGGCCGAGCCGATGACCTCGCTGCCGAGCAGGTGTGGCTTGGGTGCCCGCCCGGCGCCGGAGGTGCCGCTGGCGGCGACGACCACGACGTCGGGCTCGGCCAGGCCGGCCGCGAAGGCCGGGAACAGCGCGAGAGATGCGGCGGTCGGATAGCAGCCGGGGACCGCGACGCGGCGGGCGCCGCGCAGGGCCTCGCGCGCGCCGGGCAGCTCGGGCAGGCCGTAAGGCCAGGTGCCGGCGTGCGCGCCGCCGTAGAAGTCCGCCCAGGCGCCGGGGTCGCGCAGCCGGAAGTCGGCGCCGCAGTCGACGACGACGGTGTCGTCGCCGAGCCGGGCGGCGATCTCGGCGGAGGTGCCGTGCGGCAGGGCGAGGAAGACGACGTCGTGGCCGGCCAGCGTCTCGGGGGTGGTGGCCAGCAGCACCTCGCCGGCGAGCGCGGGCAGGTGCGGCTGGTGGGCCCCCAGCCGGTCGCCCGCGCTGGCGCCGGCCGTCAGGGCGCCGATCTCCAGGACCGGATGGCCGAGCAGCAGGCGCAGCAGCTCGCCTCCGGCGTAGCCGCTCGCTCCGGCGACCGCCGCTTTCATGCGCTCCCCCACCTCGCATATGTATGCATCACAATGCATGAGTCTACATAACAAGAGTATGCATCGTCGGCAGGGACCTGGCAAGCGGGCCGTAACCGGAAACCCGGCCGGAAAAAGCCGTCTTCAGCCCTTTGTCCGGCGTACCAACCGGTCGGTATCGTCGCGGTCAGGCCACGCAACTCGTACCCCAGGGAGTCAGCGCGCATGTCCGCCAGCCATGACCAGATCCGTGCGGCGCTCACCGCGCCCGGCCAGCTGTTCGAGATGGAGGAGATCGAGGTCGGCGGGACGCGGATCCGGACCTGGAAACACGCCCCGACCACCTTCCGCTCCCTGCTGGAGAACAGCCGGTTCCAGGGGGAGGCGGTGTTCGTCGCGTACGAGGACGAGCGGATCACCTACGAGGAGCACTTCTGCCGCGCGGCCACCCTCGCCGGCCGGCTGGTCACCGAGTTCGGGGTGCGCAAGGGCGACCGGGTGGCCATCGCGATGCGCAACTATCCCGAGTGGATCGTCTCCTTCTCCGCGGTGCTCGCCGCCGGCGCGGTGGCCGTGCCGCTGAACGCCTGGTGGACCACGCCCGAACTGGAGTACGGCCTGTCGGACTCCGGCGCGTGCCTGGTGATCGCCGACGGGGAGCGGGCCGAGCGGCTGCGCGGCACCGCGGTGCCCATGATCGTCACCCGGCCGGCCGGCGAGCTGCCGCCCGGCGCCCGGAGCTGGGCGGAGGCGCTCGGCGAGGTACGGGCCGAGGTGGCCCTGCCGGCCGTCGAGATCGGACCGGAGGACCCGGCGACGATCTTCTACACCTCCGGCACCACCGGCCACCCCAAGGGCGCCCTCGGCAGTCACCGCAACCTCGGCCAGGCGCCGATGTCGGTCGCCTACGCCCTGATGCGCAGCGTGGCCATGGCCGGCAAGGACCCGGCGGAGGCGGCCGGGGCCCGCCGGGTCACCCTGCTCACCGTGCCGCTGTTCCACGCCACCGGCTGTTTCGCGGTGCTCGTGCCGACCCTGTTCACCGGCGGCGGGATCGTACTGATGTACCGGTGGGACGCGGGACAGGCCCTTTCGCTCGTCGAGCGCGAGAAGGTGACCCTGATCACCGGCGTGCCGACCAACGCCTGGCAGCTGCTCTCGCACCCCGACCTCGACAAGTACGACATATCCAGCCTTGGCGGGATCAGCTATGGCGGCGCACCGGCACCGCCCAAGCTGCTGGAGCGGATCGGCGACCGGCTGCCCCGGCGCCAGGCCTCCAACGGGTACGGCATGACCGAGACCACCGCGCTGGCCATCATCAACAGCGGTCCGGCCTACGAGGCCAGGCCGGACAGCATCGGCCTGCCGGTGGCCGTCTGCGACGTGCGGGTGACCGACCCGCTCGGCCAGGAGGTGCCGGTCGGCGAGGTCGGCGAGCTGTGCATGCGCGGCCCCAATGTGATCCAGGGCTACTGGGAGCGGCCGCAGGCGACCGCCGAGACGTTCGTGGACGGGTGGCTGCACACCGGCGACCTGGTCAAGGTGGACCAGGAGGGATACGTCTACGTCGTCGACCGGGCCAAGGACATGGTCATCCGCGGTGGCGAGAACGTGTACTGCGCCGAGGTGGAGGCGGCGCTGTTCGAGCACCCGGCGGTGGACGACGTGGCGGTGATCGGCATCCCGGACGAGGAGCTCGGCGAGCAGGTCGGCGCGGTGGTACGGCTGCGGCCGGGCGCCGCGGCGACCGCCGAGGAACTGCGCGGGTTCCTGGCCGGCACGCTCGCCCCGTTCAAGATCCCGGTGCGGTTCTGGTTCCGCGAGGCGGAGCTGCCCCGCAACCCGGGCGGGAAGGTGCTCAAGACCCACCTGCGCCGGGAGACCCTCGGCGGCTGACCGCCCCGGCACAGCGCATGGCGGCCGAGGGCGGGTCGGCCCGCGCCGGAAGGCGCTCACCCACTCCCTCCGGTCAGAAGTTGACCAGGACGCCCGCGATGCTCTGCATCCAGCAGCGGTTGGTGAAGATCCGGCTGCTGCTGAGCTGCGCGCCGTCCCAGGTGCCCATGGTGTACACCAGGTAGGGGTCGTAGTCGTCGACGCAGAAGGTGCGCGGCGGGGTCGGGAGCCTGCCCAGGTCCCCGCGCACCGAGATGATCTTCGTGCAGGCCGCCGCCGGGTTCGGGTGGGTGCCGCCGAGCGGCTCGCAGGTGACCAGGGCTGCCCGGACCGGCGGCCATCGCAGCTCGTGGCCGACGCCGATGGAGAACCACCGCTTGGGGGCCGGGAGTGCCGCGCGCGCCACCGGACGCTCGGCGGCGGAGGCGGTCGGCGACCAGCAGAGCAGGACGGCGGCGAGCAGGCACCCGACCCGTCGCATCCCGCCTCCTCGTCGGCCTCCAGCGGCTCCAGCGGCTCCAGCGGCTCCAGCGGCTCCAGTCTGCCGACCGGCGTGCCGGAACCGCCCGCACCAGGGGTAAAGGGACGGTAGCGATCCCTTCGCGGAATGAAAGGACAGGTCCGAGGATCGGACGCCCGTCCCTGCCGGACGGCCACGATGGTTCGTGATGCGGCGGCATGGGCGGGCAAAATCGCGATATCCGTACCGGGGTGTCGCGCCGGCGACCGCGCCGCCGGCCCGCAGACTTGGGCCACTGTCACCCGGGACGGGAGGGACCATGGCCGGTAGGAACAGGGCCGCCGCGCGCACCGCCCTGCTGGCCGTACCCGCCATCCTGCTCACCGCGGCCATCCCCGCCCCCGCGCCGGCCCGGCCGGCCATCCCGGCACCGCCCGCCGCGACCTTCCCCCGCTGGCTGCTGCTCGCCAGGACACCGGGTGTGATCCCCTGGCCACCGGACCGGGTGGCCCTGCTGACCTGCGCGCCGCCGGGTGGAACCCATCCATATCCGGCGGCCGCCTGCGCGGTGCTCACGCCGGTCCAGGGCGATCTGCTCCGGCTCGTCCCGCGGCGGAACGTCGTATGCCCGGACGAATACGATCCGGTCACCGTGCTGTCCACCGGCAAATGGGACGGCAAGACGGTCCGGTCCCTGCGGGTCTACGGGAACGCCTGCGAGATGAACCGCAACCTCGGCGTGGTCGCCCTCTTCTGACGCGCCCGCCACCGAGGCCCGGCCGGGCACGAGAGCGGGCGGATATCACCGGGCCCATTGATCCGGTGGTGAGGCGAGCGTATGTTCCTCGCAACATTCGAGCACGCCTCATGTTTGGAGGCTCCCCATGCACGCACGCCTCCGGCGCCTGGTCACGGTCGCGTCCGCGCTCGTGATCGTGGCGCTGGCACCCCCCGTCGTGCCCGCCTCGGCCGAGACCTTCCCGCCCGACGACCACTGCCTCGGCGAGTGCGCGGACATCCTGCCGCCCGGCCAGAACGGCAACGCCACCCTGGTGGACATCCTCGCCAACCAGACGCTCGGCACCAAACCGCGGCACTCCGACGACCAGCTCGGCCGGTACGCCTCGCTGATCGCCGGCTACACCGGGCTCACCGGCGAGCAGGTCTCGTCCTTCTTCAACGACGCCTCCTTCGGCGTGCCGGACGGCCGGGTGGAGAGCACGGTCAGCCCGCGCCCGGACGTGACGATCGTCCGGGACCGGGCCACCGGCGTCCCGCACATCACCGGGACGACCCGCGAGGGCACCATGTTCGGCGCCGGGTACGCCGGCGCGCAGGACCGCCTGTGGGTGATGGACCTCATGCGGCACGTCGGCCGCGGGGAGCTCACCCCGTTCGCCGGCGGCGCCCCGGGGAACCGGGCGCTGGAGCAGAGCGTCTGGCGCAACTCCCCCTACACCGAGGACGACCTGCAGGCACAGATCGACCGGCTGCGCGACTCCGGCGGCCGCGGCGCCCAGCTGTACGCCGACGTGCGCGACTACATCGCCGGGATCAACGCCTACATCGACCACTGCATGGCCGCCCGCGACTGCCCCGGCGAGTACGTCCTGACCGGGCACATGGACGCGGTCACCAACGCCGGCGGGCCGGAGCGCTTCACCATGACCGACCTGGTGGCGATCTCCGGCGTCATCGGCGGGCTGTTCGGCGGGGGCGGCGGCGCCGAGATGCGCTCCGCGCTCGCCCGCGTCGCGGCCCGCGCCCGCTACGGCACCGCCGCCGGCGACCAGGTCTGGGCGGCGTTCCGCGCCCAGAACGACCCGGAGGCCACGCTCACCCTGCACGCCGGGCAGAGCTTCCCGTCCGGGGCCGCGCCGGCCGGCGCCACCGGCGTCGTGCTGCCCGACGCGGCGACCACCGCCCCGGTCGACCTCACCCGCAACGAGACCGGGTCGGCCACCACGGCCGCCACGGCCACGACCGCCGGCGACGGGGTCCTCGGCGGGCTGACCGTCGACGGCGCTAAGCCGCACATGTCCAACGCGGTGGTGGTCTCGGCCGCCGAGTCGGCCTCCGGCCACCCGATCGCGGTGTTCGGCCCGCAGACCGGCTACTTCGCCCCGCAACTGCTCATGCTGCAGGAGCTGTCCGGCCCCGGCATCCGGGCCCGCGGCGCGGCGTTCGCCGGGCTGAACCTATACGTGCTGCTCGGCCGGGGCACCGACTACGCCTGGAGCGCCACCTCCAGCGGGCAGGACATCACCGACACCTACGCGCTGGAACTGTGCGAGCCCGGCGGCGGGACGCCGACCACCGCCTCCACCCACTACCTGTACCGCGGCGCCTGCACGGCGATGGAGACGCTGCGCAAGACCAACTCCTGGAAGCCGACCGTCGCCGACACCACCGCGGCCGGCTCCTACGACCTGGTGATCGAGCGGACCAAGTACGGCCTGGTGACCTGGCGCGGCACGGTCGGCGGCCGGCCCACCGCGTTCGCCGAGCTGCGCGCCACCTACCGGCACGAGGCGGACTCGGCGATCGGGTTCATGATGTTCAATGACCCGGCGCAGATGGGGGACGCCGCGGCGTTCCGCGCGTCGGCGGCCAACATCCGGTTCGCGTTCAACTGGTTCTGGGTGGACTCGGCGCACACCGCGTACTACATGTCGGGTGACACGCCGGTCCGCTCGCCGGTGTCCGACCCCAACCTGCCGATGGCCGCCGACGCCGCCCACGAGTGGTCCGGCTACGACCCCGACACCACCACCGCCGCCTACACCCCGCCCTCGGCCCACCCGCAGGCGGTCGACCAGGACTACTTCGTCAGCTGGAACAACAAGCAGGCCAAGGACTACGGCGCGGCGGACGGCAACTTCAGCTTCGGCCCGGTGCACCGGGCCGACCTGCTGGACGCCCCGGTGAAGGCCGCACTGGCCGGGGCCGGCAAGCTCGACAAGGCCGGCACCGTGAAGATCATGGCCGACGCCGCGATCACCGACCTGCGCGGGAGGCGGGTCCTGCCCGACCTGCTGCGGGTGATCGGCGCCTCGGTGGACGACCCGGCGCTGGCCGGCGCGGTGGCCAAGCTGTCGGCATGGGCCGCCGCCGGCGCCCGCCGGGTCGAGGCCACGCCCGGCGGCCATGCCTACCAGCACGCCGACGCCATCCGGATCTTCGACGCCTGGTGGCCCCGGCTGGTGCGGGCCCAGTTCCGCCCCGAGCTCGGCGACGGGCTGTACCAGTCCCTGGTCAACGCCCTGCAGATCAACGAGTCGCCGTCCGGGCTCCAGCAGGGCGAGACCGCGGGCGGGCCGGCCTCCGCCAACGAGGCCCAGCCGCACAAGGGCTCGGCGTTCCAGTACGGCTGGTGGGGATACGTGAGCAAGGACCTGCGCCGGGTGCTCGGCGACCCGGTCGCCGGCCCGCTCCCCCGCGGGTACTGCGGCGGCGGCACCGTGGCCGGCTGCCGGACCGTGCTGCTGGACAGCCTGGCCGGCGCGCTCGCCGAACCCGCGGCCGTCACCTACCCGGGCGACGACTCCTGCGCGGCCGGCGACCAGTGGTGCGCCGACGCCATCCGGCACTCGCCGCTGGGCGGGATCAAGCAGTCGCTGATCTCCTGGCAGAACCGGCCGACCTACCAGCAGGTGGTGTCGTTCCCGGCGCACCGCGGCGACCCGGTCGCCAACCTGGCCCGCGGCCGCGCCGCCAAGGCCTCCAGCACCGAGCTGCTGATCCTCTACCCGGCGGCGAACGCGGTGGACGGCGACCCGGCCACCCGGTGGTCCAGCAACCGCAGCGACGACCAGTGGTTGCGGGTGGATCTCGGCGCCGCGCGGACCGTCGCCCGGGTCGTGCTGCGCTGGGAGGCCGCCTACGGCAAGGCGTACGAGGTGCAGACCTCGGCCGACGGGTCGAACTGGACCACGGTGTACGCGACCGCCACCGGTGACGGCGGCGTGGACAACGTGACATTCGCCCCGGTGAGCGCGCGGTACGTGCGAATGCGCGGCATCACCCGGGGAACGTCCTACGGCTACTCGCTCTACGAGCTGGAGGCCTACTCCCGCTGACCGCGCGGGCTCCATGCCGGCGGCACCCGGACCGGAGGTGCGGTCGCCACCCCATCGGCGGCCGCACCTCCCTGCCATCACCCGCGAGCCCCGGCGCTCATCCCTGTGACCCGCCGGACCGCCTTCCGGCGGCCGGCGGAGCCCGGGTGGCCGGTCAGGCGCCGCGCAGCCGGGCGCCGGTACGCTCCCCGGCCAGGGCGACCGCCGCGTCGCGCGCGGCGGTGGTCTCCTCGGCGGTCAGCGTGCGGTCGGCGGCCCGGAAGCGCAGCGTGTAGGCCAGGGACTTGTGACCCCGCTCCACCTGCTCGCCGGTGTAGACGTCGAACAGCCGGGCCGACTCCAGCAGCTCGCCGGCCCCGTCGCGCAGCGCCGCCTCCACCTCGGCGACCGGCACCTCCGACGGCACGACCAGCGCCACGTCCTGGATGGCGACCGGGTACGCCGATACCGGCCGGGCCTGCGCCGGGCCGGGCAGCGTGGCCTCCAGCCGGCTGAGCTCCAGCTCCATCGCGCAGGTGCGCGGTGGCAGGCCGTAGGCCTCCACCACGCGCGGATGCAGCTCGCCGGCGTGCCCGATCAGCTCGCCGCCGGCGTACAGCGCGGCGCACCGGCCGGGATGCCACGGCGCGTGCCGGTCGGCGCGGACGTCGACCTCGACGCCGGCCTCCCGGGCCACCAGCCGGCCGGCCTCCACCGCGTCGGCCCACCCCGCCGGGCGTCCCTGGCCCCACCAGCCGGACCGGTCGTGCTCGCCCGCGAGCACGACGGCGACCCGCAGCGGCTGCCGGGGCAGCGCCGCGGAGATGCCGGCCAGCTCCTCCTCGGTGGGGCGGCGATCGACGCCGAGCACCGGCGCGGTGGCCGGCGCGTCCGGCTCGGGCCGGTACACCAGGCCCGACTCGAACAGCGCCACGTCCCCGAAACCGCGCCCGACGTTGCGCACCAGGGTCTTCAGCAGGCCGGGCAGCAGGGTGGTGCGCATCAGCGGCTCGTCCTCGCTGAGCGGATTGGCCAGCCGGACGGCCCGGCGCCGCGGGTCGTCGGCGTCGAGCTGCAGGCCGTCCAGGTCACGCGGCCCGGTGAACGGGTAGGCGAGCGTTTCGACGTACCCGGCGGCGGCCAGCGCGCGGCCGACCCGGCGGCGCAGCCGCTGCACCTCGGTCAGCCCAGCACCCGCCGGGGCGGCGGGCAGCACCGAGGGGATCCGGTGGTAGCCCTCCAGCCGGATGACCTCTTCGGCCAGGTCGTTCGGGTCGGTCAGGTCCGGACGCCAGGAGGGCGGCGTCACGGCCAGCGGCCCGGCCGGGTCGGGGCCGTCCAGCAGGTCGGCGGACGGCCCGGCGCCCGCCGCGTCCGGCACCACGACCGTGCAGCCGACCTGCTCCAGCCGGCGGACGACCGTCTCGCGGCCGTAGCCGACGCCGGCGACCCGGTCGGGGTGGTCGGCCGGGATCTCGATGACCGGCGGCTCGACGTCGGCGAACGCGTGGGTGACGCCCGGTTCGGCGGTGCCGCCGCCGATCGACACCAGCAGCTGCACCGCCCGCCAGGAGGCGTACAGCGGCAGCTCGCGGTCCACGCCCCGCTCGAACCGGCGGGACGCCTCGCTGACCAGGTTGTGCCGCCGGGACATCCGCGCGGTTCCGGTGGCCGAGAAGTGCGCGGCCTCGATGACCAGCTCGGTGGAGCCGCCGGAGATCTCGGTGGCCAGGCCGCCCATCGTGCCGGCCATCGAGATCGGCCCGGAGGCGTCGGTGATCAGGATGTCCTCGGGGTGCAGCTCGCGGGTGACGTGGTCCAAGGTCTCCAGCGTCTCCCCGGGCTCGGCGCGGCGCACCACGATCGGCCCGGTCAGCCGGGCGCGATCGAAGGCGTGCAGCGGCTGGCCCAACTCCAGCATCAGGTAGTTGGTCACGTCGACCGCCGGCGACACCGGGCGCATGCCGGCCCGGGACAGCCGGACCTGCATCCACATCGGCGTCTCGGCCGCGGGGTCGAAGCCGGAGACCGTGCGCAGCACGAACCGGTCACATGCCGTCGGGTCGGCGATGGCGGCCGGGTAGGACTCGGCGTCGGTGACCGGCGGCTCGATGTCGGCCGGGTCGCGCCAGGGCACGCCGAACGCGGTGGCCACCTCGCGGGCGACCCCCCTGATGGACAGGGCGTACCCGCGGTCGGGGGTGATCTCCAGCTCGATCACGTCGTCGCGCAGGCCGAGCAGCTCGACGACGTCGGCGCCCAGCTGGGTGGTGGGGGGCAGGATCAAGATGCCGCCGTGGTCCTCCCCGACGCCGAGCTCGCGGGCCGAGCAGATCATGCCGTCGGAGACCCGGCCGTAGGTCTTGCGGGAGCCGACCTCGAAGCCGCCGGGCAGCACCGCCCCCGGCAACGCCACCGGCACCCGGTCGCCGACGGCGAAGTTGGTCGCGCCGCAGATCACCCAGCGCGGGGCCGCCTCGCCGACCTCCAGCGAGCAGTAGCGGATGGGCTTTTTGAACCCGGCGAGCTCCTCGATGGACAGCACCTCGCCGACGACCACGTTCTTGATGTCGTGGCCGACCGACTCGATCGCCTCCAGCTTCAGGCCGGCCGCGGTGAGCCGCTCGGCGACCTCCTGCGCGGTGACCGCGGGCAGGTCGACGTACTCCCGCAGCCAGGAGAGCGGGAACTTCATCAGGCCTCCATACCGAACGGGAGCGTGAAGCGCACGTCTCCCTCGACCATGTCACGCATGTCCTCGGCGTTGTTGCGGAACATCAGCGTCCGCTCCACGCCCATGCCGAAGGCGAACCCGCTGTAGCGCCCGGGGTCGACGCCGCAGGCGGTCAGCACCCGCGGGTTGACCATGCCGCAACCGCCCCATTCGATCCAGCCCTCGGACTTGCAGGTGCGGCACGGCGGGCCGCCCGGGACGGCCGAGGCGCCGCGGCAGACGAAGCAGCGCAGGTCCATCTCGGCGGACGGCTCGGTGAAGGGGAAGTAGTTGGGACGGAAGCGGGTGTCGATGCCCGGGCCGAACATGACCTCGGCGAACCGGTCGAGGGTGCCCTTCAGGTGCGCCATGGTCAGCCCCTCGTCGACCGCCAGGCCCTCGACCTGGTGAAAGACCGGGGTGTGGGTGGCGTCGAGCTCGTCGGTGCGGAAGACCTTGCCCGGCGAGATCACGTACACCGGCAGCTCACGTGACAGCAGCGCGCGGATCTGCACCGGCGAGGTCTGGGTGCGCAGCACCATGCCGGACTCGACCGAGCCGACGAAGAAGGTGTCGTGCTCGGAGCGGGCCGGGTGGTCGGGCGCGATGTTGAGGGCGTCGAAGTTGAACCACTCGCCCTCCAGCTCCGGCCCCTCGGCGACCTCGTAGCCCATCGCGACGAACGAGTCGGCGATGCGCTCCTGCAGCGTGGTGAGGGGATGGCGGGCGCCGCGCGGCGCCCGGTCCCACGGCAGGGTGACATCGACGGTCTCCTCGACCAGGACGCGCTCGTCGCGCTCGGCGGCCAGCGCGGCCTGCCGGGCGGCCAGCGCCTCGCCGATGGCCCTGCGCGCCCCGCCGACGCGCTTGCCGGCCTCGGCCCGCGCCTTCGGCGGCAGCGCGCCGATCTCGCGGTTGGCCAGGGCGATCGGCGAGCGGTCACCGGCGTGCGCCAGGCGCACCTGCTTGAGTTCGTCGAGGTCGGCGGCCGCCTCGATGGCGGCGAGGGCCTCGGCCTCCATGCGCGCCACCTCGTCGGCGTGCAAGGGCGTCACCTCGACCGGGTCATAGGTGTTCGACAAGAGTGAGCTCCGTATCCAGGACTTGAGCGGGCACGAGTCTAGTCCGTCCGGCGAGGCCCACCGGCCGCCGGCGAGCGGCGGTGGACGACCGGAAACGCCGTCGCGGCCGGGGCTTTCGAAACCCGGGCGGCCGGCGTGGGGGTGCGCCCGCCGGGCCCCCGGCGGTCGCCTCAGGCGAAGTCGGGAGTGCCGGCGGGCATGGTAAATCGGAACTCGGCGCCGCCGCCGGGCGCCCGCCGCACGTCGATCGAGCCGCCGTGCGCCTCGACCAGGCCCTTGACGATGAACAGGCCGAGCCCGGTGCCGCCGCGCCGCCGGGCATTGCCCCGCCAGAACTGGCGGAACACGCGCGAGGCCAGCTCGGGTGCGACACCCTCACCCTGGTCACGCACGGACACGGCGACTCCCCACTCCAGTGGCTCCACCACTATCGTCACCGTACCGCGCCCGTGGCGCACCGCGTTTTCCAGCAGGTTGCCGAGGATCTGATCGACCTTGTCCTGGTCGAGCCACATCTCGGGCAGCCCGCCGGTCACCTCCAGGCGGAAGCGCTCCTCGGGCTCGCCGGCCGCCACCCGGCCGGCGATGATCTTACGGGCCCGGGCGGGCACGTCGACCACCTGCCGGTGGATCTGCAGCCGGCCGGACTCGATGCGCGAGACGTCGAGCAGCTCGGTGATCAGGCGGGTGACCCGGTCGGCGTCGGCGTTCACCGTCTCCAGCATCACGCGCTTCTGGTCGTCGGTGAAGCGGCCCCACTTGGCCAGCAGGGTGGCGGTGAACCCCTTGACGCTGGTCAGCGGCGAGCGCAGCTCGTGGGCGACGGTGGAGACCAGGTCGGCGCGGCTGCGCTCCAGCCGGGCGCGGGCCGCGGCGCCGCGCAGCGTGACCACGACCCGCGCGACGTCGCCGCCGCGCTCGGGGACGCGTACGAAGCGGGCGGCCACCAGCAGCTCCTGCCCGCCGGGCAGGTAGAGCGAGCACTCGGGCTGACGACTGCGGATGCGCAGGCCGCCGTAGGCGTCCAGCCACTTCCACCAGTCACGGCCGTCATGGTCGCGGAAGGGCAGCACATCGGCGAAGTTGCGGCCGAGGACGGCCTCGCGGGAGGTGCCGGTGAGCCGGCAGGCGGCCCGGTTGACCGCCACCACCCGGCCGCGGTGGTCGGCCACCACCACACCGTCGGGCAGATCGTCGGCATCGACCGGACATGCGGCATCGCCACGTTGGTGGGACTGTCCGCCGCGCACATCGCCTCCTCGACCCTCCACGCCGACAATAGCGGGTTTCCCGGGCCGGACGGCAGCCCCACGCCCGCGCCCCGGCGGTGCCCGGCACGCCGCGGGCGGGCTACTCCGCCCGCCGGGACCGCGCCGAGGCGTACAGGCAGACCGCGGCCGCGGTGGCCAGGTTCAGGCTCTCGGCACGCCCGTAGATCGGGACGCGGACCACCTCGTCGGCGAGCGCGAGGACCTCCTCGGGCAGGCCCCACGCCTCGTTGCCGAAGATCCACGCGGTGGGACCGGCCAGATCGACGTCATCCAGGGTGTGCTTGCCCGCGCCGTCGGCGGCCAGCACGCGCAGGCCGCTTTCGCGCAGGTGGGCGACGGTGCCGGCCACCGGGACCCCGGTGACGACCGGCAGGTGGAACAGGCTGCCCGCGCTGGCGCGGACGCACTTGCCGTTGTAGGGGTCGACCGAGGCGTCGGTGAAGACGACGGCGTCGGCGCCGGCGGCGTCGGCGGTGCGCAGCACCGTGCCGGCGTTGCCGGGGTCGCGCACGTGCGCGAGCACGGCGACCAGCCGGGCGTCGGCGGTGACGGCCTCGGCGAGCGGTACGTGCACGAAACGGCACACCGCCAGCAGGCCCTGCGGCGTCACGGTCTGGGCCAGCTCGGCCATCACCTCACCGCTGGCCGGGTGCACGGGCACGCCGGCCGCCCGGGCGGCGGAAACGATCTCCGGGTGCCGGGCCGCCGCCTCGGCCGTGGTGAACAGCTCCACGGTGACCTCGGGCAGCGCCAGGGCCTCCCGGACGGCCTGCGGCCCCTCGGCGAGGAACGCGCGATCGCGGTCGCGGAACGCCCGCTTGGCCAGGCGCTTGGCCGCCTTGACCCGCGGCGCCTTGATGTTGGTCAGCTCCGAGCCGGCCATGTGCCCCCCTGGGTGCGCCCGGGGCCGCGGCCGGGCCGGCGGGCGGCGGGAACGGGCCCCGCGCCGGCCCCCGGCGGACGCCCCCGGAAAAACGGCGGGCGACCCGCTCGATGAGAGAGCGGGCCGCCCGCCGATCGGTGTGAACTGATCCGCCGGCGAAGGCTCAGCCGGCGACCGGCGCGTTGACGTCGGCCGGCAGGGCCTTCCTGGCGGTCTCGGCCAGGGCGGCGAAGGTCTGCGCGTCGTTGACGGCGAGATCGGCGAGGATCTTGCGGTCCACCTCGACACCGGCGGCCTTCAGGCCCTGGATGAACCGGTTGTAGGTGATGCCGTTCGCGCGGGCCGCGGCGTTGATCCGCTGGATCCACAGCCGGCGGAAGGTGCCCTTCTTGTCCTTGCGGTCACGGTAGGCATAGGTCAGAGAGTGGAGCATCTGCTCCTTGGCCTTGCGGTACAGCCGTGACCGCTGGCCCCGGTAACCACTCGCCCGCTCGAGGACGACGCGGCGCTTCTTCTTGGCGTTGAGCGCCCGCTTCACGCGTGCCATTGTTGTATCTCCCCGGGGGTTCGGTTACTTGCCGAGCAGCTTCTTGATCTTCTTGGTGTCGGCGTCGGACATCACGACCTCAGGCTTGAGACGGCGCGTCAGCGACGACGACTTCCACTCGTTGTAGTGGGCGCGGTTGGCCCGGCGGCGAATGATCTTGCCGCTGCCGCTGAGGCGGAACCGCTTCTTCGCACCGCTGTGCGTCTTCATCTTCGGCATCTCAGCCGTCTCTCCCTCGTTCGTCCGTGCCGATGGGCCGGGCCGGTGTCCCGGTGCCGGGCGATGGCCCGTCCGGTGACCCGACCCGGTCTCGGTTTCTCCGCGCTTCCCGCCGGGTCGTCAGGCGGGCCGCGTCACTTCTGCGGTCTCGATGCCGGCGTGCCGCCGGCATCGAGGCTCACACGGTCTCCGCCGGCTCCTCGGCATGGTCCACGACGTGATCGTCGGCGTGGTCCTCGGCCCGGGTGCGAGCCGCGGCCTTCTCGGCCTTGGCCTCGGCCTTCTTCTTGTGCGGCCCGATCACCATGATCATGTTACGGCCGTCCTGCTTCGGCTGGGACTCGACGAAGCCGAGCTCCGTCACGTCCTCGGCCAGCCGCTGCAGCAGCCGGAAGCCGAGCTCCGGCCGGGACTGCTCGCGTCCACGGAACATGATCGTGACCTTGACCTTGTCCCCGGCCTTCAGGAACCGTACGACGTGACCCTTCTTGGTCTCGTAGTCGTGCGGGTCGATCTTCGGCCGGAGCTTGATCTCCTTGATGATCGTGTGCGCCTGGTTGCGGCGCGCCTCGCGTGCCTTCATCGCGGACTCGTACTTGAACTTGCCGTAGTCCATGAGCTTGCACACGGGCGGGCGAGCCGTCGCCGCCACCTCGACCAGGTCGAGGTCGGACTCCTGCGCCAGTTTCAGCGCGTCCCCGATGGAGACGATGCCGACCTGCTCGCCGTTCGGCCCCACGAGGCGGACCTCGGGTACGCGAATACGCTCGTTGATGCGGGGCTCAGTGCTGATGGGACCTCCTAGGTGCCTGGCATTATCCGCAACGGTGCTCGACCGTGCCGGAGCCTTCGCCATGACGCGAAAAGCCCCGCACGTCGCGCATGCGGGGCCACTGAAGCTCTTCGGTCACCCGAATGTGAGCTCCCCGGAGAGGTCCGGAGTGATCCTTGACCCGCCGGCCACACGGCCGATCAGGTGGGAGGCGGACCTCCGCTTGCGCGTCCGGCGCATGCCGGACCGATCGAGCAGTTACATTACCACAACGCCGGGTGGCCGCCGAATCATCCCCACCCCTGTTTCCGGTGGCGGCGGCCCGGCCGGGGTCAGCGGGCCGGCGCCGCCCGGCGGGCGACCTCGGCCACCCCGGCCGCCCGCACCGGCTCTACCGGCACCCCGGTCAGGCCGGTGTACAGCTCCACCTGGCGGACCGCCTGGTGCACCAGCATCGCGAAGCCGTCGGCGACCGTGCCGCCGGCCGCGCGCACCGCCGCCGCCAGCGGGGTGGGCCACGGGGTGTAGACCACGTCGAACACGGCGGGCACGTCCGCCAGCACCGCGGCGTACGGGTCGGCCCCGCCGGCCGGCAGCGTGGAGACGAGCAGGCCGGTGTCGGGAGCCGCGGTCAGGCCGGCGAAGGTGCGCAGTTCCAGCGACATGCCGAGCCGCTCGGCGACCAGGCGCGTCTCGCCGGCCCGCGCCGGGTCGCGGACCACCAGCGTCGCCTCGGTCAGGCCGAGCTCGCGCAGCGCGGCCAGCGCCGAGCCGGCCGTGGCACCGCCGCCGAGCACCGTCGCCGAGCGAACCGGCGGCACGCCGGCCTCGGCCAGCGCCTGGACGATGCCGTGCACGTCGGTGTTCTCCCCGTGCCGGGCGCCGCCGGAGAAGATCACCGTGTTCACCGCGCCGACCCGGGCGGCCTGCTCGGCCACCGAGTCCAGCAGCGGCAGCACCGCCCGCTTGAGCGGCATGGTCAGCGACAGCCCCGCCCACTCCGGGCCCAGCCCGGCCAGCAGGTCGGGCAGAGCGGCCTCGTCGCACTCGACGGCGTCGTACCGCCAGCCGCGCAGGCCGAGTGCCTGGTAGGCGGCCCGGTGCAGGCTCGGCGAGAGCGAGTGGGCGATCGGCGAGCCCAGCACCGCGGCCCGCCGCTCCGTCGGCCCGTGCTCCGCCGGCGGACGCGCCATCAGCCGCCGTTCCCGAGGTTGCGGTTCATCTCCTGGATCAGCCGCTGGTGCTCCTCGAAGGAGTCGGTGAACTTGCTGATGCCCCGTTTGGGGTCGGTGGCCACGAAGTAGAGCCACGGCCCGTCGGCGGGCTCGAGCGCCGCCTCGATGGCGTGCTGGCCGGGGTTGCCGATCGGCCCGGGCGGCAGCCCGTCGCGCCCGTAGGTGTTGAAGGGCGACTTGCTGCGGGTCTCCTCCAGGGAGGCCCGGATGCCGAACTTGTTCAGGCCGTACATGGTGGTGCTGTCCATCTGCAGCCGCATCGGCTTCTTCAGCCGGTTATAGATCACCCGAGCGATCTTCGGCATGTCGCGCAGGTTGCCGGACTCGGCCTGCACGATGCTGGCGATGGTGAGGACCTCCAGCGGCGACAGGCCGAGCCGCCGGGCGCCGGCGACCAGGCCGGTGTCGTCGGCGGCCTTCTTGTAGCGGTCGACCATCGCGGCGAGGATCTCCGCGGGCGCGGCCTTGGGGGCGATCTCGTAGGTCGCCGGGTAGGCGAAGCCCTCCAGCCGGCCCTTGGCGTAGGAGGGCAGGTCGAGGGCGTCGGCGTCCCGGGCGGCCTTGCGGAACTCGGCCTCCGGGCGGCCGGTCGCGGCGGCCAGCTGCTTGTAGATCTGCGACAGGCGGAGGCCCTCGCGGACGGTCAGGGTGCTCTGCAGCCGGAGCTTGGGGTCCAGCAGCGGGACGGCCGCGGCCGCCGACATCTGCCTGCGCATCTTGTACTGGCCGGGCTGCAGTGCGGCGGTCTTGCCCGCGGCGTCGATGGCGTTGACGAACGCGCGCTCGCTGGCCACCACGCCCCGGTCGACCAGCGTCTGCGCCACCTCGCCGGCGCTCTGCCCGTCCTTGATCTCGACGGTGACCTCGCCGGTGCCCTGCCCGGTGTAGTCCTTGGGAATGGTGACGTCGCGGACCCAGTGGTAGCCGTAGTAGCCGCCCACGCCGAGCACGCCGGCGATGACGACCATGGCCACCAGGAAGGCCACATATCCCTTGCGCCGCTGGCGGCGCTGCCGCCTCCTGCTGCGCGACTGGGAGGTCCGTGAACCGCGAGATCTGCGCCGGGGACCTTCGTCGTCCTCGGCACCCAGGAGCCCGTCCAGGTCGAGTTCGTTCATAGATGCGCTCGCCAATCTCCCCGCCCGACCGGCCCGCCGTCAAGCGGAAGCCGCGAATTGCCGCGACATTCCCCGCGAAACGGTCGGGCCGCAGTGGGGGTCACGCCCCGCCGGGGCTCCGGACGCGAAAGGCGGGCGGCCGCGGTGCACCGGGACATCACTGCCGCCCGAGATGTCTGTTCAGCTCTTGCCGGAACCGCACGAACTCACTCTCTTTGTTGGTGAATTTCGTGATTCTACGTGCTGGATCGATAGTGACAAACCAGTACCAATCGCCCACTGCTGGTTGGATCGCCGCGCGCAGCGCGGACTCCCCGGGGTTGCCGATCGGTCCTGGCGGCAACCCGGTGTGCAGGTAGGTGTTGTACGGGGTGTCGCGCTTGATCTCGGCGGCCGAGGCCACGATGCCGTGCCTGCCCAGGCCGTACATGACCGTGCTGTCCATCTCCAGCCTGGCCCGGGCCGCCAGCCGATTGTAGATCACCCTGGCGATCTTCGGATAATCGCTCTCCCGGCCTCCCTCGGCCTGGACGATGCTGGCCAGCACCACCGCCTGGCGCGGGGTGAGCCGGTTGCGCGCGGCGCCGGCCTCCAGCCCGACGTCGGCGGCGGCGCGGCGGAACCTGCGCACCATCGAACCGAGCAGGCCGCGCGGCGTGGTGCCCGGCTCGATGTCGTAGGTGGCCGGGAACAGGAAGCCCTCGGCGGCACCCGCCGCGTAGGGCGGGAGGTCCAGGGCCGTCCGGTCGGCGGCGGCCCGGGCGAGCCCGTCCGCCGGGAGCCCGGACAGCCGGGCCAGCCGGGCCAGCGTCTCACCGGCCCGCAGGCCCTCCGGGACGGTCACCCGGCGGCGCACCCGCGCACCGGGCGACAGCAGCAGGTCCAGCGCGGAGCCGGCGGCCATCCGGTGGCGCAGCCGGTAACGGCCGGGCCGTAGGCTCTCCGCCTTGCCGCGGCCCTCCACGGCCCGCACGAACGCCCCGGCGCTGGCGACCACGTCGGCCCGGGCCAGCACGCCCGCGACATCGCCGGCGGTGGCACCGGGGGTGATCTCGACGACCACCGTCCCGGAGCCGGCACCGGCGTAGTCGTCCGGCGCCACCAGCGGCCCGGCCGCCACGTATCCGAGGACCAGCCCGGCGGCCACCAGCATGACGGTCGCCCCGCCGGCCAGCAGCAACAGGCGCCGCCGCCCGCCGCGGGCACGGTCCACCGGGCCGTCGTCATCGGTGAACGCGAACAGGGCACCGGTGGCGGCGGAGCCGGATTCGGCCGGGTCAGGCGGGTCCACCGAGGTGGCAGGGCCTGCCGGGTCGGCCGGGGTCGCGAGGCCTGCCGGATCGGCCGGGGTGGCAGGGCCCGCCGGGTCGGCCGGATCCGCCGGGTCGCCGGACGGGCGGCCGGCCGGGCCGCTCACCTGGCGGGCCCGGCGCTCGTTCCCCCGCCGGGGCGCCCCGGCGGCTCGATCGATCTGCCCGGCGGCGCTCCGCTCGCACGCTCGGCGTCCAGCGCGGCCTGCAGCAGCACCACGGCGGCCGCCTGGTCGACCACGCCGCGCTGGTCTTTGGCCTTCACCCCGCTGGCGCGCAGGCCGGCCTGCGCGGTCACCGTGGTCAACCGCTCGTCGTACAGCCGGACCGGTATCGGCGCGAGCCGCCCGGCCAGCCGGCCGGCGAACTCCCTGGCCGTGGCGGCGGCCGACCCTTCCCGGCCGGACAGCGAGGTGGGCAGGCCGACGACGACCTCGACCGCCCCGGCCTCCTCGGCGATGGCGGCGATACGGTCCAGGTCGCCCCGGCCGCGCCGAACCGTCTCGACCGGGGTGGCCAGCAGGCCGGAGGGATCGCTGCGCGCCACGCCGACGCGCACCGAGCCCACGTCGACCCCGAGACGCGTCCCCGGCCTCACCGCGACTCCCTGACCGGCACGACCGGGGTGACCCGGGCGACGGCGGCCGGACCGGCGGGCGTCACCGGCGGCGCCGGCGCAGCGGCCACCGCCGGCCCGACGGGCCAGGCCGCAGGGTCCGAACCGGTATCCGATCTGGTGTCCGATCCGGCCGTGCCGGCCGCGCCCACCGGTCTCCCCGGTCTCGCAGCCGTGGCCGGCGGCCGGGTCCGGGCGGTCAGGACGCGGCCTCCCGGACCGCGTGCTCGACCGCGCCGAGCGCGTCGCCGATCGACTCGGGACGGGAACCGCCCCCTTGCGCGACGTCGTCCTTGCCACCGCCGCCACCCCCAAGCGCTCTGGCGGCGACGCCGACCAGTCGCCCGGCCGCAAGCCCCCGGGTGCGTCCCGCATCGTTGACCGCGGCGACCACGACCGGCCGGTCTGCGGGCACACCGGCGACCAGGACCACCGCAGCGTGGTCGGCCGGGAACCGGCCACGCACATCCAGAGCGAGTTTACGCAGGTCATCGGGCGAAGTGCCGTCAGGCGCGCGGTGGGTGACCAGGGAGATCCCGCCGATGTCGCGGGCCGCGGCGGCCAACTCGCCGGCCACCGCGAGCACCTGCGCCGAGCGCAGCCGCTCCAGCTCGCGCTCGGCGGCGCGTAGCCGGGTGACGATGCCGTCGACGCGCTCGGGCAGCTCCTCGCGGCGGGTCTTGAGCGCCTCGCTGAGCTGGGCGACCAGCACGCTCTCGCGGGCCAGGAACCGGAAGGCGTCGATGCCGACCAGCGCCTCGACCCGGCGCACGCCGGCGCCGATCGACGACTCGCCGAGCACCTTGACCAGGCCGAGCTGGCCGGAGCTCGCGACGTGCGTGCCGCCGCACAGCTCGCGGGAGTAGTCGCCCACCTCGACGATGCGCACCTCGTCGCCGTACTTCTCTCCGAACAGGGCGAGCGCGCCCATCGAGCGCGCCTCCTCCAGGGAGGTGTGGAAGGCGTGCACCTTGAGGTCGTTGATCAGGATCGCGTTGACCTCGTCCTCAACGTCGCGCAGCACCGAGGGCGACACCGCGCCCGCCGCGGTGAAGTCGAAGCGGAACCGGCCGGGGGAGTTCTCCGAGCCGGCCTGCGCCGCGCTCTCGCCGAGGGCGTTGCGGAAGCCGCGGTGCACCAGGTGGGTCGCGGTGTGGCTGCGCGAGATCGCGCGGCGGCGCTCGATGTCGATCTCGGCCTGCGCCTGGTCGCCGACCCGGATCTCGCCGTCGCGGACCTTGCCACGGTGCACGACGAGACCGGCGAACGGCGACTGGACGTCCACCACCTCCACGTGCGCGCCGCCGGTGCGGACGGTGCCCTGGTCGGACAGCTGGCCGCCGCCTTCGGCGTAGAAGGGGGTGCGGTCCAGCACGACCTCGACGGTGGTGCCCGCGCCCGCCGCCGGCACCGAGGCGCCGTCGACCAGCAGGCCGACGACGGTGGCCTCGGCGGTGGTGTGGTCGTAGCCGAGGAAGTCGACCCGGCCGCTGCGGTCGAGCAGGTCGCCGAGGACCGACAGGTCGGCGTTGCCGGTCTTCTTGGCCGCCGAGTCGGCCTTGGCCCGGTCGCGCTGCTCGCCCATCAGCCGGCGGAAGCCGTCCTCGTCGACGCGCAGCCCCTGCTCGGCGGCCATCTCCAAGGTGAGGTCGATCGGGAATCCGTAGGTGTCGTGCAGCTGGAACGCCTGGGCGCCGCGCAGCGTGCCCTCGCCCTTGCGCTTGGTCTCCTCCACCGCGGCGTCGAAGATCGCGGTTCCGGTGCGCAGCGTGCCGAGGAACGACGACTCCTCGGCGTCGATCACGGTGTGCAGGTGCGCCGCGTCGGCGATCAGGTCGGGGTACTGCCGGCCCATCGCCTCGATCGTGGTGGCGGTGAGCTCGTGCAGGTAGCGCTCCTCGCCCGCGCCGAGCAGGCGCAGGTTGCGGATGGCGCGGCGCAGCATGCGGCGCAGGACGTAGCCGCGGCCCTCGTTGGAGGGCAGCACGCCGTCGCCCACCAGCATGACGCCCGCCCGCATGTGGTCGGCGATCACCCGCAGCGAGACGTCGGCCCGGCCGTCGCGGCCGTAACGCGAGCGGGTGAGCTCGGCCGCCCGGTCGAGGATCTTGTAGGTGGTGTCGATCTCGTAGATGTTGTCGACGCCCTGCAGGATCGCCGCCATCCGCTCCAGGCCCATGCCGGTGTCCACGCTCTTGGCGGGCAGCTCGCCGGCGACGTCGAAGTCGACCTTGGTGCGCACCTCGCGGAGCTGGAACTGCATGAAGACGTTGTTCCACACCTCGAGGTAGCGGTTCTCATCGGCGACCGGCCCGCCCTCGCGGCCGTACTCCGGGCCGCGGTCGTAGTAGATCTCCGAGCACGGCCCGCCGGGGCCGGGGACGCCCATGTGCCAGTAGTTGTCGGCCAGGCCGCGGCGCTGGATGCGCTCGGCGGGCACGCCGATCTTGTTGTGCCAGATGTCGTGGGACTCGTCGTCCTCGTGCAGGACGGTCACCCACAGGCGGTCCTCGGGGAAGCCGAACCCGCCCTCGGCCTCCGGCCGGGTGAGCAGCTCCCAGGCGAACGGGAGCGCCTGCTCCTTGAAGTAGTCGCCGAAGGAGAAGTTCCCCAGCATCTGAAAGAAGCTGGCGTGCCGGGTGGTCTTGCCCACCTCGTCGATGTCGAGGGTGCGCATGACCTTCTGCACGCTGGCCGCCCGCGGGTAGGGCGGCTTCTTCTGCCCGAGGAAGTAGGGCTTGAAGGGCACCATGCCCGCGTTCACCAGCAGCAGCGTCGGGTCCTCGGCGACAAGGCTGGCCGAGGGCACGATCGTGTGACCGCGCTCCTCGAAGAAGCGCAGGAAGCGGCGGGCGATCTCTGCCGACTCCATCTCAGCGGCCGTCCTTTTCGTCGTCGTGGTGGATGCTCTCGACGCCGCGAGCACCCCGAGTACCGTCAACACCGTCAACACTGCCGAGCGCGAACCTGGCCCGCAACTCGGTTTCCCGGCCCGCCGACAGCCGCCTGACCTCGTCGGCGAACAGCCGGGCGCCGGACGCCAGCTCCAGCGCCCGGTCGGCGGTGCGGCGGGCCACGTGGTCGGGGCGCAGCGCCTGCAGCCGGCGCATGGTCCAGACGCCCAGGTAGGCGCCGAGTCCGAGGTAGAACAACCGGCGGATCACGGGCGCCGCCTGCCGGACGTCACGGCGGCCCGGGTCGGCGGGCGCCGCCGGGCGGCCGCGGCGCGCACGCCGTGCGCCAGCGCGGCCACCTTGATCAGCGGGCGGGCGAACAGGGTGGAGGCCACCCCGCTGACCTTCACCATATGCCCGCTGACCTCCCGCATGTTGCCGGCGATGGCCTCGACGGTGACGAGCTGCCGGTTGGTCTCGGCGACGGTGAGGCTGACGTCGTCCAGCAACGGCACGACGCGCTCGCTCAGCTCGGCCACCGCCTTGGTGGTCTGGGTCAGCAGCCGGGACAGCCGCACGAGCACGACGATCAGAAAGCAGACGAGTATCGCCCAGAACATGGCGACGATGAGGCCGGCGACCTCTCCGGCGGTGAGCATGTCGTGCGTCCCCTCGTAGGTGACCTTGCGAACGGGCGGCCCCGGCCGGGGCTTCGGGATGGGGGAACCCTATCGCGCCCGGGCGCCCCGGCCGCGCGCAGCGCGCCAACCCGGCGGCCGGGCCGGCTCTCAGCCGCCCCCGCGCAGGAAGTCCCTGATCTTGGCCCACCGGTCGGCCACCGGCGCCTCGGCGCCGTGCCGGGTGGGCTCGTAGTAGCGGCGGCCGCGCACCTCGGCGGGCGCGTAGTCCTGGCGGACCAGGCCGTGCTCGAAGTCGTGCGGGTATTTGTACCCCTGCCCGTGGCCGAGCTTGGCCGCGCCCGGGTAGTGGGCGTCGCGCAGGTGACCGGGCACCTGGCCGATCAGGCCGCGGCGCACGTCGTCGGCGGCCGCGCCGATGGCCTTGATCACCGCGTTGGACTTCGGGGCGAGCGCGCAGTGGATGACGGCCTGGGCCAGGTTGAGCCGCCCCTCGGGCAGGCCGATCATCTGCACCGCCTGGGCGGCGGCCACCGCCACCTGCAGGCAGGACGGGTCGGCCATGCCGACGTCCTCGGACGCGAAGATCACGACGCGGCGGGCGATGAACCGCGGGTCCTCGCCCGCCTCGATCATGCGGGCCAGGTAGTGCAGCGCGGCGTCGGCGTCCGAGCCGCGCATGCTCTTGATGAACGCGCTGACCACGTCGTAGTGCTGGTCGCCCTGCCGGTCGTAGCGCACCGCGGCCTTGTCGACGGCCTTCTCCACCGCCTCGACGGTGATCTCGCCACCGGCGGCGGTGAGCGCCGCCGCCTCCAGGTAGGTCAGCGAGCGGCGGGCGTCGCCGCCGGCCAGCCGGACCAGGTGGCCGAGCGCGTCAGGGGCCAGCCCGGCGCGGCCGCCGAGCCCGCGGGGATCGCGCACGGCGCGCTCCAGCACGGCCCGGACGTCGTCGTCGGTGAGCGGCTCCAGGGTGAGCAGCAGGGATCGCGACAGCAACGGCGAGTTCACCGAGAAGAACGGGTTCTCGGTGGTGGCGCCGATGAAGGTCACCCAGCGGTTCTCCACCGCGGGCAGCAGGGCGTCCTGCTGGGCCTTGTTGAAGCGGTGCACCTCGTCCACGAACAACACGGTCTGCCGGCCGCTCATGCCGAGCTCGCGGCGGGCCTGGTCGATGGCCGCGCGCACCTCCTTGACCCCGGCCGCGACCGCGGACACCTCGACGAACCGGCGCTCGGTGACCCCGGCGACGACGTAGGCCAGCGTGGTCTTGCCGGTGCCCGGCGGCCCCCACAGGAACAGCGACATGGGGGCCTCGCTCTCGACCAGCCGGCGCAGCGGGGTGCCGGGGCCCAGCAGGTGGCGCTGGCCGATCACCTCGTCCAGGGTGCGCGGGCGCATGCGGACCGCGAGCGGCTCCTGACCCCGGTGCGCCTCGCGCGCGGCCGAATCGAACAAACTCTCCACACCGCCGACACTACCGCCGGTACCGCAGGTCCACGGAGTCGCGGCGGGAGCCCCAGGCGAACTCGACGGTCCAGCAGCCGGGGCCGGGCACGTCCACCGTGCTCGGATAGATCTCGCCCGGGCCGATGGCGGCCGGGAAGGTGGCGCGGACGACCGGCCGGTCGGCGCCGCGCGGGTGGATGGTGAGGCGCATCTCCTCGCCGGCCTGCCGCACGTACCAGAGGATCTTGTTGGACGGCGAGGTGGGCTTTCCGGCGCGCAGCGGCCGGACGAACAGGTAGCCGAGCACCTCGCCGGCGGTACCGACGACGTACGGCGTATCGGGCGGCGCGCCCTCGGTGGCCCAGGAGGGCGCCGCACCGGTGCGGATGGTCCCGGTGCCGCAGCCGCCCTTGATCGCCCGTCCGGAGGTGGCGGGCGTCGCGGCGGTGGCCGCCGGGGTGGCGGCGGCCGGGACCGGCGAGGCCGGGGCGGTGCGACCGGCTGTGGTGGTGGCGGCCGGGGCGGTGCAGGCGGCCGCCGCCAGGCACGCCAGGAGGGCCGTGGTTCGTCTCATGCCCGTGGTACCGCCGGCGGCCGGAAAAGGTTCCCGCGGCCCGCGCGGCCGGTGCGGGCCGGGCGCCGCTCAGCGCCTCAGCGCCTCCGTGCCGCCGGTCGGTGCCGGTCGGTGCCGGTCGGTGCCGGTCGGTGCCGGTCGGTGCCGGTCAGTGGGACCAGACGGCCTCGGCGCCGGTGTGGCCGGCGCGGAAGATGTAGTAACCGGCGACGGCGGCGAGCACGACGACCAGGACGGTGAGCGTCACCGTGGTGATCCGGCCGAGCCGCCGGGCGGAGTAGACCAGCAGCAGGGACGCCACCCCGAGCCCGATGGCGCTGAACATCGTCGGGGTCGCGTAGCTCTCGTGCAGGGTGACGGCGCGGCCCAGGGCGTTGTCGGGCAGGCCACCGGAGTACAGCCGCTCCTCGAGCGCCTCGCCGCTCTCCCTGGCGGCGAAGGCGGCGGCCGGCGCGGCGATCGCCAGCACCACCACCAGCCACTCCACGAAGGGCCGCAGCCTGGGCACCGCGCCGAACGCCACCGAGGCCAGCACCAGCATCGGCACCAGCATCACCGCGGTGTGGATGATCAGGGGGTGGGCGGGCAGGCCGAGAATCTCTTCGAACATCTGGGCGCTCCTGGTGCAGTGGTCCGTGGTCCGTCGTCCCTCGTACCGCGCGGGGGGCGGCGAGGTTCCCGGGGGATGGTACGGCGGGCGGCCCCAAGGTGTTCGAGCATCATGCCGGGTCCGGTGTCAGAACGTCATAAGAATTTCCGCATCGCAACATTCCGCTCCGCAACAGGGTTGGTTCGCTACGGCCGGAAGATCTGGCTAGCCTTCCGAACTGTGCGTTTTATCCGGCCGGCACGGCAGGGCCGGTACGATTCCCGAGCACCTGAAGTCATCTAACGGCAAATGGAAGGCAAACCGTGACCGACGTGGATCGCCAGACCCAACTGGCACGGGAGCACCGCGAGCGGCAGGAAGCGCGCGACAAGCGGTCCGGCGCGCCGAAGCGGAACATCATCATCGGGGGCACGGTGGGCGCCGTGGTGGTGGTCGGCGGCATCGTCGCGGCCTCGACCCTCATGGGCGGCGGCGACGGCGCCAAGAACCCGGCCGCCTCGGCATCGGCCTCCGCCTCGCCCGGCGGCTCCGCGCCGCCCTCCGCCGCGGTCGCGGTGCCGACCGCCCCGGGCCAGTCCAGCGCGGTGACGTGCACCTACCGCAAGGACGACAGCGGGTCCCCGGCCAAGAAGGTGGGCACGCCGCCCGCCAAGCCGGATATGAAGGCGAAGACCATGACGATCACCACCAACCAGGGGGCGATCGTCATCGAGCTGGCCACCGCCCAGGCGCCGTGCACGGTGAACTCGTTCGAGTTCCTGGCGAAGAAGAACTTCTTCGACAATACCCGCTGCCACCGCCTGGCGACCGTGGAGCTCACCGGCCTGGCCATGCTGCAGTGCGGCGACCCGTTCGCCAAGGGGGACGGCAAGACGGCGAACGACGGGGCCGGCGGCCCCGGCTACCTGTTCAACGACGAGAATCTCAACGGCACCGGGCTGGGCCGCGGCACGGTGGCCATGGCCGCCAACTCCGAGGACGCCAACTCCAACGGCAGCCAGTTCTGGATCTCCTACGCCGACGACAACACCCAGCTCGCCAGCTCGGGCGCGGCCTTCACCACGGTCGGCGTGGTGAAGAAGGGCATGGACGTCGTCGACAAGATCGTCAAGGGCGGCGTGATCGTCTACAAGAACGACCAGTTCGCCGACGTGCGCGGCGAAGGCTCCAACGCCCCCAAGCTGCCGGTCATCATCAAGGACGTGAAGGTCGAGCGGTAGTGCCCGACCCGGGCGGGTCCGGCGCCGTCGTGGCGCCGGACCCGCCCGGTGGAACGTGCCGTCAGGCTCCGGGCGCCGGCATCGCCGCCCCGGCCAGCCGCTCCTGCAGAGTGGGGATGATCTCGGCGAGCGGCACGGCGGTCTGCTCTCCGCTCGCCAGGTTCTTGACCTGGACGGCCCCGGCGGCCAGGTCGCGCTCGCCGAGGATCAGCGCGTAGGCGGCGCCCGAGCGGGCGGCGCCCTTCATGGCGCCCTTCAGGCCCTTGCCGTCGAACGCCATGTCGGCGGCCACGCCGGCCCGGCGCAGCTCGTTGACGACGGCGAACAACCGCCGCGCGGCCTCCTCGCCCATGGGCACGCCGTACACCGCCACCCGGGCGGGCGTCTCGGCGAGCAGGCCCTCGGCCTCCAGGGCGAGCATGATGCGGTCGACGCCGACGGCGAAGCCGATGCCGGGCAGCGGCGGGCCGCCGATGTCCTCCGACAGCCCGTCGTAGCGCCCGCCGCCGCCGATCGCCGACTGGGCGCCGAGCAGCGGGTGGTCGAACTCGTATGTGGTGCGGCTGTAGTAGTCCAGGCCGCGCACCAGCCGCGGGGTGTCCTCCCACGGCACGCCGAGATCCTCCAGCAGCGACCGGACGCGGTCGTGGTGGGCCTTGCAGGACGCGCACAGGTGGTCGGTGATCAGCGGGGCGTTCTCGACCTGCGCCCGCACCTCGGGGCGCTTGTCGTCCAGCACGCGCAGCGGGTTGACCTCGGCGCGCTCGCGGGTCGGCGCGTCGAGGTCCAGGCCGCGCAGGAAGTCCTGCAGCGCGGCGCGGTAGGCGGGGCGGCACTGCCGGCAGCCCAGGGTGTTCAGCAGCAGCCGCACCCGGGTCAGCCCGAGCGCCTGGTATCCGGCCCAGGCGATGGCGACGGTCTCGGCGTCGACCGCCGGGTCCTCGGTGCCGATGGCCTCGAGGTCGAACTGCTGGAGCTGGCGGTAGCGGCCGGCCTGCGGCCGCTCGTAGCGGAAGGCCGGGCCCGCGGTCCACAGCTTCACCGGAAGCTGGCCGGTGTGCAGGCCGTGCTCGAGCGTGGCGCGCAGCACACTGGCGGTGAACTCCGGCCGCAGGGTGACCGAGCGGCCGCCGCGGTCGGCGAAGGTGTACATCTCCTTGGTGACCACGTCGGTCGACTCGCCGACGCCGCGCGCGAACAGCTCGGTGTCCTCGAAGACGGGCACCTCGATGTAGGAGTAGCCCGCCGCGGTGGCCGCGCCGGCGAACGCGGCGCGTACGGCGAGGAAGGCCGCCGAGCGCGGCGGCAGGTATTCGGGTACGCCCTTGGGCGCCTGGAAGGTCATCTACAGTCCCTTGGTGGGGCCGGCGAACGGCGCCGCCTCCGCGAGATACGGATTGGCGGCGCGCTCGCGGCCGATCGTCGTCTGTGGTCCGTGACCGGGCAGCACCACCGTGTCGTCCGGCAGCGTCAGGCAGGTGGTGCCGAGGCTGCGCAGAATGGTCGGGTAGTCGCCGCCCGGGAGGTCGGTGCGGCCGATGGAGCCGGCGAACAGCAGGTCCCCGGAGAACATGACGTGCTCCCCCGGCGACCGGAAGGTCACCGACCCCCTGGTATGGCCGGGCGCGTGGTCGACCGTGAGTGCCATGCCCGCGATGTCCAGCACGGCGCCGTCGGACAGCTCGCGCACGTCGTCGGGCTCGGTGAAGGTCAGCCCGCCGAACAACTGCTGCCCCGCCATCAGCGACAGCCCCTTGGCCGGGTCGGAGAGCAGCTCGCGGTCCTCGGGGTGGATGAAGGCGGGAATGTCGCGGGCTCCGCACACCGGCGCCACCGACCAGACGTGATCGAGGTGCCCGTGGGTGAGCAGCACCGCGACCGGCTTGAGCCGGTGCTCGCGCAGCAGCTCGCCGAGCCCGGGCTCGGCGTCCTGGCCAGGGTCGATGACCACGCACTCCTCGCCGGCGGCGGGAGCGACGACGTAGCAGTTGGCCTGGAAGGAGCCTGCGGGAAACCCGTCGATGAGCACGGAACCGGTCCTCGGTGTGATCGATCTCGTCAAGGAAAGCGGATGGGAATGTAACCGAAGGGTACCGGTGCGGGTCGCCGGGCTGCGAACCATCGCCCGCGGGCCGATACGATTCGCCCACTCCATAAACGTGGCGGTCGTCCAGCAGGACGACCAAAGTGGACCAACTCGGACAGTCGGGAGGGCACAGCGGTGGCGACCGGCAAGGACCGTCAAAAGCAGCTGGCACGAGAGCATTACGAACGGCAGATGGCGCGCCGCGCCGAGCGCCAGGCTCAGCAGAAGCGCATCGCGGTGATCGGCACGACGGTGGGCGTGGTGGTCGTGGTGGGCGCCGTCTTCGGCGCGGTCGCGCTGGCCGGCGGCGGCTCGGACGACCCGCAGGCGGCCGCCTCGGCCAGCCCGTCGGCGCCGCCCTCGGCCCCGCCCTCGGAGGGCCCCTCTCCCAAGCCGTACGACGCGGCCAGCGGCACCTGTGACTACGTCGCCGATGGCAAGGGCGCGGTCAAGGAGGTCGGCCTGCCGCCGGCCAAGGCCGACACCAAGGCGAAGACGATGACGATCGCCACCAACCACGGCGACCTGGTGGTCGACCTGGCGACCGCCAAGGCGCCCTGCACGGTGAACTCCTTCGCGTTCCTGGCGAAGAAGAAGTACTTCGCGGGCACCAAGTGCCACCGGATGGGCCCGGCGTCGTTCCCCATGCTGCAGTGCGGCGACCCGCTGGCCAAGGCCGACGGCAAGAACCCGACCGACGGGCAGGGCGGGCCCGGCTACCGCTTCGCCGACGAGAACCTCAGCGGCGCCAAGTACAGCCGCGGCGTCGTCGCCATGGCCAACAGCGGTCCCGGCACCAACGGCAGCCAGTTCTTCATCATCCTGGGCGACCTGCAGCTCCCCCCGAACTACACACCGTTCGGTACCGTCACAAAGGGGCTCAAAATCCTGGACGATGTGGCCAAGAAGGGCGTGCTGGAGGGCGGTATGGGCGACGGCACCGGCGCTCCCAAGGACCCGGTCGAATTCAAAAGCGTGACAATCTCTGGCAAGAGCTGACGTAATACAACCAAGGGCGCGCGGCGTCCTGGAGGCTGATTCGAGTGCGGGAGGACACGGTGAGCACCGACCCGTGGGGCCGGGTAGACGACGACGGCACCGTCTACGTTCGTACGGCTGAGGGAGAGCGGGCCGTCGGGTCCTGGCAGGCCGGGGAACCCGAGGAGGCCCTCGCCTACTTCCGTCGGAAGTACGACGAGCTGGCGACCCAGGTGGAACTGCTGGAACAGCGGGTCCGGGGCACCGACCTGCCGCCCGCCCAGGCCGAGGCGACGATCCTCAAGCTCCGCGAGTCGATCACCGAGGCGCACGCGGTCGGCGACCTCGGCGCGCTGGAGGACCGCCTGGCGGCGCTGACGGACTTGGTGGGCAAGCGCCGCGAGGAGGTCAAGGCCGCCCGCGACCAGGCGCGCGCCCAGTCGAGGGAGATCAAGGAGCGCATCGTCGCCGAGGCCGAGCGCATCGCCGAGGACACCACGCACTGGAAGTCCGGCGGCGAGCGGCTGCGCCAGCTCGTCGAGGAGTGGAAGGGCGCCGAGCGTATCGACCGCGTCACCGAGGCGGCGCTGTGGAAGCGGCTGTCGGCCGCCCGCACCGCGTTCGCCAAGCGGCGCAAGTCCTACTTCGCCGGGCTGGACGAGCAGCGCGAGTCGGTACGCACGATCAAGGAGCGCATCGTCACCGAGGCCGAGGCGCTGGCCGGATCGACCGACTGGGGCGACACCGCGTCGGCCTACCGCGAGCTCATGCGGCAGTGGAAGAGCGCCGGCCGGGCCTCCCGGGAGGCCGAGGAGGAGCTGTGGGGCCGGTTCAAGACGGCCCAGGACCAGTTCTTCCAGGCCCGCTCGGCGGTCTTCGCCGAGCGCGACGCCTCGCTGCGCGAGAACGCGGAGGCCAAGGAGCGCATCCTGGCCGACGCCGAGCGCATCCTGCCGGTCACCGACGCCCGGGCCGCCCGGGCGGCGCTGCGGACGGTGCTGGAGCGCTGGGAGGCGGTGGGGCCGGTGCCGCGCGACTCCCGGGACCGGCTCGAAGGCGGTCTGCGCCGGATCGACGACGCGGTGCGCAAGGCCGAGGAGGCCGAGTGGAAGCGCTCCAACCCCGAGGCCCGCGCCCGCGCGCAGAACACCGTCGACCAGCTGCGCCGCTCCATCGAGCAGCTGGAGGGGCGGCTGGCCAAGGCCCGCACCGCCGGGCGGGACAAGGACGCCAAGGAGGCCGAGGAGTCCATCGCCGCCCGCCGGTCCTGGCTGGAGGAGGCCGAGCGCACGCTCGCCGAGTTCTCCTGAGGCTCTCCCGGGCCGGGCGGGCCCCCGCCCGGCCCGGCCCGGGACGCCGATCAGCCGGCCGGCCCGAACCAGCGGCCGATCGCCGCGCGCAGGTCGTCGGCGGCCCCGGCGTCCGGGGCGGGCGCGGCGGAGGCCCAGGCGACGTAGCAGTCCGGCCGCAGCAGTAGCGCGGTGGCCGGCGCCGCGCCCCCGGCCGGGCGGGCGGCCACCACACGCACCCGGCCGGGCGGCGCCGGCACCGCCGAGGCGAACGCCCCCTGCCCGGTCAGGTCCAGCAGCAGCGGCCGGGCGTCCCGGGTCAGCGCCGACAGCGGGACCAGGCCGCCGTCGGTCTCCAGCGACAGCTCCGGCGCCCACCGGCCGGTCAGCGGGTGCGCGGCCTCCTCCCCCATGTCGTAGTGGACGTCCGCGCCGGCCATCATGCCGGCGATGTGGCCGGTGATGCCCGGCAGCTCCAGCAGCTCGGCGAACAGCTCGCGCAGCGCGGTGACATCGCCGCCCGGGGCGATCAGCGCGGACTGGGCCCTGGTCGACATGGCCACCCGCCGGGCCGCCGGGCGCCGCTCGGCCTCGTAGCTGTCCAGCAGCCCGGCCGGCGCGGTGCCGCGCACCTCGGCGGCCAGCTTCCAGCCCAGGTTGATCGCGTCCTGCAGCCCGAGGTTGAGCCCGGGCCCGCCGATGGCCGAGTGCACGTGCGCCGCGTCCCCCACCAGCAGCACCCTGCCCTGGCGGTACCGGGCGGCCAGCCGGGTGTTCCCGCCGCCCAGCCGGCGCCGCAGGTGCGGGCCGTCCCCGGCCGGCGGGCCGAACGGCACGTCCGGCACGCCCAGCACCCGGGCCGCGCTGGCGCGGATCTCCGCCACGTCCAGCGGCGGCAGCCCTTCCCCCTCGGTGGGGTCCCACTCGGTGGTGGAGATCAGCGCGCCGCCGGGGAACGGCGCGTAGACCACCAGGCCACGCTCGGTGCGGTGGTGCATGAACGGCGGGACCGGCCCGTACCCGGGCACCACCAGCGCACCGGTGGCGGGGTCGAGCAGGGAGTCCGGCACGCTCAGGTGCATGGTGCGCGAGACGACACCGGAGCGGGTGTCGCCGGGGAACTCGATGCCGCAGAACTTGCGCGTCGGGCTGTGCCCGCCGTCCGCGCCCACCAGGTAGGCCGAGCGCAGCCGGTACCGGCCGCCAGGTCCGGCGACCTCGGCGGTGACCCCGTCGCCGTCCTGGACGAGCCCGGTCAGCTCGTGCCCGCGGCGGATCTCCACGCCGAGTTCGGTGGCCCGCTCCTCCAGCATCTCCTCGATCCGCCGCTGGGGCACCATCAGGCCGTAGAGCGGGTTGTCCGGCAGCGACGCCAGATCCAGCCGCAGCGCGCCGAACGGGAAGGCGGGCGTGGGCGCCGGCGGCTCGGGGCTGCCGGTGAGCCGCTCGTGCAGGCCGCGGCGGTGCAGCATCCGCACCACCTGGCCGACCAGGCCGTTGGCCCGGTTCTCCCCGGTGCGCGCGGGCAGCCGCTCCAGCACCACCGGCCGGGCGCCGGCCAGGCTCAGCTCGCAGGCCAGCATCAGGCCGTTCGGACCGGCTCCGGCGATGACGACGTCAGGGGTCATGGCTCTCCTTCAGGGGTTTCGGGCATGCCCGATCGACCGGCGGCACCGGCCGGCGGGCGACAACGGGTGGGATCGCGGTGAGGATGGACGGCCGGGGACGGCCGGACGCCGGGAACGGGCACGACGGGGCCCGCACGCGGCGCGGTACCGGCGCGCGGCGTGCCGGCGGCCGGACCGGCCGGTACGGCGGGCCGAGGATCGGCGCGGCGGGCGCCGCGCCGGCAGGTCTCCTACACTTCTGGCACTTCCGGCTCCCCGGCCGGCGGCGGCGATGCCGCCGGGCCGGGACCGGGCTCGGGCAGCCCGGCGGCGACCTGCCGCAGGGCGTCACGCAGCAGCGGGCCGATCGGCAACCGCCGCCCGGCGAGCAGCCAGTGGCCCATCACGGCCGCGGTGGCCGCCGACGCGGTGGCCGCCACCAGCCGCGGGTACAGATCACGTCCGGAGTCGGTGCCGGTGCGCTCGGCGACCGCGGCGACCATCGCCTCCTCGGCCGCCAGGTGCACTTGGTGGTATTCGCGCTGCAGCGCGGGCTCCGACAGCATCAGCCGGATACCGGCCTGCCACTGCTCGTCCTGGCCACTGCCCTCGGTGTCGCCCTCGGTGGCGCCGAGGGCGAACCGGGCCTCGACCGCGGCGGTGATCGCCTCCCACAGCGGCTCGGACCGCGGCCGGGCCCGCAGCTCCTCGGCGATGGCCGTCGCCCGGTCCAGGTGGCGGGCGACGATGGCCTCCGCCTTGCTCGCGAAATAGTTGTTGAAGGTGCGCGGGGACACCCCGGCCGCGGCGGCGATGTCCTCCACCCGGACGTTGTCGAACCCTCGCTCGACGGTCAGCCGGATGGCCGCCCAGCTCAGCGCGACGCGGGTCTCGCGTTTCTTGCGCTCGCGCAGGCCGCCCCGGCCGTCCTCGCCTGTCCCCATGCCACTACCGTACCGAATATTGCGCGATCCGCAAAGATGCGGGACGCGAAAACTTGCCGACTCTGCAATTTCCGGCCGGCAGGATCAGTTGGTGATCCGGTAGACGTCGTAGACGCCTTGGATGTTGCGCACCGCCTTCAGCACGTGGCCCAGGTGCTTGGGATCGCCCATCTCGAAGGTGAACTTGCTGATCGCCGTCCGGTCGCGGGCGGTGGCCACCGACGCCGACAGGATGTTCACGTGCTGGTCCGACAGCGTGCGGGTCACGTCCGAAAGCAGGCGGGGCCGGTCCAGCGCCTCGACCTGGATCGCCACCAGGAACACCGAGTCGTCGGCGGGCGACCAGCTCACCTCGACCAGCCGGTCCGGCTCGGCGCGCAGCTGCTCGACGTTGGGGCAGGTGCTGCGGTGCACCGAGACGCCATGGCCTCGGGTGACGAAGCCGATGATCTCGTCGCCGGGCACCGGCGTGCAGCAGCGCGACAGCCGCACCCACACGTCGGTGTCGCCGGCCACGATGACGCCGGCGTTGGTGCCGGTGCGCGGCCGGCCGCGCAGCCTGGTCGGCACCGCCACCTCGGCGATGTCCTCCTCGGCGGCGTCCACCCCGCCGAGCGACTGCACGAGCTTCTCCACCACCGACTGCGCGCCCGTGTGGCCCTCTCCGACCGCCGCGTACAGCGCCGAGACATCGGGGTACCGAAGGTCCCTGGCGAGCGCCAGGAGGGTCTCTCCGGACATCAGGCGCTGCAACGGCAGGCCCTGCTTGCGCATGGCGCGCCCGATGGCCTCCTTGCCCGCCTCGATCGCCGTCTCCCGGCGCTCCTTGGAGAACCACTGGCGGATCTTGTTGCGGGCCCGGCCGCTCTTGACGAACTTCAGCCAGTCGCGCGACGGCCCGGCGTCCGGCGACTTGGAAGTGAAGATCTCCACGGTGTCGCCGTTGGTCAGCCGGGACTCCAGCGGCACCAGCCGGCCGTTGACCCGGGCGCCGATGCACCGGTGACCGACCTCGGTGTGCACCGCGTAGGCGAAGTCGACCGGCGTGGCGCCTTCGGGCAGCGCGATCACCTGGCCGCGCGGGGTGAAGACGAACACCTCCGACACCGACAGGTCGAAGCGCAGCGACTCCAGGAACTCCCCCGGGTCGGAGGTCTCCTTCTGCCAGTCGAGCAGCTGCCGCAGCCAGGCCATGTCGCCGGCGGACTTCATCCGCGCCGCGGCCGGGCCGGAGACGACGACCTCCTCCTTGTACTTCCAGTGCGCGGCCACGCCGTACTCGGCGCGGTGGTGCATCGCCCGGGTGCGGATCTGCAGCTCGACCGGCTTGCCCTCCGGCCCGATGACCGTCGTGTGCAGCGACTGGTACATGTTGAACTTGGGCATCGCGATGTAGTCCTTGAACCGCCCAGGCACCGGATTCCACCGTGCGTGGATCGTTCCTAGCGCGGCGTAACAATCGCGTACCGTGTCGACCAGTACCCGGATGCCCACCAGGTCGTAGATGTCGTCGAACGCCACCTCGCGCGCGATCATCTTCTGGTAGATCGAGTAGTAGTGCTTGGGCCGGCCCTTGACCGTGGCCCGGATCTTCGACTCGCGCAGGTCGGCGGAGACCTTCTCGATCACCTCCTGCAGGAACAGGTCGCGGCGCGGGGCCCGCTCCGACACCATGCGCGCGATCTCGTCGTAGCGCTTGGGGTAGAGCATGCCGAAGGCCAGGTCCTCCAGCTCCCACTTGATGGTGTTCATCCCGAGCCGGTGGGCCAGCGGCGCGAAGATCTCCAGCGTCTCGCGGGCCTTCTGCTCCTGCTTGTGCCGCGGCAGGTAGCGCAGGGTGCGCATGTTGTGCAGCCGGTCGGCCAGCTTGATGACCAGCACCCGGATGTCGCGGGACATCGCCACGACCATCTTGCGCACCGTCTCGGCCTGCGCCGCGTCGCCGAACTTGACCTTGTCGAGCTTGGTGACGCCGTCGACCAGCAGGGCGATGTGCTCCCCGAAGTCGGCGCTCAGCTCGTCCAGGCCGTAGGCGGTGTCCTCCACGGTGTCGTGCAGCAGCGCCGCGCACAGCGTCTCGTCATCGGTGCCGAGCTCGGCGAGGATGGTCGCGACGGCCAGGGGGTGGGTGATGTAGGGGTCGCCGCTCTTGCGCTTCTGATCGCGGTGGTGGTAGGCCGCCACGTCGTAGGCGCGCTCGATGAGCCGCAGGTCGGCCTTGGGATGGGTCGCCCGGACCGTCTTGAACAACGGCTCGAGAACCGGGTTCATCGCACCACCCCATTGCCCCCCGAACCGGGAAAGCCTGCGGCGTACAACGGCAGGCGCCGGTCTTTCGTCTGTGCCTGCGGACGTGGCGGAACCCGTATCGTCCGCTCGAGCGGAAACCGGCTCAGGGGTCTCGGTCATCTCGGGCGGGGCCACATCACGGGGCACTCAGACTCCTCGTCTCGAGTCCAGATTCTCCAGTGTATCCACGCTGGAGACACCGTCCTCGCGGGGAGCCGGTCAGACCACGACCAGAGCGCGCAGGTCGACGCCGCCCAGCCGGTCCCGGCCGTTGAGGAAGGCGAGCTCCATCAGCACGGACACGCCCACCACCTCGGCGCCGGCCCGGCCGACCAGCTCCACCGCCGCCCGCGCCGTGCCGCCGGTGGCGAGCACGTCGTCCACGATGAGCACCCGGTCGCCCGGAGCGAACGCGTCGCGGTGCACCTCGATGACGGCGGAGCCGTACTCCAGATCGTAGGACGCTTCCAGCGCCTCGGCAGGGAGTTTGCCCTTTTTACGAACCGGGACGAACCCGGCGCCCGCGTGGTAGGCGACCGGGGCGGCCAGGATGAAGCCGCGCGCCTCGATGCCGACCACCTTGTCCACCCGGGTGCCGGGCACCAGGGCGTCGATGACCGCCGAGAAGGCGGCGTGGTCGCCGAGCAGCGGCGTGATGTCCTTGAACATCACCCCGGGGCTGGGATAGTCGGGCACGTCACGGATCCGGCCCAGGATGGTGCCGGTGAGATCGTCGGGCGGGGTCACGGGGGTCGCTTTCCTTCCGGCGGCAGCACGCGGCGCCCCCGTGGTCTCGAGCGGAGATCACGGAGGCGCCGCGGCCGGCTCTGGTGGACTATCGCTTCTTGCGCTTGGCCGTGGCGGACTGGCCGGCCGGCGTGCCGCCGGCCGGCGAGGACGCGGCGGCCGGCTGCCGGGCCTTGCCGGACGAGGCCGGCGCGTCCTGCACCGAACCGCCGCGGGAGGACGCCACCCGGCGGGCGAGCGCCAGGTACTTCGGCTCCCGCTCCTTCAGGCGCACCAGCAGCGGGGTCGCCACGCACAGCGAGGAGTAGGTGCCCACCAGCATGCCGACGAACAGCGCCAGCGCGAGGTCCTTCAGCGTGCCGGCGCCGAACAGCGTGGTGCCGATGAACAGGATGGCGGCGACCGGCAGGATCGCCACCAGGGTGGTGTTCAGCGAGCGGATCAGCGTGTGGTTCAGCGCGTTGTTGGCGGCCTCGGTGTAGGTCATCTTGGCGGTCGTGCCGAGCTTGGCGGTGACCTCCTTGATCATGTCGAACACCACGACCGCGTCGTACAGCGAGTATCCGAGGATCGTCAGGAAGCCCAGCATCGTCGCCGGGGTGACCTCGAAGCCCGACCAGGCGTAGATGCCCGCGGTGATGACCAGGTCGTGAATGAGCGCGACCACCGCGGCCAGCGCCATCTTCCACTCGAAGGCCATCGTCAGGTACAGGATGATCGCGATCATGAACACGATCAGGCCGATGACGGCCTTGCGCAGCACCTCACCGCCCCAGGACGGGCCGATGATCTGCTTGCTGACCTTGTCGCCCGGCACGCCGAACCGGCCGGACAGGGCGTTCTGCACCTTGGTGGCGCCGGGCACGTCCAGGCTCTGCGTGGTGACCCGCCAGTTGGAGCCGGCCTCCTGGACGATCACCTGGTGCGCGCCGGCCTCCTCGACGGTGCTGCGGACCTGCTCGATGGTGGAGGAGGCGGGTTTGGCAAAGGTGAAGACCGAGCCGCCCTTGAACTCGATGCCGAGGTTGAGCCCCTGCACGACCAGGCCGACGATCGAGATCAGCAGCAGCGCCGCCGACAGGGAGTACCACAGCCGGTAGCGGCCGACGAAGTCGACGTTGACCTCGCCGCGGTAGAGGCGGCGCCCAAGCGCCCCGATGGCCGACATCAGCCCTCCTGCGGAACGGTCGTGGTACGGACGACGGGCGCCTCGCGGCCCATCCGCTCGGCGTCCAGGCCGGACAGCGGGTGCCCCTTGGCGAAGAACGGCAGCTTGGCGAGCAGCGCGACGAACGGCTTGGTGAACAGGAACACCACCACGATGTCGATCAGCGTGGTGAGGCCCATCGCGAACGCGAAGCCGGCGACACCGCCGACGGCCAGGAAGTACAGCACGACGGCCGCGATGAACATGACCGCGTCGGCGATCAGGATGGTGCGCCGGGCCCGGACCCAGGCCACCTCGACCGCCACCCGCAGTGACCGCCGGCCCTCCTTCATCTCGTCGCGCATGCGCTCGAAGTAGACGATGAAGGAGTCGGCGGTGATGCCGATCGACACCACCAGGCCGATGATGTGCGCCAGCGACAGCCGGAAGTTGGCGTTGTGGCCGAGCAGCGCCACCGCCTGGTAGGTCAGGATCGTCGCCACCAGCAGGCTGGCCACCGCCACCAGGCCGAGGCCCCGGTAGTACAGCAGCGAGTAGATGACCACCAGGATCAGCCCGATGCCGCCGGCGAGCAGGCCGCCGCGCAGCTGGTCGGCGCCCAGGATCGAGGACACCTCCTCGGCCGAGCTCTGAATGAACTTCAGCGGCAGCGCGCCGTACTTGAGCTGGTCGGCCAGCGCGGTGGCGGTCGGCTGGGTGAAGCTGCCGGAGATGCGGGCCTGGCCGCCAGGAATCGGCTCCTCGATGACCGGCGCGGAGATGACCACGCCGTCCAGCACCATGGCGAGCTGGTTACGCGGCTGCGGCGCGCTGGTGATCTGACCGGTGATCTTGGCGAACTGGCTGGCGCCCTGGCTCTTGAAGTTGACCTGGACGATCCACTCGCCGGTGGTGGAGTCGACGCCGGCGCTCGCGCCGCCCACCTCGGTGCCCTTCACCGCCGCCTTGTCCAGCACGTACTTGGCGGTGTTGTCGTCGCTGCACGCCGCCAGCTGCTTGTTCGGGTCGTCCTGCACGCCGCGGCCGGCGTCCTTCTTGGTGCAGGCGAGCTTCTTGAACTGCTCGGCGACCGCCGGGTCCACCCCGGTCAGGTCGACGCCGGCCATCGGGTCGTCCGGCGCGGCCGACGGCGGCGCCGACCCGGTCGGCGCCGGGGTGGCCTTGCCGTCGCTCTTGCCGGACTTCTCCGGCGAGGCGGACGCGGACGGCGCCGGGGTCGGCGCGGTCAGCGCCGAGGACAGCGCGCGGCCGGCCGGGGTGCCGCTCGGCGCCGGCTCGGCGGTGGAGCCGGGCTTGGGCGTCGCCTTGCCGGACGGCGGCGCGCTGCCGGACGGCGCCGGGGTGGCCGGCGACGTCGGCAGCGCGCTCGGCGCCGCCGGGACGACCGGGGCCACCGCGAGCACCTGCCGGAACCGCAGCTCGGCGGTGGTGCCGACGAGGTCGCTGACCTGCTGCGCACCGGCCCCGGGAATCGCGATGACGATGTTGTCACCCGACTTGGCGACCTCCGCGTCGGAGATGCCGGTGCCGTTCACCCGCTGGCGGATGATGTTCACCGCCTGGTCGAGACTCTCCTGCGAGGGCACCTTGCCGCCGGCGGTCTGCGGGGACAGCGTCAAGGTGGTGCCGCCGGCGAGGTCGAGCCCGAACTTGGGCAGGAACGCCTTCTGCAGGAGCATCGTCCCGCCCATGGCGAGGATGAGCACCAGCAGGGCCAGGAGCACGCGTCCCGGCCTGCTTTGGGTACTGGTCGATGGGGCCACTGGTGGTCAGTTCTTTCGTCAAGGGGTGGTTTGCGGGATCCTGCTTCAGATCTGCTTGCCGGCCGGACCCTCGTCGCCCCGGCGCTCCGGGGTGTCGATCACCGTCTCGTCGGCGACGGTGTCCCGTACGCCGTCCTCCTCATTGTCCACCGGTACGGCGGCCGGCTCGACCGGCGTGACGACCCGGCCGATGGCGCCCTTGGTCCACCGGGTCTGCACGCCCGGCGCGATCTCCAGGACCACGTCGTCGTCCTCGAGGGCGGAGACGGTGCCGAACAGGCCGGTGGTGGTCATCACCCGGCTGCCCGGCGTCAGGCTGTTCTGCATCTGCAACTGCTCCTGCTGCCGCTTGCGCTGCGGGCGGATGAGCAGGAAATAGAACACCACGATCAGCAAGATCAGCGGCACGAACGATCCAAGGCCCTGCACGGGGCTTCCTTCCGGTAAACGAACTGACCGGCCTGGCGCCGGCGGTCTGGCGGCGGTGGGCGGCCACACCGGATCACCGAATCACCTCAACGTGTTCAGCGTATTCAGCGTATACGGCCGGCCAAGCCACGGAGTTTAGGCGAGCTTGTCAATGCCCGGCAACGAACCCACGCTCGGGCGAGCGGGAAAGTTCCCGTCGTCATCGATCTGTGACCGCCCGATGCGCCGGACATGAAACTTTCAGCACCCACCAGGCCCGCCGGGTGGTCCGGGCAGGTCGGAGCGGGTGCGCCGCCCACCCGGGCGCGCCGCCCGCCGGCCGGTCGCGGCGATCTTTGTCAGGACGCCGGTCAGGACGCCGCCGGATCGTCGAACAGCACCGGCTGGGCGGCGGCGCCGACCGCGTCCGGCGGCGGGACCAGGCCCAGGTGCGTCCAGGCCGAGGCGGTGGCCACCCGGCCGCGCGGAGTGCGGGCCAGCAGGCCCTGGCGGACCAGGAACGGCTCGGCCACCACCTCGACGGTCTCCGGCTCCTCCCCCACCGCCACCGCCAGCGTGGACAGCCCCACCGGGCCGCCGCCGAACTTGCGCAGCAGCGCGCCGAGCACCGCGCGGTCCAGCCGGTCCAGCCCTTCGGCGTCCACCTCGTAAAGGTTGAGCGCGGCGGCGGCGACCTCCCTGGTGATGACGCCCTCGGTGCGCACCTCGGCGAAGTCGCGGACCCGGCGCAGCAGGCGGTTGGCGATGCGGGGCGTGCCGCGCGAGCGCCGGGCGATCTCGTGCCCTCCGTCGTCGGGCAGCTCCAGCGACAGCAGCCGCGCCGAGCGGCGCAGCACCTGCTCCAGCTCGGCGACGTCGTAGAAGTCCATGTGGGCGACGAAGCCGAAGCGGTCGCGCAGCGGCGCGGGCAGCAGGCCGGCCCGGGTGGTGGCGCCGACCAGGGTGAACGGGGCGATCTCCAGCGGGATCGCGGTGGCCCCGGGGCCCTTGCCGACCACGATGTCGACCCGGAAGTCCTCCATCGCCAGGTAGAGCATCTCCTCCGCCGAGCGGGACATCCGGTGGATCTCGTCGATGAACAGCACCTCGCCCTCGGCGAGGGTGGACAGGATGGCCGCCAGGTCGCCGGCCCGCTCCAGGGCCGGCCCGGAGGTGAGCCGCAGCGGCATGCCCAGCTCGGCGGCGATGATCATGGCGAGGGTGGTCTTGCCGAGGCCGGGCGAGCCGCTCATCAGCACGTGGTCCGGCGGCCGGCCGCGGCGCACGGCGCTCTCCAGCACCAGCGACAGCTGCTCGCGCACCCGGGACTGGCCGATGAACTCGCCGAGCCGCTTGGGGCGCAGCGCCGACTCGATCGCCTGCTCGTCGCCTTCGGGGTCCGGCGAGACCAGCTCCCGGTCCAGGCTCATCGGCCCCCCTGCCGCACGCTCAGGGCCCGCAGCGCCGACTTCAGCAGCGCGGCCACCGCCGGGACGCGCCCGGCGGCCAGCTCGGCGTCGGCCTCGGGGCTCACCGCGGCGACGGCCTCGTCGGCGTCCCGGGCCGAGTAGCCCAGGCCGACCAGGCCGGAGTGCACCTGGTCGCGCCACGCGGGCACCGCCGGGCCGCCCGCCACGGCCGGCATCGGGGCGCCGGGCGCGCCGAGCTTGTCCTTCAGCTCCAGGATGATGCGCTGGGCGCCCTTCTGCCCGATGCCGGGCACCATGGTGAGCGCCTTGACGTCGGCGGCGGCCACCGCGACCCGCAGCGCGTCCGGCGCGTGCACGGCGAGCATGGCCAGGGCCAGGCGCGGGCCCACGCCGGAGGCGGTCTGCACCATCTCGAAGATCGTGCGCTCGTCGTCGGAGCCGAAGCCGAAGAGCGTCAGCGACTCCTCCCGGACGACCAGCGAGGTGGCGAGCCGGGCCTCCTCGCCGGCGCGGAGCGTGGCCAGCGTGCCGGGCGTGCAGTGCACCAGGACGCCGACGCCGCCCACCTCGAGCACCGCGGAGTCGGGCGCCAGCGCGGCGACCCGCCCGCGGACCGATGCGATCACCTGGCCGCTCCCTTCGGGGTCTCGCCGGGGCCGGCCGCCGGCCCGCCGCCCAGTATCGCCGAGCGGCCCGGCATCTTCGAACCGCCGCCCGGTCCGCGGCCGGCGGCCCGGGCCAGGCGGCTGTCGGCGGCGGCCTGGACCAGGCGGTTGGTCGCGGCACCCCGCCAGATGTGGCAGATGGCCAGGGCCAGGGCGTCGGCGGCATCGGCGGGCTTCGGCATCGCGTCCAGCCGGAGCAGCCGGGTCACCATGGCGCCCACCTGCGCCTTGTCTGCGTTGCCGTACCCGGTGATCGCGGCCTTGACCTCCGAGGGGGTGTGCAGGGCGACCGGCAGGCCGCGCCGGGCGGCGCAGACGATGGCGACGGCGGAGGCCTGGGCGGTGCCCATGACGGTGCGCAGGTTGCTCTGGCTGAACACGCGCTCGACGGCGACGGCGTCCGGGCGCACCTCGTCCAGCCACCGCTCGATCTCGCGCTCGATGGCGACCAGCCGGTCACCGATGTCGTCCCCCGCCGGGGTGCGGGCGACCCCCACCTTGACCAGCGTGAGCGGGGCACCGGCCCGGCCCTCGACCGCGCCCAGGCCGCACCGGGTCAGCCCCGGGTCGACCCCCATCACCCGCAGCCGCGGTAGCCGCACCGGCCCGCCTCCCGAGATCGCCGAACACCAGTTCGGTGCCGAACTCTACTCCCGGGGCGGGCGGCGCGGGATGCCGACACGCCCGGTGCCGCCGGCGAAATCGACCGAGATGACAGGAATGTCAGGACTACTGGGGCGGCGGCTAGAAGTAGTCCAGCATGTAAGGCTTGGCGGCGAAGGCGGCGCCGAGGAGCTCGTCGGAGTCCGGGGTGCCGCCGGCCAGCAGCCCGGCGCGGCGCAGCGTCTGCGGCCGCACCCCGGCGAACAGCGCGGAGAAGCCGCCGATGGTCAGCCGCGGCACCTCGCCCGGCGCGGCCGCCCGTCCGTCCCGGCCGGCGTCCGGTCCGCCTCCCGGTCCGCCTCCCGGGGCGGCGTCCGGGGCGGCGTCCGGCGCGGCGGACGCCGCGATGGAGACGGCCGAGGAGGCCGAGACGGCCGCGGTGGAGGCGATCGCCGCCGCGGTCGAGGCCAGCGACGCGGCGCCGGCCGGAGTGGCGCCGCCCTGGCCGCCGGACACGGTCAGCCGCCAGGCGCCGGAGTTGGCGGGCCGCTGCGGGTCGTCCACCTCGACGACAGTGTCCACCCGGACCCCGGCGGGATAGCCGCGCGCGGCGACGGCGGCGGGCAGATCGACCAGGCGGAACATCCAGCGGGTCTGCGCCACCGTGTCCTTGTCGCGCTCGCGTACCAGCCACAGCATCGGGTCGTCCGGCTCGACGGACGCGGTGACCTTCGGCGCGGCCGATGAGGCGCCGCCGACCAGGGCCCACAGCGCGCGGGCGGTCGCCGCCGACCCGGCCACCAGGTTGTCGATCTCGATGCCGCCCTCCTGCCACCGGTAGACGACGAAGCCGTCCTCGGCGAGGTAGGCGAAGGTGTTCTCGCCGCCCAGCCACATCCGGGTGATGTTCTCGTCCCAGGCGATCGGCCCGGTGGCGCGGGTGGCGGCGTGCACGCGGTCCAGGGTGGCGATCACCTCGGCGGCGTCGGCGGCGCCGATCCGCCGCAGGCCGGCCCGCGCGTCGCGCGCGGCGAGCGGGCGCAGCGCCTCGGTGGGCAGCGTGACGCGGTACCGGGCACCTGCGTGCTCCCAGCCGAGGCCCCGGTACAGCGGGGTGGTCATCGGATACAGCGCCGAGGCGAGGTGGCCGAGCTCGGCGCAGCGGTCGAGCACGCCGCGCATCAGGAAGCGGCCGACGCCGCGCCCGCGCTCCTCGGGCGAGACGGCGACGCTGGCCACCCCGCCGAGCGACAGGGCCCGGCCGTGCCACCACTGCCGGAAGTCCCACAGGCGGGCGGTGCCCATCAGCCGGTCGCCGTCGAAGACGCCCAGGTAGCGCCGCTGTCCCAGGTACGGCCGCACGTTGGCCTTCCAGCGCTCGGCCTCGGCGGCGTCGACCGGGCCGTAGGCCCGCCGCCGCTCGTCCAGCACGGCGGGAAGGTCGCCGTCGGTGATGTCACGGATCTCCACGACCGTACAACCTACGGGGCGCGGCTCCCGCGGGTCGACCGGTTTCCCGGCCCGCCCGCCTCCCGCGGGCCGCGCCGGCGGATCCGGGTCAGGACCCGTGGCCGACCGGCCCCCGGAAGGCGTTCACCCGCATCCGCACCCTCAGTCGAGCTTGGCGAGGACCTCGTCGGAGACGTCGAAGTTGGCGTACACGTTCTGCACGTCGTCGCTGTCCTCCAGGGCCTCGATGAGCCGGAAGACCTTGCGGGCCGAATCCTCGTCCAGCGGGACGCTCATCGTGGGCAGGAAGCCGCTCTCGGCGGAGTCGTAGTCGATGCCGGCCTCCTGCAGCGCCTTGCGGACCGGCACCAGGTCGCCGGCCTCGGAGACCACCTCGAAGGACTCGCCGAGGTCGTTGACCTCCTCGGCGCCGGCGTCCAGCACCGCGGTCAGCACGTCGTCCTCGCCGAGCTCGCCCTTGGGGACCAGGACGACGCCCTTGCGGTTGAACATGTAGGCCACCGAGCCGGGGTCGGCCATCGAGCCGCCGTTACGGGTCATCGCGACCCGGACCTCCGAGGCCGCGCGGTTGCGGTTGTCGGTGAGGCACTCGACCAGCACCGCCACGCCGCCGGGCGCGTAACCCTCGTACATGATGGTCTGCCACTCGGCGCCACCGGCCTCCAGGCCGCCGCCGCGCTTGCGGGCCCGCTCGATGTTGTCGATAGGCACCGAGTTCTTGCGCGCCTTCTGGATGGCGTCGAACAGGGTGGGATTACCGTCGGGGTCGGGGCCGCCGGTGCGGGCCGCCACCTCGATGTTCTTGATGAGCTTGGCGAAGAGCTTGCCGCGCTTGGCGTCGACCACGGCCTTCTTGTGCTTGGTCGTCGCCCATTTGGAGTGGCCGGACATCGGCTAGTGCTCCCTCACCATCTCGACGAAATAGGAATGGACCCGCGTGTCCCCGGTCAGCTCGGGATGGAAGGACGTCGCGAGCAACGGGCCCTGCCGGACCGCGACGATCCTATCCCCCGGCTCGGCCAGTCCCAGCACCTCGACGCCGGAGCCGACCGACTCCACCCACGGCGCGCGGATGAACACGGCGCGCATGGCGCCGCGGCCGGCGAAGTCCAGCGTCGACTCGAACGAATCGACCTGGCGGCCGAAGGCGTTGCGGCGCACCACCATGTCGATGCCGCCGAGCGTCTGCTGGTCGTCGGTGCCGCCCTCGATCCGATCGGCCAACATGATCATGCCGGCGCAGGACCCGTAGGCGGGCATGCCCGACTTGACGCGCAGCCGCAGCGGTTCGAGCAGATCGAAGGCGTCGGCGAGCTTCCACATGGTGGTGGACTCGCCGCCGGGGATCACCAGGGCGTCCACCGCCTCCAGCTCGGCCGGGCGGCGGACGGCGACCGGCCGGGCCCCCGACTCCCGCAGCGCGCGGACGTGCTCGCGCACGTCGCCCTGCAGGGCGAGCACCCCGATCGTCGGCGCAGTGGTCACCTGCGGTTCCTCTCACTCGTCGCCCGGGAGCCCGCGAGCGGCCCGGAGACCGGCCGGGGCCGCCACGGCGGCCCGCCTGGCCCGGCTTCCCGGAAAAGCGTATTGGCAACCGGAACAACACCCCAAACCGCGCCCCCCATCCCGGCGTGCCACGGGTCAGGTCTGGCGGAACAGGCCCGGCCGGCCCTCGGTGACCATGAACGACGCGGCGGTGCGCGCCGCGGCGCCCGGCCGGCGCACGTGGCGCAGCGCCTTGAAGTCGGCGGTCAGCGCGCCGGGCTCGACGCGCACCAGGATGTAGCCGCGCCGCCGCAGGTGGAACTTCAGGTGCGGGTTGCGGGCCAGCAGCGCCTCCCGGGCCCGGTCGTGGTCGTGCCCGTCGCCGCCGCTCGTGATCGAGGTGACCGCGAACTCGGTGCCGACCACCGGCGAGCGCGGATCGTCGTAGTCCAGCGCGAGGTCGCCCGCCCAGTGCGAGTGCACGTCGCCGGTCAGCACGACGGCGTTGCGCACCTTGGCCTCCACCCAGCCGCGGGTGACCCGGGTACGCGAGCCGGTGTACCCGTCCCAGGCGTCCTGGCGCACCACCCGGTCCTCCTCGGGATCCTTGGCGCGCCGGCCGAAGAAGACCTGCTGGCCGATGATGTCCCACACCGCGCGGGACTCGCGGAAGCCCTGCAGCAGCCAGCGCTCCTGCTCGGCGCCGGTGATGGAGCGGCCCGGGTCGTCGGACTGCGGGCAGTCCCGGAACCCCGAGCCGCACATCACCCGGTCGCGGTACTGCCGGGTGTCGAGCATGTGCAAGGTGGCCAGCGAACCCCAGCGCAGCCGCCGGTACAGCCGGATCGCCGCGCCGGACGGCACGCTGATGGCGCGCAGCGGCATGTGCTCGTAGTAGGCCTTGAAGGCGGCCGTGCGGCGCGCGGTGCGGGTGCGGGCGGTCCAGTTGTTGCGCACCTCGTGGTCGTCCATGATCGGCACCCACGGCGCGGCGGCGTGCGCGGCACGCAGGTCGGCGTCCATCTTGTAGAGGGCGTGACGGCGGCGGTAGTCGCCGAGCGTCCGGGCGGCGGGCCCCTCGTGGTCGCGCACGTTGCCGCCCGGGCACTGCATCTCGCCCTTGCCGTACTCGTAGATGTAGTCGCCGAGGTGCAGCACCAGATCGGGGCGTTCCTCGGCCACCCGGGCATAGGCGGTGAAGTATCCGTGCTGGTAGTTGGCGCACGAGGTGACCGCGAGGCGCAGCGTGCGGGTCAGCGTGCCCGGGGCGGGCGCGGTGAGCGCCCGGCCGATCGGCGAGATGTACGGCCCGGCCCGGAAGCGGTACCAGTACTCCCGCCCGGACGGCAGGCCGGTGATCTCGACGTGCACGCTGTGCGCCCAGCCGGGCAGCGCGTCCATGGTGCCGCGCTGGACCACGCTCGCGCAGGCGGGGTCGGCGGCCACCTCCCAGTGCACCGGCACCGGGACCGGCGGCATGCCGCCGCGGCCGTCCTCGGCCAGCGGGGCGGGCGCCAGCCGGGTCCACAGCACGAAGCCGTCCGGCAGCGGATCACCACTGGCGACGCCCAGGGTGAACGGGTCCGCGTAGGCCACGCGAGGGGTCGGCACCGTGGTCGCCAACCCCATCACCAGGAACGATCGCCTGTCGATCACATCACGATCATCAACTATCCCCAGCAAACCCCCGGTATAGCCACACCCAGGTCACAGGGGATATTTCCGGACGATCACCTCGGACTCCCGGCGACGGGAGCCCGAGGTGCCGGCCGGGCTACCAGCCTCGGGTGGCCAGGCGGTCGCCCTCGGCCAGCGTGGCGACGTTGATGCCGACCATGGCCTCGCCCAGGCCGCGGGAGACCTTGGCGATCACGTCCGGGTCGTCGTGGAAGGTGGTGGCCTTGACGATGGCCGCGGCGCGCTTGGCCGGGTCGCCGGACTTGAAGATGCCCGAGCCGACGAACACGCCCTCCGCGCCGAGCTGCATCATCATCGCGGCGTCGGCCGGGGTGGCGATGCCGCCCGCGGTGAACAGCACCACCGGCAGCTTCCCGGTCTTGGCGATCTCGGCGACCAGCTCGTAGGGCGCCCGCAGCTCCTTGGCCGCCGCGTACAGCTCGACCTCGTCCAGCGAGGCCAGCCGCCGGATGTCGGCGCGGATCTGCCGCATGTGCCGGGTGGCCTCGACGACGTTGCCGGTGCCCGCCTCGCCCTTGGAGCGGATCATCGCCGCGCCCTCGGCGATGCGGCGCAGCGCCTCGCCGAGGTTGGTGGCCCCGCACACGAAGGGCACGGTGAAGGCCCACTTGTCGATGTGGTTGGCCTCGTCGGCGGGGGTGAGCACCTCCGACTCGTCCACGTAGTCGACGCCGATGGCCTGCAGGACCTGGGCCTCGACGAAGTGGCCGATCCGGGCCTTGGCCATCACCGGGATGGACACGGCCTCGATGATGCCGTCGATCATGTCCGGGTCGCTCATCCGCGACACGCCGCCCTCGGCCCGGATGTCGGCGGGCACGCGCTCCAGGGCCATCACGGCCACCGCGCCGGCGTCCTCAGCGATCTTGGCCTGCTCGGCGGTGACGACGTCCATGATGACGCCGCCCTTGAGCATCTCGGCCATGCCGCGCTTGACCCGGGCGGTGCCGGTGGCGGCGGTCTCGGTGACTTCGGGGGTGCTGCTGGACACGGTCATTCCTCACGGGCGCGACGATGGTTTCCACGTTCATGTTAGGCGGTGCCCGGTCCGGCGCCTGCGGCCGGACCGTCGTGTCCGGCCGTGGCCGTTGGACATCCCGGCCAAGTGCCGGGTCAGGGCCGCCGGATCAGGGCTGGACGGGCTTGGGGGCGGCGAGCACGATCCACACCTGGCCGCGGGCGAACGGCAGCGGCTCGCCGTCGGCGGTGGTGAAGGTGGTGCCCTCCTCCTCCGAGGGACGCGACCAGCGGGCCTGGTAGGCCTGCCCGTCACGCAGCACCACCGCCCGGCCCTTGCCGGTGCTCTGGATCAGCGGGGTGTAGCTGCCGGTGAAGTCGTGGAACTGCGAGCGGGTGGTCTTGGCGTACTGGATCACGATGGTCGGCGCGCCGAGCTGGCCGCCCTCGGCCGCCATGTCCTTGGCGCCGTCCTGCGCCACCAGCCAGCGCTTCTGGGCGGCCGACCAGGTGAAGGTGAACCGGGCCGCCGGGTAGCGCACGCTGAAGGAGGTGCGCGGCTTGCCGCCGGCCGGGGCCTCGTCGGCGAACACCAGGCCGATGTCCTTGGCCTTGGTGGACTTCGGCGCCGCCGCGATCAGTTTCCTGGTGTCGGCGAACAGGTTGTACGGCGCCACCCGGCCGGGCTGGCGGAAATAGGCCCGCGGCGCGGCGCTGTCGGACACGTCGTACAGCGAGGCCGCGCGGACCAGCGGGATCATCTTGCTCTGCACGCCGGAGTAGGCCAGGCCCGGCTTGCCGAACATCGGCAGCAGGTGCAGGTCGGAGATGCGCGCGCTGCGCACCGGGCCGACCTTGGCCGGGATCTTGGAGGAGAAGACCGCCATCAGCCGGGTCAGGCCGCCCTCGACCTGCTCGACGAACACCAGGTCGGCGCTGCGCACGCCCATCTGCGGCTTGCCGGCGTGGGTGTTCTCGATCTTCACCGCGAGCACCGGGCGGCGGGCCGCCACCGGCTGCCCGGTGAACGGGTGCTCGGGCGGCGCGGACGACGGGGCCGGGGTCGACGACTCGACCGGCGCGGCCGACTCACCGGCGGGGCGGGCGCCGCCGCCGGAGGAGGAGCAGGCCACCGCGGGTACCAGTACGGCGGCCCCCGCCAGTGCTCCGCCGATCACCCTTTTTACCCGCACAGCAGCGCCCCTCCCGATATATCCGGAAAACGCCATGAGCTTACCGGCGGAAGGTCGGACTTCTCCCTGGTAAGTGCCAAATATCGGCGATCACCGGGAAAGGCGGTACATCGTGGGGTCTGGTGCGGGCCGGTCAGCCCCGGGCGGGCGTCGGCGGCAGCGGCAGCGGCAGGCCGGGGAGCCCGTCGATGCTCCGGGCCACGTGCTCCTTCTTGGCGAAGTAGTCGCTCAGCGATTCGTCGTCCTCGCGGGCGAACCGCCTGGCGTGCAGGTCGCGATCCTGCTCGTAGGCCATGAACGGCACCGCGTACCCGCAGGTGTCCCGGACCAGCTCGGCGTGCACCACGATGATCGCCCGGTGCCCGTGGTCGCTCATGTCGATGTCCGGGAAGTGCGTCATCAGCTCCAGCCAGCGCGGGTCGTCCCGGAACACCGGCTCGCCGCGGCCGTGCACCCGCACGATGTTCGGCGGCCCCTGGAAGGCGCACCACATCAGGGTGATCCGCCCGTTCTCCCGCAGATGGGCGATGGTCTCGGCGTTGCTGCCCGCGCCGTCCAGGTAGGCGAGGGTCCGCTCGTCCAGCACGGCCAGCGTGCCCTTGAGTCCCTTCGGTGACAGGTTGACCGTCCCGTCGGCGGCCAGCGGCGCGGTCGCGGTGAAGAAGATCGGCTGGTCCTCGATGAACGCCCGCAGCCGCCCGTCGATGCGCTCGTACGTCTTACCCATGATCATCATTATCGCCCCAGCCCTCACACTTGCCAGCAAAGGCCCCCATTTGTCGTCAAATGACGTACGGCAGCTGCCCGCCGTGGCCGACCTGAGCCACGTGCCGCTACGCCATGGGTGGTCCGCGGCTCGGCCTGACCACCGGAACGCGACGTGATCAGCAGCGGCACCGTCCGGCAGGGCGGCCAAGCCGCCACCTCGACGTTTTCAGAGCGGGACGGGCAACGAACAGCCCGGCCTTCAGGACTCCACTCGCGGCCGCATGTACCAGCCGGCGCCGAAGTCGGCCCACAGCACCAGTTCGTCACGCACGAGGTGGTCGCCATCGTCCACAAAGGCGGCGGCGAGGACGAGTTCCTGATCCGATATCTGCGGGTCGTTCGTCCGCGGTGCCGCCGGCACGTCGATGCGCAACCGCATTCCGTCTGGAAGCCCATCAAGAGCCTGGCGAAGCTCCCCCACCGTCCACTCCCGGACATCGTGCCGGCATCGCTCCAGCTCCTGATCATCCGCCACGAACTCAGCATAGGACGCACGCCCTGGACCGCCGGCCCCGGTCACCCGGCGCACCAGATGGTCCGAACACCGCACGACACGGCACCAACGATCAGCGATCCGCCGGATTCGGGGGTCGGTTCGACTCTGTGGACCGCCGGGCGGCGCGAAGTGCCTCGGGGAACGCCCGCAGCGCGAGTTGAAAGCGCTTGATCTCCGCCCTGGGACGGATGACGAACAAGGTCGACCGATCGGCGTTGTCCAGGTTCGTGGTGTAGAAGGTGCTGGCCTCCGGATCCCAGCGTTCCAAACTGCTGAGCTGGTAGACGAACCTGCCGTCGATGATCCCCCAGGGATGACCAACGAACTCCGGCCCTGGCGTCTCCTCGCCCCTCTCTACGTCAACCACGAACAACTGATCGACATCCATACACTCGCGACGAAATGCCAGCCGGTCATCGTCGACCCAGGGCGAATGGGTGTTGCCCAGCAGCGAGGACCGAATGATCGGTCCGATCCGTACCGCCCCGTTCTCCGCATCCACAATCACTGTCGAGAGCGCATCATCGTCGTACTCCACATCCCAGATCATGTACGTGGCGGCGATCCAGCGTCCATCAGGAGACCAGCACAATCCGCTCTCCCACGAGGCCGCCCCCTCTGCCCGCCATAGATCACGACGACACCCCGTAACTGGATCCAGTACCCCGATGACCGCATGCCCCGGATCCTCTTCACCACTGTCTGCAAGCGTCGCGATCACCGTACCGTCCGGCGACAACATCGCATCCTGGTCACTGCGCTCATCCGGAGTGGCAAACCATTGCTCTTCCCCATCCGCGAGGGTGAGCGCGCAGATACCACCCCGACTACGAGCACTGTCCTTGACCAGCAACATCCGCGAACCATCCGCCGACAATGACCGGAACGAAGCCTCCGGCACCGGCCGCGGCAACCGGACGAACTCTCTGGTCTCCGCGTCCAGCACCACCAGCGTCCCCCGAACCTCGACGGCCAACGCCGCCCGCCCCACCGGCCGCTCCGGCAACTCCGCGACAACCAGATCCCTCGGAAACACCACGACGCGCTCCTGATGACGGTCCGTCCCGCACGCTCCCCAGGAAACGAATCCCTACCAGATCACGCATCCGCGCGAAGCCGCTAACCCAGCCCCTACCCAAGCGACCCACATCGGCCGCCCCGAACGTCCCTCCCGCCGCCAGATCGGTCAGGCCCCCGGAGGGCGGCGGCGTCTCCGCCGACAGAGGATCTCAGCCATCTCGTCCAGCACGCCGGGCAATGCAGGCGATCAGGAGGCAAGAGCGGCTGCAAGGTAGGCGCGGAACTCTTTGACCTGGACCGTCGCGGCGTACGGCTCCAACCGCCGGACGAAGCCGTGGATGCGTTCTGCCAGGCGGGTGGAGGACAGGGAGCCGGCGGCCGATGTGGCGGAGCGGACGATCTCTACGGCCTGGTCCACCTCGCCCAGGCCGAGATAGGCCTCGGCGGCGTTCACCCGGGCCAGCTGGAGTGCCCGGGTGGACCCGCCGGCCAGCCCGGCCAGCGCCCGCTCGGCCGCCGCGACCCCGCGCCGGTGGTCGCCGAGCAGCGTCCAGCAGCGGCTCTGCTGCGACGCCAGCGTGGTCGGATCACCGGAGATCATCCAGGCGCCGTCCTGCTCCCCCGTACCGTCCGCGCAGGCCTGGTCGGCGCCGGCCAGCAGCCGCTCGACCTGGGTCCGCGTCCGGTCGCTCGACGCGCCGGCTCGGTGCAGGGACAGCGCCCACGCCTCCCGGCCGAGCAGCAACGCCATCGCCTCCGGCGGCGCCTGGGCGCGGCGCGCCGTCTCGGTGGCCGCGCCGGCCAGCCGCACCGCCCAGGAACCCTGGCCGAGGTGGATCGCCTGGTAGGTCATCGCCGTCATGACCCAGGCCGCCGTCTGCGGGTCGTCGGCCGCCTTGGCGAGCCGGAGCGCCTGGCCGAAGTACTGCTGGGCGGCTCCGTGCCGGCCCAGGTCGAAGGCCGTCCAGCCCGCCAGCTGCGTCAGCCGCGCCGCCGCGCTCAGCAGTGCCGCGCCGACCCGCTCGTCGTAGCGGCCCTTGAGCAGCGGCATCACCGACGAGTGCAGATGGTCGACCACCGCCGCCCGGACCAGCCCGCCGCCGAACCGGTGGTCGATCTCCGCGAACGCCCGCCAGGCGGCATCGATCCGCTCGACATCCGCCCGGCCCACCAGCCGGCCCGCCGGTCCTGATGCCTCGATCGGCTCGCCGGACGTGCCGTACGCCCATTCGGTGAGCCAGTCACCGAGCACGGCGGGGACGAACGGAAGCGCGGCGAGGAGGTGGCGGCGGTCGGGGTCCATGTCGCACCTCCACAGGCGTCCGGCCGCCTCGACGGTAGCCGCGAGCGACAGCTCGCTACAGTCCGGCAGCAGCCAGGCTTGGGTGTCGACCGGGCCACCCCCGTCCACCCACCGCTCCACCTCCACCGGATCGGCCCCGAACACCTGCGCCAACCGCGCCCGGTACACCGGCCGGATCGCCTGCCGGCCCCGTTCCCACCGGCTCCACGTCGTCGGCGACACCCACACCGCCGCCGCGACCTGTTCCTGGCTCAACCCCAACCGCAACCGCGCCCGCATCAACTCCGGCCGCCCGCCCGTACCCATGACCGCCGACGCCGGTGTCGCGCGCGTAGCCGGGGTCGAACCAGTACCGGGTGACCAGTGCCTCCTCGTACACCCCGTACGCCGCGCCGAGCAGGGCCAGGCCGGGCAGACCCAGCCCCCAGCGGTGGGCCAGTTCCCGGCACAGCAGCGCGCCGCCGCCGTAGAGGGCGGCGAACAGGGCGAGGTTCCACGGCAGTACCAGCGCCAGCGGGGAGGTCGCCGTCGACAGCACTTCGCCCAGGTAGGGGGCCAACAGCATCAGGACGAGCGTGGGACGCCATGCCATGGCCCCATCCTGATCTCGCCCCAGACCCATCGGGCCTGCCGTGATCGAACCGGTATCGCGATCATCCGTGAATGCGCCCCATTCGGCGCAACTCCGCCGCTACCTCGGTCTCACCGAAGGTTCGGCCGTTCGCCAGATCGGAGAGGCCGTCTTTGATCGCCGCGACGGTCTTGTCCGAAGCAAGGATCTCGATCATCTCTCGCATGGTCTCGTAGTCGTCCGCAGCCAGGAGCACGGCGGCCGGAGTTCCGTTGCGAGTGATCTCGAACCGCTCGTGCGTGGTCACCGCGGACTCGACGAGATCGAACAGCCAGGCCCGTGCGTCTGCCAATGAGAGAACCGTCATGGACAGGATTATTGACAACACGGGTCCGCTCAGGTGCTCAACAGGCGCAGCCGGCTGAGCACACAAGGCTTTCCAGCGGTAAGGACGTCGCAGGGCCGCCTGGCGAGGCGTGTGTGGAGGCGGTGATGCCCACCGGACCGCTCTACGCCGTCTCGCCGATCTGGGCCTGGCACCCGCGCCTCGATTCGGATGCAACCCGCGGGTTGCACTCAGCAGATTGAAGTGCAACTCTATAGTTGCATCAGATGGCGTCGTCGAACGTTACGCGGAGGTGTTCCGAGATGAGCGAAGACCGGATCGAGAGTGAGACACTGATCGCGGCGTCCCTGGAGCGGGTCTGGGAACTCGTCGCCCAGCCCGGCTTCTGGGTGGCTGACAGGGCGAGCCTGCCCGGCACCGTGGCGAAGGAGGGCGACCTGCTGATCGCGAAGAACTCCGAGCACGGCGACTTCCCGGTCCGGGTGGAGACGGTCCGGCCGCCGACCTACCTTGCCTACCGGTGGACCAGCGCCTTCCCCGGCGAGGAGCTGCGCGAGGACAACAGCACCCTGGTGGAGTTCACCCTCAGCCAGGAGGGCGACCGGACCCGGTTGCACGTGGTGGAGAGCGGGTTCGCCGCGCTCGCCGGGTCACCGGAGCTGCGCGAGTGCAACCGGGAGGACCACGTCAAGGGCTGGCCCGTGGAGCTCGACGCGCTCAAGACGCGGGCCGAGCAGCCCGCCGCGTGACCCACGACGGGCCGGAGGACGGGCGGTCGGTGGACGGGCGCGAGCCGTCCGAAGCCGTCGACGGCGTCCTGAGCGCGCTGGCCGACCCGATGCGGCGCCGGCTGCTCGATCTGCTCGCCGCCAAGGGCGAGGCGACCGCCACCACGCTCGCCGAACGGCTGCCGGTGTCCCGGCAGGCCGTGGTCAAGCACCTGGCCGTGCTGGCCGCGGCGGGCCTGGTGGTAAGCGCTCGGGCCGGCCGCGAGGTGCGGTACGCGGTGCGGGCGGCGGCGCTGAACGCGACGGCCCGCTGGATGGCCGCGCTCGCCGCCGACTGGGACCGCCGGCTGGCCGCCATCAAGCGCGCCGCCGAGACCGCCGAGGCCGCCGAGCGCGAGGCCGGCCAGGGCACGCAATAGACCAGGTGGTCGCCGGCCGGCGGGCGTCAACCGCGTCGCCGAGCGCGAGTCCGGCCACGACCGGCAGCAGGCGAAGGACTCGCCGGCGGCCCGGGGTCACAGCATTCGGCGCATGCAGGCTCTCGGCCAGCGGTCCAGGCCGTGGGCCGCTTCGCGTTCGCGGATCTTCCGCAGGCCGGGGGTGATCTCGCCGTCGGCCATGAGGCGGAACCCGCAGCGTTCGTAGTAGGGGCCGTTCCACGGGACCTCGGTGAACGTGGTGAGGGTCAGCGCCGGGACGCCCGTGGCGGTGGCGTGCGCGGCCAGATGGTCCAGCAGCGACCGGCCGATGCCGCGACGCGAGCTACCCGGGTGCACCGAGACCTGCTCGACGTGCAGGTTGCCGTCGACGCGGTCGGCGATCAGGTAGGCGACCGGCGCGCCGGCGTCGCCGGTGGCCACCCAGGCCAGCCCGTCGTGGTGGTAGCGGGCGAGCTCGTCGAGCGGGAAGGGCTCGTCGTCGGCGATCTCCGGCATGCCGATGTCGCGGAAGCACTCCCCGGCGGCCCGCTCGATGTCCTGGAGCAGGGGTAGTTCGTCCAGGCGTACCGCTCTGATGTGCATGAACGCATTCTCCCCGGCCCGCCGGATCGCGCCACCGAATTAATCACCGGGGATGGCGGCCGGCCCCGGCGGTCAGGGCTGGTGGGCGAAGGAGGCGGGCTCGGCGTCGTCGATCTCGAAGAACGCGGGGTACTCGGTGTGCCCGGCCAGCCGCAGGGTGCGGGCCAGCCAGCGGCGCTGGGCGTGCCGGGTCACCTCGACGGCGTTGTTGAAGAACCGCCGGGAGTAGATGACCTTGGTGACCGCGGTGTCCAGCTCGGCGACCAGCTCCGGGCCGCCGGGCGACTCGGCGAGCCGCTCGCGGAACCGCTCCTGGTCCATCACCGCGCGCAGCGTGCGCGACAGGTCGCTCTCGGCGTGCTCGCGCTCCTCAGGGCCGGCGGTGCGCGCCTCGTGGGCGGCGGCGGCCAGCACCAGGCTGGTGGCCGGGTCCAGCACCCGGGAGGCGGCCAGCTCGATGCAGACCGCCGCGCGGCGCAGCAGCGCGGCGTCCAGCGCCTCGCGGGCGGTCTCCAGCCGGATGTGCAGCCGGTCCAGCCGGCCGGCCCGCCAGGAGACGTAGACGGCCGTCAGCGCGAGCAGTGCCGCCACCAGCAGCACGATCGCCAGGGTGTTCACGCCGGCCCCCCGGCGGAGCCGGAGCCGGAGCCGGAGGCGGCGGCCTGCCGGGACTCCTCCTCCACGCCGCCCGCGGTGGTCGCGGCGACCGTCTCGTACACCCGGACGACGTCGCGGGCGACCGTGGACCAGTCGTACCGGCGGACCGCGGCCCGGGCCTCGGCGGCCAGCCGGGACCGGCAGGCCGGGTCGTCCAGCAGCGTGGCGGCCTCACGGGCCAGCGAGCCGGCGTCGCCGTTGGTGAACAGCGCCCCGGCGCGTCCCTCGCCGAGGACCCGGCGGAAGGCGGGGATGTCGCTGGCCAGCACGGTGGCGCCGGCGGCCATCGCCTCGGCGAGCACGATGCCGAAGCTCTCGCCGCCGGTGTTGGGCGCGCAGAACACGTCGACCGAGTGGTAGGCGCGGACCTTGTCCTCCTCGCTGACCATGCCGAGGACGCCGACCCGGTCGCGCAGCGCGGCGGGCACCTTGGCCAGCACGTCGCCGGCGTCGCCCGGCCCGGCGACCAGCAGCCGCAGGCCCGGCCGCTCGGGGGCGAGCCTGGCGAAGGCGTCGAGCAGCACCGGCAGGCCCTTGCGCGGCTCGTCCATCCGGCCGAGGAAGCCGATCACCCCGCCGTCGGGGCCCCAGCCGGGCAGCGGCTCGGCCTCGGCGTACCGGCGGACGGTGACGCCGTTGGGGATCAGCACCGCGTCGCCGCCCATGTGCTCGACCAGCGTCTTGCGGGCGGCGTCGGAGACCGCGATCCGGCCGGTGATCTTCTCCAGCGCGGTGTGCAGCACCGGCGCGGTCACCGAAACCGCGCGCGAGCGCTGGTAGGAGGCGTGGAAGGTGGCGACGATGGGCCCGCGCGCCGCCCAGCAGGCCAGCAGGCCGACCGAGGGGACGGCGGGCTCGTGCACGTGCAGCACGTCGAACCGGCCCTCGCGCAGCCACTTGCGCACCCGCCCGGCCGACAGGAAGCCGAACGCCAGCCGGGCCACCGACCCGTTGTAGGGCACCGGGACGGCGCGCCCGGCCGAGGTGACGTAGTACGGCAGCGGCGCGTCGTCCGCGGCCGGGGCGATCACCGACACGTGGTGGCCGTCCTCGATGAGCGCCTCGGCCAGGTCGCGGACGTGCGCCATGACGCCGCCGGGGACGTCCCAGGAGTAGGGGCAGACCATGCCCACCCTCATGGTGTGATCACCGGGGCTCCAGGTCGTCGAGCCAGAGTCGTTGCAGCATGTGCCAGTCCTCCGGGTGCTCGGTGATGCCGGCCTCGAACGCGCGAGCCAGGCTCTGGGTCATCGCGGCGACCTTCTCCTGGCGGGTGCCCTCGGCCGGGACGGGGATCTCCGGGTGGATGTGCAGCCCCCAGTCCGCGCCCTCGAACCACAACGTCGCCGGGTTCAGCGCCGCACCGGTCTGCACGGCCAGCAGCGCGGGCCCGGCGACCATGCGGGTGCGGGCGCCGAAGAAGTCGACCTCGATGCCCTTCTCGGTGAGGTCGCGCTCGGCGGGCAGGCAGACCGGGCGGCCGGCCCGCAGCCGCTGGGCCAGGGTGCCGAAGGCGTACGCGCTGCCGCCGCCCTTGGCGGTGAGCGGCAGCACCTCCATGCCCAGGCTCTCGCGGAACGCGACGAACTTCTCGTACAGCGACTCGGGCTTGAGCCGCTCCATCACGGTGGTGAACGGATGCCCGTTGTGGATCAGCCAGGCGCCGGCCAGGTCCCAGTTGCCCATGTGCGGCAGGGCGAGCACGATGCCGCGGCCGGACTCCAGGGTGTCGAAGATGCGCTCGCCGCCGGTGACGCGCATTCCGGTCAGGATGCGCTCCTTGCCGATCACCGGCAGCCGCAGCGCCTCCATCCAGTAGCGGAAGTAGGAGCGCAGCCCGGCGCGGCTCAGGTCGCGCACCGAGGGGTCGGCGGCGTCCTTGCCGGTCACCCGGGCCAGGTTGGACTCCAGGCGCCGGACGAGCCTGCCGTGCCGCCACCAGATCACGTCGGCGATCAGGCGGAACAGCCCGGCGGCCACCCGCTCGGGCAGCCGGGGCACCAGCACCCAGCCGAGGTGGAACGCCCAGGTCACCAGCCGGTCGATCACGGTGCGGCACATCCCTCGGAGTCGGAGACCAGGCCTGCGCCGGGTCGTGCCTTCATGCTGTCACCGTCTGGCGGTAGACGTGCAGGATCCGCTGGCCGGCGGTGAAGGCGCTGGCCGCGGCGAGCAGCCACAGCCCGACGGCCAGGATGTACGGCACGCCGAGCCCGGCGAACGCGGCCGCCACCAGCACGACGACCAGCCGCTCGGGCCGTTCGGCCAGGCCGACGTCGCAGCTGAGCCCGAGCCCTTCGGCCCGTGCCTTGACGTAGGAGACCACCGCCCCGGCGACCAGGCAGAACAGCGCGACGCCGGCCATCAGCCGGTCGCCGGTGGCCACGAACCAGAAGATCAGCCCCGCGAAGATCGCGGCGTCGCCCACCCGGTCCAGGGTGGAGTCCAGGAACGCCCCCCAGGTGCTGCCGGTGCCGAGCATGCGGGCGAGCACGCCGTCCAGCAGGTCGGCCAGCACGAAGACGGTGATGACCACCGAGCCGAGGAACAGCCGGCCCTGCGGGTAGAAGCCGAGCGCCCCCGCCGCGACGCCGAGCGTGCCGATCGCGGTGATGACGTTCGGGCTGATCCCCCGGCGGGCGAGCGCCCGGCCGAGCGGGGTGAGCACACGGGTGACGGCGGGGCGCAGGAGCTTCAACATCGCGGTCCGATCGTAGGCCACCGGGCGCCCCTGGTTCGACCGCGGGCGGCGCCGGGCGCCTGGACGCCGCCCCGGCCGGGGTGGCGCGGGGCGGCGGCGGGTAAGGGAGTAACACCGGCGGGCAACGGGCCGGTGGACGCCCGGTGAGGCGCAGGTGGACACCGCGCGAGGACTTTTGCGCGCGTCCCTCTTGTGATCCTCGCCACACCGGTGAAGTGTGTTAGGCACCGCGCTCTCTCCGAGCGGCGGGCGCGGCGGCGGACGATGTGGCCGCGCGCGGCCGCATCTCACGGCGAGACGCGGGAGGCGACGTGCCGGACAGGACCCAGAACGGAGCAGCGGGAGCCGCGGGCAGGGCACCATCGGCCGACCGGCCGGACGCGGTGCGCAATGTCGTGCTGGTCGGCCATTCCGGAGCCGGGAAGACGACGCTGGTCGAGGCCCTGCTGGCCGCGACCGGCACCATCCAGCGCACCGGCCGGGTGGAGGACGGCGGCACCGTCAGCGACTTCGACGAGGTGGAGGTGCGCCAGCAGCGCTCGATCAACCTGGCCCTGGCGCCGCTGACGCACAACGGCATCAAGATCAACCTGCTGGACACCCCCGGCTACGCCGACTTCGTCGGTGATCTGCGGGCGGGCTTGCGGGCGGCCGACGCGGCGCTGTTCGTCGTCTCGGCCGCCGAGGGCGTGGACGGGCTGACCCGGATGATCTGGGAGGAGTGCGCCACCGTCGGCATGCCGCGCGCGGTGGTCATCACCAAGATCGACCATCAGCGCGCCGACTTCGACGACGTGGTCGCCAGCTGCCAGGCCGCCTTCGGCGACGGCGTGGCCCCGCTGTACCTGCCGGTGGTGGCCGGCGGGAAGGTCTCCGGGCTGATCGGGCTGCTGTCAGAGAAGTTCTTCGACTACTCCGGCGGCGGGCGCGCCGAGACCGAACCGGGGCCCGCCTACCGCGAGCAGATCGAGACCTACCGCGGCGGCCTCATCGAGGGGATCATCCAGGAGAGCGAGGACGAGTCCCTGATGGACCGTTACCTCTCCGGCGAGCACATCGACACCAAGGCGCTGATCGAGGACCTGGAGAAGGCGGTGGCCCGGGGCGGCTTCTACCCGGTGCTCGCCACCTGCGCCGGGCACGCCTGCGACACGGTGGTCGGGATGGCCGAGCTGCTGGAGATCATCACCCAGGGGTTCCCCTCGCCGATGGAGCACCCGCTGCCCGAGGTGACCACGATCGACGGCCGCCCGGTGACCGGCCTGTCCTGCGACCCCGACGGCCCGCTGCTGGCCGAGGTCGTCAAGACCACCAGCGATCCCTACGTCGGGCGGATCAGCCTGGTGCGGGTGTTCTCCGGCACGCTGCGGCCGGACATGGTGGTGCACGTCTCCGGGCACGGCATGGCCGACCGCGGGCACGAGGACCACGACGTGGACGAGCGGATCGGCGCGCTGTCGTCGCCGCTCGGCAAGCTGCAGCGCACCACGGCCGCCTGCGTGGCCGGCGACATCTGCGCGGTGGCCAAGCTGAGCCGGGCCGAGACCGGGGACACGCTGTCGGCCAAGGACCGGCCGCTGCTGGTGACCGCCTGGGACATGCCCGACCCGCTGCTGCCGGTGGCGATCCAGGCGAAGTCCAAGGCGGACGAGGACAAGCTCGCCCAGGCGCTCGGCCGGCTGGTGGCCGAGGACCCGACGCTGCGGCTGGAGAACAACGCCGAGACCCGCCAGCTGGTGCTGTGGTGCATGGGCGAGGCGCACGCCGACGTGCTGCTGGACCATCTGGCCGGCCGGCACGGCGTCGAGGTGGAGCGGGTGGACCTGCGGGTGCCGCTGCGCGAGACGTTCGGCGGCAAGGCCAAGGCCATGGGCCGCAACGTCAAGCAGACCGGCGGGCACGGCCAGTACGCCATCTGCCACCTGGAGGTGGAGCCGTTGCCGTCCGGCGGCGGCCTGGAGTTCGTCGACAAGATCGTCGGCGGGGTGGTGCCCCGGCAGTTCATCCCGTCGGTCGAGAAGGGCGTCCGCGCGCAGATGGAGCGCGGCGTGCTGGCCGGGTACCCGGTGGTGGACATCCGGGTCACCCTGTACGACGGCAAGGCGCACGCGGTGGACTCCTCGGACATGGCCTTCCAGATCGCCGGGCAGCTGGCGCTCAAGGAGGCGGCCGGCAAGGTGCAGATGCTGCTGCTGGAGCCGGTGGACGAGGTGACGGTGCTGGTGGAGGACGAGCACGTCGGCGGCGTGATGTCCGACATGTCGTCGCGGCGCGGCCGGGTGATCGGCACCGAGCCGGTCGGCACCGGGCGGACGCTGGTCCGGGCCGAGGTGCCGCAACTGGAGATCAGCCGGTACGCGATCGACCTGCGGTCCATCTCGCACGGCACCGGCACCTTCCACCGCTCCTTCCTGCGCTACGAGCCGCTGCCGTCGCACCTCGCCGACAGGCTGCGAGCCGCCACCGAGTGACCCGGCCCGCCAGGGCTTCGCGGGCCGGCCGATGGCCGGCCGGCCGGATGGTCGCCGGGCGATGGACGCCTCCCGCCCGGCGTCCGTCGCCGGACCGGCCATCGGCACCGCGAGGCCACGGCGTCCATCGCCGGACCGGCCATGGGAACTGTGCGTTCGCAGCGTCCGGCGGCTCCGGCGGCGGTCCCACCCGATCAGGCCGCCGGTCAGCCGGCGCCGCCTGACGTGGTGTCCGGTTTCGCGTGGAGGACCTCGCGGGCCTGGTCCGCGGCGCGGGCGATGCTCTCGGAGACGAAGTCGACGAAGCGCGCGATGTTCTCCAGGCGGGCGGCGGCCGGGGTGCCGGGGCCGAGAACGCTCACGCCCTGCCGGGCTATCTCGCCGAGATGGGCGGTGGCGCGGGCGCTGGCCATCGTGGACTGGTACAGGACGTCGTCGTCGACGACGTAGCGTTCGCGACGTCGTTCGTCGCGTTCGCGGCGGACCAGCCCCTGACCTTCGAGGAACGCGATCGCCTTGGAGACGGACGCCGGGCTGACCTGCAGGCGCGCGGCGAGTTCGGCGGCGGTGAGGCTACCGGCGTCGGTGGTGTAGAGGCCGGCCAGCGTCCGGGCCGTCATCCTGGGCAGGCCCGACTGCATGAAGACGGTGGCGAACGTCTCCTCGTACTCGCGCACGGCCTCGGCGTCACGCCCGTGGTCCTGCGAGGGTGCGCCGGCGCCCCGGGGGGTGGCCTTTCTGCCGCGGCGGGCGCGGCGTTCGGTGGCGTGGTGGGCCAGGTCGGCCCGGTAGGCCGTCGGACCGCCATTGCGCATGACCTCCCGGGTGACGGTCGAGGTCGGGCGGTCGAGGCGCCGGGCGATCTCCGCGTAGGCCAGGCCGTCGGCCAGGCCCAGGGTGATCTGCTGGCGTTCCTGCTGGGTCAGCCTGCCTCCCGGCATCGCGGCCTCCTCGGTGATCGGCGGTCAGTGCCAGCGTAGCGTTCATTTCCACCTTGTTGCAACGAGCCTTCACTGGTTGTTGCGTTGCTTCTAGCTCTATTGCAATGATCTTAGCTTGTCTAGCTGCATTTATATGTGTTTCACGCAACAAGCGGCTTGCTGTATTCGTGAAGGCAACGTAGCGTTTCCGGCATGAGAAACAGCGCGATCGAAAAGCTCGCCACGCACACGTTCGACACCCCGCCCCCGTCTCGGCCGTCCTCGACATCCCCGCCGGCCACATCCGTCTCATCGCCGCCGATCGGGCCGACACCACCGTCGAGGTCCGGCCGGCCGACCCCGCCAAGAGCCGCGACGTGACCGCGGCGGAGCGCATCGAGGTCGACCACACCGACGGCGTCCTGCGGGTGGTCGCCAAGGAGGTCGCCAACCGGATGCTGGGCGCCACCGGCTCCGTCGAGGTGACGGTGCGGCTGCCGGCCGGCTCCCGGGTCGACGGGAAGGCGGCCGCCGCGGAGTTCCGGGGCGTCGGGCGGCTGGGCGACGTCGCCTTCGAGTGCGCCCATGGCTCGATCAAGCTCGACGAGGCCGCGAGCGCCCGGCTGACCCTGCAGGCCGGTGACATCTCGGTCGGCCGTCTGGACGGACCCGCGCGGATCAGCACCCGGAAGGGCGACCTGCGCATCGATGAGGCCGTCACCGGCACCGTCACGCTGCGCACCGAGCACGGTGACATCACCGTCGGCGCGGCCCGGGAGGCGTCGGCGACCCTGGACGCCGGTACCACCCACGGCCGCATCCGCAACACGCTCAAGAACACCGGCGGCGCGGACGCCGGCCTGAACATCCACGCGACCACGATGCACGGCGACATCACCGCCGGCAGCCGGTAAGGGGCCTCACCATGTCCGACCAGACGACCACCGGGCAGGATCGCCCGGAACTCCACGAGGCCATCGAGGCCTTCGTCGCCGCCGGCTTCGCCGGAATACAGATGCGCGTCCACGACGACCAGGGCGAATGGGTGGGCAGCGCCGGCGTGCGCAAGCTGGGCGAGACCACCCCGCCGCCGACCGACGGCCGGTTCTGGGCGGGCAGCGTCGCCAAGACGTTCACCGCCACCGGGGTGCTGCAACTGGTGGCCGAAGACAAGATCGGGCTGGACGCGCCGGTGGCCGACCATCTGCCCGGCCTGGGGCTGGACCGGCGGATCACCACGCGGATGCTGTTGCGGCACACCAGCGGGCTGTTCAACTACACCGGCGAGTACTACGACGACGGAACGTTCGCCCCCGGAGTCCCGGCCGCGGGCAAGGAATGGGTGGACACCCGCCTGGCCACCTACCGACCGCTGGAGCTGGTCCGGCTGGCGCTGTCCAAGCCGGCGCGGTTCGAGCCCGGCACCGGCTGGAGCTACTCCAACACCAACTACACGCTGGCCGCCCTGCTGATCGAGCAGGTCACCGACCGCTCTTACGGTGAGCAGATGGACGAGCGGATCCTGCGGCCGCTCGGGCTCGGCGACACCGTGCTGGCCGGCGAGGTGACGGACCTGCCCGAGCCGCACGCCCACGGCTACTACCGCTACCAGGACGCCGGCGAGTGGAAGGTGGCCGACGTCTCCCGGCAGAACCTCTCCCTGCTGCCCGGGGCCGGTGGCACGATCTCGACCACCAAGGACCTGCACACCTTCTTCGCCGCGCTCAACGGCGGCAGGTTGCTGCCGGACCCGCTGCTGGCCGAGATGCGCGAACCCCACGGCCCGATCGGCTACGGCCTCGGAATCTTCGTGCAGGACCTCGGCCCGGACCACGGCACCATCTACCACCACAACGGCGGTGCCCCCGGCGGTTACGGGGCGCTGATGTACAGCAGCCCCGACGGCGCCAAGACCATGACGGCCGGACTGACCACCGGCGACGCCCCGAACGACCCCGCCGAGATGTTCCCGAAGGCGTTGAACGCCCTCGTCGAAGCGGTGTTCCGCGGCGAGCATCGGGACGCCCCGAAGGCGACCTGAGCGGCCGGCGGCCCGCCGCGGGAGTCAGGCCCTGGCCCGGTGACCGGGTAAGGCCTTTCTCACCGCGGCGCCGGGACGGGCGCGACACGGCCGGGGCCGGACCGCCCGAAGGGCTGGTCGAAGGGCACCGCCACCGGTGGCGGCGGCGGGCGGGCCGTTGTCACACCAGCCCCGGAAGTGCGGAAACGTCACAGCCGCGGCGCGGGCGGTTTCCTTCATCCGGCTTTACCATCCCGCGACCGATGCCAGACTGATGTCCCATGCGAAACGGACATCGGCCGCTGCTCGCCGCCACCACCATCGCGGCGCTCACCACCGGCGTCGCCTATCTCTTCGGTCCCAGCACACTGCCGCCGAAGGGAAAGCCCAAGGCGGCCGCGGAGAAGACCAAGTCCGCCGCGCCGGCCGGCAAGAGCCGCCGGGGTGCCGCCGAGGCCTGCACGACCAGCACGAACCCCGCCAAGCGGCAGCTGCGCGGCGTCTGGCTGGCGACCGTGCACAACGTGGACTGGCCGTCCCGCACCGGGCTGAGCCCGGCCCGGCAGCAGGCCGAGTACGTGCGCATCCTCGACGAGGCGGCCCGCCGCAACTTCAACGCCGTCTTCGTCCAGGTGCGCCCGGCCTCCGACGCGTTCTACCGGTCGCCGTACGAGCCGTGGTCGCAGTGGCTGACCGGCACCGCCGGCAAGGACCCGGGCTGGGAGCCGCTGCCCTTCCTCATCGCCGAGGCGCACAAGCGGGGCATGGAGTTCCATGCCTGGTTCAACCCCTACCGGGCGGCCGAGACCGCCGACACCGGCAAGCTGCCGGCGAGCCACCCGGCACGCGCGCACGCCGCCTGGACCGTCCGGTACGCCGGCAAGCTGTACTACAACCCCGGGCTGCCGGAGGTGCGCGACTACACCACCAAGATCGTCGATGACGTGGTACGCCGCTACGACGTCGACGGCGTGCACTTCGACGACTACTTCTACCCCTACCCGGTGGCCGGGGCGAAGTTCGGCGACGCCGCCGCCTTTACAAAGTACGGCAAGGGGTCGTCCCTGGCGAAGTGGCGGCGGGCCAACGTCGACAAGCTCGTCGAGCAGGTCGGCGCGGCGGTGCACGCCGCCAAGCCGCACGTGAAGTTCGGCATCAGCCCGTTCGGCATCTGGCGCAACAAGGCCGAGGACCCGACCGGCTCCGACACCAAGGGCCTGTCGGCCTATGACGCCATCTACTCCGACGCCCGCGCCTGGATCAAGGCGGGCTCGGTCGACTACGTCATGCCGCAGCTGTACTGGCCGCGCGGGTTCGCCGCCGCCGACTACGCCAAGCTGGTGCCCTGGTGGGCCGAGCAGGTAAAGGGCACCAACGTGCACCTCTACATCGGCCAGGCCCTCTACCGGGTGGGCACCCGCGACGACGCCGCCTGGACCAAGGCCGGTGAGTTGCCCGCGCACCTCACCCTCAACCGCAAGCACCCCGAGGTCAAGGGGGACGTCTACTTCAGCGCCGCCCAGCTGGCCAGGAACCCGCTCAAGGTGCTGGACCGCATCGCCGCCGACCACTACGCCCACCCGGCGCTACCGCCGCTGATGAAGGACCGTGGCGGCGCGGCGCCCGCGACGCCCGCCGGGCTGCGGGTGACGGCCGCCCGGCTGCTGTGGAACGCCTCCCCCGGCGCCCGCGCGTACGCCGTCTACCGGGTGGCCGGCGCGACCCCGGGCGACTGCGCCACCGCCGACGCGCGCAACCTGCTGGCCGTGGTGCCCGGCACCGGCGGGGCCGAGCAGTCGTTCGCGGCCACCGGCGGCGGCACCTACCTGGTGACCGCGCTGGACCGGCTGGGCAACGAGAGCTCCCCCGCCACCGCCGCGCTGCCCTGACCGGAAACCCCATCGCCCCTGCCCTCGGGAATCGCGCGCGGGGGCGGTCCGCCACCCCCAGGCGCGGCTTCCGCCGGTTCGCTGGACCCGGAGGGCCGGTTTCCCGTACCGTGCCAACGGTCCGCCGCCGGTGGGTGGCACCTTCCCGCGTCTCCCGCGCCACCAGCGGAGGCCCCGGCCACCGCAAGGCGGCCTGCGGGACGGTGCCCGGCGGGCGGCGACAAGGGATCGGTGCGCCGGCGCCCGGCGGGCGGCGCCCGCGGGCCGGCGGGCACCGGGCCGGAACCGGGCGGTGCGCGTCCGGCCGAAATGATCAGAACGGGGAGGACACCGGTGCGACGGGCGCTCGGCGCGTTGGCCAGGCCGGCCAGATCGGCCAGGCCGGCCAGATCGGCCCAGACGGCAGGCCCGGCCGCGCCGGCCAGACCCGCCCGGCCTGACCAGGGCGGACCGCCCGGGTCCGCCTGCGGCGCCAGGCCGGTGCCGGGCGTCAGGTCGGCGCCGGGCGTCAGGTCGGCGCCGGGTACCGGACCGTTGCCGGGTACCGGACCGTTGCCGGGTACCGAACCGGTACCCGGTGTCGGATGGGCTCCAGGTGCCGGATGGGTGCGGGGTGCCGGATCGATACGGCCGGCCGTCCTGGTCGCGCTGACCGCGCTGGCCGTGATCACGCTGGGGGCGCTCCCCGCCACCGCCGCGACGGCCGGCACCGCGGCGACCGGCACCGCGGCGACCAGCACCGCATCGACCGGCGTCGCGCTGGCCGGCACCCCATCGACCGGCACCGCATCGACCGGCACCGCATCGACCGGCACCGCGCCGGTCGGCGCCGCGATCGTCGAGGCCCCATCGGTCGACTCCGCATCCGTCACCGCCGCAGCGTCCGCCGCCGCGCCGGGTGCGGCCGCTGGGCGAGTGGCGCTGATCGGCGTCCCCGGCCTGGCCTGGGCCGACGTGGACGCCGCCTCGACGCCTACCCTGTGGCGGCTGGCCGGGCAGAGCGCGATCGGCTCGCTGTCGGTGCGCGCGGTCGGCCGCACCACCTGCCCCTACGACGGCTGGCTGACCGTGTCGGCCGGGGTGCGCTCCTCGGTGGGCGCCCGCTGCGGCCCGCCGCCGGCGCCGGAACGACAGGGCGCCGGCGGGCGGATCCCCGACTTCCAGTGGCTGTGGGAGGTGCGCGACGCCGACGGCGCCGGCTCGCTCGGCGAGGCCGTGCACGCGGCCGGCGAGTGCACCGCGGCCGCCGGACCGGGCGCCGCGCTGGCGCTGGCCGACCGCGGCGGCCGGGTGGACCGCTACGCGCCGTCGGCGGCCGCGTTCACCGACTGGTCGGCGTGCCGGGTGCTGGCCGTGGACGTCGACGACCTGGTCCGCCCCTACATCCAGGACGAGCTGCTGGCCGAGGTGCCCGAGCGGCTGCCGCCCGCCGCCCGGGCCGCGGCGGCGCGGGCCGCCGACGCCGCGGTCGGCGCGGTGCTGGCCAAGCTGCCGCCGGACACCGCGGTGCTGGTGGCCGGGCTGGCCGACCACGGCTCCGAGCCGCACCTGCGCGCGGCGATGTGGCGGGCGTCCGGCACCGCCGGGCAGCTGCTCGGCGGCATGTCCACCCGGCGTGACGACATGGTCATCCTGCCCGACATCACCGCCACCGTGCTGCAGGCGGCCGGCGTCGCGGTGCCGCCGACGGTGGTCGGCTCGCCGTGGCGGGCCACCGCCACCGCCGCGCCCGCCGAGCGGGTGACCGCGCTGCGGCACGCCGACGTCGCCGGGCAGGCGATCCGCGGGGTGGGCGGGCCGTTCTTCACCGCGCTGGCGGTGCTGCAGGTGCTGTTCTACGCGGCGGCGTTCCTGCTGCTGCGCCGCCGCCGCGGGCTGCCCGCCATCCGGGTGGCCGCCCTGGCACTGGCCTCGATCCCGGTCTCCACCTACCTGGTCAACCTGACGCCCTGGCACCGCGCCGCGGTGCCGGAGGTGGCGCTGGCCGCCGAGATCGTCGCGCTGGCGGCCGCGCTGACCGCGCTCGCGCTCGGCGTGCCGGCCCTGTGGGCCCGGCTGCGCGGCCGGCCGGCGGCCGGGGTGCTCGGCCCGCCGGCGCTGGTGGCCGCGGTGACCGCCGGCGTGCTGCTGGCCGACCTGCTGACCGGCACCTCGCTGCAGATGAACAGCGTCATGGGGTACACCGGCGTGGTCGGCGCCCGCTACTACGGCCTGGGCAACATCCCGTTCGCGCTGCTGGCCACCGCGGTGCTGCTGGTCACCACCACGCTGGCCGACGGCCTGGTGCGCGCCGGCCGGCGCCGCGCGGCGGTCGCGCTGGTCGCCGGGCTCGGCGGGTTCGCGATGCTGCTGGACGGCTGGCCGGGCGTGGGCAGCGACTTCGGCGGCGTGATCGCGTTCGTGCCGGGCATCGCGGTGACCGCGCTGCTGGTGGCCGGCCGCCGGGTGTCGGTGGTCAAGCTCGGGGCGTTCTGCGTGGCCGGCGGGGTGCTGGTGATGGCCATCGCCTACCTGGACCACCTGCGGCCGGCCGGCTCGCAGACGCACCTCGGCCGGTTCGCCGGCCAGGTCGCCGACGGCACCTTCCTGCCGGTGATCTGGCGCAAGCTGGGCGCCATGCTGAGCACGCTGCTGTCGCCGAACCTCATGCCGGTGGTGATCGCCGCGTTCGCCTTCCTGGTCTTCGCGGTGCTGCGACCGGGGGCGGCGAGCGCCGGGGTGCTGCCGGTCGCCTTCGAGCGGGCGCCGATGCTGCGGGCCGGGCTGATCGGCGCGCTGGTGAGCGGGGTGACCGGCATGCTGGTCAACGACTCGGGAGCGGCGGTGCTGTCCATGGCTCTGGCGCTGGCAGTGCCGCTGGTGCTGTCGGCTGGAGTGCGGGCCGTCGCCACCGGCGCCGGCCCGGACGCCGAACCGGCCCCGGTGCTGCGCCCCGCCACCACCTGACGCCCCGGTGGGGCGGGCCCGGCGGCCGCCCCGCGGCGGGTCCCGGGCCACGCCCGGCCCGCCGGCCCAGGCGCCGGCCACGCCGTCAGCCCTGCCCCCAGGCCTCGGCCACAGATCGGCCTCGCCGCCCGGCCGCGGCCACGGGTCGCCCCGCGATCAGACACCGGCCTCGCGGTCAGCCCTGCGGCCAGGCGCCCGCCAGCAGCGCGCGGGTGTCCTGGAGCAGTTGCGGCAGCACCTTGGTACGGCCGACCACCGGCATGAAGTTGGTGTCGCCGCCCCAGCGCGGGACGATGTGCTGGTGCAGGTGGCCGGCGATGCCCGCGCCGGCCACGTGCCCGAGGTTCATACCGACGTTGAAGCCCTGGGCGCCGCTGGCCTTGCGCAGCGCCGCCATGGCCCGCTTGGTGAAGCCGGCCAGCTCGACGGTCTCCGCCTCGTCCAGGTCGGCGTAGTCGGCGACGTGCCGGTAGGGGCAGACCATCATGTGCCCGGAGTTGTAGGGGTACAGGTTGAGGACGGCGAACACCGCCGAGCCGCGCGCGACGACCAGGCCGTCCGCGTCGCTCATCCCAGGAATCGTGCAGAACGGGCAGCCGTCGCCGGGCCCGGGGCCGTGCGGCTTGTTCTCTCCCTTGATGTAGGCCATGCGGTGCGGCGTCCACAGACGCTCGAAGTTGTCGGGGTCTCCCGCTCCGGGCCGCTCACTCGACTCCTGCATGCCTTGCAGCATAGGACGCCCCCGCCCGGTCCGCAGTCATGGGCCGGGCGGTCGCTACTTGCGTTCCGTGCCGGAAATAGGAACCAAGAGTGCCGGTGCCATCGATCTTGCTTGCCCGCGGTTCGCGGCACTGTGACGCTGTGATCGACTCCCGCTGCGGGGAGGTGATCAAAGATGCGTCGTGACGTCATGTGGGGCTAAGACGCCCAGGGTAGGGCGGACCGGGCGTCCGCCCTACCGTCAAGTGCGCGACAGGTGCTTCCCGGCCGACGAACCGGGCGAGCGGCTCCCGAGGGCTCAGACCTGGACGCGCCGCTCGACCGCGTCGAGGATCTCGGCGACGGCCTCCTCGACCGGGACGCCGTTCTTCTGCTCGCCGCTGCGGTAGCGGAAGGAGACCGCGCCGGCCGCGATGTCCTCGTCGCCGGCCAGCAGCATGAACGGCACCTTGGCCTTCTGCGCGTTGCGGATCTTCTTCTGCATCCGGTCCGCCGAGGCGTCGACCTCGACCCGGATGCCGTGCTCGCGCAGCCGACCGGCCACCTCGGTCAGGTAGGGGACGTGCGCGTCGGCGATGGGGATGCCGACGACCTGCACCGGGGCGAGCCAGGGCGGGAACGCGCCGGCGTAGTGCTCGACCAGCACGCCGAAGAACCGCTCGATCGAGCCGAACAGCGCCCGGTGGATCTTGACCGGGCGCTGCCGGGTGCCGTCGGCCGCCTGGTACTCCAGCTCGAACCGCTCGGGCAGGTTGAAGTCGAGCTGGATGGTGGACATCTGCCAGGTGCGGCCGATGGCGTCCCGGGCCTGCACGGAGATCTTCGGGCCGTAGAACGCGGCGCCCTCCGGGTCGAGGACCAGCTCCAGCTTCTCGGACTCGGCCACCTCGCGCAGCGTCTCGGTGGCCTCCTCCCAGGTCTCGTCGCTGCCGACGTACTTCTCCGGGTCCTTGGTGGACAGCTCCAGGTAGAAGTCATCCAGACCGTAGTCGCGCAGCAGGTCGAGCACGAAGCGCAGCAGGCTCTTCAGCTCGTCGCGCATCTGCTCGCGGGTGCAGTAGATGTGCGCGTCGTCCTGGGTGAGGCCGCGCACCCGGGTCAGGCCGTGCACCACGCCGGACTTCTCGTAGCGGTAGACGGTGCCGAACTCGAACAGCCGTAGCGGCAGCTCGCGGTAGGACCGCCCGCGAGCCCGGAAGATCAGGTTGTGCATCGGGCAGTTCATCGGCTTGAGGTAGTAGCGGGCACCCTCCAGCTCCATGGGCGGGAACATGCCGTCGGCGTACCAGTCCAGGTGCCCGGAGATCTGGTACAGGTTCTCCTTGGTGATGTGCGGGGTGTTGACGAAGGAGTACCCCGCCTCCTCGTGCCGCCGCCGCGAGTAGTCCTCCATCACCTTGCGGATGACCCCGCCCTTGGGGTGGAAGACCGGCAGGCCGGAGCCCAGCTCGTCGGGGAAGGAGAACAGGTCGAGCTCGGCGCCCAGCCGGCGGTGGTCGCGCTTCTCGGCCTCCGCCAGCATGTGCAGGTAGGCGTCCTGCCGCTCGCGCGACTCCCAGGCGGTGCCGTAGATGCGCTGCAGCTGGGGGTTCTTCTCGCTGCCCCGCCAGTAGGCGCCGCCGGTGCGCATCAGCTTGAACGCCGGGATGGCCCGGGTCGAGGGCAGGTGCGGCCCGCGGCACAGGTCCTTCCAGCACAACTCGCCGGTCTTGGGGTCGAGGTTGTCGTAGATGGTGAGCTGCCCGCCGCCCACCTCGACGGCCTCCTCGTCGGCGGCGCCGCCCTTGAGGCCGATGAGCTCCAGCTTGTAGGGCTCGGCGGCGAGCTCCTCGCGGGCGGCCTCGTCGGAGACGGCGCGCCGGGCGAACGCCTGGCCCTGCTTGACGATCTCACGCATCCGCTTCTCGATGCGCTTGAGGTCGTCGGGGGTGAACGGCCGCTCGACGTCGAAGTCGTAGTAGAAACCGTTCTCCACCGGCGGGCCGATGCCGAGGCGGGCCTCGGGGAAGAGCTCCTGGACGGCCTGGGCCATCACGTGCGCGGTCGAGTGGCGCAGGATGGCGTGCCCCTCGGGGCTGTCGACGGCGATCGGCTCGACGACGTCGCCGTCGGCCACCTCGGTGGCCAGGTCGCGCGGCTCGCCGTTGACCATGGCGGCGACGACGGTGCGCCCGTCGGCCGCCAGCGCCTCGCCGGCCGTCGTGCCGCCCGCCACCACACGCTCGGCTCCGGCGAGGGTGATGCGTATTTCGAGGGCGGCAGACACGGTGACTCCAGGGTTCGGAAACGGACCTGATTTCTTCCGCCGATGGTATCGAACCGGCGGGCCGCGCCGCCCGCCCATATCCGGGGCGGAGGCGCCCGGACGGACGGGCCCGGGCGGCGGCCGTGCGGCCTCCGTGCGACCCTCGGGCGGCGGCCGTGCGGCGTCGGCGCGGCGTCCGGGCGGCGTCCCGGGCGGCCTCCGCGGGCGGGTGTCACGCCTTGCGGCGGCGGTCCTCGCGGGCGCGGGCGCGCAGCCCGAGCGCGGTCAGCTCGGCGCGGCTGCCCCGGAAGACGTTCCGGTCGATCTTCCCGTGGGCGTACTGGTGGATGGTCCAGGTGCGCCACGGCGGCGGCACCTCGGGGCGGCCCTTGGGCTGGCTCGGCGCGGCCAGCCACAGCGGATACTCCGCCAGGCCCTGGCAGTAGCCCCGGCGGGCGAAGGACAGGAACGTGTAGACCAGCGGGCGGACCCCGGCCAGCCGGGTCACCAGCAGGCACCACGTCTGGGCGAACGCGGCCACCCGGCGCGGCGGCAGGTGCCCGGAGTGCTCCAGGTCCAGGGCGACCAGATCGCCGGGGCGCAGGCCGCCGGCCGCGTCGACCACCTCCAGGAAGTGCAGCGCCTGGTCCACCGGGTCGCCCTTGGGCCGGGCGAAGTGGTAGGCGCCGCAGACCAGCCAGTTCTCCCGCATCGCCGTCCAGTTGCGGGCGAACCACTTGTCGGTGAAGGTGGTGCCCTCGGTGGCCTTGGCGAAGCCGAAGTCGACGCCGCGCACGGCGTGCCGCGTCCAGTCGACCGACCCCTGCCAGTTGGACACATCGATGCCGTGCAGCATGGCGGTTCCGCTCCCCCGCGCGCGCCCGGCCGGGCCGTCCCCCGCGGCCCGCCCTATTGATGATCGTAGTCGCGGGCGCGGCGGCGGGCGGGCGGACACGCCGCCGCCGGTAGGGTTGCTCGAATGATCTCTCAGACAGACCCGGCCGGGGGCGGCGTCCCGGGGCCGCGGGCCGGCCGGCCGGCGGGGGCCTGATGGAGCTCGACGGGCTGGGCCGGCTGCTGTCCGGCGCGGGGGTGGACGCCCGGCGGTACCGCACCGCGCTGGCCTTGCTGTGCGACGGCGCCTGGTGGACGGTCGCCGACCTGGTCCGGGAGTCGGCGACCTCGCGGCGTGGCGTGGAGGCCCTGCTGCGCGAGGCGGGCCCGGAGCGGTCCGGGGAGCGGTACCGGCTGGGCGCGGCCCGGGCGGCGGCCTGCCGGGCGCTGCTCGGCGCGGACGAGACCCCTACCGGCGGAACCGGCGCGGACGAGACCGGCGCGGGTGGGGCCAGTAAGGGTGGGGCCGGTGCGGCGGGTGACCTGCCCGCCGATCCGGTGGCCCACCTGCTGCCCCGGCATGCCGGGGTGCTGGAGCGGGTCGCCGAGCTGATCGCCGGCGCCCCGCGCGGGCGGCAGGCCCTGGACCACGTGTCGGCGACCGCCGAGACGGTGGTGCGCCGGGCGCTGCTGCTCGGCGCCCGGTTCTGGCTGCCCGGCGCGACGCTGCTGTGCGTGGGCGACCACGACCTGACCTCGCTCGCCGTGGCGATGCTCCACCCCGGCGTCCAGGTGATCGTGGTGGACGTGGACGAGCGGATCCTGGCCTACATCGACGAGCGGGCCGGCGAGCTGGGGCTGCCGGTGCGCACCCGCTGGGCCGACCTGCGGCTGGGGCTGCCGCCGTCGGCGCACGGCCGGGCCGACCTGGCCTTCACCGACCCGCCCTACACCCCCGAAGGCGTCGGCCTGTTCGCGGCGCGCGCGGTCGAGGGGCTGGCCGACCCCGACCAGGGACGGCTGCTGGTGGCGTACGGGGCGAGCGAGCGGACCCCGATGCTGGCGCTGAAGGTGCAGGGCGCGCTGCACGAGCTCAACCTCGCCATCGAGGCGATGTATCCGGACTTCAATCGCTACCACGGGGCGGAGGCCATCGGCTCGGCGGCCGACCTGTACGTGCTGCGGCCCACCTCCAAGACCCGGCCGGCGGTCGCGGCGCGGGTGGAGCGCTTCCGCGCCGCGATCTACACCCACGGCCCGCACGCCGTCGAGGCGGGTGCGGCGGCGCCGTCCGGCCCGCCGCCCGGCGAGGACGGCTTCGCGCCGGACCTGCTGGTGGGCGACTGGCCGAAGGAGGCGGCGCCGCGGGTGCCGCGGGTGCGGCTGTCCACCTGGCTGGCCAGGCCGTACGCCGCCGCCGCGGACCGGGTGGCGGTCGCGGTGCCGCCGGGCCCGGCCGGGGCGCTGCCCCGGCTGCTGCTGGCCACCCGCGCCGGGCACGTGCGGGCCTACCTGCCCGGGCCGGGCGAGCCCGGCGAGCACGGCGGGCTCGGCGGGCCGCTGGAGGCGGTGTACCGGACCACGGTCACCGGCGCCGTCGTGGACGCCGAGCGCCGGCCGGTGCCCGAGGACCCGGCGGGCCGCCTGCTGCGCGGCATCCTGGACAACGCGCACGGCAAGCTCGCCAACGGCTGGCGGGAGGGCCTGGTCCGTGCCACCGGCACGCTGACCAAGAGGCAGGCGCGGGCGGTGGTCGCCGAGGTCGCGCCGTGGGCCGATGACGTCACCGTGCTGGAGCTGCCCGGGCACCGGTTGCACGCCCTGCCGGCGGCGGTCGCCGCCTCGCTGCGGCTGGGCGGCGGCCCCGGCGGGTAGGAGTCCGGTGAGGGACGACCCGCGGGAGGTGCCGCGATGCACGCCAAGCAGTGGAAGATCGACATCTTCATCACCGAGGACGACGCCGACGACCGCACGGTGGCCCGGGCCGTGCTGCACACCCCGGAGGGCCGGCGGCACGAGAGCCTCGGGTACGCCCGCCGCAATCCCGGCGACCGGCCGGTGCCAGAGATCGGCGACGAGCTGGCGGCCGGCCGGGCGCTGGCCGATTTGGCCGACAAGCTGAGCGGGGACGCCGCGGCGGACGTAGCCCAGTTCACCGGCCCGCAGACCCCGGGCTGACCGCCGGTCCGGCGCGCCGGGCCGGCCGGCGGGCATGACGCGCCTTGCCCGCGCCGCGGGGCCGTGGCCAGGGCGAATGTCCCCGGCTTTCGGGACCAATGGCGCTACAGTCCGCGGACGGTCCGGCGTCGGATGGGGATGGGAGAACCCGTCGAGGCTGGGAGGTTCACATGGCTGTGCCGACGCGCCGGGAGAGTCGCGGGCTGATGCCCGACCTGATGGACTGGCTGGAGGCGCCCTTCAGCATGGGTCGGATGTACTCCGGCGGGCGGATGGTCCGGTTCGAGGACACGATGCAGGACGGTCATTACATCGTCCGGGCCGAGCTGCCGGGCATCGACCCGGAGAAGGACGTCGAGGTCGTGGTCGCCAACGGCATGCTCACCATCCGCGGCGAGCGCCGCGAGGAGCGCGCCGAGAAGCACCGCACCGAGTTCCACTACGGCGAGTTCAGCCGCTCGGTGCCGCTGCCCTCCGGGGCGTTGGAGCAGGACGTCAAGGCGACCTACCACGACGGCATCCTGGAGGTCGACGTCAAGCTCGCCAAGGAGAAGCCGCAGGGTCACCGGATCCAGATCGAGAAGAAGGCCTAGCGGCCGCGTCCGGTGCGGCCGGGCCACCGGCGGCCGGCCGGCCG
>NZ_BOOU01000080.1 GCF_016863395.1 Sphaerisporangium rufum | reverse complement strand
ACCACGCTCGGCACCATCGCCGTCACCACGGCCGCCACCACCGCCAGCACCCGGACCACCAGCCGGGCGCGACCGCCCGCGCGGCCTCGGACAGGAATGTCTCTCATGTTCAGCGCTTCCTCCTCGAAGGCCCGGCAGCGGGGCTCCGGGCCGGCCGCCACCGCACGCGCGGTGTCCGGCGACCGCCGCGGATCCGGTCCCCGTGCGGCCGGTCCCCCGGAGGGCCGGCGCCCGGCGAGCGGTCCGGTTCGGCGATGATCGGAACGGCTTGCGGCGGAAACTATCATGCAGTTGCCGAAACTATCGGGCCGGTATCTTCGGGGTGTCAATGTGCTTGAAACACCCCGTCCCGCGGGCGCGGCGGAGGGAACGGTGTTCCCGCTGGAAAGGCCGCCGACCCGTGATCGGCCGGCCCCGGTGCCTTCGGTTCGACCGGCCGGATCCGCTGAAATTTTCAGCTGACCGGCCCGAGGGCGGGCGGCGATCCGGCCGGGCGTACGCCGGGCGTGAAAGCGGGCGGCCGCTGCGGCAGAGCACGGGTGACACCCACAGAAGGGACACTCCCCGGATGGCCGCTCCCCCGGACGCTCCGACGGAGCTCGACGACATCACGATCATGGCTCGGTCGGAGCAACGGCCGGACCTCTTCGCGGTGCTCTACGAGCGTTACTTCGACCCCATCCACCGGTACGTCGCCGCCCGGCTGGGCACGCACATCGCCGACGACGTGGCGGCGGAGACCTTCCTGGTCGCCTTCCGAAAACGCCCCGGCTTCGATCCCGCCATCGGCGGCGTGCGGCCCTGGCTGTACGGAATCGCCACCAAACTCGTCGCCCAGCACCACCGCAGCGAGACCCGCAGGCTGGCCGCGTTCCAGCGCACGCCCGTCCACGTCGCCGACGGCGGGCACGAGGACCGGGTGACGGCGCGGGTCACCGCCGCCCACGCGCAGGGAAGGCTGGCGGCCGAGATCGCCCGGCTGTCGCAGGGTGAACGAGACGTACTGCTGCTCACGGCGATCGCCGACCTTTCCCACCAGGAGATCGCCCGCACGCTCGGCATCCCGTACGGCACGGTGGGGTCCCGGCTCAGCCGGGCCCGCGGGAAGCTGCGCACCGCCCTGGGCGGCGTGAACCCCCTGATCGGAGGATCTGATGGATGAGACGACCGACCGCGGGAATTCCTCCCGTCCCGCCGGTCCGGAGGACCTGACCGCGGTGCGCCGCCTGCTTTCCGAACCGGGACCGGATCATGACGCGGTCGCGGCCGGGCGGGCGCGGCTGATGGCCGCCATCACCGCGGCGGAGCCGCCGGGTCGCCAGGCCCGGCGCCGGTGGCGACCGGCCGGGCGGCCCCGCCATTGGGCGGTGGGCAGCGCACTGCTGGGCGCGGTCGCCGCGTCGGCCGTCGTGGTCACCACCCTCGCCGTCCCGGACACCGGCGCGCTCGTCACCGTTCCGCCGTCGGCCGCGTCCGATTCGGCGAAGCCGGGGCCGCAGGCGACCGCGCAGCACATCCTGCTCGCCGCGGCGACCGCGGTGACCGCCGGTGCCGCCGAGTCGGGCACCTACTGGCGGACCCGCGTGGTGCGCGGTCAGACCATGGTGTCACCGGACCGGCGCTACCTCCTGCGGCGCGGGAGCGCCGAGGAGATATGGCTGGCGGTGGCGCCGGCGGGCCAGAGCCACCGCATCTTCGAACCGCTCCCCGTGCAGCCGGTGACCGCACAGGACGTCGCGGCCTGGCGCGCGGCCGGATCACCCGCCGAGTGGCGATATCCGATCGATGTCGACGACTTCGGCGAGGTCGAGCCGGGGGAGGTGGTGAAGAGTTCGCCCTCGCCGCCGTTCGGGTCCCGGCTGACGGGCGGTTGGCGCGGCAGCGCCGGACATCTGATGAAGAGATCGGTCAGCTGGGCCGAGGCGCGCCGCATCCCGGACGATCCGCAGGAATTGCGCGCCTACTTGGAGGCGCGGATCGGCGGTCTCACCAAGAAGTTCCCCTCCATCGACCTTGAGCAGCGGCTGGAACCCATGGTCCAGGCATCCTGCTTCGAGCTCCTCGCGGGTTTGCCGGTATCGCCGCAGGTCCGGGCGGCCGCCTTTCGCCTCCTGGCGTCGATGCCGGGGATGCGGGCCGAAGGCGCGGTCACCGATCCGCTCGGCCGGACCGGCCAGGGCCTCAGCTATCAGCTGAACGGCCCGGTCGCCCGGCAGCGCCTGCTGGTGGTGGCCCCGGACACCGGCCTGCTGCTGGCCGACCAGACCCGGGGGACCGCCACGCTGGCCGACGGCCGCCGGGTGAACATCGGTGCCTACACCGCGTACGAGCAGGCCGGCTGGACCGACGAGGAGCCGGACCTGCCGGCCGACCACGACTGACCGGCGGTGCCCGGCGGACGCCGGTGCGCGGCGTCGAAGCGTTCGGGTGAAGCGGGGCCGGTTCTCCTCCGGCCCCCTCATCGGATCGCCCGGCCGGGCCTCTACAGTTGGTGGCGTCTTGCGGGTGTGGAGCGGCCGAGGCCGGGGGGCGACATGAGAATCGTGGTGGACGACCTGTCCGGTCCGGGGATCGCCGCGTTCCTCGCCGAGCACATCGAGCAGATGCGGGCCATCACGCCGCTGGAGAGCAAGCACGCCCTTGACCTGGCCGGGCTGCGCCGCCCGGAGGTCACCTTCTGGTCGGTCCTGGACGGCGACGCCGTGGTGGGCTGCGGCGCCGTCCAGCGGCTGGACGACCGGCACGCCGAGCTGAAGTCGATGCGCTCGGCGCCGGCCCGTACCCGCGCCGGGATCGCCTCCCGGCTGCTGGAGCACATCCTCGCCGAGGCCAAGGGCATGGGGTTCACCCGGCTGAGCCTGGAGACCGGCTCGGCCGACTTCTTCCTGCCCGCCCGGCGGCTGTACGAGAAGTTCGGCTTCGACTACTGCGAGCCTTTCGCCGGCTACCGGCTCGACCCGCACAGCGTGTACATGACCCGCACCCTGTGAAGGCCCGCGGAAACCGGACCCTGTGCAGGGAAACCCGGCCCGGTCGCCGTCCGCCCGCCCCGTCGCCGTCCTGACCGGGGGAATCCGGGCCTACCGGCCGCGGGCGCCGTCCGGAGCCGCGTCCGGATGGCCGGCCGCCGTGGTGGTGCGGTGAGCGGCTCTCGCCTGGACGACGGAGTCCAGCGCGGCCTGCGAGGCGGGGTCGGCCGCCCGGTAGATCACCAGCCGCCGGTCGGGGTCGTCCAGCGGGTTGAGCACCTGGAAGTCGACGCTGAGCGGTCCGGCCACCGGGTGCCGCAGCCGCTTGCGGCCGTGGCCGTTCACCTTGACGTCCCGCGCCGCCCACAGCCGCGCGAACTCCGCGCTCTGCGAGGTGAGCTCGTCGATCAGCGCGTCCAGCGCCTCGTCGGGCCGTGCCGCCCAGGCCGCGCGCAGGTCGGCGATGCACTGCCGGATGATCAGCTCGCGGTCCGGCCAGAAGTCGCGGTAGCCGGGGTGGAGGACGCACAGCCGGAGCGTGTTGTGCCACTCCTCCGGCAGCAGGTCGAAGTCCAGCATCAGCGCGGCCATCTCGTCGTTCCAGGCCAGGATGTCGCACCGCTGGCTGACCAGCAGGCAGGGCAGCGGGGACAGGTCGTGCACCAGGCGGCTGAGCGAGGCGGGGATCGCCTCGGCGGCCCGTCGCCGCGCCGTCGGGCGCTGCCGGGCCAGGTCGAACAGGTAGGCCCGCTCGTCGTCGTCCAGCAGCAACGCCCGGGCCAGGGCGTCCAGCACCTCGGCGGACGGGCGCAGCCCGCGGCCCTGTTCCAGGCGCACCACGTAGTCGACGCTCACCCCGGCCAGCTCGGCGACCTCCTCCCGGCGCAGGCCGGGAGTGCGGCGGGAACGTCCGCCGGTGCGGAGCGCGAGGTCGGCGGGGGAGAGGCGCTCGCGGCGGGTGCGCAGGAAGGCCGCCAGCTCGTGGGTCACGTCCGCTCTGCTGCTCACCACCTGGATCCTATCGCCGGGTGCCTGGGACGGTCAGTCCCAGGATCCGCCTTCACTGGCCGCCTTCTCCGGCCCGGCGCACGATGGGGCGACCGGGCCGATCGGGTGGCGGCCACCGAGCCCGGATGACGCTGGAGCCGCCGCGTTCTTCTGGAGACGGTCGTGGAGACACCTTTGACGCTTGACCGATATCGCCTGCTGGGCCGCTCCGGCCTGCGCGTCTCGCCGCTGGCCCTCGGCACCATGACGTTCGGCTCGGACTGGGGCTGGGGGGCCGACAAGGACGAGGCGCACCGGATCTTCGCCGCGTACCTCGACCGGGGCGGCAACTTCGTCGACACCGCCAACAACTACACGAACGGGACGGCCGAGCAGCTGCTCGGGGAGTTCCTGCACGGCCGCCGGGACCGCGTGGTGGTGGCCACGAAGTACACGCTGGCCACCCGGCCCGGCGACCCGAACTCGGGCGGCAACCACCGCAAGAGCATGGTGTCGTCGGTGGAGTCGAGCCTGCGCCGGCTGAACACCGACCACATCGATCTGCTCTACCTGCACGCCTGGGACTTCACCACGCCGGTGGAGGAGGTCCTGCGTGGCATGGACGACCTGGTCCGGGCCGGCAAGGTGCTGTACCTCGGCATCTCCGACACTCCGGCCTGGCAGGTGTCCCGGATGCAGGCGATCGCCGACCTGCGCGGCTGGTCGCCGCTGGCGGCGTTGCAGATCGAGTACAGCCTGGCGCAGCGGACGGTGGAGCGCGACCTCATCCCGATGGCCCGGGAGATGGGCCTCGGCGTCGTCCCCTGGTCGCCGCTGGCCAGCGGGGTGCTGACCGGCAAGTACACCCGGGCCGACCTGGCCCACGACGCGTCCGCCAGCCCTGAGGGCTCCCGCCGGAACGTCGCCGCGGCCAACGGCTCGCTCACCGAGCGGGCGCTGGCCATCGCGGACGTGGTGCGGGAGATCGCCGACGGCAAGGGGACCACGCCGGCGCGGGTGGCGATCGCCTGGACGCTGCTCGACCCGGCGGTCACCGCGCCGATCATCGGGGCCCGCACGCTCGCCCAGCTGGAGGACAACCTGGCCGCCCTGGAGGTGACCTTCACCGCTGGCGAGCTCGCGGCGCTCGACCAGGCCAGCCGGGTGGAGCTCGGCTTCCCGCACGACTTCCTGAACAGCCCGATGCCGCAGTCGGTGATCTTCGGCGGTGCCCGGATCGACGCGCGGCGCTGAGGTCCGCGTCCCGGCCGGCCGGCGGCCGGGGATCGTCCAGTGGCCGGCGGGGCGCGTCACGCGGCGCCGGTACCGACGCCGGTGCGCACGACGCCGAGGAGGCGGCGGGCGTGGGCCTCGTCGGTCGCGGCCAGCGCGACGCCGCCGGCCAGGGCGAGCAGGTCGGTCACCGTGACGTCCGGGCGGACGGCACCGGCGTGCCGCGCCCGGTCCAGCAGGCCGGCCGCGGCCGAGCGCATGGCCTCGTGCCACCGGTCGAACAGCTCGGTGCGCCGGCCGGTGGGGCCCTCGGTGGCCGCGAGGGCGAGGGCGCGTTTCGCCGACACGTGCCCGATGAAGTCCTCCGTCCAGCGGAACAGCGCGTCACCCGGCTCGGGATGAGTGAGCAGGCCGGCGCCCTTGCGGCACAGCTCGGTCACCTCGTCGGCGTACACCGCGACCAGCAGGTCGCCCCGGGTGGGGAAGTGCCGGTAGAGGGTCGCGTTGCCGACACCGGCCCGCCGGGCGACCTCGTCCAGCGGCACCTCGGTCCCCGACTCCTCGATGAGGTCGCGCGCGGCCTCGACGAGCCGGGCCATGCTGCGCGCGGCGTCCGCCCGGCGCGCGGGGACGGCCGGGCGGCGGGCTTCGCTCGATGCCATCGTCACTCCGGTATTGCCATCTGGGGAACTCCCCGGTTAGCTTAGTCGCCGACCCTAACCGGGGAGTTCCCCGTTTCTTGGCTGGAGGACGCGATGCCGCTGAGCACCGAAGACCGGGTGGCGATCACCGATCTGATCGACCGGCACGGACATCTGGCGGACCACGGCGATCTGGACGGGATGGCGGAGCTCTTCCTGCCCGACGCCGGCTACGACGTCACCGACCTCGGCGGCGGTGTGATCACCGGGACGGCGGCGCTGCGGGAGGCGGCGCTCGCCCTCGGCGACCGCAACCCGGTCGCCCACCACGTCACCAACATCGTCATCACCGAGACGGCCGAAGGGCGGGTGCGAGCCCTGTCCAAGGGCTTCGGCGTCAGCACCGACGGGACCGTGGCCAGCGTCACCTACGAGGACACGATCGTCCGCGGCGAGCAGGGCTGGCGGATCGGCCACCGCGTCGTCCGGGCCCGCCGCAAGCCCCTCACCCCCTGACATCCGCCCCCCGATCCGCCGCCCGCCGGAGTGACCGGCGCGCGGTGCAGCCGGGCGGCGAACGGGAGCCGCGTCTCCGGGGCGGCGGCCGGCGGCCCGATCCGGTGAACGGCGGGTCTACCGGGGGGCCGGCGGCTCGCCGGTGGCGCGGAGCAGGCGGGCGGCGAGGGTGCGCAGTGCGGCGGTGAGCTCGGGGGAGTCCTCGACGGTGAAGTCCTCGCCGAGCAGCGTCAGGTATCCGGCCAGCGCGAGCGGGTCGTCCGAGCCGGGCTCGAAGACGCACCGGTCCGGGCCCAGCGGCCGGATCTCGACCGGCATCGGCAGCCGGCGGGCCACCCGTTCGGCCGGTGCGTGCACCACCACCCGCGCCCGGTAGCGCCAGGTCGCCGCGCCGGCGTTGCGGGCGACGTACCGGGCGACGTCCCCGCCTTCGGGCAGCGGGCGCGGGGTGAACCGCGGGCCGGCGGGCGTCCTGGGCCGGACGCGGTCCACCCGGAAGGTGCGCCAGTCATCGCGGTCGAGGTCCCAGGCGACCAGGTACCAGCGCCGGCCGGTGTGCACCAGCCGGTAGGGCTCGGTGGAGCGCACCGACTCGCCGCCGCCGTGCGCGCGGTAGTCGAAGCGCAGCCGCTCGTGGTCCCGGCAGGCGGTCGCGATGGTGGTCAGCACGCCGGCGTCGGCGCCGGGCCCGGCCCACGGCGGCGCCGGCACCACGGCGGCCTGCAGCGCGTCCACCCGGCGGCGCAGCCGGGACGGCAGCACCTGGTGCAGCTTGACCAGCGCCCGGGCGGCCATCTCCTCGATGCCGGTGACCGAGCCGCCCGCGGCGGTGCGCAGGCTCACCGCGACGGCGACCGCCTCCTCGTCGTCCAGCAGCAGCGGCGGGACGTGGGCGCCCGCGTCCAGCCGGTAGCCGCCCGCCACGCCCGGGGTGGCCCGCACCGGGTAACCGAGGGCGCGCAGCCGCTCCATGTCGTTGCGGACGGTGCGGGTGGTCACCTCCAGCCGGTCGGCCAGCTCGGCGCCGGTCCAGTCCCGCCGCACCTGCAGCAGCGACAGCAGTTTCAGCAGCCTCGCGGAGGTCTCCAACATTCTTCGAGTATGCCGCCGATCGCGGAAAGAACCGTTCCGCATTGGCTTCTACCGTGATGGCATCGCACCTCGAAGGAGCAATCAATGAACATTCAGCCGTTCACCATCGCCGTCCCGCAGGCGGACCTGGACGACCTGGCCGGCCGGCTGGCCGCCGCCCGCTGGCCGCGGGAGGCACTCGGCGCGGAATGGGAGCGCGGCGTCCCGCTCGCCTTTCTCAAGGAACTGACCGTGTACTGGGCGCAGGGTTACGACTGGCGGGCGGCCGAGGCCCGGCTCAACGCGTTTCCGCAGTTCACCACCGAGATCGACGGGCAGCGGATCCACTTCGTACACGTCCGGGCGGCCCGGCCGGACGCGCTGCCGCTGCTGCTCACCCACGGCTACCCCAGCTCGTTCACCGAGTTCACCGAGGTGATCGAGAACCTGCGGCAGGACTTCCACCTGGTGGTGCCGTCCCTGCCCGGTTTCGGTTTCTCCACCCCGGTCGGCGGGGACGGCTGGGCGATGGGCCGCACCGCCCGGGCGTGGGCCGAGCTGATGAGCCGCCTCGGCTACGACCGGTACGGCGTGCACGGCGGCGACATCGGCGCGGGCGTCTCCGGCGCGGTGGCCGGCCTGGCCGGCGAGCACGTGGCCGGGTTGCACGTCACCACCGACCCGGCGACCGCCGCGGCCACCGCCACCTTCCTCCCGGGCATGGCCGACCGGCTCGACCCGGCCGACCCGGTGGACGCGGCGGCCCTGGAGCGAATGGCGAAGTTCCGCGGCGCCGGCAACGGCTACCTGGCGATCCAGAACAGCCGGCCGCAGACCATCGGCTACCTGCTCAACGACTCGCCGGTCGGCCAGCTCGGCTGGATCGCGGACAGCGTCGAGCGCTGGACCGACCTGCCCTACGACCGGGACTGGCTGCTCACCAACGTGAGCCTCTACTGGTTCACCGGCTCCGGCATCTCCGCCGCGAACTTCCTGTACGAGCAGGCCCACTCCACCGACTGGGGCGCGCCGCCCGCCGCGCCGCAGGGGTTCGCGGTGTTCGGCGCCGACGCCACCGTCCGCCGGCTGATCGACCCGCCGGCCGGCTGCCACTGGACGGAGTTCGAGCGCGGCGGCCACTTCCCGGCCCTGGAGGCCCCCAAGCTCCTCGCCGACGACCTGCGCGCCTTCTTCGCCCCCTTGCGCTGACCTCGCCGGCCCCGGGTGGCCCGGCCCGGTGCCGGACCACCCGGGGGACGGGCTCAGCTGTCCAGCGCTCCGGTCTTGAGCCCGGCGACGAATGCCGACCACTCACCCGGCCCGCAGGTGAGGGTCGGGCCGCTCGGCCGCTTGCTGTCCCTGATGGTGGGACGTGACAGTTTCGAGGTGACCTCAACGCAGTTGCCGTTGTCCGTACTGTAGGTGCTCTTACGCCACGCCTCGTCACAAAGGTCACTCATTTTCGACACCACTTCCTGAATGAGGCGGAGTGACGCTTTAAACGGTAGGGCCTCCGCGCGGATCGCGTCATATCGAGCGGCGAGTTCGCAGATGACGTGTCGGTCGTCGATCGTCGTCCCGGCCGGTTGGGCGTCCGAGTAGGCCGCGTAGCAGGAACCGTTGCGCTCGGCGATGATGAATCCCCCGGCCAGCCCGCAATGCTCCCCCGCGTCCTGGGGAACGATCTGAATGATCACATTCGGGTACCGGGCGACTTCCAGGAGATATGCCAGCTGCTCCCGCATGATCGCGATGCTGCCGATCCGACGGTGGATCACCGTCTCGTCCATGATGAACGTGACGATCGGTGGCCTGTTCCGGCGAAGAATCGCCTGCCGCCGGATGCGGGCGGCCACCCGCTCTTCCGCCTCGTCCGGTGTGAGGCCGGGAGCGGTCCCGAACATCGCGCGGGCATAAGCCTCCGTCTGGAGAAGGCCCGGGACGAGGTTGGGTTCCCAATTCCGCAGTGCTTCGGCCTCCTCCTCTTCCTCCAGCCAAGGCCTGAGATGTTCTGGTGCCTTGTCCCATGTCGTCGCGATGTACAGCCCGAACATGGCGCCACCCAAGCCCAAGGCCCTGTCGCATGCTCTCGCGAAGTCGTCGGTAGGTGGCCGTTTGAGGGTCTCCACCATGGCGACCAGCGAATCCGAGAAGCCCATGCGGGAGGCCAGCGCCCGCTGGGACAGCTTCGCCGCCCTTCGGTGGCGCCGGAGCTCATCGGCGAAAAGCACGCGAGGTGGCTCACGCGGATCAGGCGCTCTAGTCATCGACAAATGCCATCCTTCTCAGCATTTCGCTGTGCTCACTGGTGTGCTCACATGAAATGTGGCGTTAGGTGAGCACCGAACGTGACCGATCGTAGCTTTCCGTGGCCACTCTGGGAGGGTGAAGTCTTCAGGAGGAGCCGGGAGCACGGCGAACGAAAAAGGCGATGGACCGCGAAGAGGTAGATTGCTGGGCGCCATCGAGTTGAAAGGTGATCCCGAGTCCGCGAAAGCCGCTCGCATCTTCGTCGCCGAGAAACTCGGGCCGGCGCACCCGGCGCTGGACGACGTGGCCCTGCTGGTCTCCGAGGTGGTCACCAACTCGGTGGTCCATTCGGATTCCCAGAACGGCGGAAAGATCACCTTGGCGCTGGCCGTCTGTCCTGGTCTCATACACGTCGACGTGGTGGATGCGGGAGGCGCGGAGGCGCCACAGATTCGCGACGACGATTTCGGTGAGGGCGGACGTGGACTGCGCATCGTACGGACGCTCGCCCATCGATGGGGGGTGCACCAGGACGACACCTACCGCACGGTGTGGTTCCAGGTCAGGGCGGTCAGCGTTTGACGGCGCGGAGGACGACGAATCGGGGGTCGTCGGCGACGACCTGGCAGTTGCCGAAGAGGCGGCGCAGCTTGACGTGGTAGCCGAGGTGCCGGTTGGCCACCACCCACAGCTCGCCGCCGCGGCGCAGCGCGGCGCGGGAGCCGTTGAACATGCGCCAGGCCGTCGAGTCGGTGCGGGCCCGGTGGGTGTGGAACGGCGGGTTGGTCAGCACCAGGTCCACCGACCCGGCCGGCACGCCGGACATGCCGTCGGCGGCCAGGAAGTTCGTCTTGACCTCGGAATCGACGTTCGCCTGGACCGTGGCCCGCGCCGAGGCCAGTGCCTGGTGGGACTCGTCGATGAAGGTCACCTCGTTGCCCGGGTCGGCCAGCGCGGCGGCCAGGCCGATCACCCCGTTGCCGCAGCCGAGATCCACGACGTGCCCGCGGCCGGCCAGCGGCGGCAGGTTGCGCAGCAGCAGCCGGGTGCCGAGATCGAGGCGGTCGGCGCAGAAGACGCCCGCGTGGTTGATGGCGGTGCGGCCGGAGACCACGCCGACGTCCGGCGGCAGCGGGTAGCTCAGCGGCCACGGATCATCGGCCGGGGCGGCGCCGGGCGTGGGGGTGCAGAAGATGAGCCGGGCCTTCTTGGCGGCCAGCGAGGTGCGGGTCGGGCCGAGGATCCGCTCGAACAGCCGCAGCGTGGAGGTGTGGATCTCGGTGACCATCCCGGTGCCGGCCACCAGGGTGCCGGGATGCACGTGGGGTGCCAGGCGGCGCAGCTGGTCCTCCAGCAGTGCGAGCCCCTTGGGCACCCGGACGAGCAGCACGTCGATCCGGCCGGGCGGCGGATCCTGGGTGGTCAGCAGCCGGACGGCGTCCAGGGCGACGCCGTTGCGGGCCAGGTTGGCTCGGGTCGCCTCCTGGGTGAGATACGAGTCGGTGATCTGCACGGGGTGGTGCGCGGCGAGCGCGGTGGCCAGCGCGCCCCAGCGGTCGCCCAGCACCACCACGGTGCCCGACAGGTCGACGGGCTCGCCGTCGATGTCGGCGAGGTGCCGCAGCAGATACTCGTCGGCGGCGTCCCAGGCACGCAGCTGGTCGCGGGGGTCCGCGGGGAACCGGGCGAGTTCGAACTCGCCCGTCGCCGTCCTCATCAGGTTCATCGCGCACCAGGCTAGCGACTCGGACCGGCGATCCCGCCGGCCGGCCGGGCGCCGGATCGGGTGGCGGGCGGGTGGGCGCGGCGCGGACGCGTCCACGCCCTCCTGGGCTACTTGACGTGGGGACCTCATCTCCTGCCCTTCTGGAGGAGCACCTGGCCGCGGCCGGGCATGACGACCTCGTCGCTCTGGACAAGCCGGCCTGACCCGGCGGCGGCGCCCGGTCCGGCAGCTGAAGATCATCAGGCCGGGCGGGACGGTAGGGTGGCAGGCGGCCGTCCGCCGGTGAATGGAGTAGCTCATGACCACTGACTCGACGCTCGCCCGGATCGGTGAGGCGGTGGCGTTACACCATCAGCAAGGCGAGCGCGAAGCCGCTCGTGAGGCGTTCGCGCGGATCTGGGAGGACATCGGCGGCGAGCAGGGCGACCCCTTGCACGTCTGCGTGCTCGCGCACTCGATGGCCGACGTGCAGGACGACGTGCGGCAGGAGCTGATGTGGGACCTGCGCGCGCTGGCCGCCGCCGATCTGGTCACCGACGAGCGGGCGGCCGAGGCCGGGGTGACGCTTTCGGTGGCCGGCCTGTATCCGTCGTTGTACCTCAACGTGGCGGACTGCCATCGAAAGCTCGGTGATCTCGACCGTGCCAGGGAGTATCTGCGGAAGGCGCAGGCCGAGATCGGCGTGCTGGCCGACGACGGCTACGGGCGGCTGATCAGGGGCGGCCTGGCACGGCTGGCCGAGGAGCTGGGGGAGGCCGGCTGACCGTGCCCTGGCGGACGGGCGCCCGCCGGTCCGTCGCGGGCCACCGGGGCCGGGCGCAGAAGTTCTCGTGGTCTCACGGCCGGCCGAGGCGGTCGAGGAAGGCGAGCACCCGGTCGGCGAGCAGGGTGGCGGCGGCCTTGTCGTAGGAGGGCAGGCTGCTGTCGACGAACAGGTGCCGGTCGCCGGGGTAGAGGAACAGCTCCGCCTCCGGCACCGCCTCGACCAGGGCGCGGGCCGCGTCCAGGTCGCCCTCGGCGGCGAACGACTCGTCGGCGTCCATCCCGTGGATCTGCGCGGGGACCCCGGCGGGCCAGGTGCCGCCGAACTCGGCGAGCGGGACGCACGCCTCGATCAGCAGCGCGCCCCGGACTCCGGCCCGGGTCTGGGCCAGCAGCTGCGCGGGCAGCACTCCAAGGGAGATGCCCGCGTAGACCAGCTCGCCGGGCAGGCCATCGGCCGCGGCCTGCCCGCGCTGGATGATCGTGCCGAAGCCGGTGCGCCGTGCGTATCCGACGCCCCCCGCCAGGTCGTCGAACACCTGCCCCTCGTACAGGTCCGGCAGGTGCACGGTGTGCCCGGCCGCCCGCAGCGTCTCGGCGAACTCGCGGACGCCGGACGTCAGCCCCTGCGCGTGGTGGAACAGCAGCACCTCGGCCATGGTGACTCCTTTCGACCACCGCTATGTGCGCGGTGGTGGTTCAGGGTCGGAAACGCTACCCGCGGCGACCGACAGAACGGTCCCCGCCGCCGTGCCGGGTCCGCGGTCGGGCCGGGCCCGCGGTCAGGCCGGGACGGGACGGGGGGCCGCCGGCGGCCCGGTGAGGGTCTCGGCCAGCAGGGAGAAGCCGTCGGTGCCGTGGCCGGCGTCGATGGCCCGGCGGGCGACCGCCGCGGCGGCGTCCAGCACCCCGGTGTCCAGGCCGCGGGCCGCCGCCGCCTCGATGACGTGCCGGATACCGGCCGCGGCGGACCCGATGGTCGAATCGTCCCCCGGGTGCCGGCCCTCGTCGACGTGCCCGGCGTACTCCTCGATGATGGGCGGCAGCAGCGCGCCGATGCCCTTGGCCAGCGGGGCCAGCTCGCGGGCCGCGATGCCCTCGGCGCGGGCCAGGGCGAAGGCGTGCACCAGGCCGCTCATCGACGTCCAGAACAGGTCGAGCAGCGCCACGTCGTGCGCCGCGGCCCGTCCCGGGTCGGCGCCGAGGTGGGCGGCGGTGCCGCCGATGGCCGCCAGCGTCGCGCGGTGCGCCTGGTAGAGCTTCTCCGGCCCGCTGTAGAGCACGACGGCGCCCGGCCCGCCGATGCTCGCCACCGGGGTCATGATGGCGCCGTCGAGGTAGCCGACGCCGTGCTCCGCCGCCCATCCCGCGGTCCACCGGGCACGCTCGGGGGTGTCGGCGGTGAGGTTCACCAGGGTGCGCCCGCGCAGCGCCCCCGCCGCCGGTTCGACGATCTCGTGTATGGCGGCGTAGTCGAGCACGCAGGCGATGACCAGCGGGCTCGTCGCGGCCGCCGCGGCGGCGGTCGGCGCGGTCGCGGCCCCGCGGGCGGCGAGTTCGGCGGCGCGGGCCGCGGTGCGGTTCCAGACCGTGGTGGGGTGGCCGGCGGCCAGGAAGGCGCCGGCCAGCGCGCGGCCCATCGGGCCGAGGCCGAGGACGGTGACCGGAGCGGGTTTCCCGTTCGTCATCGGGTTCCCTCCGGCGCGCGCAGCAGGTCCACCAGGCCGGACAGGTCGCCTTCGCCGCGGCCGGCCGCCACGGCGCGGTCCAGCAACTCGCCCATGGGGGCCATCAGTTCGGTGCGGACGCCCTGGTCGCGTGCGGTGTCCAGCAGGTTGACGTAGCCCAGGGCCTGCATCCGGACGTTGGAGGCGGCCGCCGCGTGGTCGCCGGCGTCCACCCCCTTCGCCATCCGCGGCAGGCCGGTGAGCATGGCCTGCAGCCAGGAGACGATGAGCGGGGTCAACTCGGTGGCCGGGACGCCGGCCGCGCGGGTGAGCGCGACGGCGTTCAGGTAGCCGCCGAACATGCCGTACATGGCGCCGAGCAGCGCGATGTCGTACAGCGCGGCCCGGCCGTCGTCCTCGCCCAGGTACATCGGCGAGCCGAGGACCGAAAGGGTGGCCAGGTGGGCGTCGAAGGTGGCGGCCGGACCGCTGTACAGGATGAGGGACTCCGGACGGCCGATCATCGGCGGGACGGCCATGATGCCGCCGTCCAGGTATCCGGCGCCGCGCTCCCGCGCCCACCGGGCGGTGGCCCGGGCCTGCTCGGGGGTGCTGTTGGTGAGGTTGACCAGGGTGCGACCGGCCAGCGCGCCCGCCACCGGATCGAGCGCCTCGTGCACGGCGCGGTCGTCCAGCACGCAGACCACGGTCAGCGGGCTCGCCGCGAGGGCGCCGGCCGCGGTGGCGGCCACCGTCGCGCCCCGGGCGGCGAGCGGGGCGGCCTTGCCGCCGGTCCGGTTCCACACCGTCGTGGGGTGGCCGCGGTCCAGGAACGCCCCCGCGAGCGCCGTGCCCATCGCGCCCAGGCCGATGACCGTCACCGGCGGGCGGTTCTCGCCAGACATCATTGCTCCGTTCGGAAGGAAAAGCAGGGTGAAGGACGTCCCGGCGGGCCCGGGCGGGACGTTCCCGATCCTGCCGGTCCTGCTGCGATAACCTCAAGTACCTACTATTTAGTCAGGTACCTACCTTTTGGTAAGTAGGACGGCGGTTCGATGAAGAAGCGGACGTACAACTGCGGGCTGGACGCGGCCGTCGACGTGGTGGGCGGCAAGTGGAAGGCGCTGATCCTCTGGGCGCTGCATCGCGAGCCGCTGCGGTTCGGCGAGCTGCGCCGGAGCATCTCCGGGATCAGCGAGAAGATGCTCATCCAGCAGCTCCGCGAGATGGAGGTCTACGGGCTGGTGCACCGCGAGGTCCACCGGCAGGTGCCGCCCAAGGTGGAGTACTCCCTCACCGAGTTCGGCCGGTCGCTGAACGAGGCCCTCATCCCGCTCGGCGACTGGGGGCATCGCCACATGGCGACCATCGAGGCCATCCCGCGCGACTGACTCCGGTGCCGGGCTCGGGCCGGGCGTGCGGTGGAATGAGGGCATGCCGACGGTTCTCGCCGGCCTGGCCGCGCTCCCGGCCGGCCGCTTCCAGCTGATCGTCTCGCCGCTGGTCGAGCTCGGTTCGGCCCTGCACGTGCTGGCCGGGCCCGAGCATCACGGGCGGGCGCGGTGGGCGGCGGAGGTGCGGGCCCGGATGAGCCCCGACCTGGCCGAGCGCACCCGGGCCTGGGCCTGGGCGACGCAGGCCATCCGGGCCACGCCGTTCGTCCGGGCGGGCACCCCGGCCGCGGGCGTCCTGGCCGAGCAGGTGGAGTGGCTGCGCCGCGTCCCCGCCCGCCGGCTGGCCCGCGATCTGCTGCGGCCGGTGTCGGGGGTGGACGATCCCGCCGTCGCCCGCCGGTGGGCGAGGTCGCGGGGCGCCGCGGTGGGCGCGCTGGTCGACGACCTGATCGACCGGCCCGGCGAGGCGGCCGCCCGGTTCCTGGACTTCCTGCGGGACGCCGGGCGGGAGTGGTTCGACCACGAGTGGCGGGCCGCGCGGCCGCCGCTGGTCGCCCGCGCCCGGCAGATCGAGGACACGCTGCACCGGCTCGGGCCGGCCGCCGCGCTGGCCTCGCTCGGCCCGGCGGTGACGCCGCGCGGCGACGGCGCGGTGATCGCCAAGGTGCTCAGCAAGCGGCACGACGTGGGCCGGCGCGGGCTGGCCGTCGCGCCGAGCACCTTCGTCCACCCGCACGTCTACGTCGCCGACGTGCCGGGCGAGCCGGTCCTGCTGATCCACGGCATCGCGCCCGACCCCGGTCCGGTGCCGCCGGCCGCCGACGTGCTGGACCGGCTGGCGGTGCTCGGCAACGCGGGCCGGCTGGAGGTGTGCCGGGCGATCGCCGGCGAGCCGCGGACCGCCGGGGAGATCGCGATGCTGTGGCGGATGGACCCCACGCAGGTCACCCGGCATCTGCGCGCGCTGGCCGCCGCCGGCCTGGTGCGCACCGCGCGCCAGGGGCGGTACGTGCGGTACGTCGTCGACCTGGACGTGGTGGAGGCGCTCGGCACCGACCTGGCCCGCCTGCTGCTCCGCTGAACCCCGCGGACGATTGCCGGATCTCGTCAGCCCGCTCGGCCGCCGCGCCGCCGTGCCCTTGCATGGGGTGGCCGGACCGCGCGCGTCCGGCCGGAGGGAGCGATCATGGGGGAGCACGGGACGGAGACCCGGGAGGGCGTCCTGCCGGCGGGCGAGGCGGCCCGGCGGGTCAGGCTGGACCGGGAGCTGCTGCTGGCCGAGATCTCGGGCCGGGAGGCCGCCGAGCTGGCGGCCCCCTACCAGGTCGAGGCCGGCCCGCTCGGCGACTTCTGCGAGTCGCTGCACGACCTGGTGGCGCACGTGCTGATGTGGGACGAGATCAACCTGTCGGTGCTCACCGAGGCGCGTCTGGGGCGGGGGCACTGGAGCCTGGCCGCCCGGTGGGAGACGCCGGAGGCGGGGCGCCTGCTGAACCGGTCCGGCGTGCTGGCCGGCCGCGAGCTGCCGCTGGAGCTGCTGAGCCACCGGTTCACCACCGTGCGGCACGCGCTGCTGGCCGAGCTGACCGGCTACGGCGAGGAGTGGCACGCCCGGCCGGCCGTCGACCATGAGCGGGCGACCAGCCTCGGGGCGCTGGCGCAGTACGCCATGTCCGTGCCGGGTGCCGTGCCGTACTGGCACGCCGCGATCCACCTGGGCCGGTCGGCCGAGATGGCGGCCGTCCCGGCCGTGCCGGACGGGCGGTGACCGTGATGCGCACCCGCGTCCTGGACGACCCGCGGTTCGGTCCGGAGACCGACGCGCTGCTGGCCGGGTTCGGCTCGGACGACGGCGAGCCCATGACCTACGAGAAACTGCGGGCCGCCCGGGCCGGCCGGGCCGATCCCGCGCTCGCCGGCCGGCCGGAGCCGGTCGCCGTCCGCGCGGATCTGCTGCTGCCGCGCGGCGCCGCGCCGCCGGTCCCGGTCCGGGTCTACCGGGACGGCCCGCCGCGGCCGCTCCCGCTGCTGCTGTGGCTGCACGGCGGCGGCTTCGTCGGCGGCACGCTGGACGACATCGACGCGGCCTGCGCGGCCCTGGCCCGGCGCGGCGGGTGCGTCGTGGTCTCGCTGGACTACCGGCTCGCCCCGGAACACCCGTTCCCGGCGGCGCTGGACGACACCTTCGACGCGCTGTGCCGGCTGGCCGGGGACGGCGGCGCGCTCGGCGGGGACGGGCGGATCGCGATCGGCGGGCAGAGCGCCGGCGGCAACCTCGCCGCCGCGGCCTGCCTGCTCGCCCGGGAGCGCGGCGGGCCGCGGGTGGCCGCCCAGGTGTTGTGCTATCCGTGGCTCGACTTCCGGGCCGGCACCGAGTCGTGGCGGCTCTTCGAGGGGGTGTTCCTAAGCTCCCGGACCGCGGAGTGGTACCGCGACCAGTACCTGGCCGGCCGGGCGGCCGGTCCGCACGCGGCGCCGCTGCGCGCCGCGGACCTGCGGAACCTGCCGCCGGCGCTGGTGCTCGGCGCCGGGCGCGACCCGCTGCGGGACGACGCCCGCGAGTACGCCCGGCGCCTGCGCGAGGCCGGGGTGGCGGTGGAGTACGTCGAGTACGCGGACACGATGCACGCGTTCCTGAACTTCCCCGGCGCCCTGTCGGCCGCCCGGCGAGCCCTGGACGACATCGGCCGCCACCTGGCCCGCACCTTCACCGGCGCCGGCGGCCCGGCCAGGGACGGAGGCACGCCGCCCGCGTTGACGTGACGCCGTGGCACGCGACACCATTTCATTATTGATCATGGGGTTTGACATCGTTCATCATGGGGTTTAAGGCAGTACTGAAAGGTGTTGCGGCGACGGGTGGCGCCGCCGAGACTCGCGGCCATGGGCGGCCGTCCGGATGAGGACGCGCATCCGGCGGTCGTCCTGGCCTCGGTCGACGGGACGGTCCTAGGGGGCAGGAGCGTGCTTTCTCAGACGATACGGCTGGACGATCTGCCGGCCGATGAGCGGTTCGCCTTCTGGTGGGAGGCGGTAGGGCGTTCGGTGGTCTCGGTGGACGCGCGCAGCCGGCACGCCGACCACTTCACCGCGGAGATGCGGATGGTCGACCTGGGCCTGGTCCAGGTGTCCCGGGTACGGTGCTCGCCGTTCGAGGCGCGGCGCACCCGCCAGCGCATCCGCCGGTCCGAATCCGGGCTCTACCAGCTGTCCATCGCGCTGGACGGCCGCTCGGGGCTGCGCCAGGACGGCCACGCGGCCACGCTAGTGCCGGGGGACATGGTGCTCTATGACACCTCGCGCCCGTTTCTGGCGTGGTCGACCGACGGGACGGGCCGCGACGACCCGGGGGCGCTGACGGACGGTCTGGTCCTGCAGTTCCCGCACGAGTTGCTGCCGGTTCCCGCCGCGCTGCTGGAACGCCGGCTCGTCCGGCCGCTGCCCGCTGCCACCGGGGTCGGCGCGCTGCTCTCCGGGCTGCTCAGGCAGTCGCTCGACCAGGCGGAGTCGCTCAGCGCGGCCGACGGGATGCGGCTGTCCGGCATCGTGCTGGACCTGCTCGCCGCCGTCCTGACCCACGAGGAGGATCGTCCGCTGATGATCGACGGGGGACGCCAGGCGCTGATCCTGCGGATCAAGGCCTACATCGAGGACCATCTGGGCGATCCCGGGCTGACGCCGGCGCGCATCGCGGCCGCCCACCACATCTCGACCAGGCACCTGCAGAAGCTGTTCCAGGAGCAGGGGGCCGGCCCGGCGGGCTGGATCCGGTGCCGCCGGCTCGAACGCTGCCGGCGCGACCTGGCCGACCCGGCGCACGACCACCTGCCGGTCCGCACGATCGCCGCCCGCTGGGCGTTTCCCAGCGAGTCGCACTTCACCCGGGCCTTCCGCGACGCCTACGACATCCCGCCGGCGGCCTACCGGCGCCGGCTGCGGGCGGCCGGTCCGCGCCCGGCCGCCCGGCGGCTGACCGGATAGCGCGAGCCCGGGCGGACCCGTCCCGTCGGCCCGTCCCGTCGGCTTATCCGGTCGGGTCGGCCGGCCGGCCCGTCGGGTCGGTCAGCCGGCGGGCCCGGCGCGCCGGTAGCGGTCGTGCATCCGGGCCGCGGCCCGCGCCAGCCGGGCGCGCAACGACGCCGGCCGCAGCACCTCCGCCTCGGGCCCGAGCCGGAGCAGCTGGCCGTAGGCGACGTCCAGCGACTCCACCGGGAGCCGGGTGACCACCCACCCCGCCGGATCCGGCGGGCCGGCGGCCTCCCCGGCCCGCCGGACGGCCGGCGGCTCGGCCACCCAGCGGAGCAGGCGCAGCCCGTCCGGGCTCAGCCGCACGGTGATCTCCTCGGCCAGCAGGCCGGCCAGGAAGTCGGCCACGCCTTGGGCCCAGTAGGCCACCAGGTCGAAGCTCTCGTCCCGGGTGAAACCGGCATTGGCCGGCGTGACGGCGACCGCGCGGTCCACCCGGTAGGTGCGGAAGTCGCCGGCAACCCGCGCCACCAGATACCAGACGCCGTTCTTCAGCACCAGGCCGTACGGCTGGACGGTCCGGCTCACCTCTCGCCGGTGCCGGTAGCGCAGCTCGACCACCTGGTCCCGCCAGACCGCGCGCGCCAGCTCGGCCAGCAGCGGCGGCGGCCCGGACGGGGTGAACCAGCCCGGCGCGTCCAGGTGGAAGCGCTGCCCGGCCCGGGCGGACGCGTCCCGCAGCGCGGGCGGCAGCGCGGCCAGCACCTTGAGCCGGGCGGCCGACACGGCGTCCGCCAGGCCCATGTCCCTGGCCGGCCCGCCGAGGCCGGACAGGAACAGCGCCTCCGCCTCCGGGCGGCTCAGCCCGGTCAGCCGGGTTCGATACCCGCCCAGCAGGCGGTAGCCGCCGCGCCGGCCGCGCTCGGCGTACACCGGCACGCCGGCCGCCGACAGCGCCAGCACGTCCCGGGCCACCGTGCGCTCGGACACCTCCAGCTCGGCGGCCAGCTCGGCCGCCGTCATGGTGTCCCTGGACTGCAGCAGGAGCAGCAGGGAGATCAGCCGCGACGCCCTCATCCGGTGATTGTGCCCCGGGGTCAGCGGTATTCGTCCGGCGAGGCCTGCCGCCCGCCGTCCTCCACCTCGGCGAGGTAGCGCCAGACGTCCGGGCGGCTGCCGTCCAGGTCGGTGAAGCCGTAGACCTGGGCGAGGCCGCCGCTGGACAGGCCCTGGCCGTTCCACCGGGCGACGCCGGGGTCGGTGGCGAGCGCGGCGACCGCCCGTCCGACGTAGGACGGGGTCTCCGAGACGCCGAAGGCGGGCTCCTTGGCGGCGTGGTCGCGCCAGTTCTCCTCGGTGACGCCGAACGTCTCCAGCATCGCCTCCGAGCGCAGGAAGCCGGGGGTGAGGGCGACGGCGGTGCAGCCGTGCCCGCGCAGCTCCTCGCCCAGAGCGTAGGCGAGGCGGACGACCGAGGTCTTGGCCAGGTCGTAGAACGTGGTGAGCCGGTAGTGCCCGTCGTTGTACTCCGGCACCCCGTCGGTGATCTCGACGTGCAGCCCGCCGGGCCGCCGGACCAGCAGGCGCAGCGCGTGGTGGCCGGTGACCAGGTGGCTCTCCACGGCCAGCCGGAGCAGGCGCAGGCCCGCGTCCAGGTCGTGCTCCCACAGCGGGGTGTGCCACTGGACCAGGTGGTCGGCGCCCCAGATGTCGTTCACCAGGATGTCCAGCCGGCCCCGCTCGCGGTCGATCCGCTCGACGAGGGCCTGGACCTGGGCCGGGTCGAGGTGGTCGACCTGGACGGCCACCGCCGTGCCGCCGGCCTCGGTGATCAGGTCGGCGGTCTCCTCGATGGTCTCCGGCCGGTTGATCTCCGAGCGTCCGGCGCGGGTGCTGCGCCCGGTGACGTAGACGGTGGCGCCGGCGGCGCCGAGTTCTCGCGCGATGCCCCGCCCGGCGCCGCGGGTGGCCCCGGCGACCAGGGCGACCTTGCCGTTCAGCGGGCGTTCGGTGGATGTCATGCGCTGATGCTGGCATCGAAAGACGACAACCGATGTCGCCTTTTCCAGCAGATCATGGCGCCGATCAGCGGCCGATCACGGGGCCGATCACGACGCCGGCCTCGGCGCCCGCCGCGGGCCGGCGACCGCGGCGCCGGGGCCGCGGGCCGCACGGGCCGGGTGGCGCAAGGGCTCAAGGGGCCAAGGGGCTCAGTACGGCAGCGGGCGGCCGGCGGGGGTGCGCAGGTCGAGGCCGCCCGCCAGGGCCGCCAGGCGGGCCCGGTGGCCCTTCCCGCGCCGCCGGAGCCGCCGCCGCGGGACCGGCGGGAGATCCGCCGGCCGGCGGCGGTCGCCGCCGGGGGCGGTGGTCACGCGGCCCGCCCGCAGGGGGCGCGGTGGACAGGCACGCTCCGGCCGTCCGGCAGCAGCTCGCCCGTGTCGTCGAAGACGACCACGCCGTTGCACAGCAGTCCCCAGCCCTGCTCGGGGTGGAAGGCCACCAGGCAGGCCGCCTCGTGATCGGCGGCGTCCGCCGCCGGGCACTTCGGGTGGTGGTGACACATGGCTGACACCTGAATCCGTCGCTCTTTCGGTTGCCGCCCCCGGCCGCGGTACTTTGCCCGCAGGACGAGGACACCTCAACCCATCAATACCAAATAACGGGATAAATACCCACATCGGTACCCATTGCGCCCAAATCGCGACCAACTCTTTACGTTTCCGCTGGTGGGCGGCCCCGTGGTCAGAGAGCCTGCAGGCCCTGGATCACCTCGCGCAGCAGGCGTTCCTCGGGTAGCTGGGACACGGTCGCGGGCGGGCGCACGGTGACCAGCCGCTGATCGCGCAGGTCGCCGAGCAGCACCCGCACGACGCCGAGCGACAGCCCGCTGTCCGAGGCCAGGTCGACGACCGACATCGGCTCGCCGCACATCTCCAGGATGCGCGCGTGCTCGGGCCCGAGGCCCGGCACCGGCCGGGCTCCCGGCGTGGCGCGGACGATCGCCACCATGTCGAACGCCGGCCCGGAGGGCCGGGTGCGCCCGCGCGTGACGGTGTAGGGGCGGATGAGCGGACCCGCCTCCTGGTCCAGCCAGCGTTCACCCGACTCGCTCATGGCGTCTTCTCCTCGCCCTCGTTCGCGCGCTCCCAGCCGGCTCGGAACGAGGTGAACATATCGGGGGACGGCTGCGGGGCCTGCGGCGGCTCGGCGCCGGCCGGCGGATCGCCGCCCGGCGCCGGGCGGGCAGCGCCGCCGGCCGGCCCGGCCCCGTTCTCCCGGAGCTGCGGGGCGAGGTTCGCCTGCCGCACCCGTCGCGGCAGGCCGGCGCCACGCCGCGTCCCCGACCCGTTCGCGCGGTCCCGCCCGCCGTCCGCCTGGACGGTCGTCTCCATGCCGCCCGCCATGCCGCCCGCCATGCCGCCCGCCGTGCCGGCGCCCGCCGGAGCGGCCGGGACGTCGTCCGCGCCGGCCGGGGCGGTCACCTCGCGCAGCCGCTCGGCCACGCTCGGGCCGCCGGCCAGGCCGAGCGGCCCGCCGGCCGGTGCGGCCTCCAGGGCGGCGACCCGCTCCACGGTGTGCTGCGCCCGGGGCGCGCTGACCGGGTCGGCGGTCGTCACCAGCGTCTCGGGGAGCAGCACGATCGCCGTGGTGCCGCCGTAAGGCGAGGGGCGCAAGGAGACCCGGATGTCCCGCCGGGCGGCCAGCCGGCCGACGACGAACAGGCCGAGCCGGTCGCTGTCGGCCAAGTCGAACTCCGGCGGATCGGCCAGCCGGATGTTGACCTGCTCCATCTCCTCGGGGCTCATGCCGAGACCCCTGTCCTCCACCTCGATGACGAAACCGCGGGCCACCGCCTCGCCGCGCACCTCGATGTGGGTGTGCGGCGGGGAGAAGATCGTGGCGTTCTCCACCAGCTCGGCCAGCAGGTGGATCACGTCGGTGACCGCCGCGCCGATCAGGGCGGTGTCGTCGGGCATGCTCACCTGGACGCGCAGGTAGTCCTCGACCTCCTCCACCGCCGCCCGGACGACGTCGTACAGCGGCACCGGGTTGCGCCACCCGCGTCCGGGGGTCGCCCCGGACATGATGATCAGGCCTTCGGCGTGCCGGCGCATGCGGGTGGTCAGGTGGTCGATGCCGAACAGGTCGTCCAGCAGTTCGGGGTCGGTGACCCGCCGCTCCAGGGCGTCCAGCATCGACAGCTGGCGGTGCAGCAGGGACTGGTTGCGGCGGGCCAGGTTGAGGAAGACCTTGCCGACGCCCTTGCGGATCTCGGCCTGTCCGACGGCCGCCTCGACCGCGGTGATCTGCACCGAGTCGAAGGCCTGGCCGACGTTGACGACCTCCTCGGTGGAGCCGGTGGCGAACGGCGGCGTCTCGGAGGCGACGTCGACGTCCTCGCCCTGCCGGAGCCGGCGCACGATCGCGGGCAGCCGGCGGTGCGCCAGCTCCAGGGCGGCGCGCTGCAGCTCCTGCAGCTCGTCGCTGATCCGGCGGCTGAAGCGCGCCGAGATGAACACCGAGACGCCGACCGCGATCAGGCCGAGGCCGCCCGCCAGGACGATGCGCCACACCACGCTGATGACGAAGGGAATGGTGCGGTCGGTGAGCGTGGTCGCGGCGGCGGTGTTCTGGTCGGCCCAGGCCTTGCCGAGCCGCTGCACGGTGGAGCCCCAGCTGACCGAGGCGCCGGGCAGTGGGCGGCCGGGGCGCACGTCCTGCACCATGTCGTCCTCGACCGCGACGAACCGGGTGTACGCGTCGGAGTACTGCAGGGCGGCGAACGGCCGGCGCATGTCCTCCTCCAGCCGGTCGAACCCCATGTCCCACATCAGCCGCCGCTTGATCATCGCCTGGTTGAAGGCGACCTGCTCCTCCGCCTTCACCGTGCCCGCCGCGTAGACGGCGGCCAGCAGCGCGCCCTCCTCGCTGAGCAGTTCCCGGCTGCGGTCCATCAGGATCAGGCCGCGGGCGTTCTCGCCCTCGGCGTCCTCGACCGAGGTCACCTTGTCGTAGATCTGGCCGGCGGCCGTGGTCAGCAGCCGGTAGGCGTCCAGGGTCGCCAGGTTGCTCAGGCTGCCGGAATCGACCCGGGAGCGGATCTCCGGCAGCCGGCGCAGCACGGCGTGGAACCGGTTCACCCGGTCCAGCAGCACGTCGCGGTCGTCGAACAGCGCCGGATCGGCGTAGGCGAGCCGCTCGGCGGCGGCGCGGAACTGGTCGGTGCGGGCCCGGGCGGCGTCCAGCTCGGCGCGGTCGGCGGTCCGCGAGCCGAGGTACTGCAGGGACAGGTAGCGCTCCTGCTGGACGGCGGCCAGCAGCCGGTCGGTGGGGCTGAGGACGTCGTCGTAGATCGCCTTGACGTTCAGCACGTCCAGACCGGTCTTGACGGCGGTCGCCGCAGCGTACATCCAGATGCCCACCAGGGAGATCAGCGGCACCAGCACCATGGTGAGCAGCTTGAACTTGATGGACTTCGCACGCCGGCCCATGTGACCTCGCAGGGGAACCGCCTTGTTACACCCGGGTTACCAGTGGCGAAACAGTACCAACGGGGCGCTCGGCTAACCAGGCCATTCCATCAACAAACGATCCCATTCCCGGTAGACGGTAGATAACGGTCGGCATCCCCCGGATGCCGGCCGCGCCGCACGCCGGCGGCCGGTGGACCGCCCGGACCGGGACGAAGCCGTCACACCTGGGGTGCTGATTGCCGGCCTCTCTTGCACCGACCGCTGGTCAGTCGTCACAATCGCGCCCATGCGCGGCAACTCAGTGCCGGACACCTATGTATACGTCACCGAAGAGGGCGTCACCCGCCACTACGCGGACGGGAGCGTCGAGGCCCTCGCGTGGGAGGACGTCGTCGAGGTCCGGGTGGGCGGCGTCACCGACTCCGACGTCCTCATCGTCCTGCTCGACCGCGACGGTGAGGGGTGCGTGGTGCCGCGGTCGGCGACGGACGCGACGTTCCTCGCCCGGCTCCGCTACCTGCCCGACTTCGACCTCGAGCGGCTGAGCGAGGCGGTCACCGCCGCGCGGGCCGCCTACGTGGTGGTGTGGCGCAGCCCCGACCCGCCGGCCCCGCTACCCGACCTCGAGTACGACTGACCCGGCGGAGGTATCGGGCCAAGCCCCGCATACATAGCATTGGACCGTTCCGTCAAGGGACTCGCCTGCCCCGATGACCGGCCGATTGTGGCCATTGCCGCACTATTTCACTGGGATAGGCCGATCTTTAGTATTTGAACCGGTACTCGGGCTCCTGATGTTTCGGGGCAATGTGTCAACCAAAGCGCCCCATGGGCCGTCTGGTATCTGCACGGTCCGGCGGGAGCAGGGTAGGGACAGGCATGAGGGTGGGGTTGGGGGAGCGCGATGCCGCGGTCCTCGACACGGGCCCGCTGAAGGCGTCCAGCATCTGGACGCGTTCCTATATGCGGGCCCTCGTCGCCGGCGACGTGGCGTGCGCCATGATCGCCTGCGAAGGGGTCATGGGAGTCCGGCTGTGGCTGGGCGCCTTCATTCCGTGGTCGGAGCTGCTGTTCGGCTTCGGCCTGGCGCTGGTCTGGCCGGCGGCCATGGCGCTGGCCGGGGTGTACCGCGAGCGCAGCCACGGCGAGGGCAGCGAGGAGTTCCGCGCCGTCTTCGACGGCGGGGTGGGGCTCACCGCGGCGGTGGCGATCGGCGCCTACGCCACCCAGACCATGATCGCGCGAAGCTACGTCATGGCGATGCTGCCGCTGGCGACCGTGCTGACGCTGGTCTTCCGCTGGCGGATGCGCAAGCGCCTGCACCGGCGCCGCGCCGAGGGCGAGTACCTGCGGCGGGTCGTCGCCGTCGGGCACCGCACCGCGGTGCTGGACCTGGTCATGCAGTTCCGCCGCCAGCCCTACCACGGCATGCGCGTGGTCGCGGCCTGCCTGCCGCCCGGGCAGTTCCCCGGCAACGGCCTGGACATCGACGGCGTCCCGGTCTACGGCGACTTCGCCGACGTCGCCACGGTCGCCGACAAGGTCTCCGCGGACGCGGTCGCCGTACTGGCCTGCCCCGAACTGGACGGCGCCGCGCTGCGCCGGCTGGCCTGGAGCATCGAGACCAAGGGCACCGAGCTGTTCGTGGCCCCCGCGCTGATGGACGTGGCCGGCCCGCGCACCAGCATCCGGCCGGTCGCCGGGATGCCGCTGCTGCACGTGGAGCACCCGGAGTTCGACGGGGCCCGCCAGGTGGCCAAGAGCCTGTTCGACCGGCTGGTCGCCACCGCCGCGCTCACCGTGCTCGCCGTGCCGATGCTGGTGATCGCGATCCTGGTCCGGACCACCAGCGAGGGGCCCGCGCTGTTCCGGCAGACCCGGGTGGGCCGCGCCGGCCGGGAGTTCCCGGTCTTCAAGTTCCGCACGATGGTGCGCGACGCCGAGAAGCTCAAGACCGAGCTGCTGGCCGCCAACGAGTTCGACGGCGTGCTGTTCAAGATGCGGAACGATCCACGCGTCACCCGGGTCGGCGCCTTCCTGCGCCGCTACTCGCTGGACGAGCTGCCCCAGCTCCTCAACGTGGTACGCGGCGAGATGTCGCTGGTCGGACCGCGCCCGCCGCTGCCCGACGAGGTCGCCCAGTACGGCACCGACGTGCGCCGCCGCCTGGTCGTCAAGCCCGGCATGACCGGCCTGTGGCAGGTCAGCGGGCGCTCGGACCTGTCCTGGGAGGAGTCGGTCCGGCTCGACCTGCGCTACGTGGAGAACTGGTCGCTCATCCTCGACCTGCAGATCCTGTGGAAGACCTGGTCCGCGGTGACCCGCGGTGGAGGGGCCTACTAGTGAAGGCGCTCGTGCTCGCCGGCGGGTCCGGCACCCGGCTCCGGCCGATCACCCACACCTCGGCCAAGCAGCTGGTCCCGGTGGCCAACAAGCCCGTGCTGTTCTACGGGCTGGAGGCCATCGCGGCGGCGGGCATCCGCGAGGTCGGCATCATCGTCGGCGACACCCACCGGGAGATCGAGGCCGCCGTCGGCGACGGGTCGGCGTTCGGCCTGTCGGTCACCTACCTGCGCCAGGACGCGCCGCTCGGGCTGGCGCACGCGGTGCTGATCGCCCGCGAGTACCTGGGCGACGACGACTTCGTCATGTACCTCGGCGACAACTTCATCGTGGGCGGCATCGAGCCGCTGGTCCGGCGGTTCCGCGCCGACCGCCCGGCCGCGCAGATCATGCTCACCCGGGTCGGCGACCCCCGGCAGTTCGGCGTGGCCGAGCTGGACGGCACGGGCCGGGTCGTCGGGCTGGAGGAGAAGCCCCGCGAGCCCAAGAGCGACCTGGCGCTGGTCGGCGTCTACCTGTTCACCGCCGCGGTGCACGAGGCGGTCGCCGCGCTCAAGCCGTCCTGGCGCGGCGAGCTGGAGATCACCGACGCGATCCAGTGGCTGATCGACGCCGGCCGGCGGGTGGAGTCCACCGTGGTCTCCGGATACTGGAAGGACACCGGCAACGTCGCCGACATGCTGGAGGTCAACCGGCTGCTGCTGGAGACGGTCGAGCAGCGGCTGGACGGCGAGGTGGACCCCGGCTCGGAGATCATCGGCCGGGTGGTGGTGGAGGCCGGGGCCCGGGTCACCGGCTCGCGCATCGTCGGGCCGGTCGTCGTCGGGGCCGGCGCGCAGGTGCGGGACTCCTACGTCGGGCCCTTCACCTCGATCGCCGAGGACTGTCAGGTTGTGGACAGCGAGATCGAGTACTCGATCCTGCTGCGCCGCGCGTCCATTCATGGGGTCCGCCGGATCGAGGCGTCCCTGATCGGGCACGACGTCGAGGTCACGCCCGCTCCCAACACCCCCAGAGCACACCGGCTGGTGCTCGGCGATCACAGCAAGGTGCAGATCAGTTCATGAGAGTGCTGGTCACCGGCGGTGCCGGTTTCATCGGGTCGCACTACGTCCGCACCCTGGCCGGCGGCGGGTACCCGGCGCTCGCCGGCGCGCGGGTCACCGTGCTGGACGCCCTCACCTACGCCGGCAACCCGGCCAACCTGGAGCCGGTCGCCGGCGCCCACGACTTCGTGCACGGCGACATCTGCGACGCCGCCCTGCTCGCCGAGGTGGTGCCCGGGCACGACCTGGTGGTCAACTTCGCCGCCGAGTCGCACGTCGACCGGTCCATCGCCGGCGCCGCCGACTTCGTCCGCACCAACGTGCTCGGGACGCAGACCCTGATGCAGGCCTGCCTGGACGCCGGGACCCCCCGGGTCGTCCAGGTGTCCACCGACGAGGTCTACGGGTCGGTCGAGACCGGCTCGTGGGCCGAGGACGCGCCGCTGCGCCCCCGCTCGCCGTACTCGGCGGCCAAGGCCGGCGGCGACCTGATCGCCCAGGCGTACGCCGTCACCCACGGCCTGCCGGTGTCGATCACCCGGTGCGGCAACAACTACGGGCCCTACCAGTACCCGGAGAAGGTCATCCCGTTGTTCGTCACCAACCTCCTGCAGGGCCGCAAGGTCCCGCTGTACGGGGACGGCGGCAACGTGCGCGACTGGATCCACGTGGACGACCACTGCCGTGGCATCCAGCTGGTCGCCGAGCGCGGCGCGCCGGGCGAGGTCTACCACATCGCCGGCACCGCCGAGCTGACCAACGCCGAGCTCACCGCCCGCCTGCTGGCCGAGCTCGGCGCCGGCTGGGACATGGTCGAGCGGGTGCCCGACCGCAAGGGCCACGACCGGCGCTACTCTCTGGACGACCGGCGGCTGCGCGCCATGGGGTACGCCCCGGCGGTCGGCTTCGACGAGGGCCTGGCCGCCACCGTGCGCTGGTACGCCGACAACCCCTCCTGGTGGAAGCACCTCAAGGACGCCCGGTGAACCGCCTGCTGGTCACCGGCGCCCGCGGCATGCTCGGCTCAGCCCTGGTCGCCGCGGTGCCGGCCGGCCCGGACGCCCCGGACGTGCTGGCCTTCGACCGCGACCGCCTGGACCTGTGCCGCCCCGCCGAGGTGCTGGACGTCATCCGGCAGGAGAAGCCGGACGCCGTGGTCAACTGCGCCGGCTGGACCGCGGTCGACGACGCCGAGGCCCGCGAGGCCGCGGCGCTGGCGGTCAACGGCGCCGGGGTCCGCGCGCTGGCGCTCGCCTGCGCCGACGTCGGGGCCCGGCTGTTCCAGATCTCCACCGACTACGTCTTCGACGGCACCGCGACCACCCCGTACCCCGAAGACGCCCCCACCGGGCCGGTCAACGCCTACGGCCGCACCAAGCTGGCCGGCGAGCGCGCGGTGCTGGAACTGCTGCCCGCCACCGGCTACGTGGTGCGCACCGCCTGGCTGTACGGCGCCGGCGGCCGCAACTTCGTCCGGACGATGATCGCCCTGGAGCGCACCCGGGACACCGTCGAGGTGGTCGACGACCAGTTCGGCCAGCCGACCTGGACCGGCGACCTGGCCGCGCGGCTGCTGCGGCTGGCCGAGATCGACGCCCCGCCCGGGGTCTACCACGCCACCAGCGGCGGGCGGGCGAGCTGGTACGAGCTGGCCCGCGAGGTGTTCACGCTGCTCGGCGCCGATCCCGGCCGGGTCCGGCCGGTCCCGACCGGCGCGGTGCCCCGGCCCGCCACCCGCCCCGGCTACGGCGTGCTCGGCCACGACGGCTGGGCCCGGGCCGGGCTGCCGCCGATCCGGCACTGGCGCGACGCGCTGCGCGCGGCCTGGCCCGAGCTGGCCGGAGGCACCGGCTGATGTACCTGTCGGAGACGCGCGGCGCCGACGGCGCGGCGGCCCGCCCGCCCGCGCCCGGCCCGCCACGGGACACGGACCCGCCACGGGACACGGACCTCACGCCCGGCGCGGACCCGCCGCCGGGCATCGGCCCGACGCGGGACATGGCCCCGCCCCCGGACATGGCCCCGCCGCCGGGCATGGACCCGCGGCCGGGCACGGGCACCCGCCGGGCGGTCATCACCGGCAACGTCGTCGCGCTCGGCGTGGTCAGCCTGCTCACCGACGTGTCCGCCGAGATGGTGACCGCCGTCCTGCCGCTCTACCTGGTGTACGGCCTACAGCTGAGCCCGGCCGTGTTCGGCCTGCTGGACGGCGTCTACACCGGCGCGACCGCCGTGCTGCGCCTGGCCGGCGGACACGTCGCCGACCGCTTCCGCCGCCGCAAGCTGGTGGCCGGCCTGGGCTACGGCATCTCGGCGGTGTGCAAGCTGGGCTTCCTGGCCGCCGGCCGGTCGGTGCCGCTGATCGGCCTGGCCATCGGCCTGGACCGGGCCGGCAAGGGCCTGCGCACCGCGCCGCGCGACGCGCTGATCTCGCTGAGCGCCGCGCCCGAGGCGCAGGGCCGCGCGTTCGGGCTGCACCGGGCGATGGACACCGCCGGCGCGCTGGCCGGGCCGCTCGTCGCGTTCGGCGTGCTGGCCGCGGCGGCCGGCGCCTTCGACGCGGTGTTCGTGGTCAGCTTCTGCGTCGCGGCGGCCGGCGTGCTGGTGCTGGTGCTGTTCGTCCGCGAGCACGCCGGGACCGCGGCGCGGCGGGCCCCGGTCCGGCTGCGGGACGCCGCCGCGCTGCTGCGCGACCGCGGCTACCGGCGGGTGCTGCTCGGCACCGCACCGCTGGGCCTGGCCACGATCAGCGACGCGTTCCTGTACCTGATGGTGCAGCGCGGGCACGATCTCCCGGCGAACGCGCTGCCGCTGCTGCCGGTCGGCGTCGCGGCCGCCTACCTGCTGGCCGCGGTGCCGTTCGGCCGGCTCGCCGACCGGGTGGGCCGCGGCCGGGTGGTGATCGGCGGATACGCCGCACTGCTGGCCTGCTACCTGCTGCTGCTGGTGCCCGCCGGGCCGGCCGGCCCGGCCGCGGTGGCGGCGGTGCTGGTGCTGCGCGGCCTTTCGTACGCGGCGACCGACGGCGTGGTCAGCGCGCTGGCCGGCCCGCTGCTGCCCGAGGAGCGGCGGGCGAGCGGCCTGGCCGTCGTGCAGACCGGCCAGGCGCTCGGCACGATGGCCGCGTCCTGGGCCTTCGGCCTGCTGTGGACGGCCGCCGGTCCGCGGGCCGCCGTCCAGGTGATGGCCGCCGCGCTGTGCGCGGCGCTCGCGATCGCCGTCCCGCTGCTGAGGAGGACACCCCGATGAGACTTTCCGTGATCATCGTGACGTACCGCAGCGCCGGCTACGTCGGCCGATGCCTGGCCGCGGTGGAGCGCGCCACCAAGGGCCTGGACGCCGAGGTGATCGTGGTGGACAACGATTCGCCGGACGACACCGTCGAGGTGGTCCGGTCCGCCGCGCCCTTCGCCCGGGTGCTCGCCCGCAAGGAGAACGGCGGCTTCGCCGAAGGATGCGTGGCCGGCGCCCAGGTGGCGTGCGGCGAGTACCTGGTCTTCGTCAACCCCGACGCCGAGGTGCGGCCGGAGGCGTTCGCCCGGCTACTGGAGTGCGCCGGCCGCCACCCCCGGGCCGGGATCGTCGGCGGCCGCTGCGTCACCGAGACCGGCCAGGACGATCCGCGGTCCTGGTGGGGCCGCCCCACCCTGTGGTCGCTGCTGTGCTTCGCCACCGGAGCGTCCACCGCGTTCCCCGGCAGCCGGCTGCTGGACCCCGAGTCCCCGAGGATCTGGACCGGGGACCGCCGGGTGCCGGTGGTCACCGGGGCGCTCATGCTGGTCGACCGGACGGCCTGGGACCGGGTCGGCGGGTTCGACACCCGCATCTTCATGTACGGCGAGGACGCCGACCTGTGCCTGCGGGCCCGGGCCGCCGGGTACCGGCCGGTGGTGACCGACCAGGCGGTGTTCGTGCATCCTGGCGGCATGTCGTCCTCCAGCATGCGCAAGCTGATGCTGCTGTTCACCGGGAAGGCGACCGTCGTCCGCCGGCACCTGCCGCCCGGCCTACGCGCGGCCGGCGTCGTCCTGCTGCTTGCCGGCGTGCTGCTGCGCGGCACGCTGAGCCGGCGGGTGGCGTCGCCCGGCGCCGCCCGGCAGGGCCGGCCCACCGCCCGCGGCGCCGACTGGGCCGAGCTGTGGCGGCGGCGGCGCGAGTGGTCCGGCGGCTGGGACGCCCGCCGGACATGAGACCCATGACCCGGCCGGGCACCCCGCCCCGGCCCGCGCGGCCGGCGTCCCCGCCGTGACCGCCCCCGGCCCGCACCTGACCTCGACAGGACTCCACCAGACACGGAAGGGTGAGCGATGACTCGCCAACAGGGTCGTCCCGGCGCGCTCGCCGGGATCGACGCGTCCGCCGCCGAGCTGGTCGACCGGATGGTCGACCTGGCGGTCCGCGGGCTGCCCCCGGGATACACCGGCGGCGGCTTCGTCTTCACCCGGCGCGGCCGGCGCGGCGCCGACGGGCGGTGGACGGCCGCCGGCGAGGGACGCAGCGTGCGCTACGCCGCCATCGTCGCCCTCGGCGTCGCCACGCTGCCACCGGAGCGACGGCGGGCCGCGCTGGCCGGCGACACGGTGCACGACCTGGTCGGCGCCCTGGTCAAGGGGCTGCCGGACGTCGCGAACCTCGGAGACGCCGCGCTGATCGCCTGGGCGGCGGCCGAGTCCGGGCATCCGGAGACCGGCACCGCGCTGGCCCGGCTCGCCGAGCTGGAGGCCCGCCTGACCCCCGGTGACCCGGTGTACACCGTGGAGGCGGCCTGGGCGCTGGCCGCGCTGGTCGCCGCCGACCGGGCCGGCGCCGGCGCGCCGGACCTGGCCGGGCGGGTCGCCCACGCCCGCGACCGGCTGCTCGGCGGCCTTGGCACCGACCGGCTCTACCGGCACGTCATCGGCCCCGCCTCCTGGTACCGGGCGCACGTCGGCTGCTTCGCCGACCAGGTGTACCCGCTGCAGGCCCTGGCCCGCCTGCACGCCCGCACCGGCGACGCCGAGGCGCTGGCCGCGGCCGAGCGGATCGCCGCCGGCATCTGCGCCGCCCAGGGCCCGCAGGGCCAGTGGTGGTGGCACTACGACGCCCGCACCGGCGAGGTGGTCGAGGGGTATCCGGTCTACAGCGTCCACCAGCTGTCCATGGCGCCGATGGCGCTGCTGGACCTCGCCGACGCCGGCGGCACGTCCTACCTGGCGGAGATCGCCCGCGGCCTGCACTGGATGACCTCCCGGCCGGAGACCGACGAGGAGCTGATCGTCGAGGAGCTGGACCTCACCTGGCGCAAGGCGGCCCGGGACGACCCCAAGAAGATCGTCCGCGGGGCCCGGGCGGTCGCCACCGCGGTCAGCCCGCGCGCCCGCATCGCCGTGCTGGACCGCGTCTACCCGCCGGTCGCGGTGGACCGCGAGTGCCGCCCCTACGAGCTGGGCTGGCTGCTGTACGCCTGGCTGTTCACCCTGCCGCGCGACCACCCCGGGGCCGGCGGGTGAGCGCCGCCGCGCCGCGCCGGGCGCTGCTCGGCGTCGAGCTGGACGCGGTGACCATGGAGCAGGCGGTCGCCCGGTGCGTCACCGCGGTGGAGGGCCGGGAGAACCTCACCATCGGCGTGGTCAACGCCGCCAAGGCCGTCCGGATGCGCGACGACGAGGTGCTGCGCGCCTCGGTGACGTCCTGCGATCTGGTCGTCGCCGACGGGCAGGCCGTGGTGTGGGCCTCGCGGCTGCTCGGCCGCCCGCTTCCGGAACGGGTGGCCGGCATCGACCTGTTCACCGCGCTACTGGCCGAGGGGGCGCGCCGCGGGTACCGCGCCTACTTCCTCGGCGCCCGGCCCGAGGTGCTGGACCGGGTGGTCGCCGAGGTGCGCGCCCGCCACCCCGGCCTGGAGGTGGCCGGCGCCCGCGACGGCTACTTCACCGACGAGGAGGCCCCCGAGGTCGCCGCGCGGATCGGCGAGGCCAAGCCCGACCTGCTGTTCCTCGGCATGACCTCGCCGAAGAAGGAGATCTTCTGCGCCCGGTACGCCGCCGACATCCGCGCCGGGGTGATCCACGGCGTGGGCGGGTCGTTCGACGTGTTCGCCGGCAAGGTCCGCCGGGCGCCCGCGGCGTGGCAGCGGCTCGGCCTGGAGTGGCTCTACCGGTTCCTGCAGGAGCCGCTGCGCCTGGGCCCCCGCTACCTGTCGACCAACACGCGGTTCGCCGTGATGGTGGTGAAGGAGTACGTCCAGGCCCGTCGCGGCCGCTGAGCCCGGCCCGCCCGGCCGATCCGCTTCACCCGGTCCGCCCACTTCGCCTGGTCCGCCAGGCGAGCCCGGCGCCTGCGGCCCGTCCGGTCCGTCGGGCCGGTCCGGCGCCCGCGGTCCGGCCGGCCGGTCCGGTGCACCGGGTGCGCGGTCAGGTCCGGCTGCTCTCGTCGCGCAGCCAGGTGGTGTAGTCGCCGGCCCGGACGGCGCGCCGCGCCCGGGCCCGGGCGACCAGCGTGACCGCCAGGAAGACCGCCAGGTGCGGCAGCAGCCACGGCGCCCGGCCGGCGACGCCGAGCAGGTCGCGCGGCCCGGTCCGGGCCTCCTGCCCGGCCACCGGGCCCCGCTCGATCTCGGCCACCGCCGTCACCGCGCGCACCCGGCGGCGCAGCAGGTCGGCCAGCGTGCGCGGCGGGTGGATCACCGCGCGTGCCGAGCGCACCACCCGGCGCTCGCCGGCGGCGAACGCCAGCGACGCCGCCAGGTCGTCCCCCATGACCGGGGGCAGCGCCATCAGCCGGCGGTTGCCCTCCGCCGACACCGCGATCACGCCCCGGCCGAACAGGCCCTCGCGCACCGCGGGCAGCCGGGTCCACACCGCGTAGTAGGCGCGCACCGGCCACGGGCGGTCGGCCAGCGCCAGCGCCCGCTCCGGCGCGGCGGCCAGCACCCCGCCGGCCAGGGCGTCCCGCAGCGCGCGCAGGTCGGCGGTGCGCAGCTCCACGTCCGCGTCCACGTAGACGCGCGGGTGGGCGCGCGCCGCGCCGTCCCCGAGGCGCAGCGCCTCGCGCTTGGACGGCACCGGGGTCTCCAGCACCCGGACGCCGTACCCGGCGGCCACCGCGGCGGTGTCGTCCGCGCAGCCGTTGGCCACGACCAGGACGTCGAACTCGTCGTCCGCCGCCTCCTCCAGCAGGCCCGCGAGGAGCCGGCCGATCACCTTGGCCTCGTCGTGGGCCGGGATGATGACGCTCGCGCTTGGCATAGTTCCGTAGTATCCCTCCTGAACTGGAGTCGCAGGTGACAGAACCACGAATAGCCGCCACCGCCGATGTGGATGCGAGCGCCGCCGTCGGCGCCGGCACCCAGATCTGGCACCTGGCGCAGGTACGGGAGAAGGCCGTGCTCGGCGCGGGCTGTGTCCTCGGCCGCGGCGCGTACGTCGGGCCGGGGGTGCGGATCGGCGACCGGGTGAAGCTGCAGAACTACGCGCTGGTCTACGAGCCGGCGGTGCTGGAGGACGGCGTCTTCGTCGGCCCGGCCGCCGTGCTCACCAACGACGTCTACCCGCGCTCGACCGACGTGGACGGCGCGCTGAAGCGGGACGGCGACTGGACCGCCGAGGGTGTGGTGGTCCGGGCCGGGGCCTCGGTCGGCGCCCGGGCGGTGGTGGTGGCCGGGCGCACGATCGGCCGGCACGCCCTGGTGGCGGCCGGCGCGGTGGTCACCCGGGACGTGCCCGACTTCGCGCTGGTGGCCGGGGTGCCGGCCCGGCGGGTCGGCTGGGTCGGCCGGGCCGGGGTGACGCTGCGGCCGGACGGCCCGGGCCGGTGGCGCTGCCCGAGCACCGGCGAGTGCTACACCGAGCGCGACGGCGTCCTGTCCGGGCCGGACGGGCCGGAGCCCGCCGACCGGGATCTCGATCGTGACAGCGGCCACCAGAGCGGCCCGGACCAGGGCGAACCCGCCCGCGACGGTGCCGCCGACGGTGCCGGTCGAGACGGTGCCGGTCGAGACGGTGCCGGTCGAGACGGTGCCGGTCGAGACGGTGGTGGCCGCGACGGTGGTGGCCGCGACGGTGGTGGCCGCGACGGTGGTGGCCGGGCCGGCGGCCTGGACGCCGCCGCCGGACCGCCGGGCGGCCCGGCGTGAGGACGGCCGCGCTCTCCGGGCGGGCGCGGGTGGCCGTGCTGGCCGGCGGGGTGCTGCTGCTCGCCGGCGCGGCGACCGGCTACGTGCTCGCCGGCCGCGGCGGGCCCGCGCCGGCCGTGGCACCGGGGGCCGCTCCCGCCGCGGCGCCGCGGGCCCCCGGGCTGCCCGCCGGCGGCCTGATGTACGTCGGCGCCGGGGCCGCCGCGGGCAGCGGAACGGTGCTCGCCGCGCCCGCCGGCGGGACCGGGGTGCCGCGGGCCACCGGGCTGAGCTGCCGGCGGTTCTACGCCGCGGCCGGCACCGGGCTGTGCCTGCGGGTGACCCCAGGCCTCACCACCCGGGCGGAGGCGGTCGTGCTGGACGCCGGGCTGCGCGAGGTCCGCCGGGTCGCGCTGCCGGGCATCCCCAGCCGGGCCCGGCTGTCGGCCGACGGCCGGATGGCGGCCTGGACGTTCTTCGTCTCCGGCGACTCCTACCTGGGCGTCGGCTTCTCCACCCGGGCCGGCGTGCTGGACACCCGCACCGGCGCGCTCGTCGCCGACCTGGAGAAGTTCACCCTGGAGAAGGACGGCCGCCCCTACCGCGCCGTCGATGTGAACTACTGGGGGGTGACCTTCGCCGCCGACGACAACCGGTTCTACGCCACGGTCTCCACCGCCGGGAAGACCTACCTGGTGCAGGGCGACCTGGCCGCCCGCCGGATGCGGACGCTGCGGGAGAACGCCGAATGCCCCTCGCTGTCCCCCGACGGCACCCGGGTGGTGTACAAGAAGCGCACCGGCGGCGACGCCGCTCCCTGGCGGCTGCACGTGCTGGACCTGCGGTCCGGCCGGGAGACGGCGCTCGCCGAGCCGGCCAACGTGGACGACCAGGCGGTCTGGCTGGACGGCCGCACGGTGGGCTACGCCCGGCTGCGCGGCGACAGCTCCGACGTGTGGGCGGTGCCGGCCGACGGCACCGGCCGGCCGCGGCTGGTGCTGCGCGACGCCTACTCGCCGGTGCCGGCGCCGCCCGCGACCGGCCGCTGAGCGGCGGCGGACGTCAGGGACCGTCAGAGGGCCGGCCGGTGGGCGGCGGCGGACGTCAGGGGGCGACCTTCTCGCCGGTGTCCTCCCACACGTTGCCGGTGAAGGTGTTGCCCTTGCCCTTGAGGTCGAAGTAGGTCACCGGCCCCCAGTAGCCGCCCTTGGGGAACAGGCGGCGGGTGAACACGTTCCGCTCGATCCGGATACCGGTCGCCGCGCCGAACTTCCCCTCGCCGCCGTAGATGGCGTACCCGCCGCCGCCGAGCAGGTTGCGCTCGACGAGCACGTCGTGCGCCCGGCTGAAGTCCTGGTATATCGAAATGGCCGAGGTCTGGGTCAGTTGGTTGAGGATGGTGTTGTGCCGGATGGTCAGCGAAAGGCCCTTGCGCGGCGAGCCGTTGGACTGCGGGCCGGTCACGTGGTCGCCGGGCCACTCCTTGAAGTCGTGCATGTAGGAGTCCTCGATCAGGCCGTGGTCGGTGCCCACCGCGTTCGGCACGGTGTGGATGTTCGCCCGGCGCACGGTGATCTCGCCGCCCTGGTTGAGCACCCCCCACTGCGCCTTGACGACCCCGTTCCCGGAGATCTCGCAGTCCTCGATCACCGCGCCGGACGCGCCCTGCGCCTGGATGACCGACCAGTCGCCCTCGCCGATCACCCGGACGTTGCGGACGGTCACGTCGTCGGCCTTGATGTTGAGCTTGCCGTGCACCTCAAGGTTCTCCACCACGGCGCCCGGCTTGAGCACGGTGACCTCGCCGACCTTGCGCAGCGTGACGCCCGGGCGCACCCCGGTGGTGGCCGCCGACGGGAAGCCGCCGTACGTCTCGTCGCCCTGCCCGTCGCCCTGCCCGTCGCCCTGCCCGTCGCTCGGCCGGGCGTCCGGCTGCCGGGTCTGCCCGGGTGCCGGCTCGCGCGGACCGGCCTGGTCCCGGCCGGAGCAGCCGGCCACCGCGAGCGCGGCCGGGGCGAGCGCTAAGACCGCGGCGAGCGCGAGGCGGCGGGGCGAGCGGGGGAAGGGCATGCCGGGCTCCTGGTCATCGGGTTTCGGAACGCTCCATGACCGGCCCGGCCGGGAGCGGGGTCGCCTGTGGAGGATCACGATGACGGGTGGCCGCCGGTCGCCAGGCCCGCGCCGCGCCACCGCCCGCCGCGGGCCGCCGCCGGGCCGACCGGCGGCTCGCGCCGCCGGTCGCGGGTGACGGTGAGCACGCCCACCATGGCGAGCAGCGCCATCAGGCCGACGCCCACCGTCGCCCGGGTCTTCTGCAGCCCCTGCCGCTCCGGGCCGATGATCGAGCCGATGATCTCCGGTTTGATCATGACCTTGCCGCTCGCCCCGGCGCCGGCCTGCAGCCGCTGCGTCTTCTGGCCGAGCAGGCGCAGCGCCAGGTTCACCGTCTCGAGGGTCTCCACCGGGTCGTCGGACAGGGCCTGCATGGTGGCGTACGGCTGGCCGTAGACCGGCAGCTCCTCGTTGCCCCAGTGCGCGACCCGGTAATCGAAGGCGGCGGTGCCGCCCATCCGGCGCAACTGATCGCGGGTGCCGGGGTTGTCGAAAAAGCGGCCGGTCGCCAGTGCCATGAAAATGTGATTGTCGGTGAAGTGGTCGTAAACTTCGCCACGGAAGTTCTGCGTCTTGGTGACGAACGCCACCGTGACCGAACTCTGGTACAGGGGTGAGCGGTATCGCACCCACAACACCGAACCGGCGGCGACCAGGAAGATCAGCGCCAGGCAGCAGCACCGCACGACCAGTCGCCTTCGCACCGACACATCGTGGCACAGGCGCGACGAGTTTTGGAGCGGGCCTGGCCAAGAATGACGGCAGAGGAAACACTTGAGGGCGATGACAACGCGCGGAGGCGTTCGGGCGTCCTATGGGGGCGGCTCGGCGGAGTGGAAATCATGACCGCACCGGCCGGGCGGGGGTGAAGGGACACTATGGACCTGCTTGATTCGCTGCGTGCGCTGCTCCGGCGGTGGCCGCTGACGGTGACGCTGCTTCTCGCCACCATCGCGGCCACGGTCGGCGCGGCCGTGGTGATCCCCTGGCAGTACGAGTCGTCGGCCACCGTGGTCTTCCTCTCCTCCCGGAAAGGCTCCCAGCCGGTCGGCGGCAACCCCTGGCTGGCGTTCGACGCCTCGCTGACCATCACCGCCGAGGTGATCTCCCGCGGCATGAGCGACGAGCGCACCCTGCAGACCCTCAAGAGCCAGGGCAACACCGCCGAGTACACCGTGGGCCTGGCCCAGGACTCGCGCGGGCCGCTGCTGGACATCACCGCCACCGGCCCGGATCCGAAGATCGCGCAGGCCACCATGGAGACGCTCGCCCGGCTCAGCCAGGAGCGGCTCACCGAGATGCAGCGCAAGTCGGCCATCCTGCCGGACGCGACCATCCGCGCCGAGCTGGTGACCGCCACCGACAAGGCCGAGCTGACCCCGGAGAAGAAGATCCGGTTGCTGGTCATCATCTTCGCCGGCGGCATGCTGCTCACCATCGGCGTGCCGCTGTTCCTGGAGTCGCTGGCCCAGAAGCGCCGCCAGCAGGCCCAGGCCGAGCACACGGTGGCCCGCACCGGCCAGCCGCCGGGTGCGCCGCGGCCGCCGCGCCCGGCGTCCGCCGGGCCGCGCCCCGCGGCCGGCGGCCCGCCGCGGCCGGGCGGCTCCGCGGTGCCGCGGGCCCGATCGTCCGCCCGCCTACCCCGGTCCGAGACCCCGGCCGAGCCGCGCCCGTCCCGCCCGGCCGAGCCCGGAGCCGCCCGCCCGGCCGGCTCCGGCGGCGCCCGGCCGGCCGAACCGCGCGGCCAGGACCGCCGCCCGCCGGCCGGCGGGCTCGCCAAGCACCGCCCGCCCGCCGAGCCGCGCGACCCGTGGGACGACAAGGCCGTCGAGGAGGGCTACACCGCCCCCATGCAGGCCATCTCCGCCGAGGACGACCTGTACGTCTGGTCCGGCGACCAGGACCCGCCGAACGGCGCCACCAGCTCCGGCGGCCCGGCGGCGCGGTCCGCCAGGGCCGGCGGCCTGTCCTCCTCGCCGAACGGCCGGTCGCCCCGCGCGGCCGGTGGCGAGGGCACCGCGGACACCGACCGCACCGTCGAGACCGAACTCCCCGCCGGCACCGACGCCCGGGGCCGCACGGCGAACGGCGGCCGCTCCTCGTCCGGCCGCGGCGGCCGCACCGGCGGCGACCGGCGTTCCGCGCGGGACGCCGACCCCGACGACGAGCCCTACGTGGTGTTCGACCCGACCAGGCCGGGGCGGTGACGACCGCACCGGCCGCCGAGCGGGCGCACGCCCCGGCCCGCCGGCGGGCGCCCCGCCGGGGCCGCCTGCCGCGCACGCGGATCGACCCCGTGTCGATCATGTCGTTCTTCCTGATCGTGCTGTTCGTCATGCCGGCCCGGTACGTCGTCGGGCCGCTGGGCGGCGCCGGGTCGCCCTCCTCCATGGTCGCCGTGCTGCTGCTGGTCTGGTACCTGTTCTCCACGCTGTCCCCGCGCTGGACCCCGCTGCGCGGCCGGCAGCCGGTGCGCCTGGTCGTCGTGCTGTTCGCGCTGGCCGTGCTCGCCAGTTACGTCGCCGCGACGACCCGTCCGCTGTCCGGCGACGAGCTGAACGCCGCCGACCTCGGGCTGGTGCTGGTCGCCGGCTGGGCGGGCATCGCCCTGGTCACCGCGGACGGCGTCCCCGACATGGACCGGCTGGAGACGCTGCGGCACCGCATCGTGCTGGGCGCCTCCTTCCCCGCGCTGATCGCGATGATCCAGTTCTTCACCGGCATCGAGGTCACCAGCTACATGGCGCTGCCCGGCCTGGTGGAGAAGGGCGCGTCGGTGCTCTTCGAACGGGAGGGCTTCTTCCGGCCGTCCGGCACCGCCACCCACCCCATCGAGCTCGGCGTGGTGCTGGCCGCGGTGCTGCCGCTGGCGCTGCACGGCGCGATCTACTGCCGGATCCCCGAACGGCGCCGCCGCCGCTGGATGATGGTGGTGCTCATCGCCGGCGCGCTGCCGATGAGCGTGTCCCGGTCGGCGATCCTCGGCCTGTTCGTCGCGATGGTGGTGCTGCTGCCCACCTGGCGGCCGGAATGGCGGCTGCGGGCCATCCTGATCTTCGGAGCGGCGTCCATTGTGATGCGGGTGCTGATCCCCGGGCTGATCGGCACCGTGGTGAACCTGATCTCGGTGATCGGCTCGGACGAGAACTCCACCACCCGCACCGGCGACTACGACGCGGTCGTCCAGGCGGTGTCGCAGCGGCCGCTGTTCGGCCAGGGCTTCGCGACCTATCTGCCACGCGTCTACCGGGTGATCGACAACCAGTACCTGATGTCCGCCCTGGAGACCGGCCTGTTCGGCCTGCTGGCCCTGCTGGTCTTCCTGGCCTCCGGCTGGATGCTGGCCCGCCGCGCCCGGCGGGCCGCCGCCGACGAGGAGACCCGCCACCTGGCCCAGTGCCTGGCCGCCTCCGCCGCGGTCGCGGTGTTCGGGTTCGGCACCTTCGACGCGTTCAGCTTCCCGATGATCACCAACCTGATGTTCCTGCTCCTCGGCCTCACCGGCGCCCTCTGGCGCCTGCAGACCACCTCCGCCCAGGGGCACGGCTAGCTCCGGCGGCGCAGGCGGCGGCCATCGTCAGCCGACGAGATCGCGCAGTTCGATGTCGATGTCGAACGGGACCATCAGCCGGAGCCGCTTGCGCTCGATGGCCGTCGGGACGTAGCCGCCGGTCGTGTCGTCGAGTTCGTAGACATGGACCACAGGGTGGTTATCCTCGTTCTCGATCCGCCAGAAGTGGGGGATGCCGGCCTCCGCGTATCGTTCCGGCTTGACCCGGCGGTCACGGTCCTCAGAGTCGGGGGAGACCACCTCGACGGCGAGTACGACCTCGGCGGGCCAGTAAGTAGTCCGGTCCATGCCTTCACCAGGCCGCTCCCGCACCACCATGATGTCCGGTTCCGGGCGGGTCCGGCGGGCGAGTGTGACGGTCATCTCCCGGACCACGTCCACGTCGTCAGGAGCGGCCGCGGAGAGCTGCCGGCTGAGGCGGTCGATCACCCGCATGTGGAACTTGGTCCGTGGCGACATCACGATGAGCGCTCCATCGACGAGCTCCAGGTGACGCGGCGCCTCGGGCGGCAGGTGGTCGAGATCCTCCGCCATCCAGCCGCGCGGCGGCGGATAGAACCAGTCGGGCAGTGGCTCCGCCATACCCAGCCTCCCATCGGACCGACACCACAGCCAAGTCTACGGCCTGGACCGCCGCTTCACCTGGTGGGCCGCTGACCGTCCGCTTCCGGTAATCGACCACTTACGTTCCTGCGTCCCGTCCCATCGGCGACGCCGGCGCTTGCAGGAGAGACGTTCGTCCCACCCGGCCGGGGGCGTGCCGCCAACCGCCCGGTGCCGGTCGGGAGAGGGCCGGCAAGAGTGATCCATGCCGGCCGGCGGTTCAGATCTGGCGCAGGACCTTGTCCAGGGTCTCGGCGACGCGCTCCTGCTGGGCGGGGGTGAGGTGGGGATGCATGGGCAGCGAGAGGATCTCGCCGGCGGCGCGCTCGGCGACCGGGAAGTCGCCGGGGCCGTGGCCGAGGAAGGCGAAGGCCGGCTGCAGGTGCACCGGCACCGGGTAGTGGATCTGCGCCTGCACCCCGGCGGCCTGCAGCCCGGCCAGCACCCGGTCCCGCTCGGGCACCCGGACAACGTACAGGTGCCAGACGTGGGTGTTGCCCGGCGTCTCGCGCGGCGGCCGGACCCCCTCGACGCCGGACAGCAGCGAGGCGTACCGGGCGGCCGCGGCGCGGCGCAGCTCGTTCCAGCGGGCCAGCCGGCGCAGCTTGGCGCGCAGCACCACCGCCTGCAGGGTGTCCAGCCGGGAGTTGAAGCCGAGCGTCTCGTGCCGGTACTTCACCTCGCTGCCGTGGCTGGTCAGCAGGCGGACCGCCCGCGCGGCCTGCGGCCCCGACGTCAGCACCGCGCCCGCCTCGCCGTAGGCGCCGAGGTTCTTGCCGGGGTAGAAGCTGGTGGCGGCCAGCCCGACCGGCGGCCGGCCGTCCTGGGCCGAGCCCTGCGACTGGGCGGCGTCCTCCACGACGGCCAGCCCGTGCCGGGCCGCCAGGTCGTGCACCGCGGCCATCGGCGCCTGCTGGCCGTACAGGTGCACCGGCAGGATCGCCGCGGTGCCGGGGCCGGACGCCGCCGCCGCCGACACCGGGTCGAGGAGCAGGTGCTCGTCGTCGCAGTCGGCCAGCACCGGGCGCAGGCCGGCGCGCACCACCGCCTCGGCGGTGGCCACGAACGTGTTGGCCGGCAGCACCGCGCCCGCACCGGCCGGCAGCCCGGAGGCGCGCAGCGCCAGCTCGATGGCGTCGGTGCCGTTGCCCACCCCGACGCAGTGCGGGACGCCGCAGAACGCGGCGAACTCCTCCTCGAAGGCGGCCACGTCCGGGCCCTGCACGAACGAGGTGTCGGCGAGCACCCGGTCGAAGCCGGCGCGCACCTCCTCGGCCACTTCGGCATGGGCGGCACGCAGATCGACGAACGGGATCACGGGGGAGGTCACTGCGGGACTCCGGTGGGGTCGGGTGCGGGACGGAGGAAGCGGGCGGGGACGCCGGCCCAGACCTGGCCGGCCGGGACGTCCCGGGTGACGACCGAGCCCATGCCGACCAGCGCGCCGGCGCCGATCGTCCGGGACTCGCGGACCAGCGCCCCGGCGCCGAGGTAGGCCCCCGGCTCGACGTGGACGCCGCCGGCCAGCCGCACGCCGGCCGCCAGCGTGGCGAAGTCGCCCACCACGTCGTCGTGGGTGAGGGTGACGTGCGGCATCACCGCCACGTGCGCCCCGACGGTGACGGCCGCGGTGAGCACCGCCTGGGCGAGCACCACCGTACCCGGGCCGAGGGAGCAGCTGCGCGCCACGGAGGCGCCGGGGTGGACCACGGTGGCGTACCGCTCCGGCGGCAGGCCGAGGCGGGCGACGATCCGCGCCCGGCTGGCGTAGTCGCGCGGGCTGCCGGTGCAGACGACCAGCCGGGCGTCCGTCCGGGCCGCCGCCAGGGCGGCCGGGCCGAGCACCGGCACCCCGTCCACCACGGTGCCGTGCCGCGCCGGGTCGTCGTCCAGGTGGCCGAGCAGCTCCCAGGCGGGCCCGGCGTCGTTCACCGCGTGCACCGCCTGGGCGGTCTCCCGGGCGAAGCCGCCGGCGCCGACGATCAGCAGCGGGATCGGGGCGGTCATGCGGTCTCCTTCACGGCGCGCAGCACGCCGCGCCTGCGGTGGCCGAACAGGCCGACGAGCAGCATGGTGAACGTGCCCGCCACGGCGAGGCCCCATAGGTCGGCGGGGATGGTCCGGGTGGCCAGCACCGCGACGCCGCCCGCCGCCGCGGCCAGCGCCACCGGCGGCCACAGCGCCCGGGCCAGCGCCCCGAGCGCGACGCCCGCGCCGGCCAGCCGGGTCAGGTAGGCGGGCAGCACCACGGCGCCCGCCACCGCCACCAGGGCGATCGCCGCGCCGCGCAGGCCGCCTAGCCGCACGCCGAACCACATCGCCGGCACCAGCACCGCCAGCCACAGCGCCTGTACGGCCAGCACCGCCCGCGAGCGTTCCAGCACCACCAGGTAGTCGTAGACCAGCTCGAAGAAGATGCGCAGCCCGGCCAGCACGCCGAGCCCGGCCAGCGCGATCGCGGCCGGCACCCACTGCTCGCCGTACACGAAGCGGATCACCGCCGGGGCGGCGCCGCTGAGCAGCAGGCACAGCGGCAGCGTCAGCCCGGTCAGCAGCCCGGCCACCGCGACGAAGGACCGGTTGAGGGTGGGCCGGTCGTGTTGGAGGCGGGCGAACGCCGCCGGGGCGACCGCCCGCACCGGCTGGGAGAACACCGCGACCGGCCAGCCGGACAGGTTCACCGCCAGCACGTAGAAGCCGAGCGCGGTGGAGCCGAGCAGGTGCCCGACGACGATCTGGTCGGCGTACCCGACCGCGAAGACCAGCAGCGACGACCCGGCGAGCGGCACCCCGAACCGCAGCAGCCGGCGGGCCACCGCCGGGTCGAAGCCGAAGCGCGGCCGCCCGGGGGCGAAGGCGACCAGCAGCCCGCCGCCGGCGATCGACCCGCACACCCGGCCGACGGCCAGGCTCATCGCCCCCCAGCCGAGCAGGGCCAGCGCCAGCGACACCAGCGCGCCGAGCCAGTTGTCCACCTGGTCGGCGATCATCTTGCGGCCCTGCATGAAGTTGCGCTGCATCAGCGCGGCCGAGGTGGACACCAGCCCGTTGGTGACCACGCTGATCGCCAGCACCCGCACCGGCCCGGTGGCCGCCGGGTTGCCCAGGGCGGCGGCGAACGCCGGGGCGGCCAGCATGAACGCCCCGCACACCAGCACGCTGAAGGCCAGCGCCATCGTGGCCACGGTCGGCACGATGGCGCGCGGGTCGTCGGCCCACCGGACGATGGCCAGGCTGACGCCCAGCTCGTTGATGCTCAGCATGGCCAGCAGCGCGACCAGCGCGACCGCGAAGGTGCCGAACTCCGCCGGGCCGAGCACCCGGGCCAGGGTGATCCCGATGGCCAGGGTGCCGAACCGGGCGGCCAGCGTGCTCACCAGGCTCCAGCCGAGCGCCCGGCCGGCCCTGGCCCGCAGCGACGAGGTGTCCACGCCGGTCATCGGCGGCCCTTGGCGACGGCGTTGAAGTCGTCGCGGGCGTGCGTGCCGCGCAGCCGGGCGTAGCGGCGGCGGAGCTTGTGCCCGAGCACGCCCGCCGCGGTGCCGAGCGCGTCGCGGGCGGCGGGCCGCTCGTCCACGGCCTGCTGGTAGATCTCCACCTGGACCCGGGCGGCGCGGTCCAGGCTGAACCGGTCGGCGACCAGCCGCCGGCCGTACTCGCCGAGCCGGGCGCGCAGGCCCGGGTCGGCGTGCAGCCGGCGCAGCAGGGCCTCCAGCCGGGGGGCGCCGTCCTCGGGGCCGAGGCCGAGGCCGTACCAGCCCTGGGCGAGGAAGAGGTGCTCGGTGTCCGGGGTGAGCAGCTCGAAGAAGCCGCGCTCGCCCTGCACGACGAGCGGCTTGGCGAAGGCCAGCGAGCGCAGCGCCGACCCGCCCATGCCCAGGCAGACGTCGGCCGCGGCGTAGGCCGGCCGCGGGTCCAGCAACTGGCCGGTGAGCACCACGGCGCGCCGCCCGGCGGCGGCGTCGGCGGCGGCGGCCCGCCGCTCGACCTGGTCGCGGGCCGGCCCGTCACCGGCCACGATCAGGCGCAGGTCCAGCTCGGCGGCCAGCCGGCCCACCACGTCGATCGCGGTGAGCAGGCCCTCCAGCTTCAGCTCGGCGACCAGCCGGCACACCACCACGATGTCCAGCGGGCCCGGCTCCAGGCCGAACTCGCGGCGGAAGCCGTCCACCGGGTGGCCGGGGGCGTTGGCCTCGACGTCCACCGGCGGCTCGATCAGGTGCACCCGGCGCCGGCCGGGGGACGCCTGCCGCTGGATCTCCCGGGTGCCGACGACCAGCGGCAGCGACGGCGGCAGGAACGGCGCCACCGCCATCGACATGACCGTGCACACCGCGGCGGCCGGCCCGCGCAGCCCGGCGTAGAACGCCTCCACGCCGGGCGGCCACTCGTAGCCGTGGATCACGTCCAGCCCGCGGGTGGCGGCCAGCTCGCGCAGCAGGCGCACCGTGCCGGCCGACGGGCGGCGCCGCGCCGGGTCCAGCGGCAGGTGCTCCAGCCCGGCGCCGGTGACGTACTCGACCAGCGGGCCGGGCTCGCCGATGACGCCGACCCGGTGCCCGAGCCGCTGGACGGCCGCGGCCAGCTCCACCGCGTTGAGCTGGCTGCCGCCGACCTCCATCGCGTGCGGGTAGACCAGGACGCGCACCGATCAGCCCTCCGCGGCGGCGCGCACGGCGGCGACGACCTGGTCCTGCTCGGCCTCGGTCATCGTGTGGAAGAGCGGCAGGATGAGCGAGTTGCGGGTCAGCCACTCGGTGGCGGGCAGGTCCGGGGTGGGCAGGTCGGCGTAGGCCGGCTCCAGGTGGGCGGCCATGATGCCGCGGCGCGCCGACACCCCCCGCCCGGCGAGGAAGGCGAGCAGCGCGTCCCGGTCCATCGGGAAGTCGCCCGGCAGGGTGATCCAGAACGACTGGTAGTTGGTGGTGCCGTAGTCGGGGTCGGTGACCGTGCCGATGCCGGGCACCTCGGCCAGCAGCTCCTGGTAGCGGGCCGCCAGCGCGCGGCGGCGGGCGATCAGCTCGGGCAGCCGGCGCAGCTGGACCAGGCCGACGGCGGCCTGCAGGTCGGTCATCCGGTAGTTGAACCCGACCTCGGTGTACCGCTCGGGCGCGGTGGACCCCGTCGCGTGCCGGTCGGCGGCGCTGACGCTCATGCCGTGCTCGCGCAGCCGGCGCGCCCGGGCCGCGCCCTCGGCGTCGCCGAGGGTCAGCATGCCGCCCTCGCCGGTGGTGAGGAGCTTGCGCGGGTGGAACGACCACGCGCACAGCTCGGCTCCGGCGCCGACCGGCCGGCCGCGGTAGGTGGCGCCGGCCGCGCAGGCGGCGTCCTCGACCAGCGCCAGCTCCGGGTGCGCGGCCCGGATCTCGTCCAGGTCGGCCGGGACGCCCGCCTGGTCGACCACGATGGCCGCCCGGGTGCGCGGGGTGCGGGCCGCCTCGACCGTCTTGGCGGTCAGGTTGGCGGTCGCCGGGTCGACATCGGCGAACACCGGCGTCGCCCCGGTGTAGCGGACGGCGTTGGCGGTGGCGATGAACGACAGCGACGGCACCACCACCTCGTCCCCGGGCCCGACCCCGGCCAGCACCAGGGCCAGGTGCAGCGCCGTCGTGCACGACGACAGCGCCACCCCGTGGCCCGCCTGGACGAAGGCGGCGAACTCCCGCTCGAACTCGGCCACCCGCGGCCCCTGGGCCACCCACCCGGAGGCGATGACCTCCTGGACCGCGGCCTCCTCCTCCGGGCCGAACCACGGCCGCATCACCGGGATCATCGCCCGGCCACCTCCCTGATCTCGATGCCGAGGAGCCCGGCCAGCAGGCGGACCCTTTCCTGCCAGTCGTGCCGGGCCGCGAACGCCCGCCGCCGGGCGGCGAGCTCGGGGGTACGCGGCCGCCGCGCCCGCTCGGCCGCCGCGGCGGCGAAGGACGCGGGCGTGCTCGCGACGGCGACCAGGTCGCCGGCGTCCAGCCACTCGGTGGCCGGTAGCGCGGTGGAGACCACCGCGCGCCCGGCCGCCAGGTACTCCAGCGTCTTGAGCGGGAAGCTCGCCCGGTTGAACGCCGTGGCGGCGTACGGGGTGAGGCCCACGTCGACGTACCGCAGGTAGGACGGCAGCTCCGGGTACGGCTTGGCGCCGACCCAGTGCACGTTGGGCCGGGCGGTCAGCGCCGGCCACCGCCGCGGCTCGTACCCGGCGGACCGGGGGCCGACGATGATCAGTGTCAGCCCGGTGCCGGCCACCGCCTCCAGCAGCGCGATGTCGATGCGCGCGTTGACGTGCCCGACGAACCCGGCCACCGGCGTCCCGGCCGGCAGCGCCGGCAGGTCGGCCGGCGGCGGCGCCGCCTCGGCGCCGGTGTCGATGTCCGCGTACGCGGCCACGTCGCAGCCGTTGGGCACCAGCGCCGCCTCCCGGCCGAGCGCGGCCATCCGGTCGGCCAGGCCGGGGGAGACCACGGCGACCGCGTCCGCCCGCGCGACCATCCGCCGCTCGGTCGCGGCGAGCCGGGCGGCGGACATCCGGATCAGCGACGCCCCGGCCACCAGGTCGTCGGTGGCGTACCGCACGGTGCGCGCGCCCGGGGCGACGCCGGTCAGGTCCAGCGACCCGGCCACCACCACCGAGGTGATCCGGTGGCCGGTCCGCCGGGCGGCGGCGCGGACCGCCCGCCGGGCCATCGCCGCGGTGATCACGTCCACGCCGGGACGGTAGGCGGCCGGCGGGGCCACCGGGCCGAGCCGCCACAGGCCGGTCCGGACCTCCCGCAGCACGTGCCCGTACCGCCCGGTCTCCGGGTCGCGCAGCCCGCCGCGCACCGGCCGCGGCGGGTCCACGTACAGCACGTCGGTGCTCGCGGCCAGCCGGTCGGCCATGTGCCGATCGGTGCCGGCCACCCCGTCGTACCGGGTGCCGCCCGCGTAGACCAGCAGGTCCCTCACCGGTCGCGCTCGGCGCGCCACCAGGAGACCAGCCGGCGCAGGCCCTCCTCCAGGTCGACCTCCGCCTTCCAGCCGAGCCGGTCGGCGGCGGCCGAGACGTCGGCCAGCCGGCGGGTCACCCCGTTGACCGCGCGCGGCGGCCCGAACTCCAGGCCGAGGTCGCTGCGGCCCATCACGGCCATCAGCGTCTCGGCCAGCCCGCGCAGGCTGGTCTCGGTGGCGGAGGCGATGTTGAAGACCTCGCCGCGGGCGTCGCCCGCGGCGGCCAGCAGGTTCGCGCGGGCGATGTCCTCGGTGTAGACGAAGTCCATGGTCTGCAGGCCGTCGCCGAGGATCAGCGGCGGCTGCCCGGCCTCGATACGCTCCATCCAGCGGATCAGCACCTCGGTGTACAGGCCGTGGATGTCCATCCGCGGGCCGTACACGTTGAAGTAGCGCAGCGCCACGTACGGCAGGCCGCGCATCGCCTCGAAGCTGCGCAGCAGCCCCTCGTTGAAGGTCTTGGCCGCGCCGTACAGGGTGTCGTTGTCGTAGGGGTGGTGGTCCTCGCGGGTGGGGAACTCGGTGGCCAGGCCGTACACCGACGCCGACGACGCGGCGACGATCTTGCGCACTCCGGCGTCCGCCGCGGCCTCCACCACCTCGTAGGTGCCGTCCACCAGCACCTGAAGCGCCAGCCGCGGCTCCTCGGCGCACTGGGTGATCCGGATGGCGGCCTGGTGGAAGACCAGGTCCATGCCGGCGGTGACCGAGCGGACCAGGGCGGTGTCGCGGATGTCGCCCTCGACGACCCGCAGCCGCCCGCCGGCCGCGGCCTCGGCGGCGGCCAGGTTGGCGCGGCGGCCGCGGACGAAGTTGTCCAGCACCACCACCTCGGCGGCGCCCGCGGCCAGCAGCTGGTCCACGATCGTCGAGCCGATCGTGCCCGCGCCGCCGGTCACCAGGCACCGGCTGTTGTTGATCATCGCAGGGAACCCCCCAGTTCAATACGTATGCCGTCATTCTGGATGCTTCGCCCGGCCGCTTCCAGCAGGGCCAGCACCCGCAGGCCGGACCGCCCGTCGGTGAGCGGCGCCCGGCCCTCCCGGATGGCGGCGGCGAACTCGGCCATCACGCCGCGCAGCGCCTCCCGCTCCGGCAGCGCCGGCACCACCACGTCGCCGGTCCGGTAGGAGATGAGGGCGGCCCGCCGCTCGTCCTCGCCGGCCGCCGACAGGTCCACCCCGCGGTCGTACACCGCCAGGCGCTGCGCCGGGTTGACGTCGTCCCACACGATCGTGCGGCGCGAGCCGCCGATCACGGTGGTGCGGATCTTCGTCGGGCTGAGCCAGTTCACGTGCACGTGCGCGATCGCCCCGGTGGACAGCCACAGCGTCAGGTAGGCCAGGCACGGCCGGCCGGCGCCGATCGGATCGGAGGAGTGCGCGGCCACCGCGACCGGCGTCACCCCCGCGGGCAGTACGAAGTCCAGGATGGACAGGTCGTGCGGCGCCAGGTCCCACAGCACGTCCACGTCCGGCTGGACCAGGCCCAGGTTGATCCGCACCGAGTCGACGAACTGCACGTCGCCGAGCTCGCCGGACGCGATCAGCTCGCGGATCCGGCCCACCACCGGGGTGTAGCAGAACGTGTGGTCCAGCATGAGCACCCGGCCCCGCTCCTCGGCCAGGGCCACCAGCTTGGCGCCCTCGGCGTAGGTCGGGGTGAGCGGCTTCTCCACCAGCACGTGCTTGCCGGCGTCCAGCGCGGCGCGGACCAGGTCGAAATGGGTCCGCGCCGGGGTGGCGATCGCCACCGCCTGCACCGCCGGGTCGGCGAGCACCTGCTCCACCGACGCCGTCGGCCGCACCGTCGTGTAGCGGCCGAGCACCGCCCTGGCACGCTCCTGGTCCAGGTCGCACAGCCACTCCAGCCGAAGCTCGGGGGTGGCCATGGCGTTGCGCACCAGGTTCGGGCCCCAGTAGCCCGCCCCGATGACGGCAAGGCCGGTCGGCGTCACTCTCTTCTCCTCTCGTCGGTGCGGCGATCGTGGCACCCGGCGGTGGCCGGATCAGCTCGCCGGGGTGAACAGCACGTCGACCCAGTAGTTCGCGCCGTTGTAGCTGGCGGCCGGGAAACCGGAGTCCGACCCGTACCGGTAGACGCCGTTGCCGCCGGCCGGGCCGCCGTTGGCCAGGGCGCTCAGCGGCGAGTTGACCGTGGGCCCGGTGTTGAAGTAGCCGCCGTCGCCCGCGTAGTGCCCGTTCGGCGCGAGGTAGGAGGCCACGTACACCTGGCCGGCCACCACGTCCACCGGGACGGCGAACTGCAGCGTCTGCCAGCCGGAGGCCGACTCGTTCTGGAACACTCCGGTGGCCAGCGGGGTGCCGGTGGCGCCCCACAGGTTGCCGACGTGCGTGCCGGTGTTGCCCGCGCCCTTGTAGAAGCGGACCCCGGTCACCTTGCCGTCCATCTCGGCGGTGAACTTCACCCCCACCTCGACCGCGGAGGAGTCCGCCGTCGAGGGGTTGGCGGGCACGGCGTTGCTCGCCCAGATCGAGCAGGGACAGCTCGCCGGGCCGCCGGTCGTGAAGGACCACGAGGTGGTGGTCATGGTGTTGCCGGCGTCGTCCTTGGCGCCGGTCACCGTGGCCGTGTAGGTGGTGCTCTGCGCCAGCGGCGCGTTCGGGGTGAAGGTCAGCAGGGTGCGCGCCGCATTGAGCGACGCGGTCCCGGCCACCGCCTGGTTGGCGGCGTTCTTCACCGTGATCGCCGCGGTGCCGGCCTGGATCTCCTCACTGAACGTCGCGGTCACCGCGGTGCCGGTCGCCACGCCGGTGCCGCCGTGGTCGGGGGACTTGAGCGTGATGTACGGGGCGGTGGTGTCGGCGAGCTTTGTGTAGATCACGTCCACCCAGTAGTTGGTGGCCGCCCACGACTGGTCGGGGAAGGCCTTGGTCGCCGCGTACTTGTAGACGCCGTTGCCGCCGCCGGTGGTGCCGGGCAGCGTGCGCAGCGGGGCGGCGAGGACCGCGCCGGCCAGGCCGTTGTAGGTGGCCGCGTACCGCCCGTTCGGCGCGTGGTAGGACGCGACGTAGGTGGTGTCCTTGGTCACCGGCCACGGCGTGCCGAAGTACACCTCCTGCCAGCCCTGGGTGGACTCGTCGCTGAACGTCGCCGAGGTGAGCTCGGCGCCGGTCCCCGACCACAGCGTGCCGGTGTGCGTGCCGGTGTTGCCCGGGCCCTTGTAGAAGCGGATGCCCTCGATGAAGCCGTCCGAGGAGGCCTGGAACTTCACCCCGACCTCGACCGAGCCGCCGTCGTTCACCGCCGGCACGTCCGGCACGGTGACGTCCGGCCAGACCGTGCACGGGCACACCCCGGCCGTCCAGGTCTTCGCCGTGGTGAAGGCGAAGGTGTACGGCTGGGTCATGGTGTTGCCCGCGTCGTCCTTGGCACCGGTCACCGCGACGGTGAACCGCTCGCCCGCGCCGAGCGGCCCGGCCGGCGCGAACGTGAGCGTGGTGCGGCTCGCGTCCAGCGACGCGGTGCCCGCGACGACGGCGTTGGTGGCGTCCTTCAGGGTGAACGTCGTGGTGCCCGCCTGGACCGGCTCGCCGAAGGTCACCTTCGGCTGGACGGCGGGCGGCACGCTGGACGAGCCGGGCACCGGGGCCGCCGCGGTGACCGCCGGCGGGTAGATGTCCTTGACGGTGAACACCACGTCGACGTAGTAGTTGCCGCCGTTGTAGGTCTGGTCGGGGAAGCCGGCCCCCGACCGGTAGATCCCGTTGCCGGCGGACGCGGTGGTGGCCGGCGCGGTGAGCGGGGCGTTCACCAGCGGCCGGTAGCGGAAGAAGTCCGCATCCGCCGCGTAGTGGCCGTTCGGCGCGAAGTAGGAGGCGACGTACTCGGTGCCCGCCGCGACCCGCACCGGCGAGGCGAACTCCAGCTTCTGCCACCCGGTGGAACTCTCGCCGGAGAAGGTGCCGGTCGCCAGCGGGGTGCCGTCGGACTTCCACAGCGTGCCGGTGTGCGTGCCGGTGTTGCCGGTGCCCTTGTAGAACTTCACCCCGGTCACGTAGCCGTTCACCGAGGGGACGAAGCGCACGCCGAGCTCCAGCGGGCTGCCGTCGTTCTCGGCGGGGTTGGCCGGGACGGTCGCGCCGGCGAACAGGCCGCACGGGCACTCGACGGTCACCGCGCGGGAGGTCTCGGCGCCGACATTGCCGCTGTCGTCGGCCGCCCTGACCTTGAGGGTCGTGGCGCCGGCCCCGGTGACCTTCCAGGAGTAGGTCCAGCTCGCCCGGCCGGCGGCCGGGTGCCAGGTGGTGCCGCCGTCGGTGGACACCTCGACCGCGCCGACCTGGCCACCGGTGTCGGCGGCGGTGCCGCTGACGGTGACGGTGGAGCCGTTGTTCACGGTGGCCCCGGCGGCCGGCGAGGTGATCGCGGCGGTGGGGGCGGTGGCGTCGGCCGACTTGGTGGCCGCGCTCAGCCCGGCGGCCGGCGACTTGGGCTGCACGCCCATGTCGGCGAACAGGTTCACCGTGGCCTGCTTGATCCGGATGTCAGAGTAGTCGGTCTCGTCGTAGGAGTCGTGCTCGCCGTCCAGCCCCCAGCTCCACTGCACGGTGCCCGCGCCGAAGACCAGCGCGCCGCTCGGCGCCCGGTAGAGCGTCATCCGGTGCGTGGCGTTCTGCGCGGCCACGTTGGTGCCCCAGTCGATGAGCCGCTGCTCGGCCATCGAGGTGGTCGTGGACAGCGGCACCAGGCCCCTGGGCCGGGAGCCGTTGTCCAGGTCCTCGTCCCACTCGTAGCCGACCACGCCCGGGATGGTCATCGAACCGGTCGCCTGCCCGGCGACGGCGGTGCCGCGCCAGAAGCGCATCTTGCCGTCGGCGGCGGGCACGGTCAGCCCGATCGCCTGGCAGCCGTTGTCGGAGGTGGTGCAGTTGACGGTGAACAGCTGGCCGGTGAGCGCGTTCTCCGGCCGGCCGCCGTCGGCGGGCGGGCTGAACCGCGGGTCGCGCCAGGTGCCGGTCCACACGTTCGGCGCCGGATCGATCTTGGCGCCGGCGTGCGTCTCCTTGTAGGAGACCAGCGTGCGGTAGGAGCTCTCCCAGCGGGTCTTCCAGTAGACCTCGTTGCCGCTGAAGAAGGCGAGGTTGACGCCGTTGTCGCGGGCCGCCTCGAAGGCGGCGCGCTCCTCGCCCGACCAGTACTCGTCGTGCCCGACCGACAGCAGCGCCTTGTGGCCGAGCAGGGCGCCCGGCGCCCGGGCCGCGTCCAGCGAGGCCTGGTAGGCCACGTCGTAGCCGTTGGCCTCCAGCCAGCGCACCATGGGGTACTCGTTGGCGAACACGAAGTCGCGGCCCCAGGGCGTCGACTCGCGGGTGTTGAACGGCCGGTTGTAGCTGACCTTGACCGCCCGGCCGGGCGCGGCGACGCTGTCGCCGCGGTACAGGCTGTTGAGCACCTTGTTCGGGTTGTCCTCGGTGGCGGGGATGTCGCCCCAGGAGTTGTACGCCTGCCAGGTGCTGTCGGAGGTGCGGAACAGCAGGTCGGACTGGCGCGCGTCGTCGCGGACGACGAAGACGACATGCGTGTCGTCCCCGGTGTCCTGGCGGACCACGTGGGCGAAGTAGATGCCCGACACCATCGTCGGCGGAACGGTCCAGCTCGCGACGGTGCCCCAGGAGCAGGCGACCTCGCCGGTGGTGGCGTTGACCGGGCAGCTCGGCTGGTTGCGGGAGACCGAGGTGGTGGCCGGCACCGAGGTGATCTTCCGGGCGCCCTTCCCGTCGTAGTAACCCATCCGGAAGATGTCGACCTGGAGGTTCAGCGCGGCCGAACGGATCTTGAAGTTCACCGTCTGGCCGAGGTTGACGCTCATCTGGTCCGCGTAGCCCTCGACGGTGCCGCGCGGGTCGGTGTCCCACTCGCTGCGGTCGTTGCCGGTCAGGCTGTTCTCACAAGTGATCTTATTGCCGCCGGCGTCGCACGGGCCGAGTGCCTGTGCGGGGGCGGCGGGGGCCGACAGTAGCGCGGCCAGTGTCAACGCTGCCGCGGCGATGGCCGACCGATGCCGGCGCGCGGCGTTGCGCGGTTTCATGGTGCTCCCACGTGCTGGAAGGACAGGGGGGTGGTCCCCGGTGGTGCTCACGCACGAGCGTGGTCCCGACGAATCGACGTGCGGCCCGCGACCCCGGTTTACCTGGGAAACCCCCTGCGTCACAGCTGTAATCGAACCTGACGCCCGCGGGTCACGCCGTCCTACCTCTTCCGCACCGCGATGACCGACTTGACCAGGCCGCCGAGCCGCTCGAACCGGATCTCCGAGCTCGGGAAGTAGTGCCGCATCTCGGTGATGCTGAGCAGCTCCACCTCCATCACGATGTCGCGCGCCGCCTCCCGGTCGGAGGTCGGGGTGTGCACCAGCGGCCAGCGGCGCAGCAGCGTGGTGCGCGCGGCGATCGGCAGGTACTGGAAGAACGGGAACAGGAAGTGCGGCTCCACCGGGAAGTAGCGGTACGGCGTCTGCACCCAGTGGCGCGGGGCCAGCCGGTGCACCGCGTCGGCGAACAGCCGGCGGCGCAGGTGCCCGCCCACGTGCTCGATGACCGCGTTGGAGAACACCAGGTCGTATCGGGTGGCGGCGATGCGCTCGGGCAGGTCGCAGGCGTCGGCGACGTCGGCCCGCAGCCAGCCGGGCAGGTCGGCCGGCGGCTTCTCCAGGTTGACGATCTGCACGTGCGCCGGGCGGACCGGCGCGCGCAGCCAGGCGCTCGCGGTGCCGCCGAGGTCGATGACCGACATGCTCTCGAGGTCGGGGAAGCTCTGGGCGAACCACTGCCAGCGGCGGGCCCTGGCCTTGGCCCCGAGGGAGTCGGGGGCGTCGACGAAGCGGCTGCGCAGCGCGTTCAGGCGGCTCATGTCACTCCTAGGCGGAGAGCGGGGGGCGGCGCCTCGGCGGGGTCGGCACGTTCCAACGAGACGGCACAACTATCTCAGACGGAGTTCACGGCTGCGCACGGCGCGGTGCCTTCGATAGCGCACCGTGACCGGAAGGTGGCACCCTGGCCCCATGAAGGAACTGAGCGTCCCGCACGCCTACCTGGTCACTCCGGACCTGCACCGCGACGACCGCGGCACGTTCCTGGAGGTCTTCCACGCCGGCCGGTTCGCCGAGGTGGCCGGCCGCCCGCTGCACGCGGCGCAGGTCAACTGCTCGGTCTCCCGGCGCGGGGTGCTGCGCGGGGTGCACTTCTCCGACGTGCCGCCCGGCCAGGGCAAGTACGTCACCTGCGTGAGCGGCGCGGTGCTCGACGTGGTGGTGGACCTGCGGGTGGGGTCGCCGGCGTTCGGCCGCTGGGAGGCGGTCCGGCTGGACGACGAGTCGCGGCACGCGCTGTACGTCTCCGAAGGGCTCGGCCACGCGTTCATGGCGCTCACCGACCAGGCGACCGTGATGTACCTGTGCTCGACGTCCTACGCACCCGGCCGCGAGCACGAGGTGCACCCGCTGGACCCGGCCCTCGGCATCGAATGGCCACCCGAGGTGGCACCGGTGCTGTCGGCGAAGGACGCGGCGGCGCCGAACCTGGCCGAGGCGGTGGCGCTGGGGGTGCTTCCCCGATACGAGGACTGCCTCGCGCTCTACGCCGGCGCGGCCGGCTCCGCGCCGGTGGGCTGAGCCGCGGTTCTGGTCCACACGATCGGCCGATAAAAGCCGAAAAAAACTGACTCACCATACCCAATTTCACCGATTACCAGATAAATAACGGGGTTGCGGTTGTCGCGTCGTTTCCCAACCGCAACAATGGCCTCGCGCTGAAACACGACCGAAGTCCGGCGAGCGCGGCCGGACCTGGAGGCTGTACCAGTGAGCAACCCCCGGTATCCGGAGGAGCCGCGCGCACGACGCCGCGCGGCGTCCTCGCGTTCCCGATCCGGAGCCCCCGCCCGCGTTCCCCTGATCGGCAAGCTGTCCATGGTGGCCGCGGCCGGCGTCCTCGGTGCGACCGGCACGGTGGTGCTGCTGAACCGGGACGAGCCGCGCGGTGCCGCCGGGCCCGTCCTGGCCGCGCCGGTGGCCGCCGACGTCACCCTGCAGACCAGCCTGTGGAAGTCGAAGAAGGTCAAGGCCCAGGCCCGGGTGGAGAACACCCCGCTGGAGCTCGGCACCCGGTTCACCGCGAGCCGCGACGGCGAGGTGGCCGGCGTCCGCTTCTACAAGCCGGCCGGCGAGACCGGCGGGCACCGCGGCAGCCTGTGGGACGCCGACCGCCGGCTGCTGGCCAAGGTCGCCTTCACCGGCGAGAGCCGCAGCGGCTGGCAGCAGGCGATGTTCGACCGGCCGGTGCCGATCACCGCGGGCCGCACCTACACCGTCTCCTACCACACCTCCCGCGGCGGGTACGTCGCGGCGCCCGGCGGGTTCGACCGGCCGGTCACCGCGGGGCCGCTGACCGCCGAGGCGGGCGTGTTCAACGCCTCCGGCCGGACGGCCTTCCCCTCGCGGGTGCACCGCAAGCGGGTCAACTACTTCGTCGACGTGATCTTCCGGCACCGGGAGCGCCGCCACGGCCACCGGCCGACCACCGGCCCCGCCTCGCCCATTGTGACGCCCACCGTGACGCCCACCGGTGACGCGGCGGGCACCCCGTCCACCGGGCCGACGCCGAGCGCCACCGGTGAGGTGACCGCGACGCCCAGCACGCCGGTGACGCCCAGCCGGTCGGCCACGCCCAGCCGGCCCGCCACCCCGAGCGCGCCGGTCACGCCGAGCCGGTCGGCGACGCCCAGTCGCGCGCCGGACCGCACGCCGACGGCGACCCCCAGCCACTCGCCGCGTCCCTCGCTGACGGCCGACCCCACCAAGCAGCCGACCCGCGAGCCGACCCCCACCGCCAAGCCGACCCAGTCCGGCCCGCCGCCCTCCACCGGCGACTTCCCCGGCCCGGGCGACACCGGGGTGCCGGCCGGCACCTCGCTCAAGTCGAGCGAGTCGATCACCATCACCAAGGACGGCACGGTCATCGACGGGATGGACGTCCGCGGCGAGATCAACGTCGCCGCCGACAACGTGACCATCCGCAACACCCGGGTGGCCGCCGCGCCCGGCGAATGGGGCATCATCCAGCGGCAGGGCAAGAGCGGGCTGAAGGTCGAGAACAGCGAGATCTTCGGCAACGGCCGCCAGCGCACCCAGTTCGGCATCATCAACCAGGGCGGCGATCTCACCGTCCGGCGGGTCGACATCCACACGATCAGCAACGGCATCCTGACCGAGCAGGGCCTGATCGAGGACTCCTACCTCCACGATCCCAAGTACTACTCGGGCGACCACACCGACATGATCATGTGTACCAGCGGCCCGCCGTCCGGCGCGAAGCTGGTCATCCGCGGCAACACGGTGATCAACACTCTGGAGCAGACCGGCGCCATCGCGCTGTTCCAGGACTTCGGCGTGGTCCGCAACGTCACCGTGGAGGGCAACTTCCTGGCCGGCGGCGGCTACTCGCTGTACGGCGGCGGCGGCAGCAAGGGCACCTCGGCCAACATCAAGGTCGTCGGCAACGTGTTCAGCAAGGACGTGTGGCCGAAGGGCGGTTACAACGGCCCGGTCGCCTACTGGGACAAGAACGGCTCCGGCAACGAGTGGTCGGGCAACGTCTGGGAGGACGGCAAGCCCGTCCCCGCCGGCGGCTGATGGACTGAACTGAAAGGGCCCGCCACGGTCGTCCGTGGCGGGCCCTTCCCATCCGCATCGTCAGCCGACGCGCCAGGTGTCGCCGCCGTGCAGCAGGTCGCCGAGCACGCCCGGGCCGCGGGTGCCCTCGGCCTCCTTCAGCTGCTCGGCCATCAGCGTGTCGTAGGCCGGCCGGTCGACCGACCGGAAGATGCCGAGCGGCACGTGCTCGAACGCCGGCTCGTCCAGCCGGGACAGCGCGAACGCCACCGAGGGGTCGGGGTTGTGCGCGTCGTGCACCAGGATCTCGTCCTCGGCCACCGACGCGCGGTCCACCACCTCGATGCCGCCGTTCGCCGCCCGGCGCACCGCCTTGGACGCCGACACGATGGGCAGGCCGTGCTCCAGGCGCAGCGTGATGTCGTCGCGCAGCGCCGGGTCCTTCATCTGGTCGAAGGCGCCGTCGTTGAAGATGTTGCAGTTCTGGTAGATCTCGACCAGGCTCGCGCCCCGGTGCGCCGCCGCCTCGCGCAGCACCGACTGCAGGTGCTTGCGGTCGGAGTCGAGCGTGCGGGCCACGAAGCTCGCCTCGGCGCCGAGCGCCAGCGAGATCGGGTTGAACGGCCGGTCCAGCGACCCCATCGGCGTCGACTTGGTGATCTTGCCGACCTCGGACGTCGGCGAGTACTGGCCCTTGGTCAGCCCGTAGATCCGGTTGTTGAACAGCAGGATGTTCAGGTTGACGTTGCGGCGCAGCGCGTGGATCAGGTGGTTGCCGCCGATGGACAGCGCGTCGCCGTCACCGGTGATCACCCACACCGACAGGTCCGGCCGGGACGCGGCCAGCCCGGTGGCGATCGCCGGCGCGCGACCGTGGATCGAGTGGAACCCGTAGGTGTTCAGGTAGTAGGGGAACCGGGAGGAGCAGCCGATGCCCGAGACGAAGACGATGTTCTCCCGCCGCAGGCCGAGCTCGGGCAGGAAGCCCTGCACGGCGGCCAGGATGGCGTAGTCGCCGCACCCCGGGCACCAGCGGACCTCCTGGTCGCTCTTGAAGTCCTTGAGCGTCTGCTTCTCGTCGGTACGGGGGACGAGGGTGAGCCCGGTGCCCCCGTTGGGGGTCACGTAACGGAGCCCGTTCGTCGCGATATCACTCACTGTCGATCACGTCCTGGATCACTCCGGCCAGCTCTTCGGCCTTGAACGGAAGGCCGCGCACGCGGTTGTAACTGATGATGTCGACCAGGAAGCGCGCCCGCAGCAGCAACGCGAGCTGGCCGAGGTTGATCTCGGGCAGTAGGACCTTGTCGTAGGAGCGGAGCACCTCGCCGGTGTTGGCCGGCAGGGGGTTCAGATGGCGCAGGTGGGCCTGGGCGACCTTGCCGCCGGCCCGCCGCACCCGGCGCACCGCCGCGGCGATCGGCCCATAGGTGGAGCCCCAGCCGAGCACCAGCACCCGGGCGTCGCGGTCGGGGTCATCGACCTCCAGCGCCGGGATGTCCCGGGCGATCCCATCGATCTTGCCCTGGCGCAGCCGGACCATCAGGTCGTGGTTGTCCGGGTCGTAGGAGATGTTGCCGGAGCCGTCGGCCTTCTCGATGCCGCCGATCCGGTGCTCCAGGCCGGGCGTGCCGGGGACCGCCCACGGCCGGGCCAGCGTGCGCGGGTCGCGCTTGAACGGCAGGTAGGTCTCGCCGTCGTCGCCGTTCGGCTGGGTGGTGAACTCCACCCGCAGGTCCGGCAGGTCGTCGATCTCCGGCAGCCGCCACGGCTCGGAGCCGTTGGCCAGGTAGCCGTCCGACAGCAGCATGACCGGCGTGCGGTACTTGACGGCGATCCGCGCCGCCTCCAGCGCGGCGGCGAAGCAGTCCGACGGGGTCGCCGGGGCGATCACCGGCACCGGTGACTCGCCGTTGCGGCCGTACAGCGCCATCAGCAGGTCGGTCTGCTCGGTCTTGGTCGGCATGCCCGTCGACGGGCCGGCCCGCTGCACGTCCACCACGATCAGCGGCAGCTCGGTGGTGACCGCCAGGCCGACGGTCTCGGCCTTCAGCGCCACGCCCGGCCCGGAGGTGGTGGTGACGCCGAGCGCGCCGCCGAACGCCGCGCCGAGCGCGGCGCCCACCCCGGCGATCTCGTCCTCCGCCTGGAAGGTGCGAATGCCGAACCGCTTGTGCTTGGACAGCTCGTGCAGGATGTCGGAGGCCGGGGTGATGGGATAGGACCCGAGGAACAGCGGCAGCTCCGACTGCACCGAGGCGGCGATCAGGCCGTAGGCCAGCGCCTGGTTGCCGGAGATGTTGCGGTACACGCCCGGGGTGAGGCTGGCCGGCTTGATCTCGTAGGACACCGAGAACGACTCGGTGGTCTCGCCGTAGTTCCACCCGGCCTGGAACGCCGCGATGTTGGCCCGGGCGATGTCCGGCTTCTTGGCGAACTTGCCCTGCAGGAACTTGACCGTCGCCTCGGTCGGCCGGTGGTACAGCCAGGACAGCAGGCCGAGCGCGAACATGTTCTTCGCCCGCTCGGCGTCCTTCTTGGAGATGTCGAAGCCCTCGAGGGCCTTGACCGTCAGCGAGGTCAGCGGCACCGCGTGCACCCGCCACTCGGCGAGCGAGCCGTCATCGACCGGGCTGGCGGCGTAGCCGACCTTCTGCAGGTTGCGCTTGGTGAACTCGTCGGTGTTGACGATCATGTCCGCGCCGCGGGGCAGGTCGCCGAGGTTGGCCTTCAGCGCCGCCGGGTTCATGGCCACCAGGACGTTGGGCGCGTCACCGGGGGTGAGGATGTCGTGGTCGGCGAAATGCAGCTGGAAGCTGGACACGCCGGGCAGGGTGCCGGCCGGGGCGCGGATCTCGGCCGGGAAGTTGGGGAGGGTGGAGACGTCGTTCCCGAACTCCGCGGTCTCCGCCGTGAAGCGATCACCGGTCAGCTGCATGCCGTCGCCGGAGTCGCCCGCGAATCGGATGATCACGCGGTCGAGTTGCTGAACCTGCTTGGTCACAGCTCGGTCCTCCTCGACGCGTCTGGGCGCCGTCGCTCGTGGCACATGTACATTTCCATGCTAGATCCCTAGGGCTGCGCGGGCTTCTTTACGCATGCGCGTCGAACAGGGGGCGGGCCGGTCTCCCGACGTGGTGCAACCATCTCGGTCGCGCGGAGATTCCCACGTCGTCGGGGGTCCCGGCGGGGCGACGGCGCCCGGGCGTGGCATGCCCGGGCCGAGATCGGGGGCGTCCCGGGTCACCGTCGAAGGCGGCCCGAGCTACACAGCCCTCCGGCGAGGCGGCACAGATCAACGTGCAAGCGGGAGTAGAGCACGTTCCTGGTCACGCTGCCCAACTATACGTTCCTTCCTCCGATGAATCAGGGTGTCACATGTCACCCAGAGCATGCGCCGGGCCCATCGTGGCCGTCTGGTGTTCCGGTGGTATCCCCCTCGACGTGCCCGGATACCTTCCCCGATCGCCGCCGTCGCGTGCCGGCGGGCGGTAGAAGGTGACGAAGATGTACCCCTGGAGGGACTGGTGCTGTCAGAGATCTGTCAGCACTTGGTCGGGCGACGGCCCGCCGTGCCGGCCGGGACGCGCGTCCGGCCGGCCCGTCCGGCAGCCGGTGCGCCTCCGGCGCGGGCCGCCTGGATGCGATCCGGTCCGGCGGAGGGAGGAGAATGGCCGGGTGGCCGCCACCGACCTTCCGATGCCGACCGTGGGCCCGGGTTCCGAGCTCGCGCCCCGGCCCATGCGCTTCGTCGTCAACTGGGGGCGGCGCTACTCGATGTGGGTCTTCAACTTCGCGCTGGCCTGCTGCGCCGTCGAGTTCGTCGCCACCTCGACGAGCCGGCCCGACTTCATGAGATTCGGCGTCCTGCCGTTCGCCGGCGGCCCCCGGCAGGCCGAACTGCTGATCGTCTCGGGCACGGTGACCGACAAGATGGCGTCCGCCGTCCACCGCCTGTACGAGGAACTGCCGGCCCCCAAGTACGTCATCTCCTTCGGTGCCTGCGCCAACTCCGGCGGCCCTTACTGGGACTCCTACTGCGTCACCAAGGGCGTGGACCAGCTCATCCCGGTCGACGTGTACGTCCCCGGCTGCCCGCCCCGGCCGGAGGCGTTGATGCACGGCATCATGAAGCTCCAGGACAAGATCGCGGTCGCGCCCGCCGGCGATCGCCGGCCGGAGGCGGGCCGGTGAAGGCGGCGCTGGCCGGGCGGTTCGGCTCCGATGCCGAGATCACCGAGTCGTTCGGCGAGACCACCGTGGACGTCGTGGCGGCCCGCTGGCTCGACATGCTCGCCTTCGCCCGCGACGAGCTCGGCTTCGCCTTCTTCGACTGGCTGACCGGGGTGGACGACCCGCCGGAGGGGTTCCAGGTGGTGGCGCACCTGTTCGACCCGGCGCGGCGCCGGCACCTGCTGGCCCGCACCCGGGTGCCGCGCGCCGACCCCCGGCTGCCCACCGCCACCGGCCTGTACCGGGGGGCCGACTGGCACGAGCGGGAGACCTTCGAGATGTTCGGCGTGGTCTTCGCGGGCCACCCGAACCTCGTCCCGCTGCTGCTGCCGGACGGCTTCGAGGGCCACCCGCTGCGCAAGGACTTCGTGCTCGCCGCGCGGGTCGCCCGGCCGTGGCCGGGGGCCAAGGAGCCGGGCGAGTCCGGCCAGGGGTCGCCGAGCCGCCGCAAGACCCTGCCGCCGGGCGTGCCGGCCGGCTGGGGCCCCGGCGCCGGGGTGCCGCCGCCGGTGCGCGGCCCGCGCGC
>NZ_BOOU01000079.1 GCF_016863395.1 Sphaerisporangium rufum | reverse complement strand
GGCCGGGGAGCCGGCCGAGGACAAGCCGGCCGAGTGAGAGCCCGCCGGGGACAGCCCGGCCGGGAACAAGCCGGCCGGAACGAGACGCCGCCCGGCGGCTGAGCCCGCCGGCCCGGTGCCGGCGGTCAGCGGCCGAACATGGCGCCGCCGTTGATGTGCAGGATCTGGCCGGTGACGTAACCGGCCTCCGGCGAGGCGAGATAGCGGACCGCCGCGGCGATCTCCGCCGGGGTGCCCGCCCGGCCGACCAGGGTCTGGTCGACCCTCGACCGGATGAACTCGGGCGTGGCCCGGCCGCCGAAGAACTCGGTGTCCTCGGTGAACCCCGGGGCCACCGCGTTGACCGTCACGCCTTCCGGCCCGAGGCGCTGGGCGAGCTCGAAGGTATAGGCGTGCAGCGCGGCCTTCGCCCCGCCGTACGCCCCCGGTCCGCGGACCGCGGCGACCGATGACAGGTGCACGACGCGCCCGCCCGGCCGGCGCAGCACCGGTAGCAGGCCCTCGGTGAGCAGCACCGCGGTGAGCACGTTCATCGCGAAGTTGCTCCGGTAGGCGTCCGCCACGCCCGCGAGCGTGCCGTCATGGCCGAACGAGGCGTTGCCGCCGGCGTTGGTGACGACCACGTCGACCGGCCCGGCGGCGGAGATCTCTCCGACCGCCGCCTCGGCCTGCGCCGCGTCGGACAGGTCGGCCGGCACCCAGCTCACCAGGTCGGCGTCGAAGGCGGTGTTCAGCCGGGTGGCCGCCTCCTTGAGCACCTCGGCCCGCCGGCCCACGATGACCACCCGGTCGCCGTCCTCGGCGAAGGCCCGTGCCGTCGCCAGCCCGATGCCGGTGCCACCCCCGGACACCACCACCCGTCGTTCCATGACCCCTCCTGGACCTCGTTATCGCGATCTGTTCCACCATTTCGCAAGATGACGAAAGACGCAGCCCGATCGGGCGGGCCGGCACTCCCGTCCGGGGATCTTCGGCGCGAGGCGGGGAAGCGCGGCCCGGTCATGCGGCCCGGTCGTGCGGGCCGGTCGTGCGGGCCGGTCGTGCGCGTCGCCGTTCAGTAGGCGGGGAGGTCGATGGCGTTCGCCGCCCGGTGCAGCGGCGCCATGGCCTTGGCCATCATCCGGTCCGCGCCGGGCAGCCGCCGGACGATCGACAGGGCCTTCATGGTCACCCAGACCTGGGCCGGAGTCCGCAGCACCATCCGCCGGATGTTGGCCGGCCCCAGCCGCTGGTTGATCTCGGCGAACGGGCGCATCCGCCGCTCGTACCCGGCGAACCCGGCCACGTGGTCCCCGCCGGCCGCGGCCAGCTCGCCGGCCAGCACGTAGGCACCGACCAGGGCGAGGCTGGTGCCCTGACCGGAGGCGGCGGACGCGCAGTACGCGGCGTCGCCGACCAGCGCCACCCGGCCGCTCGACCAGCGGTCCATCCGCACCTGGCTGAGCGAGTCGAGGTAGAAGTCCGGGGCGTCCCGGACGCCCTCCACCAGCCGCGGCACCTCCCAGCCCTCGCCGGCGTACGCCGCGGCGAGCGCCGCGTGCCGGCGGTCCCGGTCGCCCGCCGCCGCGGTGGCCGGGCCGCCGGAGTCGTTCGCGAACAGGAACATGGCGGTGGCGCCGGCGGCGCCGGCCGTGCTGTAGGTGAGCGCGGTCCGGCCCGGGGCGACGTAGGTCAGCTCGCAGCGGTCCAGGCCGAGGTGGTTGGGCACGCTGCCGGCCGCGACGCGGTAGCCGAGGTCGTGGACGTGGTGCTCCTCCGGTCCGAAGGCCAGCGCCCGGGTGCCCGAGTGCAGGCCGTCCGCGCCGATGACCAGGTCGAACGCGCGCGTCGCGCCGCTCGCGAAGGTGACGGTCACCTCCTGCCCGGTGTCGTCCAGCCCGGTCACCCGCTCGCCGAAGACGACCTCCACCTCGCCGGGGACCGCGTCGTGCACCAGGCGCAACAGGTCGCCGCGCAGGATCTCGGCGTCCTCGCCGCTGCGCCCGCCGAAGGTGTCACCGGTCATAGCGGCGACCCGGCGGCCGCGCGCGTCGACGACGGCGGCCTCCCGCACGTCGGTGCGGGCGCGCCGGACCTCGGGCAGGATGCCGGTCCGGCGGGCCACCTCGACGGCGGCACCGCGAATGTCGATCTTGTAGCCGCCGGCCCGCGGCGCCGGGGCGTGCTCCACCACGGTCGGGGTGAAGCCGTGCCGGCGCAGCCAGTGCGCGAGCGTCAGGCCGGCGATCCCGGCGCCGGAGATGAGGATGCGCTGGTTCTTCATGGCACCGATAGTACAAATGTATCAGAAGAGCGTTCAATACATTTGTTTGATACGTATGTATGAGACATGCGGTAGGATGCGGCCATGGGTAATCGGGAAGACCTGCTGGCCGGTGCCAAGCGCTGCCTGTACGAGAAGGGGTACGCCCGCACGACCGCCCGCGACATCGCGGCGGCCTCCGGCGTGGCAAGCCTGGCCGCGATCGGCTACCACTTCGGGTCCAAGGAAGCGCTGCTCAATGCCGCACTCCACCAGGCCATGGAGGAGTGGGGAGAGGGCCTCGGCCGCGCGCTGGCCACGGCGACCGGCCCGGCGTCGACGCCGGCCGAGCGCTTCCAGGCGGTGTGGACCGCGGTGATCCGCACCTTCGAGGCGGACCGCCCGCTGTGGGCCATGCAGTTCGAGCTGCTGGCCCACATCCACCAGACGCCCGAGCTCGGCACCGCGTTCACCGAGGCCGCCGGGCAGGCCCGGCACGGCCTGGCCGAGCTGTTCGGCGATCTCGGGGTCACCCTGCCGGCGGAACAGGCCGGCGCCCTCTATCACGCACTACTTGCCGGAGTGGCCGCGCAGTGGCTGGTCGACCCGGACGGCGCGCTCACCGGGCCGCGGCTGACCGAGGCCCTGCGCGCGCTGGGCGCCGCCCTCGGCCCGCCCGCTGATCCGGTCGAGGGTGACCGGGTGGCCGGCTAGGACCGGGCAGCGGCCGGGAGCGGCCCGCCGCCCTGGGGAGTGCGCGTGGGTTTCCCGGTGGAGCGCACCGATGGCGACCCGCCGCAAAGGGAGCCGGCGGGGCCCGTCGTGTCAGCGCGTCGGTGGCGGCGCGCTGCCGGGGGAGTCGGTGGTCGCCCGCCGCCGGAGAGAGTCGGCGGCGGCCCGCCGGTAGCGCGCGCCGGTGGCGACCGGCCGGCAGCGGGGTCGGTGGTGGCCGGCCGTCAGAGCGAGGTCGGCAGCGGCCCGCCGTGGAACGCGATCGCGTCGCCGAACGCCGCGAGGAGGTCGAGTTCGCCGCCGCCGGCCGCGTCGAGGTAGGCCCGGTGCAGGTTGAGCACCAGCCGCTCGGCGTCGGCCCATCCGGCGAACTCGCCCAGCTCGCAGCGCCGCGCCGCCTCCAGCGGGGTCAGCCCGTCCCGGCGCCCCGCCGCGGCGGTGGCCAGCACCAGCCGGTAGTACCGCTCGTGCGCGGCCAGCACGTCCGGAAACTCGGCGGCGGTCGCCAACGGGCCGTGGCCGGGCACCACCCGCGCCGGGTCGAAGGCGGCCAGCCAGTCGAGCGACCGGAGGGCGCCGTCCACCGACCCCATGAAGACCAGCGGGGTGAGGCCGTTGAAGATCAGATCGCCGGTGAACAGCACCCGCTCGGCGGGCAGCCACGCCACCACGTCCCCGGCGGTGTGCGCGGAGTATCCGGGATGGCGCAGCTCCACCCGCCGCTCGCCGGCGAACACCGTGAGCTCCGACCGCAGCGTCACCTCCGGCACCCGGCGGGTCACCGCACCCCAGTCGGGCACCGGATCCCAGACCGGCGGGCAGCCGTCGATGATCGGGTCGGCCAGCAGCCCGGCCCGGGTCGCCTCATGCGCGATGATCACGGTGGACGCGGGCAGCAGGCTGTTGCCATAGGTGTGATCGCCGTGCTGGTGGGTGTTGACCGCGACCCGCACCGGGGCGCCGCCGGTGGCCGCCCCGGCGGCGGCCAGGAACCGCCGGGTACGCCGCTCGCCGGCGCAGGTGTCCACCAGCAGGCAGCCGTCGCCGCCGGTCACGACGCCGGCGTTGTTCAGCCACCAGGTGCCGTCCGGCTGCACCCAGGCGAACACCCCCGGCACCACCTCGTGCAGCGCGGCGTCCCGGCCACCGGCCGGCGCGGACCGGACGTCCGACATGTCGATCACCTGCTCCCTATGGGGCCGTGGGGGTACCGCCTGGCCGGCGGCGTCCGGTGGTGCGGTTCGGTGAGCGGCATCCGGTGGACCGGACGCCGCGGCGCGCGAGGGCCGGAGCCGTCCAGCCGGCGGTGAATCGAGGCCGAGCGCCCCCCTGGTGCGCCGGGGCGGTGGCCGCGGTGGCACCGGCCCGGCCGGCCGGTGCCGGCGGGCGTCCCGGCCGGACGGCCGGTCATCTGGTCCTCGGGCCGGGAAGGCGGGCGGCCCCGGCCACGACGGACTCGGCGAGGGAGACCGGTGCCGCCCCGGTGAGAAAGCGGGTGACGGCGGTGGCGCTCCACGGGCCGGTGAAGTCGTACATCCACGAGCCCCGGGCCGCCGCGGCGGCGGACGCCCGGCGGCGGGCGGCGGCCACCGCGGCCCGGCCCGCCGCGTCGAGCCCGAGCGCCCGCTCCACCTCGTCGACCACCTCGTGCAGCCGGGCCACCGCGCCGAGATGGTCGGTGCCGTCCGGGTCCAGCGCGGTGGCCGCCACGGTGAGCGGCTGCCGCGCGTCCAGCAGACCGCGCAGCGTGCCGGCGTCCACCGGCTCGCGCAGCGCCTGGCCGAGGAAGGCCGGCAGCGCCGCGCCGTCCACCACCGCCGTCCACGGATGCCCGGCCCGGCCGCCGAACCGCGCCGCGCCCGGGACGCCGGGCCGGCCCGCGCCGGCGGCCAGGTCCGGCAGGTACCGGGCCGCGACGTGGAACAGCGCCGCCCGGATCCGGGGCGGCAGCACCGCGCCGGGACGCGCCGCCGCGAAGGCGGCGGTCGCCTGGACGATGGCGGCCACCGACCGCGCCGACTCCTCGGCGTCCGCGCCCGGGCCGCGCACCGCGGACACCGCGGCCCGCAGGAACTCGGCCGCGTGCCCGTCCATCCCCGGCCGGTCGCCGACCAGGATGGCGGCGTACCGGGCGCCGGTCACCGGGTGACCGAGCACGTGCCGGGCCGCGTGCCCGTTCTCGCTCGCCCGGCCCAGCACCGCGCACAGGGCCGCCAGATCGTCGGCGGCACCACCAGGGTCCGTACCCGCCAGGCCCGCGCCACCCGGGACCGCGCCACTCGGGGCCGCGCCGATGGAGGCCGTGCCGGTCGAGGGTATGCCGATCGGGGGCGTGTCGATCGGGCCCGTGCCGATCTGGGGACCGCCGATCTGGGGCGTGCCTGGCAGGGGCGTCGCACCGGGGGACGGGCCGGCCGGGCGACTCGTCGCCGCCGGGCCAGGCGCCCCAGGCCCGAGTCCGGCGCCGGTGGCGGTGCGAGGACCGGTGCCAGTGGCGGTGGCGGTGGCGTCCAGCATGGCGCGGGCCATGTCGGCGAGGAAGTCGGAGTCCCAGGCCTTGCCGTCCGGGCCGTACTCGAACAGCATGCCGACCGACCAGGGATCGGCCGGCCGGATGATGGCCTCCCGGGTCGCCGCCGACAGCAGCGGGCGCCGGTCGGCGCCGGTGCCGGTGCGCATCTGGGTGGCCGCCGCCAGCGAGGCGCCGAGCGCGCGCAGCACGCCCGAGCTCGCCGCGCCGAACGGCGCGACGCCGGCCCGGTCGCGCAGCACCCGGGCGGCCTGCAGCGCCAGCGGGGTCGCCTCGGCCCAGAACGCGGCCAGGTACGCCTGGTCGCCGAGGTGCCGGGTCAGGCCGGCGGGCAGCTCCGCCAGCCGGGCGAGCGCGTGCGCCGGGTCACCGGCGGCCTGCACCTCGGCGAGGCCGGCCACGTCCCGCGCCGCCTCCCCGGCGGCGTGCCCGGTGGCCGTCCAGTCCAGGGTGACGGCCGGTGGTTCCGGGACGCCCGGGCCGGCCGGAGCCGGGCGCCAGCCCTGGTCGGTGGCGAGTTCGTGCGCCCGCCCCGCCCGCGCGTCCATGTCGCGGGCGTCGCGCAGTGCCTCGTCGACCAGCCGGGGGAGCAGCGCGAAGTCCAGCTCGCTGTCCCAGCAGCGCATCTTCTGGCGGATGGCCGGCGCGTGCTCGGCCAGCAGGGCCTGCAACCGCCGCAGGCGGCCGGCCAGCTCTCGTAACGCGGCGGGGTCCACGCCCACCGGGTCGCCCATGTCGTCCCTCCCCGCCGCGCTAGGACGCGAGCCCGCGGTGCTCGGCCGCCTCGACCCGGGCGATCAGGCGGGGCTGCTCGGCCAGCACGGCGTGCAGCAGGGCGGTGAGGCGGGCGCCGCGCGCGGTCCAGTCGGCGGCCCAGACGTCGGCCGGTGACCCGTGCCAGGTGCGGTGGCCCAGCAGCGGTGGCACCGCGGCGACCGCGGCGAGGATCTCGTGCGTGGCCCTGGCGACCGCGGCCATGTCGGCCCGGCAACGGGCGGCGTCAGGCGACGGCATGCGATCTCCTTCCCACGGCCCGGGCCGCGACGGGATCCGGCCGGGAGACACCACCCGCACCGCTCCGCTGACGGCCGCGAACCCGCGGCGAACCGCGCAGGCCGTCAACGCCGCCTGCAAACTTAGGCGACGCGCACGCGGCCTCACCAGGCTTATGCGTTCTGGAAATCGGAATTACCACACCAGCCCCCCGTTTCCCCACCGGCACCAGGCCGTCACGACGTGCCATGACGCCGGTGAACACTTCTGGACCCCATATTTCCGGCCCCTCAACCCCCCGGGGGTCGCGCATCCACGCTTGGCGGCGTCGCCCGGCCGTTCGGCCCGGCGACCGCCGGCCGGCCAGCGGGATCGCCGTCCGGTCGCGGGGTCGGCCGTGCTTGATCGGACGGCGGCGGTGCGCGACCGGCCACGGCTCAGCGCCGGACCACCCCCCGCGGCCGTGCCGTGCGCGGACCCTCGCTCCCCCGTGTCATGGGTTCCGGCATACCCGCCGTCGCCGGCGGCCATGCCGTCCACTACCGGACGCGCGAGCCGTGGCCGGGCATCCCAAGCGGCCGGGCATCCCGGGTGGCCGGGCCGGCTCGCTCGACACGGCTCGGTCGATGCGGCTCAATCGACAGCGCTCGGTCGTGGCCGGTCTCGATGGCCTGCCGACGTCCTCGTACTCACGGTCTCGTGCTCGCCGTGCCGGCGGGCGATCCCGGCGCCCGCGGCTCAGTTGACGATGGCGAGCATCACGTCGGCGGCCGAGGGCCGGTTCTCCGGGCGCTTCTCCAGGCAGCGGTCCACCACCCGGGCCAGCGGCCCCGGCAGCGCCGACAGGTCGGGCCGCTGGGTGAAGATCCGGTTGAACACCGCGGCGATGTTGTCGTCGCCGAACGCCGGCCGGCCGGTCGCGGCGAAGACCATCGTCGCCGCCCAGCTGAACACGTCCGACCCGGGCCCCACCCGCTCGCCGGCCACCTGCTCGGGCGACATGTACGCGGGGGTGCCCATGACGCCGCTGGAGGTGGCGGTGGCCTGGTCCAGCACCCGGGCGATGCCGAAGTCGACCACCCGGGGACCGTCCGCGCCGATCAGCACGTTGCTCGGCTTGAAGTCGCGGTGCACGATGCCGGCCCGGTGGATGGCGGCCAGCGCGCCCGCGGTGCCGAGCGCCAGCCGGACCAGGCCGTCGTGGCCGCGCGGCCCGCGCTCGCGCACCAGCTCCTCCAGCGAGGACCCCTCGACGTACTCGCTGACGATGAACAGCCGGTCGTCGGCCACCCCGGCGTCCACCACCCGGGCGGTGGAGAACGGGGCCACCCGGCGGGCCGCCTCCACCTCGCGCAGGAACCGCTGCCGCGCGCCGCTCTCCGCCGCCAGCCGCGCGTGCAGCACCTTGACCGCGACCCTCGCGCCGTCCGGTGTCTCGCCGAGGTACACCGCGCCCTGCCCGCCCTGGCCGAGGCAGCCGGTCAGCCGGTACGGGCCGATCTGCCGGGGCTCCCCGGGCGGTAGCGGGCCGGGCGCGCGCCCGGGTGAGGTCCCGGCGGGAGGCACGTCACCGGGGGTGCGCGTCTCCAGCCGGGTGGGGGTCGGCGGCACCCGCCCGGCCGGCCCGCCGTGGCGCGCGGCAGCCGGCGGCCGGGCGGAACGGCCGTCCAGGCGACCGGACCCGTCCTGCGGCGAGGGATACCCCGTACGGGACGCCGTGTCGTACGCCTGCGGAGCCGGCGCACCGCCGGGCCGGTCCTGGACCGGCGGTACCGACCCACCCGATACCGGCCCCGTACGGTGCGGGCCGAGGGCCGGACCTGCGGGCGGTCCGGCGGGCGGTCCTGCGTGCGCGGCCATCGCCGCCCGGGCGTCGTACGGGGCGTCGTGCGGGGCGTCGTACGGGCCGGAGTGGCGGCCCGGCCCTCGGGGCGGTGTCCCCGGACCGGCGGGCATGCCGGGCATGCCGGGCATGCCGGGCCGGGCGGATGCGGCGGCGGGCATGGCGGGCCCGCCCGGCGGAGCGGAGCGGCGGACCGGCGCCGCGCCCGGTCCGGGACGGCCGCCGGGCGGCTCCGAACGCCCGGCGTACCTGGGAGGCGTGGCGGGTACCGCGTACCCGGGCCGGCCGGCCGGTCCAGCCGCGGGATGGCCCGGATACCGGCCGGGCGGGGTGGCCGGCGCGGGGTGGCCGGCGGGGTGGGACGGCCGGGGGAACCCGCCGCCCGGCCCGGCGGTGCCGAAGGCGGCCGGGCGGGGGGCGAACACCGCCGACCGGATCGCCAGGGAGTGGATGAGCCCGCCGATCCAGCAGGTGAACAGGCAGAGCACGATCAGGACGGCCGCCCAGTCGGGGTAGTCCGTCGACTCGTAGACCACGACGAGCACCATGGAGAGGACGAAGCCGGCCAGGTAGAGCAGCGCGGCGACGGCAAGGGCCGGGGCGCGGCGGCGCCAGGCGGCGTACCCGATCGTGAACGGGGTGGCGAAGCCACAGGTGAACAGCGGAGCCAGCGCCCAGACGACGCTGGCCGCGGTGGTGGCGGAGGAGGGCCTGCCTGGCTGCATATCTGCGAACAATACGGAGATGGATCGCCTTCCGCATGCTTTCCCCGGCCGCCCGCCGTGCGGCCGGGGCCCCGGCGGGTGCCGGGTACCGGGTCAGGGGATATAGACGGTCAGATCGGCCAAGCCCGGGGTGAGGTGCGGCGGCAGGTTCAGCGCGACGGAGACGTCCTCGGCCGAGATGAACGCGCCGACCTCGGAGCGGGCCTGGACGATCCGCTGGGCCAGTTCGTCGGTCAGGCCGGGCAGCTGGGCGATCACCGGCGCCGGGGCGTGGTTGATGTCGACCAGCCCGCCGTCGTCGTACTGCCGGGGGAGGTCGGGCCGCCCGATGCGCAGCTCCCGGGCCAGGGCCGGATCGCGCTCGGCCAGCTCGCGGGCCTCCTGCCGCAGTTCGCGCCGGTGCTGGGCGAGGGCGATGGCCTGGTCGTTGGGGGAGTCATTGGACTCGAACACCCGGTTGCGGATGATCAGCGAGTGCACGGTGCCGCCGACCCAGCTCGCACTGATCCCGAGCGCGCCGAGCAACTCGTACATGTCTCCGCTGCCGCTCAGGCCCGCGACGAAGGCCACCAGGCCCACCGAGTACCCGACCGTCGCCAGCCACAGCAGCTTGCTGCGCAGCTTGACGGCGGCGTATCCCATGGTGAACGGGGTGGCGCTGCCACAGGTCAGCAGCGGCGCGATCGCCCACAGCACGCTGGTGCCGGAGGACGAGTTCGGCGGCGGCCCGGGCGGCGGGTACGGCGGCCGCGGCGGGTAGGCGCCGGGATGCCCGGGATGCCCGGGCGGGCCGGGGGGCCGGTACGGGCCGGGCGGGTGCGCCGCGGTGTAGGGCGCCAGCCCGGGGCCGGGTGGCGGGAACGGCCCCTGGTTCGCCGCCGGGCCCGGATGCGCGAACGGCGGGCGGGCCGGCCCGGGGCCCGGATGGTGCGGCCGATCGCCGTGGGACGGCCGGCCGTAGGGGCCCGGCCGGCCGTACGCCGGACGTCCCGGGGCCGGACGGGGCTCGGGGCGGGGTGGCGGCGGGGGCGGCGGACCCGGGGAGGGGCGCGGAGGGAAGGTGCCGGCCCGATCGTCACCCGGACGCGCCTCGGGCCGCTGCGCGGGGCCGGGCAACGGCCGGGCCGGCTGGCGCGGCCGCGGGGCGGTCGGGCCGTTCGGGTCTCCTGACTGGTGGGGAGGGCCGTCCGGCGTCCCCGATCCCGGGCCCCCGTGGCCGTTGGTCGGGTGCATAACGCGAAGAATACGGCTTTCCCTGTCCCCGCGCATCGACCACAAGGACGAGGCGCTCCGCCTGAATAGCCACCAGAGAACCTGATGATTAGGGCAAATCAGTCAGCCGGCGGTGGCCCCCGCGTTTCCGGCACCGCACATGTGCGCCATGATGAGGAACC
>NZ_BOOU01000078.1 GCF_016863395.1 Sphaerisporangium rufum | reverse complement strand
GGTACACCAGGAGAAGGGGCGGAGAAAGGGCTCGATGCCGCCTTTAACCCCCCGCTGAGCAGCGCGGACACCCCGGGTTACCCCGAGGTGCGACCCGGGCTGCCACCCCGCAGCCGCGGGGTCATCGCCCTGGTCGAAGAGAACTGCACCGTCTGCATGCTCTGCGCCCGCGAGTGCCCCGACTGGTGCATCTACATCGACTCGCACAAGGAGACCACCCCGGCCGCCGGGGGCGGCCGCCCCCGCGCGCACAACGTGCTCGACCGCTTCGCCATCGACTTCTCCCTGTGCATGTACTGCGGCATCTGCATCGAGGTGTGCCCGTTCGACGCGCTGTTCTGGTCGCCGGAGTTCGAGTACGCCGAGTACGACATCCGGGAGTTGCTGCACGAGAAGGACCGCCTCGGCGGGTGGGCCGCCACCGTGCCCCCGCCGCCCGCCCACGAGGCGAACGCCGAGCCGCCCAAGGAGATCGGCGCCGCCGCCCGCGGCGCCGCGCGTCCCGGCCACGGCCGCCCCGCCCCCGGCGCGCCCGGCCGTCCCGGCCCGGCGGAGCCACCCGCCGGCGCCGGCCCCCGGCCCGGTGCCGGGCCGGACGGGCCGGACGCCCTGCCCGGCGGGCCGCCGCCCCGGCCGGCCCGGGCGCCGCACTCCGCGGTGCGCGCGATCCGCCCGCCCGGCTCCCTCCCCAAGAAGCAGCCCCCGGCCGGACCCGGCCCGGAGAACAGCTGACCCCGCCGGCGTCGCGACCGTCCGCTGCTCCGGTGAGGACCTGAGCCCCCGGCAACGCGACCGCTCGCCGGTCCGGCGAGGACCTGGACCCGCCGCCATCGCCACCGTCCGCCGCTCCGGAGATCGTCTTCTCGCCGCCCCGGCCGGACCGGCCCGCCCGTCCGGTCCATCCGGCCTGTCCGGCGCCGGGAACGTTCGGCCAGGTCCCGAGCGTTACCAGGACGACACGTCGGAAGGTCGGAAGGAGGAAGCGTGCACCACAACGGCCTGCGCACCGCCGCCCTGCTCGGCGTCATGTCCGCCCTGATCCTCGCGGCGGGGGCGTGGCTCGGCGGTGGCGGGGGCCTGCGGCTCGCCGTCGGCGCCGCCCTGCTGGTCAACGGCGCGGCGTACCTCTTCTCCGACCGCATCGCGCTGTCGGCCATGCGGGCCCGGCCGGTGAGCGAGGTCGAGCAGCCGGCCCTCTACCGCATCGTCCGCGAGCTCTCCACCGACGCCCGGCAGCCCATGCCGCGGATCCACGTCTCGCCCACCATGCAGCCCAACGCGTTCGCCACCGGCCGCAACCCGCGCCGGGCCTCGATCTGCGTAACCTACGGCCTGCTGCGCCTGCTCGACGAGCGCGAGCTGCGCGGCGTGGTCGCCCACGAGCTCGCGCATGTCTACAACCGGGACGTGCTGATCTCCTCGGTGGCGGCGGCGCTGGCCACCATCATCACCTACTGTAGCTACATCGCGGTCTTCTTCGGTGGCTCGGCGGACGACGACGACGGCCCCGGGCTGGTCGGCGCGCTGCTGATGATGATCCTCGGGCCGGTCGCGGCCGGCATGATCCAGATGGCCATCTCGCGGTCCCGGGAGTTCCAGGCCGACGAGTGCGGCGCGCGGCTCACCGGCGACCCGCTCGGCCTGGCCTCGGCGCTGCGCAAGATCGAGATGGGCGTCCGCCGGCTGCCGCTGCCCGAGCAGAGCCGGCTGACCTCGGCGTCCCACCTGATGATCGCCAATCCGTTCCGCGGCGCCGGGGTGGGCCGGCTGTTCGCCACCCACCCCGACACCGCCGCCCGGGTCGCCCGCCTGGAGAGCATGGCCGGCTACCGCCGCTGACCCCTGACCCGCCGGAGCGGCGATCATGAGCCGCCGCGGAAGGTCCACACCGCCGACGAGGTGGGCACCGCGAACCTGCCGATCTCACGGAGCTTCCCCGTGCGTACGTCGACCGCCAAGACGGTGGTGATCCGATCTCTGCCACCGTTGCCGGGGCGGGGTTCGAGCCGGAGTACCCGCACCTGGTCGCCGTCCAGCCAGTGGCCCGGGGCGGACATGATGACCTCGCCGCGCCGCACCGTCACCGACGAGATCACCCGGCCGGACGGCGCGTCGAGTGTGACGATCTCAAGGGGCCGGTCGACCGGTGGCCTTCCGGGCCGGGTCAACCTCCCGCCGTCCCGCCACCCGGCCACGGTACGGCCGTCGGCCGCCACCGCACCGAGCCGCAGGTCGGCGGTCGTGCCCCGGGCCAGATACCCCCGGCGCTTCCCGGTGCGGTCGATGACCATGGCCGCGCCGTTCCGGTCCAGCAGCACGTCACCATTGCTCGTGACGTTCAAGGGCGACCAGCCGTCGGGCAGGCCGGTGGCGGCTCCGGTGTCGATGTCGATGAGCATCCCGTTCCGGGAGGTCTCGCCGGCGACGGCCACGTAGCGCCCGTCCGGGGAGAGGACCAGTCTGCGTGCTCCCGGCCGCACGGGCGCGCGCCGCAGGCTTCCGCTCGCCAGGTCTCGGGCGACCAGGCCGTCCTTGCGGTCCTGGTAGACGATCCGGCGTCCGTCCAGGCTGACGGCCAGCGGGCCGAAAAGCACTGACTTCAGTTTCTTGTCGCCCTCCACCGGGTCGATCACCTGCGGCACCCGGTAGGTCCGCCCGTCGGCGGTGACGACCCGCCAATCGGCGCACGGACCGCGCCAGGCACCCCGGCACCAGCCGGCGTAAGCGGCGGTCACCGGCGCGACGCCCCGGTCCGGGAGCACGTCCGAGACCTGGGAGGTCACGGTCGTCCCTCGCTCCGGTCCGCGCTCGCCGGACGGCACCGCGATCCCGGAGACCACCACCGCGACCGCGGCCGTCGCGGTGGCCGTCGCGGCCAGCGTCGTGACCAGCGTCCCGCCGCGCCGCCGGCGGGCCCGCTTCAGCGCGCCCTCGGCCAGGTCCACCTCGGGGGCGGTGCCGGCGAGATCGGCGAACGCGTCGTGCAGTCGGGTCATCGGTGTGCCTCCTCTCTCGCGGGATCGACGTCGGACAGCAGGCCGGCGAGCTCGGGCGCCGTCTCCCGCAGGCGGGCCAGCGCCTGGCTGGTCTGGCTTTTCACCGTGCCCGCGGAGCAGCCGAGCAGCTGCGCGGTCTCCTGGATGCTCAGGTCCTCATAGAAGCGCAGCACCACGACCGCCCGCTGGCGCGGCGCCAGCCGGGCCAGCGCGCGGTGCAGCGCGATCCGGTGCAGGCTGGCCCGCTCCTCGCTCGCCGGCGGTGGCGGTTCGGGGGGACGCGCGGACGGCGACTCGGCGTGCCACCGGCGGCGCCGCCAGGACACCGACTCGTTGACCAGGCACCGGCGCGCGTAGGCCTCGGGGTTGCCGTCCCGGGCCAGCTTCGGCCAGTGCCGGGCCACCCTGGCCAGCACCGTCTGCAGCAGGTCCTCGGCGAGGTGGGCGTCCCCGACCAGTAGGAAGGCGCTGCGCATCAGCGCCTGCTGGCGCGCGTCCACGAACTCGCGGAAGCCCTCATAGCGATCCATCCGCACTCCTCTCTCCGCTAAGAACGCGGTGAGAGCCCCGCCGGGTTGGTCATATCCACCACCGAGGATGACGATCCCGCATCCGCGGCGGCGAAGGGAGTGCCCGCCGGGCCGTCCGGCGTCTACCGTCGCGGTATGGGGCACTCCTCATTCACCATCCGGCTGAACGACGTGCAGACCGAGGCCCTGGTGCGGCAGGCGCACCTGGAAGGGCGCCGGGTCGAGGACATCATCCGCGCCGCCGTGCAGCGGCACATCGAGGCCAGGCACGCCGCCGTCACGCTGATGGCCCGGTGGAGCCTGGACCGCGAGGACCTGGAGACCGCCGCCACCGCGCTCGGCGTCCCCCCGCTGACCGACGAGGAGTGGGCCCAGGCCAGCCGCCCGCCGATGACCCGGACCCGGGTTTCATGATCCCGGGACGGGTCCTGGACGTCAGCGCGCTGGTGGACGTCGCCGTGGCCAAGACGCGCTACTCGCGGCACGTGGTCGCCATGTGCCTGTACCGCGGCGGCGGGCTGTGCGTGCCGTCCACCGCGCTGGCCGCCGTCTACTCCATCGCCCCGCTGGACACCCAGGCCGAGCTGTTCGACCTGCTCATGGGTCCCGGCGTCACCATCGACGACCTGTCGGCGGGCAAGGCGCCGGACATCGGCGAGCTGCTCGACGGCTCCAGCGACGTGGTGGCCGGGCACGTGGTCTGGTGCGCGCGCAACACCCGCTGGCCGGTCCTCACCGACCGCGGCGACCAGCTCAGCCTGCTCGACCCGCGCATCATGATCGACCCCATCCCCTGAACCGGGCCGGCCCGGCGTCAGCGCAGCGGCTGGTCCTTGGTCTCCTTGAGCGCGAAAACGTACACCAGCGTCGAGGCCAGGGCCAGCGCCGACATGTACCAGCCGAACAGGTGCGCGTTGCCCGCGTCGATCAGCGCGGTGCCCACCAGCGGAGCCGTACCGCCGAACAGGGCCACCGTCAGCGAGTACGGGAAACCGGCCCCGGACGCGCGCACCCGGGTCGGGAACAGCTCGGAGTTCACCGCCGCCGCGATCGCGGTGTACCCGCTCAGGAACACCATGCCCAGGCACTGCACGAACAGCAGGCTGGCGAAGGAGTCGGTCAGCGTCCCCATCAGCGGCACCGGCAGCAGGGTGAACCCCAGCCCGAAGGCGATCAGCATCGGCCGGCGGCCGATCCGGTCGGACAGCATGCCGGCCAGCGGCTGCAGCACCATGAAGAAGACCAGCGAGATCGTGCCGGCGCGCAGCGCCTCCGCCTTGCCGAACCCCACGGTGAGCTCGGCGAACGTCGGCAGGAACGTCGTCCAGGTGTAGTAGGCCACCGTGGCGGCCATGGTGATCCCGACGATCATGAACGCCTTGGTCGGGTACTTCACCAGGAACTCGAACAACCGGGGCCGCTCCGCCCGGCCCTGCTTGATCTCCTCGGCCAGCGCCGACGTCTCCTCGGCGCCGCGCCGGATCCACAGGCCCACCAGGCTGGCCACCGCGCCCACCACGAACGGCACCCGCCAGCCCCACGAGCTCATGTCCGCCTCCGACAGCGACGCCGCCAGCACCGCCGCCAGCCCGGAGGCGAGCAGCTGGCCGATCGTCGTGCTCACGTACTGGAAGCTGGAGAACAGCCCGCGCCGGCCGGGCGGCGCCGACTCCACCAGGAACGTGGTGGCCGCCGCGAACTCGCCGCCCACCGACAGCCCCTGCGTCAGCCGGGCCACCGTGAGGATCACCGGCGCCAGCAACCCGGCCGCCGCGTACGTCGGGGTGGCCGCCACCAGCAGCGACCCGGCGCCCATCAGGGTGATCGTGAACGTCATCGCCGCCTTGCGCCCGTACCGGTCGGCGAACGCCCCCACCAGCAGGCCGCCGAGCGGCCGCATGAAGAACCCGACCGCGAAAACCGCGAACGAGCTCAGCAGCGGCACCAGGCTGCCACCCGCGCCCTTGGGGAAGACCTGGGTGGCGAAGTACACCGCCAGGAACGAGTAGGTGTACCAGTCGAACCACTCGACCATGTTTCCGACGTTGGCCGCCAGCAGCTGCCGAACTCGGTTCCGTGGTACCCCGACCAACACCGGTCCGCCCGGAGATGCGTCCACGGGGCCTCCTGGTACTCGAGGGACGGCGCTCCACCGCCCGTACTAACCGCCCCTGAGCCAGATATGCAAGTTCCTCCGTATCGTGCGCCAACGGGCGCTATCCGGCCATCCGCCGGATCATCGTCACGCCAGGCCGGCAGCGGCCAGCGAGGCCCCGGTATCGCCCACCGCCCCGCCGTCACGGCTTGTCCAGGTCGAAGGCGATGTCGGACACCCGGATGGTCGTGACCCGCGGATCTTCGATCATCTTCCGCAGGTCGCGGATCCGGGAAATCGGATCGACGAACGCGTACGCCTTACCCTCGGCCGCCGCCTTGCGCAGCCGGGCCAGGTCCAGCCCGAACTGCCGCAGATTGTGCTCGTCGTGCTCGCGCAGCATGCCCACCCAGCCCCGGAAACCCTCCAGGGTCTCCGGAGGCGTGTCCCTGCAATCCGTGGCCTTGGGCGGATCCATCGAAGCCGGTCTCGTCATTATGGAGCCGGTGATCGGGGTCGCCCGCGGGCGCTTCTCGTAGACCACGATGTCCGGGCACTCCCCGTACTGCCGGGCGAAAGCGAGGAGTTCCGTACTGGTCATCGGCGTGGCGAACTCCACGACCGCCAGAGCCGCCATCGTCTGGGGCAGGCGGGCCAGCACCTCGCGCATTTCCTTCTTGGGCCCGTTCCCCGTTCCGATGTCATAGAGGTCGTAGGTCAGCGAGGTCTCGGTGTCGTGACCCAACGGCGGATGCTGCACCCGGCCGAAGAAGTCCTGGGTGATCTCGTCCTTGCGGTCGGCGAACTCCGGCCCGGCGGTGAACGTGAATCCGCCCACGGCGCGCACCGGGCTGATCCCCACCTTCAGCGACATCGACAGCGGAGCGGTGCTGATTTCACCGAGCTGGATCCGGTACCCCGGATTGGCGATCTGCAGTGCGGTCCCGAGCACCTCGTACATGCGCCGGTCCCGATCACCGCGCCGCTGGATCCACCCCGAGCCCACCGTCGCCAGCAGGGCGATCACCAGCAGCAGGACGAGAACGGTCAGCGCGGTGCGGACGACCCCCATGCGCACGGCCCGGCGGGTCCGCTTCGGATCGAAGTCGGGGATCTCCAGGTCGGGCACGTTCGGGTCGGTCGACTCGGTCATCGGACGGCTCCGTACATCTCGGCGAACGCGGCGCGGGCGCGCCACAGGGCGGTCTTGACCGACGAGGTGGACCGGCCGGTCATCGCGGCCACCTCCGCCAGGGAGAATCCTTCGAAATAGACCAGGACGAGCAACCGCCGTGCCTGCTCGGGCAGCCGATCGAGCACGTCGCGGACCGCGATCGCGTCGGTGGCCCACTCGGGCGCACCCAGCTCCTCCGGGTTCGGCAACGGCAGTTCGGCCCGGCGGCGCCGGAAATGGTCGATGAGCACGTTGCGCGCGATGCTGAGCAGCCACGCGGCCGGCGATTCCCCGCGCCAGCCGAGCATGGCCCGGGTGGCCTTGACGAAGGTCTCCTGGGCGAGGTCCTCGGCGAGGTGCGGGTCGCGGGTGCGGCGCAGCAGGTAGCCGCAGACCAGCGGCCAGTGGTCCCGGTAGAGCCGCTCGATCCGGGTGCCGATGGTCGCCTCCGGGACAAGAGTGGAGTTCTCACACCACAGGAGACGGGACCCGGCGCGCGTTGGTCACATGCCGATAAGACGGTCACACCGGACGAGGCGACTCCTGCCCGGGCTTCGGTACCGGCCGGCGAATCCGCCGCCGGCACGCGCGCGATCGACGAGCCCCACCGAAACGGAAGCCCCGGCCGGCGTCACGCCTGGTCCGGGGCTGCGCGCAGGTGGCTGGAGGACCTGCCGTCCGTCTAGCGGTAGTTGGTGAACTGCAGGGCGATGTCCAGATCCTTGCCCTTCAGCAGGGCGATGATGTCCTGGAGGTCGTCCTTCTTCTTCGAGCTGACCCGCAGCTCGTCCCCCTGGATCTGGGCCTTGACGCCCTTGGGCCCCTCGTCCCGGATCAGCTTGGAGATCTTCTTCGCGTTCTCCTGGTCGATGCCCTCCTTGAGCCCGACCCGCAGGTGGTACTCCTTGCCGGAAAGCTTCGGCTCACCCGAGTCCAGGATCTTCAACGACAGGCCACGCTTGATGATCTTTTCCTTGAAGACGTCCAGGACGGCGTTCGCCCGCTCTTCGCTGTTCGCCTTGATCACGATGTCCTGCTGACCCGACCAGGCGATGTCCGCGCCGGTGCCCTTGAAGTCGAAGCGGTGCCCAACTTCCTTGACCGTCTGGTTCAGCGCGTTGTCGACCTCCTGCCGGTCGATCTTGCTCACCACGTCGAAGCTGCTGTCGGCCATAGGTATAGGTGTCCTCTCTCGTCCCCACGACCCTAGCGACGAACGCCCCGCCGCGTGTGGATCACGGCACGCCCGGACCTGTGTCACAGACACCTCGGAAGTCCGCTATTCTTCTTGCTGTCACCGCGAGAGCGGCAGGCACGGCAGGTTGCCCGAGTGGCCAAAGGGAGCGGTCTGTAAAACCGTCGGCTCAGCCTACCCAGGTTCGAACCCTGGACCTGCCACACCAGCCAGAAGAGGCCCGTCACCAGCGAAAACGCAGTGACGGGCCTCTTGCTGTGTGTCCGGCTGTTCATGGTCGTCACCGGCGCTCTACGGGGGTCCGCGTCGGATGCGCGTCGGCGTCAGTTGGACGCTTGCAGTGCCTTGAGAGCCTCCCTGATGAGCTTGCGCCTGCCGCGGACCCGAACGAACACGTTCATGCGCTGTTCTCGCTCAGCAACCCGGCGCGCCGGATTCTCGCATTACCGTGCACATCTCCGGTCGCGCAGGACTGACCTGGGGCATCGTCGGTGGTGGCGTAGCCGAAGGCCGGTCAGGGTGCGCCTTGCTCGATGTCACCGAAGACCAGATAGGCCGCCGTGGCGTCGTCGAAGGTCTTACCACGCGGCCACTTCGTGCCTTCGGGGTCGGAGTGTTCGGCGTCGCGTACGCGCTGGATGAGTGCGGCCGGGCCGTGGCGGTCGAGCAGGTTGAGCGCTTCGGGCCAGGTGGCCAGGTGGAAGCGGTCGACCAGTCGGGAGGCGCCGTCGCTGAGCAGCGCCGCCCGTGTCACCTGGCCGGCCGGGACGGTGCCGGTGAGGGCCTGGTCCGCAGCGGAGGGGTCGGCGGCGGCGACCCAGAACCCGCCGTCTCGGTTGCGATGCTGCCGCAGGGTCTCGACGTACTCGCGGTGCGCCTGCCGATGCTCGGCGCTGCCGCCGGGCAGGGCGTCCATGCGCTCGCGGTACCGCGCGCCGACCTGAGCTTCCCGGTCGTCGCAGATGACCAGCGGTTCGGCCGCGCCCGCCGGTTCGATCACCAGCACCGAATCGGCCAGCACCAGCCATTGCAGCTCCTCGCCGGCGCGACGGAGCATGACCACGGTCGCCGAGGGTGAACCGGCGTGGGACAGGTCGCAGGTGAAGTCGTGCATGGAGGCCACCGCCTTGATCCCCTCACCGAGGATCTCCGGCAGCGTGCCCCGGCTCTGCGTCATCAGGGCCAGCACGGAGGAACCGAGCATGCGCGAGTACCACGCCACCCCGTGCGAGCAGCCGCTCTGCGACCCGGGCGGGGTGCCGGCCCCGTCCAGCAGCACCACCGCGTCCGGCGCGGCGGCGAGGTAGTCCTCATTGGGACGGTCAGGGTCGGCGGGACGGGTGGCGAAGGTGAGACGCACGTCAGCTCTCCTGGTGGCGGTACAGCGGGCCGGCCGGTTCCGCCGTCACCGGTTCCCCGCTTTCGGGGTCGTACTCCACGCGCACCACGGTGGAGAACCGGTCGCCGGCCACTTGCCCCCACAGCGTGTTGATCTCACCCGTGATCAGGCTGACCACCCCCAACGTGCCCTGGGGGTGGATGCCGGTGAAGATCAGTACGTTGCCCTGGCCGTCCGGGCGGCCGAGCCGACCCAGATAGGCGTAGTCCACGCTGGCCGGCGGGGTGCTGTCCTCCCCGGAGCGGTAGACGGTGCCGGTGCGGCGGTCGTGCAGCGTCCACGGCCCGTCATCGGCCTTGGCCCACTCCAGTACCGGATCGGACTCATACAACCGGCCCACCACAGGGGATAGTCGCGGGCCGCAGATGACGATCAGGTTGGGCCGGTTCAGGTCGATCTGCCCGCCCAGCGGGACGTGTTCCAGCTCCACCGCCAGGCCGTAGCCGCGGGCCAGGTCTTCCAGTCGTTTGCTCGCGGTGACGTCCTCCATGGCGACCACCGGCCGGGCCTTGATCGCGTCCTGCTTGAGCGGGGTGGCGATGGTGATCGTGCCGGTGCCGAGGAACGCCCCCTCCGGCGCCGGACCGGTGTGGCGGATCTGGTGGATACGGCCTCGGGTCAGGCCCGCTGCCTGGGCTATCTGGGCGTAGGACATGCCTTGCGCGTGCAGATCCTGGATCACCCGCCGCCGCAGCCGCGCCAGCTCGGCTACCTCTTGCTGGGCGGCGTTCAGCCGCTCGGTGGCCGCCTTGAGCAGCAGGTAAGGGTCTTTGATCGCGGCGATGCGGTCAAGCTCGCTGGCTGGCACGGTGGTTCCCTCTCGGCGGCACCCGCCCGAGTCTAGGCCCCTAGACGAAACACCGTCTTGAGGATCTCGGGCCGGTCGTCGTGCTACACGATCCGGCGGATGAACGCCGAGCCGCCCGCCTTGCACAGCTCGAAGTACACCGCGCGGCACGGACACGTCCACGCCCAGACCCGGACGTGCGCGGCGTCGGTCACCTCGAACCAGTCCACTCGCTGCTGCCCCGGTTGTGGCCGCTTGACGTGCGGGCTGAGGCAATCGCTCATGCTCCCGCGCTCTCTGCGCCGGGATCCGGCCGCGCCGATCCCACCGCCGCCGGCTCCACCAGCATCAACGCCCACACCGTTCTGCCCTGCTCGTCACCGCGTACCCCGCACGACTCGGCCAGCGCGGCGACCAGGACCAGGCCGCGCCCGCCCTCCTCATGTTCGCCGGGCACCGCGAGCGCCGGACGATCGGGGCCGCCTTCATCGGCGACGCCCAGCCAGACCCGGTCATGTTGCGCGTGGATCATCACCTGGAAGCGGCCGCCGAACCGGCGGCTTGCCGAATGCCGGATCGCGTTGGTGGCCAGCTCGCTGACGATCAACTCGGCGGCGTCCAGCACCGGCCAGCCCGACAGGAACGAGGTCACGAACCGGCGAGCCTCCCGCACCGAGGCGGGGGAGCTGAGGAAGGACCGAGACATGCGCCAAGCCGACATGGAAACGCTCCGGCGTCTAGGGGGCTATACGTCCACGTGCGAAGCGTAGGACTGGCGCCGATAACTCTCAAGGAATTCGACGCATAAATGCGTCAGTCTTGGGTCTGGGACTCCAGCCTGCGGAAATCCGTCCCGATTTCACCCAGCAACGCCCGCACCCCGTCCCCGTACACCGCCACCCCGCCGAACGCCTCCAGCACCTCCCGATGCGCCGCCACGTCCCCCTGCTCGGTCACCAGGACATCACCGGTGATCAACTCCGCGACCGACACCGCACCGTCGAACACCGTGAACCCATGCAACGCAAAGGCCGGCGCCTCCACCGACCACGGCACCACACCCAGCCGCACATGACCCAACGTCGACACCTGAGCCAGCCGATCAAGCTGCGCCACCATCAACCCCGGCGACCCCGGCCACGTCCGTACCGCCCCCTCGGTCAGCACGAACCAGAACCGCCGCCCCTCCTCGAACAACACGCTCTGCCGCTGCACCCGGATCGCCGCAGCCTTGGCCGCGTCCTCCTCATCGACCGCACGCCCCACCGTCAACGCCAGCCGCGCATACTCCGCCGTCTGCAACAACGCAGGGACCATCACCGAGGAGAAACACGCCACCTCACCCGCAGCCCGCACCCGCGCATCATCAGCCGACTCCCGCCCGGCCAACCCACCGCGAAGCCGCCCGACCTCATCGCGCAGCCGAGAGACCAGCCCATCCAACTCCGCCCGATCCGCGGGTCCCAGCCCGAGCGCGGCCGCCACCCGCTCCACCGTCTCCGCGGTAGGCAGCAACCCACCCGTCTCAATCCGGGAGATCGTCGGCTGCCCCACCCCCGCCCGCCGAGCCAGCTCCTTACCCGTCAGCCCCGCACCCCGACGCAGCCGACGAACCAGCTCGCCCAACTCCCGCAGTCGACCCCGCCGCTCCTCCACGCCAAGCGTTCTACCACCACCGACCGAACACCCAGCGCGAACCTTGCCGAATTGTGCTTTTAGGAATCAAGGGCGGCGGCGCTCGCCGCCGCCGCACGGCCCGCCGCCCGCACGCCCGGCCGGGCGTGCGGCGTGGACGCCGGTCCCGGCCGGGGGCGGGAACGCGGACCGCCCGCCGCACGCAGCACCCGCCGACCGCATCCCGACCCGCCGACCCGGAACGCGCCACCGCCCGCACTCATACAGCACGACGATCGCCATGCGATGGCCGGCCATCACACGGGGCCGGGGGCGATCGAAGGTCCGGGACTTCGTACCTCAGCCCCGGCCCACCGAATACCGCGGCTACCCTTGACATGATCACGGGGGATGGTCGGAAGCACGGCGTGCTCGATAGGCGGCCTGTCGACATTTGTTCGAGCAATACTTGCGGGGCCGACCACCTCGATCACTGCGGGACGCGAAGTCGCGCTTGCCGCAGGTGGCGCACCAGATCAGGTTCGCGAACCAGCGCTCTATAATCCACCGAT
>NZ_BOOU01000077.1 GCF_016863395.1 Sphaerisporangium rufum | reverse complement strand
ACCCCGGCGACATCCTCATCTGCCTGTCCACCAGCGGCACCAGCCGTAACGTGGTCGGGGCGGCGCGGGCCGGCCGGGCGCGGGGCCTGCTCACCTGGGCGCTCACCGGGCGCGCGCCCAACCCGCTGGCCGACGCCTGCGACGAGGCGCTGGCGGTCCCCGCCGACGACACCGCCACCGTCCAGGAAGTCCACCTCGCGGTCATCCACCTGCTGTGCGACGCGGTGGAGGAGGCGGCCGGCGCCGATCGCCCGGCCGGCCTCACCCTTCCCCGGTGATCGTCCCGGCCGGTGCGGCCGGACAGATCCCATCACCGGCCGTGCCATGCTCCCGGGCGGCGGGATCCCGCGATTCCCGGTCAGGAGCGGCCTGGCCCGCCGGCGGCCGGCCCACCATCGGCTCCGAAACTTTCAGCGCCATCGACGGGTGGCCGGGACGCCGCTCCGCGTATCACCCCAGGTAGGCGAGCGGGCGCATGGTCCGGACCACATGGGGTTCTGGTGCGTCACTGGTGCCAGCAAAACGATTCAATTAGCTTCCGTGCCCAACGGTCATACCGGGACGAGGCACCCCGATGCGACCGCCCATGCCATGAGAAGGCCGAAACATCGAAGGGATGTGTCATGCGCGAGGGCGCGAGAACACGGGCACGCCGCCGGGCGGTGCTGGGCGCGGCGGCGCTCATCGCACTTGCGGGCGGCACCGCGGTCACCGCGGAGGCCGCCGCGATCGGCTGCCGCGTCGACTACGCGGTCTCCTCCCAATGGGGTGGCGGTTTCGGGGCGAACGTCAGCATCACCAACCTCGGCGACCCGGTGAACGGCTGGAAGCTGACGTGGAGCTTCACCGCCGGCCAGCAGGTGAGCCAGGCGTGGAACGCCACGGTGACCCAGAGCGGTTCACAGGTGACCGCGTCCGACGCCGGCTACAACGCCTCCCTCGGCACCGGCGCCTCGACCAGCTTCGGCTTCAATGCCTCGTGGAACAACTCCAGCAACCCGGTGCCGGCGTCGTTCAGCCTGAACGGCGTCGCCTGCACCGGCGACACCGGCCCCGGCCCGACCCCGACGCCCACGCCGACCGTCACGCCGACGCCCACGCCCACGCCGAGCGTCACGCCCACCCCGACGCCGACGCCGACGGTGCCCGCCGCCGGCGCCCGGCAGGTGGAGCGGCTGAACCGCGGCCTGATCAGCGTCCGGTCCGGCAGCAACAACCTGGTGAGCTGGCGCCTGCTCGGCACCGACCCCGCCGGCGTCGCGTTCAACCTCTACCGCGGCACCACCAAGGTGAACTCCTCGCCCATCACCGGGTCGACCGATTACCTGGACAGCGGCGCGGCGGCGGACGCCTCCTACACCGTGCGGCCGGTGGTCAACGGCACCGAGCAGGCGGCCTCGGAGGGCTCGCTGCGCTTCGGCAACGGCTACCTGGACGTGCCGCTGCAGCGGCCCTCCGGCGGCACCACGCCGGACGGGGTGAGCTACACCTACAGCGCCAACGACGCGAGCGTCGGCGACCTGGACGGCGACGGCCAGTACGAGATCGTGCTGAAGTGGGACCCGTCCAACGCCAAGGACAACTCCCAGTCCGGCTACACCGGCAACGTGTACGTCGACGCCTACCGGCTGAACGGCACCCGGCTGTGGCGAATCGACCTCGGCCGCAACATCCGGGCCGGCGCGCACTACACGCAGTTCCAGGTGTACGACTACAACGGCGACGGCCGGGCCGAGGTCGCCATGAAGACGGCGGACGGCACGGTCGACGGCACCGGCCGGGTGATCGGCAGCTCCTCGGCGGACTACCGCAACAGCTCCGGATACGTGCTGTCCGGGCCGGAGTTCCTCACCATGTTCAACGGCCAGAACGGTGCGGCGCTGTCCACGGTGAACTACAACCCGCCGCGCGGCACGGTCTCGTCCTGGGGTGACAGCTACGGCAACCGGGTGGACCGCTTCCTGGCGGCCACCGCCTACCTGGACGGCACCCGGCCCAGCCTGATCATGGCGCGCGGCTACTACACCCGCGCGGTGGTCGTGGCCTGGGACTTCCGCAACGGCGCGCTCACCCAGCGCTGGGTCTTCGACAGCAACGCCTCCGGCAACGGGTCCTTCGCCGGGCAGGGGAACCACAACCTGTCGGTCGCGGACGTGGACGGCGACGGCCGGGACGAGATCGTCTACGGCGCGGCGTGCATCGACGACAACGGCCGCGCCCTGTGGAACACCGGCAACGGCCACGGCGACGCGCTGCACGTCGGCGACTTGGACCCGTCCCGGGGCGGCCTTGAGGTGTTCAAGGTGGACGAGGACGCCTCCAAGCCCAGCTCGTGGATGGCCGATGCCCGGAACGGGCAGATCCTGTGGACGACGCCCGCCAACGGCGACAACGGCCGCGGCGTCTCGGCCGACATCTGGGCCGGCAGCGCGGGCGCCGAGTCCTGGTCGGCGGCGGCGGGCGGGCTGTACAACCCCAAGGGCCAGAACGTCGGCACCAAGCCGTCGTCGATGAACTTCCTGGCCTGGTGGGACGGCGACCCGGTGCGCGAGCTGCTCGACAAGACCTACGTCAACAAGTACAACGGCAGCGGCGAGACCCGGGTGTTCACCGGCTCCGGGGTGACCTCCAACAACGGCACCAAGGCCACCCCGTCGCTGTCCGGCGACCTGTGGGGCGACTGGCGCGAGGAGGTCATCTGGCCGACCACCGACAGCTCGGCGCTGCGCATCTACTCGACGCCCACCCAGACCGACCGGCGGATCCCGACGCTGATGCACGACACGCAGTACCGGGTGGCCATCGCCTGGCAGAACACCGCCTACAACCAGCCGCCGCATCCGAGCTTCTTCATCGGCAACGGCATGTCCACCCCGCCGCAGCCCAACGTCTACACCCCCTGACCGGCCGGCCACCGGCCGCCCGAGCACGACGGCCTCCCCGGCACCCCCGGGGAGGCCGTTCCCTTTCCTGCTCCGGCCCTTTTCCTACTCCGGCTCGCCCGGGGCCAGGAACCCGGCGGATCCGCCGGTGAGGTAGAAGCTCGTACCGCCGGTCCGGGCGGCGATGGCGGCGCGCAGCCGGCGGACCAGGTAGGCCGGCATGACCTCCCGGGCCTCGCCGGGGGCGACGAAGCGGTAGGCGTCCAGCTCCTCGCGCTGCAGCACGATGCCGTCCTCGCTCGGCAACGTGCCGCAGTCGAACAGGAAGTGCACCAGCGGCAGCGGCCGGTCGCCGAGCGGCGGCACCCAGTGCACGCCGAGCAGCCGGCCGACCGGCAGGATCAGCCCCAGTTCCTCCCGGACCTCCCGGGCACAGGCGTCCGCGGGCGTCTCCCCCTCGTCCACGTGCCCGCCCGGCCACAGCCAGTGGTCGCGGTAGTTGGGCTTGACCAGCAGCACCCGGCCTCGGCGGTCGGTGATGAAGGCCCCCGCGCCGGCCAGGGTCTTGTTGATCCGGGCGTAGAAGTCGTCCGGCGGGATCGTGGCCATCCTCCGACGGTAACCGCCGCCCGGCCGCCGCCACCGCCCGGGGTGACCCGGCCCTGGTGAGCCAGGCCGGGTGCCCGGACCGGGTGCCCCGTCCGGGTGCCCGGGCGGCGTGCCCGGGCCGGGTGCCGGGATCCGCGTGCACGGCCCCGGCGGGCGGACGGCGGGTCAGCCGGCAGGTCGGTCGGTCAGGTCGGTGAAGGGCTCGGCGAAGTGCGCGGTGCCGATGGTGCCGCCGGCGGCGCGCACCGCGCGCAGCAGCTCGGCCCGGGTGGCCGCCGCCTGCTCGGGGTCGCGGTCGTGGGCATAGCGGATCGCCGGGTCGCGCAGCTGCACCGGGTGCAGCACCACGTCGCCGGTCAGGGTGAGCGGGCCGACCTCGACCACCTGGTGGCCCGGGGTGTGCCCGGGGGTGTGCCGGACCCGCACGCCCGGCAGGACCCCGGCGTCGCCGTCCACCGCGTCGATCAGGCCGGTGAGCGGGCGCAGCACCCGTTCCAGGATCGCGTTGGGGCCACCGCCCTCGATCCAGTCGATCTCCGCGCGCTGGATGACGTGGCGGGCGTTGGGAAAGGCCGGGACGCCCTCGGTGACGGCGCCGGCCGCGTGGTCGCTGTGCAGGTGGGTGAACACGACGGTGCCGACGTCCGCGGGCGCCACGCCGGCCCGGGTGAGCTCGGCCACCAGTGCCCCGGGCACCGGCGCCCAGTTCGACGCCGGCGAGTCGGTGCCGCCGATGCCGGTGTCCACCAGCACCGGCCGCCCGGTCCGGCCGCGCAGCAGGTAGCACCGGAAGTGCAGCTCCCAGGTGTCGGCGGGCAGCCCGGCCCAGTCGGCCGGCGAGCCGCCGGTGAGGATGGCACCCGGCGGGCTGCGCAGCGGGCCGCTCATCGGCCCCACCGCGTCGCGGAGCGGGACGACCTCGACGTCCCCGAACGACCTCGGCGCGTACGACATCGTGCCCAACCTTCCGGTCCGCCGGTGCTGAAGGTCCACCTTAACGAGCGCCGGGGCCGGGCGGCGGGCGTCACCCGGCGACGCCGACCGCCTGCTTCACCGCCGCCGGGTCATCGAGCAGCGCCAGCATGGCGTGGGCGAGGTCGGCCCGGGAGATGCTCCGCGCCGCCGGCACGTTGCCGCCGACGACCACCCGGTAGTCGCCGGTGCGCGGCCCGAGGGTGAGCCGGGGCGGGCGGACGATGGTCCACTCCGCGGCGCTGTGCCGCACCTCGTCCTCCATCGCGGCCAGATCGGCGTAGGCGTCCCGCAGGAACCGGCGCAGCAGCGGCACCAGGATCAGGCGCCGCGCCGCGCTCTCCCCGGCGGGCATCGGGCCGACCGGCATGGCGCTCAGCACCTCGACCCGCGCCACCCCGGCCGCCGCGCTCGCGCGCAGGATCGCCCGGGTGGCGGCGGTGGCGATGCCACCGGACCTGCGGGTGCGGGAGCCGAGCGCCGACACCACCGCGTCCTGCCCGGCCAGGGCGGCCTGGAAGGTCTCGGGCCGGGTGACGTCGGCGGTGGTGACGACCTGCAGCGCCGGATGGTCGATCCGCAGGCCGGCCGGGTCGCGGACCACCGCGGTGACCTGGTGGCCGGCGTCGAGCGCCTGCCGGACGACTTCCTGGCCGGTACGGCCGGTGGCCCCGAAGACGGCGACTTTCATCGCGCCCCTCCTTAGTTGGTGAGTACTCACTCACACCCGCTGCTTCGCGGCGCTGCGGGACGCCGGGCGGCTGCGGGCGGACGCCGACCCCGGCGCGGCGGCCGCCCTGCTGCTCGGCGCCTGCTTCCAGCGCGCCTTCCTGCTCCACCTGACAGGTGTGGAGGAGTCACCGGCCGGCACCGCCGAGTTCGCGGCGGGGCTGGCGCGCACCCTGCTGGCCGGGGCCGGCTGACCGGCCGCGGCCGGCAGGGCGGCGCGTCGTCAGCCGGCCGGGTCGGGGAGCCAGGAGCCGTGGAAGCCGGCCGGGACGCGGCGCGGCAGGTGGACCGAGGCGACGGTGTCCAGGCCGCCGGCGTCCAGCACCAGCAGCTCCGCCGCGTCCTGGTGGGTGACGATGGACAGCAGCCACCCCTCGTCCTCCCCGCGGGCGCCTGGCGCCGGCACGAACACCGCCTCGCCCGGCCGGGCGCCGAGCTCGCGGACGTGCGCGGCGCCGGTCACGGTGTCGTACTTGACCAGCTCCGAGCGGCCCACCGTGTACAGGTACCGGCCGGCCCGGCCGAGCCGCCGGTCGTCGAGGGTGGGGAACTCCACCGTCCGGTCGTCCAGCTGCTCCTCCTTGACCGCGCCGGAGGCCGGGTCGAGGATCCACCGGTGCAGCACGGCGCCGCCGGTGCGGGTCACCGGGTCGGCGGCGCCGGCGATGCGGGTCCAGATCCCGGTGAACGCCTCGGGCGAGTAGCGGACCGCGTCCAGCACGATGCGCCCGGCCGGGTCCTCCCAGGCGTTGCCGGTGTGGAACACGTAGCAGGGGTCGACGTCGAACCAGGTCACCCGGCCGGCCCGGTCCATGACGCCGAGCCGCGCGCCGTAGGAGTCGTCCCAGCGGTACGGCATGCCCTGGCCGACCAGGTCCATGTCGAAGACGACCGGCAGGTCGAGCCAGATGACGTGGTTCTCGGTGACGGCGAAATCGTGCACCATCGTCGGCCCGGGAACGTCGATCGGCCGGCTCTCCACCAGCTCCCCGGCGGCCGACAGCCGGTGATAGGTGAGGTAGGGCGCGGTGAAGCCGTAGCCGAAGAAGTGCAGTTCCCCGGTGGCCGGGTCCTCCTTGGGGTGCGCGGTCATCGCGGTGGTCAGCCGCCCGCCGAAGTCGCACGAGCCGACGGTGTCCAGCTCGGGGGTCATCTGGTAGGGGAAGCCGTTCTCCACCAGGGCGAAGATCGTGCCCGCGTGCCGGATGACGTGGGTGTTGGCCGGCACGGCGGTGCGGTCGACCGTGCCGTGCTCGTCGACGTGCCGGGCGTCCTCGGTGAAGGCGCGGGTGCGCACCCACCGGTTGCGGTACCACTCGGCGCGCCCGTCGCGCAGCCGGACGCCGTGGATCATGCCGGCGCCGGCGAACCAGTGGCCGGGGTCGTCGCCGGGCTTGGGGTTGGGCCCGTTGCGGAAGTACCGCCCGGTCAGCGCGGCCGGCAGCTCGCCGGTCACCGCCAGCGCGGTGGCGTCGATCTCGTCGGGCACCGGCGCGAGCGCGCCGGTCAGGTACGCGGGCTGGTGGGTCATGTGCGGCGCCTTTCTGGTGGTGGTGGTGGCTCGGAGCCGGGTCAGCCGGCGGTGGCCGCCCGGGCCCGCACCAGGCGGGGGTATCGGACGGTGAACACGGCGGGCAGCACGAAGGTGACGATCTTCACGGTGACGACCGCCGCGGTCGCGTGCGGGGCGGCGCGCAGCAGCACGGCCAGCCCGATCGCGGCGACGGTGAACGCGACGCCCCACACCGCGGTGATGGTCACGTTGACCCGGCGGAACTGCGGCGTGTCCCAGAGGCGTGGTGGCGTCATGCCGCGGGCGATGCCCAGGGTGAACGGCCGGCCGGCGGCCAGCGACCCCCAGACCGTGGCGGCCAGCCAGGCATTGACCAGCGCCGGGCCGTACGGCGTGAGCGGCGAATCCGGGTCGGCGAAGGACAGCGCGGCGGCGAGCGCGAAGAACACCGCGCCGCTGGCCTCGATCACCATCTGGTCCCACCGCCTGCCGGCGGCCCGGTCGGCGGCGATGACCACCAGGGCGATCAGCAGGCCGGCGACCGCGCCGTAGCGCCACTCGTCACCGGTCGCGATCACCGCGTAGGCGATCCACGGGAGGAAGCCGGCCAGGCTGCGGATCATCTCGCGCTCCTTATATTCCACTTTAGACAGGTCGAACATAGAACCTCTGTCATCGACCTGTCAACTGTGGAATATGATGGCCGCATGAGCCTCAGACATGCCCTGCTCGGCCTGCTCACCGCCGGCCCGGCGAGCGGATACGACCTGCTCAAGCTGTTCGAGATATCCCTGGCCAACGTGTGGCCGGCCACCCAGAGCCAGGTCTACGCCGAGCTGAACCGGCTCGCCGACGCGGGGCTGGTCAAGGTCGCGGCCGAGGGCCCGCGCGGGCGCAAGGAGTACGTCCTGGACGAGCGAGGACTCGCCGAGCTGCGGCACTGGCTGACCGACGTCCCGCCGGCCGGCAACCCGCGTAACGAGATGTTGCTGCGGGTGTTCTTCCTCGGCCAGGTCGAGCCGGACCGGGCCCGCGCGTTCCTGCGGGCCCAAGGCGAGCGCGCCGCCGCCCAGCACGAGCGGCTGAACGCGATCCGCGAGGTCGCCGCCGGGGATGACGACCTCGCGGTGTACGGCCGGCTGGCCCTGGAGTGGGGGCTGCGCGCCAGCGCGATGCAGCGCGACTGGGCCGAATGGGCCGAAGAGCAGCTGGCCGAGGCGGCCGCGGCGCGCGCCCGGCCCGCCTGACCCGCCGGGACCGCGCCACCGGACCATTCCCGCCGCCCGCCTGCCCGCGCCACGCCGGGACGCGACGCGCCAGGACTTGTTACTGACGAGTAGCATGGGGGCAAGCCATCGAGCATGCGAGGAGCCAGCCGTGCCTTCGTCCCGTGACGTCGTGTTCGTCGACGGCGTACGCACGCCTTTCGGCCGGTCGGGCCCCAAGGGCCTGTACGCCGAGACGCGCGCCGACGACCTGGTCGTCCGTGTCATCCGTGAACTGATGCGGCGCAACCCCGGGCTGCCGCCCGAACGCGTCGACGAGGTGGCCATCGCGGCCACCACCCAGATCGGCGACCAGGGCCTGACCATCGGCCGCTCGGCCGCGGTGCTGGCCGGCCTGCCCAAGTCGGTGCCCGGGTACGCCATCGACCGCATGTGCGCGGGCGCGATGACCGCGGTGACCAGCGTGGCGGGCGGCATCGCCTTCGGCGCCTACGACGTGGCCATCGCCGGCGGCGTCGAGCACATGGGCCGGCACCCGATGGGCGAGGGCGTCGACCCCAACCCCCGGTTCCTGTCGGAGAAGCTGGTGGACGGCTCCGCGCTGATCATGGGCATGACCGCGGAGAACCTGCACGACCGCTACCCGGAGATCAGCAAGGAGCGCGCCGACGCCTACGCGGTCGCCTCCCAGGAGAAGGTCGCCAAGGCCTACGCCGACGGCCGGATCCAGCTCGACCTGGTGCCGACGGCCACCCGCAAGGCCGCCGAGGGCTGGGGCCTGGCCACCGAGGACGAGCCGCCGCGGCCGGGCACCACCATGGCGGGGCTCGCCGCGCTGAAGACCCCGTTCCGCCCGCACGGCCGGGTGACCGCCGGCAACGCCGCCGGGCTCAACGACGGGGCCACCGGCTGCGTCGTCGCCGCGGCCGACGTCGCCGCCGAGCTCGGCCTCACCGCCAGGATGCGGCTGGTCTCCTACGCCTTCGCCGGGGTGGACCCCGAGGTGATGGGCGTCGGCCCCATCCCGTCCACCGAGCGGGCCCTGCGCCTGGCCGGGCTGACCATCGACGACCTGGGCCTGATCGAGATCAACGAGGCCTTCGCCGTCCAGGTGCTCGCCTTCCTCTCGCACTTCGGCATCCCCGACGACGACCCGCGGGTCAACCCCTACGGCGGCGCCATCGCGTTCGGCCACCCGCTGGCCTCCTCGGGGGTGCGCCTCATGACGCAGCTCGCCCGGCAGTTCGGCGACCGGCCGGACGTGCGGTACGGCGTCACCACCATGTGCGTCGGCATGGGCATGGGCGGGACGGTCATCTGGGAGAACCTCGCCTGGGAGGGCGCCAAGTGAGCGGCATCACCGAGATCTTCGACGACGAGGTCGTCACGCACGCGCTGGTCCGCGACGTCGCCCTGCCCGGCGGCGCCGGCACGATGGCGCTGATCACCCTGGACAACGGCTTCGACCACACCAAGCCGAACACCTTCGGCCCGCGCGGCCTGACCGAGCTGGACGCGGCGCTGACCGCCATCGCCGCCCGCGACGACCTGGCCGCGGTCGGCGTCACCGGCAAGCCGTTCATCTTCGCGGTGGGCGCCGACCTGAAGGGCGCCGCCCTGGTGCGCACCCGCGCCCAGGCCGAGGAGCTCGGCCGGCTCGGGCACGAGGTCTTCCGCCGGCTCGGCGAGCTGGACGTGCCGTCGTTCGCGTTCGTCAACGGCGCGGCGATGGGCGGCGGCCTGGAGGTGGCGCTGCACTGCACCTACCGGACGATCTCCTCCGGGGTGCCCGCGGTGGCGCTGCCCGAGTGCTTCCTCGGCCTGGTGCCCGGCTGGGGCGGCACCCAGCTGCTCCCGCGCCTCATCGGCCCGGCCAACGCGCTCAAGCTGATCATCGAGAACCCGCTGTCCCAGAACCGCATGATCAAGGGACGGGAGGCGTTCCGGCTGGGCGTCGCCGACGCGATCTTCGAGCCGGCCGACTTCCTGGAGGAGAGCCTGCGCTGGGCCGCCCGGGTGGTGACCGGCGAGACCGCGGTCTCCCGGCACCCGTTCATCGCCGACGCCGGTGCCTGGCAGGCGGCGGTCGACGGGGCGCGCGCCCTGGTGGACCTCAAGGTGCGCGGCGCCTCCCCCGCCCCGTACCGGGCGCTGGACCTGGTCGAGCTGGCCCGCACCGCCGGGCGCGACGAGGGCTTCGCCGCCGAGACCGCGGCGCTGGCCGACCTGCTGATGGGCGACGAGCTGCGGGCCGGCCTGTACTCGTTCGACCTGGTGCAGCGGCGGGCCAAGCGCCCGGCCGGCGCGCCGGACCGGGCACTGGCCCGCAAGGTGACCAAGGTCGGCGTGGTCGGGGCCGGGCTGATGGCGTCGCAGCTGGCGCTGCTGTTCGCCCGCCGGCTGGAGGTGCCGGTGGTGCTCACCGACCTCGACCAGGAGCGCCTGGACAAGGGCGTCGGCTACGTGCGCGCCGAGGTCGACAAGCTGCTGGGCAAGGGCCGGATCACCGCCGACCAGGCCAACCGGCTGAAGGGCCTGGTCAGCGGCTCGCTCACCAAGGACGCATTCGCCGACGCCGACTTCGTGATCGAGGCCGTCTTCGAGGACCTGGAGATCAAGAAGCGGGTGTTCGCCGAGGTCGAGGCGGTGGTGGGCCCGGAGTGCGTACTCGCCACCAACACCTCCTCGCTGCCGGTGACCGCGATGGCCGCCGACCTATGGCACCCCGAGCGGGTGGTGGGCTTCCACTTCTTCAACCCGGTCGCGGTGCTGCCGCTGCTGGAGATCGTCCGCGGCGAGCGCACCGACGACGCGACGCTGGCCACGGCCTTCGCGGTGGCCAGGACGCTGAAGAAGTCCAGCGTGCTGGTCAAGGACTCGCCGGCCTTCGTGGTGAACCGCCTGCTCACCCGGTTCATGGGCGAGGTCATCGGCGCGGTGGACGAGGGCACCCCCATCGAGACCGCCGACCATGCCCTGGACGGGCTGGGCCTGCCGATGACGCCGTTCGCGCTGCTGCAGCTGGTCGGGCCGGCCGTCGCGCTGCACGTCGCCGAGACGCTGCACCGGGCGTTCCCCGACCGCTACCGGGTCTCGGCGAACCTGGCCGAGCTGGTGAAGGCCGGCAAGCCGGGCGTGTACGCCGCCGACCTGTCCATCGACCCCGAGGCGCGGAAGATCTTCGAGCGCGAGGGCGGTACCGGGCCGAGCGGTGAGGAGGTCCGCGACCGGGCGCTGCGCGCGCTGGCCGAAGAGGTGCGGATCATGCTGGACGAGAAGGTCGTCGCCGCGGCCGAGGACATCGACCTGTGCATGATCCTCGGGGCCGGCTGGCCGTTCCACACCGGCGGCATCACCCCCTACCTCGACCGCGAGGGCATCGCCAAGAAGGTCAACCGCCGCCGCTTCCTCCAGCCCGGCGTCGCCTCCGTCCCGGCCTGACCCTCCGCCGCCCGGCGGCGCCCGCCAGGGCGTCCCGGGCGGCCATCCGTGCCGGGCACGCAGGCACGGGATCATCCGTGCCAGGGGCGCAGGCGCGGGATCCACGCCGGGACGGCGCGCCGGTAGCGCTCGTAGTCGGCGCCGAACCGCCGGGCGAGCGTGGGCTCCTCGTACCAGCGGACGAACGCGGCGGGCACCGCCCACACCGCGGCGGCGTAGAGGAGCAGCTCCGGCCGCCCGAACCACAGCGCCTGCCCCAGTACGGCGGACAGCACCCCGACGTACATCGGATTGCGCACGTACCGGTAGAGCCCGCCGACCACCAGCCGGTCCGGTGCGGCGGCGGGCATCGGCGTGCCGCGTCCCTCGACGACGAAGCGGACGAACGCCTGCACGATCACGGCCGCACCGGCCAGGACCAGCACCGCGCCGAGGACCCGCACCGGAACCGGGTACGGCCCGGCGGAGCCGGTACGCCAGCCGGTGATCCACCACGGGAGGTACCCGGCCACCGTACCGGGCGCCACCAGCAGGAACAGCGCACTGCCCGCCGCGGCAGGACCTCTGCGCATCGCCGTCTCCTTCCCGGCCGCGCCCGCCAGGGGGCGGCACCGGATAGAATTCATCAAACCGTGAATTTCACGGTACTCCGGTTTCCACCCCGGCGATAGATCTCCGCGGTCGATTTTCAGCATCCGATGAATTCTGCCCGGGCCGGTGAGTGCCCGGGCCGGTACCGCGGTCAGCGCTCGTAGTCCTTGAGGGCGGCGGTGGCGCCCTCGCGGAGCTTGCGGGCGACCAGGCCCCTACCTCGACCGCGAGGGCATCGCCAAGAAGGTCAACCGCCGCCGCTTCCTCCAGCCCGGCGTCGCCTCCGTCCCCTCCTGATCCGTCCCGCCGCCGGGGGCGTCCGCTCGTGCCGGGCGTCCCCGGCGGCTCCGTCGTCACGGGGCAGTGGTCCCCGGACCGGTGCGGCATCACTGTCAGGCGATGGTGAAAACCCGGCAACTTTCCCGCATTCCGGCCGCCGCCCGCAGATAAGACACTGGTCCTCGTCCTATACCGGACCTGTACTCAGCGGCACAGCAGGTCCGGGAGATCAGATCATGTTGACGAACTGGACGAGGCTGGCAATCGCCCTGTCAATATCCCTCTGGCCGCCGGTGAGCGCGGCTTCCGTTTCACCGGCGGCGGCGCCTGGGTCACGGCGGATCACCTATCCTTATCCGCCTTTTCCCCCGACACCCTCTCCCACGCCGTCTCCGACCGTCACTCGGCCACCGCCGCTCAGCCTCAACTGCAAACGTGTCAGAGGTGACGGCGTTCGACTGACCTGGACTCACGTTCCCGCCGGCACCACCTTGGTCGAGCTACAACGTGCCACCGGCAGCAACCGCACTCCCACGACCGTGTGGATGGCCTACATCGGCCAGCCCGGCTACACCGATATAACGGCCAACTCAAGAAAGGAGACCTACGTCTACTTCGTGGTCATGCGTGGTGATTTCGGGGTGGCCATTTCGTCCGCGCTTTGCATCATACTTCCGGAGATACCGAAAGCCTCGTCATCGGGCGGTGCCTCGGTTGATTCTCCGCCGATGTCCCAGCATCACGAGGGGCGGCCCGTTCTTGCGAGCCTCACCGCGAGCACCGGACCTCCCGGGGGTGAAGGCGGACTGATGATCGCCTTGATGGCTCCGGCCCTTCTCTGCCTGCTCGCGGTCGCCGTCAGCGCTCGCCGACCCCCGCGGCCTGACCCGGACGTCAGTGGGAGTAGTCCTTGAGGGCGACGGTGGCGCCCTCGCGGAGCTTGCGGGCGACCATGCCCTTCCACGGCACGTACGGCAGCGTGCGCAGCGACACATCGCGTGCCAGGCGCACCGCGCGCGAGTCCGGCATGAGGAACCCGGTGCCGCCCGCCCGCGCCTGCGCCTGGCGGACCAGGCCGCGCATCGCGTCCTGGTAGGCGGGGAAGGCGGCCCGGTGGTCGCCGCCGGCCGCGGCGAGCTCGCCGGCCAGCACGTAGGCGCCGATCAGCGCCAGGCTGGTGCCGAGGCCGGTAAGCGACGACGGGCAGTACCCGGCGTCTCCGAGCAGCACCGCCCGCCCGCGCGACCAGCCGTCCACGTGCACCTGGGCGGTGGCGTCGAAGTAGAAGTCCGGCGCCTCCGCCATCGCCGCGAGCAGGCGCGGCGCCTCCCAGCCCACGCCGGCGAACCGCTCGGCGACGATCCGCTTCTGGGCGGCCGCTTCGCGGCGGTCGTAGCTCAGCGGCGGCGAGGTGAAGCCGAACAGCGCCTTGGCCTCGTCCGGGCGCACGGTGGGCCGCACCGCCACCACGCGCCCGCCGAGCGGTGTGTGATAGCGGTCCCAGCGGTCGTGTGACATCGGATAGGGGATGGTGAAGTAGGAGGAGTAGGCGCCGAGGTGCCGGACGTACCGCTCCTCCGGGCCGAAGGCCAGCGCCCGCACCACCGAGTGGACGCCGTCCGCGCCGGCGACCACGCCGAACCGGCGCGGAGCGCCCCGCTCGAAGGTCACCTTGACCCCGGTGCCGTCCTCGTCCAGCGCGCTGATCGAGTCGTCGAAGATGTACTCCACCTCGTCCCGGGTGGCCTCGTAGAACACCCTGGCCAGGTCGCCGCGCAGGATCTCGATCTCCGAGACCGCCCCCTCGCCGCCGAGCGTCGCGACGTCCATGCCGGCGCGGCGCCGGCCGGCGGCGTCCACGAAGGACATTCCCCGGGTGCCGATGCTCGCCCGGCGCACCTGCGGCATCAGGCCCATCCGCTCGACCACCTCGTGGGCGGTGCCGCGCAGGTCGACGGCGTGCCCGCCGTCCCGGAAGGCCGGCGCGCGCTCCACCACCACGGGCTCGAAGCCGTACCGCCGCAGCCAGTAGGCCAGCGCCGGACCGGCGATGCTCGCGCCGGAGATCAGAATCTGCCGATCGGACATGGGACGCTCCTTGTGCGGATCGCTGCGTACGACGTACATCAAATAGTACGCGTACAGCGTAAGCGAGATGAACGGTCTACGGCAAGCATGCGGTTAACGTCGTACTAGCTTGACGATCACTTTTAGTGTACTAGTACGCTCACCGTACGGATCCCGGACCTGACGGGCCGGTCGACCCGCGGTCATCGGGCTGGTGCACTAGTACACTGGGACGATGGCCGGTGCAGAGAACGCGACACAGCCGCCGTACCTGCGGATCGCCGGGGAGATCCGGCGGCGGATCGAGACCGGCGACCTGCCGCCGGGCGCCCGGGTGCCCTCCGCCCGGCAGATCACCGCCCAGTGGGGGGTGGCGATGGCGACGGCCGGCAAGGTGCTCGCCGCGCTGCGGCAGCAGGGGCTGGTGACCGCCGTCCCCGGCGTCGGGACCGTGGTCGCCGCCGAGGCGGCTGCGGTGGTCACCGCCGAGGGCGATCCCGGGGCCGCCGGGGAGGTCGCCGGCGGATCACGGCCGGCCGGTGGTGGCGGCCCGCCACCACCGGCCCTGTCCCGGCCCGCCGCCGCGCCGCGCCGCCCGCGGGCGGGTGACCAGGAACTCGGCCGCGAGCGCATCGTGCGGGCGGGTATCGAGATCGCCGACGCCGAAGGGCTGGCCGCGCTGTCCATGCGCCGGATCGCCGCCGCGCTCGGCGTGGCCGCCATGTCGCTGTACCGCCACGTGCCGGGCAAGGACGAACTGGTCGCGCTGATGGTCGACACCATCTACGCCGCCGAGCCGCTGCCCGGCGGCGACGAGCTCGGCTGGCGGCGGCGGATGGAGCTGACCGCCCGGGCCCAGTGGGAGCTCTACCGCCGGCACCCCTGGCTGGCCCAGGCGGTCTCCTTCACCCGGCCGCTGATGTCCCCGAACGCGCTGGCGCACACCGAATGGCTGATGAGCGGGCTCGCCGGGCTCGGCCTGTCGCCGAACACGACGCTGCACGCGGTGGTCGGCCTGCACAACTACGTGCACGGGGTGGCGGTGAACCTGGAGTGGGAGGCCGAGGCGCGGCAGCGGACCGGGCTCACCGACGACGAATGGATGGAACGGCAAGATCCGGACTTCGCCGCGGTGTTCGCCTCCGGCCGCTTCCCCGCCTTCACCGCGGTCGTCAGCCGGCCGGACGTCGACCTGGACCTGCAGAGCATCTTCGACTTCGGGCTGGCCCGCCTGCTGGACGGGCTGGCGGTGCTGATCGACGGCGCCCGCCGCTGAGGGACCCGGGCGGCCGGGGTGCGGCGCGGCCCGGCCATGATGGGGTCATGCTGGCCGACGTCATCGATCACCTCAGCTGCCCGATCTGCCGGGACGGGCTGACCCTGGCCGGCGGGTCGGCGCGGTGCGCGCGCGGCCACGCCTTCGACGTCGCCCGGCAGGGCTACCTCAACCTGCTGACCGGGTCGGCCGCGCCCGGCACCGCGGACACCCCCGCGATGGTCGCCGCGCGCGAGGAGTTCCTCGGCGCCGGGCACTTCGCCCCGCTCACCGCGCGGCTGCGTGCCGCCGTCGAGGCGGCCGGCGCGGCGGCCGGCGGGCGGTCCCTGGTGGTGGACGCCGGCGCCGGCACCGGCCACCACCTGGCCGGGGCGCTCGGCCCCCGGGACGCCGGCCTCGCCTTGGACGTCTCCAAGCACGCGCTGCGCCGGGCCGCGCGCGCCCATCCCCGGATCGGCGCGGTGGCCGCGGACGTGTGGCGCCCGCTCCCGCTGCGCGACGCCCGCGCCGACGTGCTGCTCGACGTCTTCGCCCCGCGCAACGGCCCGGAGTTCGCCCGGGTGCTGCGGCCGGGCGGCACGCTGGTGGTGGTGACGCCGACGCCGCGGCACCTGGCGCCGCTGGTCGGCGACCTCGGGCTGCTGTCGGTGGACCAGGACAAGGACCGGCGGGTCGAGGAGAGCCTAGGCGGCGACTTCGTCCCGGCCGGCGCGACGGTGGTGGAGTCGGAGATGCGGCTGGACCACCGCGCGGTCGCGGCCGCGGCGGCCATGGGTCCGAGCGCCTGGCACACTGATCCGGACGCGCTCGGGCGGCGGATCTCGCGGCTCGCCGACCCGGTGGGCGTGACGATGTCCTGCCGGGTGGCCCTGTTCCGTAAGATCACCTAGCGGGCCGGGAATCACGAATTTCCCCCACTTTGTAGGCCAAGTGCCCGTAGAAAGCGACATACTTAACGGCAACCCGCCGATCCCCGATCCGGGAGAGCGTGAGGGAGGGGCACGCCCATGAAGGCCGAGGAACGCTGGCAGGCCAGGTTCCGAGCGGCACGGATGACGTTGCCCACCTGGGCGCGGCTGGCCCCGGCGCGGGCCGTCTACCGCTGCAACATCTCCGGCGTGTGGGAGATCCACGCCTGGGACCGCGCGATCGGTGTCACCCGCCAGGTCACCAGCCGGCCCAAGGGCACCGCGCACGCCGCGGTGGATCCGACCGGCCAGTGGATCTGGTGGTTCTCCGACACCTACGGCGACGAGTTCGGCATCTGGATGCGGCAGCCGTTCAACGGCGGGCCGGAGACGCCGGCGCACCCCGAGCTCGCCCCGGGCCACCCCACCGGCCTGGCGCTGTCGGCGACCGGCACCGCGGTGGTCGGCCGGAGCAGCCGGCACGGCTTCCAGATCTTCCACGTCCGGCCGGGCAGCGAGGAGAAGCCGGCCCTGATCTACGAGTCGCGGGAGTTCGCGCAGGTCTCCGGCATGTCGCTGGACGGCTCGCTGATCGCGGTGAGTCACAGCGAGCACGGCGACTCCCGGCACCTCGCGCTGCGGGTGATCCGGCCGGACGGCCGGATCGCCGCGGAACTGAACGACGGGCCGGGCAAGGGCTTCTCCGGGGTGCGGTTCGCCCCGTCGATCAACGACCGGCGCATCCTGGCGCTGCACGAGCGCCGCGGCCGCCGGGAGCCGCTGCTGTGGGACCCGCAGACCGGCGAGGAGCGGGAGATCTGGCTGCGGGTGGCCGGCGAGATCACCGCCGACTGGTACCACGACGGGCGCGCCCTGCTGATCGGCCACAACGACCGGGCCCGCACCGAGCTGTTCCGCTACGACCTCGGCGGCGGCCTGCTGACGCCGATCAAGACGCCGCACGGGGTCATCCACGACGCGATGCCCCGGCCGGACGGCACCGTCGAGTACTCCTGGTCCAGCGCCGCGCACCCGCCGGTCGTCCGGTCCAGCGAAGGGCACGTGGTGATGAACCAGTCCGGGCCGTCGGCGCCGCCGTCGGTCCCGCTGGAGGACGTGCACGTCGAAGGCCCCGGGGGCCGCATCCACGCGCTGGTCTCCCGGCCGGAGGGCGGCTCGGCGCCGTATCCGGCGGTCTTCCTGCTGCACGGCGGCCCGGCGGCCCAGGACGACGACTCGTTCGCGCCGAACGTGGCGGCCTGGGTGGACGCCGGGTTCGTGGTCGTCCGGGTCAACTACCGCGGCTCGGTCGGCTACGGCTCGGCCTGGCGGGACGCGCTGCGCGGCGCGGTCGGCCACATCGAGCTGGCCGACGTCGCGGCGGTCCGCGACTGGGCGGTCGCCTCCGGCGTCGCCGACCCCGAGCGGCTGGTGCTGGCCGGGGCGTCCTGGGGCGGCTACCTCACGCTGCTCGGCCTCGGCACCCAGCCGAAGTCCTGGGTGGCCGGTATCGCGGCGGTGCCGATCGCCGACCACGCCGCCGCCTACCGGGACGAGACCGAGGGCCTGCGCGCCTACCACCGCGCGCTGTTCGGCGGCTCGCCGGACGAGGTGCCCGAGCTGTACGCCGCGTCGTCCCCGATCTCGTACCTGGACGCGGTGCAGGCGCCGCTGCTGGTGCTCGCCGGCGAGAACGACCCGCGCTCCCCGATCGGACAGATCACGAAATATCTGGACAAGCTGGGTGAACGGCACCACGAGTTCGAGGTCTACCGGTACAACGCCGGCCACGGCACGCTGGTCGTCGAGGAGCGCATCCGGCAGATGGCGGCGCAGCTGGACTTCGCCCGCAAGCACGTGGGAATCCCCCCGGCCCCGGGCTCGTCCTGACGTTCCGCCGGCCCGCCCTGGCGGGTCCGGCGGATCCGGTTCGACGGCCGCCGGTCCGCACGGCCCGGCTCGTCCGCCCCGCCCGCGCCGGACGAAGGTGCCGGCCGGGCCCGCGGTCCCGGCCGGGACGCGCTCAGTCGGCCCGGAGCACCAGGATGGCGAGGTCGTCCGCGCTCGGCTCCACCGCGAAGTCCTGCACCGCGCGGCGGATCCGCTCGGCGACCGCCCGTGCCGACAGCTCGGCGCACTCGGCCAGCAACTTGGCCAGGCCGCCGTCGTCGTCGAGCAGCCGGCCGCCGGAGCGGCGCTCGGTCACCCCGTCGGTCACCCCGAGCAGCACGTCACCGGGCGCCAGGTGGACGTGCTCGGCGGCGAACTCGGCCTCGGGGAAGACGCCGAGCAGCGACTGCGAGGTCACCACGGTCTCCACCACGCCGCTCGGCCGCAGCCGCAACGCCTCGGGATGGCCGGCCGACAGCAGCGAGATGTCCAGCCCGTCATCGGTGCGGCGGATCTCGCCGTGCAGCAGGGTGAGGAACCGGGCGCGTTCCCCCTCGTCGAGGATCGCCTGGTTCAGCCGGGAGACCACGGCGGCGATGTCGTACCCCTCCCGGGCCAGCAGGCGCAGGGTGTGCCGGGCCAGGCCGGTGACCGCGGCGGCCTGCGGGCCGGTGCCGCAGACGTCGCCGATGGCGAACCGCCAGGTTCCCTCGCCGGTGGTGAACAGGTCGTAGAAGTCGCCGCCCACCTCGTTGGTCTCGCCGGCCGGCTCGTACACCACCGAGTAGTCGAGCCCCGGGGTCTCGTCCGGGGTGCCGGGAGGGAGCAGGCTGCGCTGCAGCGCGCGGTTGGCGTCGGCCTGCTGGGCGTAGAGCCGGGCGTTGTCCATGGCGAGGGCGGCCCGGCGGGCGAGGTCCTCGGCCAGCTGGGCGACGTCGTCGGGGAACAGCCCCGAGCGGCCGAGGCACATGACGCCGAGGCTGCGCCCGCGCGCGGTCAGCGGGAAGGCGAGCGACTGCCAGTCGCCCACCGGGAACGGGACGGGGCTGAGGTTCTCCGCCGAGGGGATCGCCGCGCCGGCCAGCTCCGCGCGCAGGCCGTCGATGTGCACCTCGTCGGCGTGCCAGACGTAGGCGAGGCCGAGCGGCCCCATGTCGGCGTCGGCGGTGTAGACCGCGCACCAGGTGGCGAGCCGGGGCACCACGATCTGGGCGATCAGCGCGGGCACCATGTCCGGATCGAGCGTGCCGGCCAGCAGGTCACTGGCGTCGGCGAGATAGCCGAGCCAGCCGGGCCCCTTGGATCCGCCCCGGTCGGACCAGTCGTCGGTGGGCCGGGCGACGGTGCCGCCGGGCAGCGGCAGGCGCGCCCAGTGGGTGCGCAGCGAGCCCTCGTAGCTGACACCCCAGGCGGCGACCTGGACGGACGGCCCCGAGGCGGCGGTCTGCTGGAACTCCTTCTCCCGGATCTCTATCTGGAGGGCATCGCCCTGGTGAGCCCATATGATGTCAAATGCGACATCTCCTACTTGTGACACCAGTTCGCCGGTCAGCCGGTCGGCGTCCGCACCGATCGACGCGGCCGCCCACGCGGTGACGACCTCGTGGGTGAACTGCCTGGCGGCGGGTAGGGCGGCCCGGCCGGCCGCGAAAGAGGCGGCCAGCACACCCCGGGAGGGATTTGTCATCGGAACTCCGGAGCCATGCCCCAAGGCTTTCCGCCCCAGGGGAGGAAACCCCGTCCTCCTTTGTTCTTGTCCGTCGTTCTGTCGGTGACGCTGGGTAGCGTTGGGAGGGCCGGTCGGCGACCACGTCCGGCATCGCTCCACCGGGTCGGCGCCCGCCCCGGGCGGCGCGGGGAACCCTCCGGCCCGTCCGCCCTGGCGACGCGGACGCGCGCCCTGACCTTCGGACCGGAACCCCCCGGTTCGTCCGCGGGAAGAGACCAATGCACCGTGCCTATCACACTTACCTGTCGCATGCGGCCGATCGACAGGGCGACCGCAAGGCGCCCTTCATGCCAGACTGGCACTACTTCGAGTCCCGCCCGAACAGCGTGAAGGAGGCTTCATGAAGGGTACCCCGACCACGGGTGCCGGTTCGGAGCGGTCCTATACCGAGTCCGAGCTCCGGCCTCTACTGGAGACGCTCATCACGTGGCGTGACGGCGACTTCCGGCGACGCGTCCCGCACGCCCCGCCCGGCATCCTCAGCGAGGTGCGGCTGCTCGTCAACGAGGTGGCCGACCGGCGCGAGCATCTGGCCAACGAGCTGCTGCGGGTGCGGCGCGAGGTCGTCCGCGAGGGCCGGTTCGGCGTGCGCCTGACCCCGGGCCCGGGCGTGGGCTCCTGGGCCGAGAGCGTCGACTCGGTGAACATGCTGATCGACGCGCTGGTGGCCCCGGTGAGCAGCGCCGCCGACGTGCTCGACGCGGTCGCCCAGGGCGACCTGTCCCGCCGCATCGACATGGACCGCAACTCGCGCGGCGAGGTGCGCCGCCTGGGCAAGGCCATCAACGGCATGGTCGACCAGCTCTCGCTGTTCAGCTCCGAGGTCACCCGGGTGGCCCGCGAGGTCGGCTCGGAGGGCCAGCTCGGCGGCCGGGCCAACGTCCGCGGCATGTCGGGAAGCTGGCGCGATCTCACCGAGGCGGTGAACACCATGTCCAGCCGGGTGTCCGCCCAGGTGCGCGACATCGCCGAGGTCACCACCGCCGTCGCGCGCGGCGACCTCAGCCGCAAGGTCACCGTCGACGCGGTCGGCGAGATGCTGGAGCTGAAGAACACCGTCAACACCATGGTCGACCAGCTGTCCGCCTTCGCCGAAGAGGTCACCCGGGTGGCCCGCGAGGTGGGCACCGAGGGCGAGCTGGGCGGCCAGGCGCGGGTGCGCGGCGTGTCGGGGGTCTGGAAGGACCTCACCGACAACGTGAACGTGATGGCGGGCAACCTGACCAGCCAGGTGCGCAACATCGCCACCGTGGCCACCGCCGTCGCGCAGGGCGACCTGTCCAAGAAGATCACCGCGGACGCGCAGGGCGAGATCCTCCAGCTCAAGTCCACCATGAACACCATGGTCGACCAGCTGTCGCTGTTCGCCGACGAGGTCACCCGGGTGGCCCGCGAGGTGGGCACCGAGGGCCAGCTCGGCGGGCGGGCCGAGGTGAAGGGCGTCTCCGGCGTCTGGAAGGACCTCACCGACAACGTCAACTCGATGGCCTACAACCTCACCTACCAGGTGCGCAACATCGCCCAGGTGACCAAGGCCGTGGCCGGCGGCGACCTGTCCAAGAAGATCGACGTGGACGCCCAGGGCGAGATGCTGGAGCTCAAGTCCACGATCAACACCATGGTCGACCAGCTGTCCTCGGTCGCCTCCGAGGTGAGCCGGGTGGCCCGCGAGGTCGGCTCGGAGGGCCAGCTCGGCGGCCAGGCCCAGGTGCGCGGCGTGTCGGGCGTCTGGAAGGACCTCACCGACAACGTCAACCTGATGGCCAACAACCTGACCTCCCAGGTGCGGCAGATCGCGGCCGTCTCCACCGCCGTCGTGCAGGGCAACCTGTCACGGAAGATCACCGTGGACGCGCAGGGCGAGATCCTGCAGCTGAAGGACACGGTGAACACCATGGTCGACCAGCTGTCGCTGTTCGCCGACGAGGTGACCCGGGTGGCCCGCGAGGTGGGCACCATGGGCCAGCTCGGCGGGCAGGCCCGGGTGCGCGGCGTGTCGGGGGTCTGGAAGGACCTCACCGACAACGTCAACCTGATGGCCACCAACCTGACCTACCAGGTCCGCAACATCGGCGAGGTGACCACCGCGGTCGCCCGGGGCGACCTGTCCAAGAAGATCGACGTGGACGCCCAGGGCGAGATTCTGGTGCTGAAGACCACCATCAACCGGATGGTCGACCAGCTCTCCTCCTTCGCCTCCGAGGTCACCCGGGTCGCCCGCGAGGTCGCCTCGGAGGGCCAGCTCGGCGGCCAGGCCCGGGTGGAGGGCGTCGAGGGCACCTGGAAGCAGCTCACCGAGAGCGTCAACGAGCTGGCCAGCAGCCTGAGCACCCAGGTGCGCGCCATCGCCGAGGTCACCAGCGCGGTCGCCCGCGGCGACCTGACCCGGTCGATCACCGTGGACGCCCAGGGCGAGCTGGCCGACCTGAAGGACAACATCAACACGATGGTGTCCAACCTGGTGGCCACCACCAAGGCCAACCAGGAGCAGGACTGGCTGAAGAGCAATCTGGCCCGGGTCTCCCGCCTCATGCAGGGCCACCGCGACCTCATGGAGGTCGCCAAGCTCATCATGAGCGAGCTCACCCCGCTGGTCTCGGCCCGCTACGGCGCCTTCTACATGGTGACCAACCCCCGCGACACCGAGCTGCGGCTCATCGCCGGCTACGGCGTGCGCCCCGGCTGCCGGGTCCGGGAGAGCTTCCGGTTCGGCGAGGGCATCGTCGGGCAGGCGGCGGCCGAGGGGCGCCCGATCGTGCTCGACGACGTCCCGGCCGGCTATCTCACCGTCGACACCGGGCTCAGCAGCTCGCCGCCCGCGCAGATCGTCGTGCTCCCCATGTTCTTCGAGGACCAGGTGCTCGGCGTGCTGGAGCTGGCCTCGTTCGGCCGGTTCGGCGAGGTGCACATCGCCTTCCTCAACCAGCTGGTGGAGACCATCGGCGTCACGATGAACACCATCATCGCCAACTCCCGCACCGAGGACCTGCTGACCGAGTCGCAGCGGCTCACCACCGAGCTGCGCGAGCGCTCCGACGAGCTGCAGCGCCAGCAGGAGGAGCTGCGCAGGTCCAACGCCGAGCTGGAGGACAAGGCCGCGCTGCTCGCCAAGCAGAACCGCGCCATCGAGATCCAGAACTTCCAGATCGAGCAGGCCCGCCGCACGCTGGAGGAGCGCGCCGAGCAGCTCGCCGTCTCCTCGCAGTACAAGTCCGAGTTCCTGGCCAACATGTCGCACGAGCTGCGCACCCCGCTGAACAGCCTGCTGGTGCTGGCCAAGCTGCTCACCGAGAACAGCGAGGGCAACCTCACCCCGCAGCAGGTGGAGTTCGCCCGCACCATCTACGGTGCCGGCTCGGCCCTGCTGCAGCTCATCAACGACATCCTGGACCTGGCGAAGGTCGAGGCCGGCCGGATGGACGTGCACCCCCAGCAGCTGTCCATGCCGAAGCTGGTCGACTACGTCGAGGCCACCTTCGCGCCGCTCGCCCAGGACAAGGGCCTGTCCTTCGCGGTGGAGGTCGACCCGTCGGTGCCCGAGGAGCTGCACACCGACGAGCAGCGGCTGCAGCAGGTCCTGCGCAACCTGCTGTCCAACGCGGTGAAGTTCACCCCCAAGGGCGAGGTGCGCCTGCACATCACCCGGGCCGGCGGCGGCGTGCCGTACATCGACGAGACCCTGCAGGGCAACGAGGACATCCTGTCGTTCGCCGTGGTCGACACCGGCATCGGCATCGCCCCCGACAAGCTGGATGTGATCTTCGAGGCGTTCCGCCAGGCCGACGGCACGACCAGCCGCAAGTACGGCGGCACCGGCCTCGGCCTGTCGATCTGCCGCGAGCTGGCCCGGCTGCTCGGCGGCGAGATCCACGCCAAGAGCGAGCCCGGGCGGGGCAGCACGTTCACCCTGCACCTGCCGATCAGCTACGCCGGGCCGCTGGCCGGCGGGGACGGCGGCGCGGCGGTGGCCCTGCCGGCCGGCGCCCGCGAGCAGGCCGAGGCCGCCGACCTGCCCGAGCTGGTCCGCGAGACCATGCACGACGAGCTGCAGATGCCGCAGCTCAGCCAGCCGGCCGCCGCGCCGACCTGGCAGGGCGACGACCCGCTGGCCGGCCGGAAGATCCTCATTGTGGACGACGACATCCGCAACGTCTTCGCGCTCACCAGCGTGCTGGAACGGCACGGCTCGACCGTGGTCTACGCGGAGAACGGCCGGGAGGGCATCGAGCAGCTGGAGCGCAACGAGGACGTCGCCCTGGTGCTGATGGACATCATGATGCCCGAGATGGACGGCTGGGCGACCACCTCGGCGATCCGCCGGATGCCGCAGTTCTCCGATCTGCCGATCATCGCGCTGACCGCGAAGGTCATGCGCGGCGACCGGGAGAAGAGCATAGCCTCGGGGGCGTCGGACTACGTGCCGAAGCCGGTGGACGTCGATCGCCTGCTGGAGCGGCTGCGCGGCTGGCTCACCCGCGGCCGCGTCGCCTCCGGCGAGAGCAGGGAAGGGCAGTCCTGATGCCGCACCGAGCGAGAATCCTCCTGGTCGACGACCGGGAGGAGAACCTCATCGCGCTGGAGGCCATCCTCAGCTCGCTGGACGTGGTCGCGGTGCGCGCCAGGTCCGGCGAGGAGGCGCTGAAGGCCCTGCTCAGCACCGACTTCGCGCTCATCCTGCTGGACGTGCGGATGCCCGGCATGGACGGCTTCGAGACCGCGGCGCACATCAAGCGCCGCGAGCGCACCCGCAACATCCCGATCATCTTCCTGACCGTGGTGGACAGCGCCCCCGACTACGCCTTCCGCGGCTACGCGGCGGGCGCGGTCGACTATCTCACCAAGCCGTTCGACCCGTGGGTGCTCCGCGCGAAGGTCTCGGTCTTCGTCGAGCTGTTCGGCCTGAACCGCAAGCTCACCGAGCAGGCCGCGCTGCTGCGCGAGCGCCTCACCGCCGAACTGCCCGAGGGCGTCGGCACCGAGGTGCTGCCCGAGCTGTCCAGCCGGCTGACCGCGGTGGAGGAGGAACTGTCCCGGGTCAAGGAGCTGGCCGCGAAGGCCAACGGCAGCACCGGCCTGTCCAGCCCGCTCAACGACCTCGGCGACCGGGTCCGGCACCTGCGCGCCGGCCTCGACGCCCTCTCCTGACCCATCCGGCCGGCGCAGACGCGCGGCGGGCCCTAGCGGCGGGCGCGCTCCAGGGCGTCCCAGAAGCCGCGGCGCAGCGCGTGCCGCACCTCGTCGTGCAGCAGGAAGTCGATGGGCAGCGAGGAGCCCTGCAGCAGCCGGGCCTCCAGGTCGGACGGCATCCGCGGCTTGCGGGCCAGCACCGCCTCCAGCCACAGCGCGGGGGCGTCCCTGGCGATGGACTCGCCGAAGTCGTGCCCCTCGGTGTGCGCGGCCTTCACCGCGTCGGCCAGCGTGGTGGTGCCCGACGGGCCGGGGTGCGCGGGGACCGGTGCCGGATGCGGGCCGGTGTAGGGACCGAACGGCGACCCCGGGTAGGGATGCGGCTTGCCGGCGGGCAGCGCGCCGCCGTACTGGCTCGGCACCGCGGGCGACTGGGCGGGCACCGGGGCGGCCATGGGCTGGGCGGGCGGCACCTGCGGGGGGACGTGCGGGCCCCGGCCGGACGGCTGCCGCTGCTCGGCCGGTCCCGCGGACGGCTGCCGCTGCTCGGCCGGCCCCGGCAGTCCCGCGGCCGGCCGCCGCTGCTCCGGCTGCCCCGCCGCCGGCTGCCCCGCCGCCGGTTGCCGCTGCCCCGGTTCCCCCGCCGCCGGTTGCCGCTGCTCGGCCTGCCCCGCGGCCGGCAGCGCGGGCCGGGACGGCCCGGCGGCCGGGTGGCTCTCCCGACCGGTACCGGCGTGCGAGGCGGCGCTCGCGTCGTACCGGGGGATCTCGCCGGTCAGGCCGGCGGCCGGGAAGCCGTACCCGTCCGGCCCGGGCCGGGACTCCGCACCGGGGCGGGCCAGGCTCCGGCCGCCGGCGTGCGCGCCGTGACCGGCCGACTCATCCGGCCCACCGGTACCGCCGGCCCCCGGCCGGAGCCGGCCGCCCGGCGATCCGTTCGACGGCTCCTCGTCACCGAAGGGCTCGGCGTCGGGCAGCGTGGCCGGGCCGAACGGACCGATCGCCTGGCCCGCGCCGTACCGCTCCTCGCCGTACCGGCCGGTGCCGTGCTCGTCCGGGCCGTGCCGATCGGCGCCGTGCTGGCCATGACCGTGCCGGCTGCCACCGTGCTGAGCGGCCCCGTGCTGGGCGGCCCCGTGCTGAGCGGCCCCGTGCTGGGCGGTTCCGGGCCGGTCCGCGCCGCGCCGGCCGGCGCCATACCGGTCGGCATCCGCATCATGCCGGTCCGCATCATGCCGGTCCGCGCCGTACTGGTCAGAGCCCTGCCGGTCCGCGCCGTAGGAGTCAGCGCCATACTGGCCGGTGCCCTGCCGGTCCACATCATGCCGCTCAGAGCCCTGCTGGTCAGAGTGGCGCCGGCCTGCCTGGTGCTGGTCGAGGCCGTGCTGGCCGGTCCTCTGCGGGTCATCGCCTCGCCGGCCCGCCCGGTCATCGCCACGCTGGTCCACGCCGGGCGGGCTCGCCGGGTCGTCACCGGGCCGGCCGGGACCGGGCGGGATCACGCCGTACCGCCCGGCGCCGTGCCGGTCCATGCCGTGCTGGTCCATGGCGTGCTGGTCCATGCCGTGCTGGTTCAAGATGTACCGCCCCGCGCCATGCGGGTCCCGGCGGTGCTGGTCCAGGGCGTGCTGGCCGGCGCCATGCTGGCCCGGAATGCGAAGCGAGGCCAGGTGCGCGCCGGAATCGGCGGGATCTACGGGTGACTCCGCGGCGGTACCGGCGCCGAGCGGGCCGGAACCGGTGGCGCCGCCGCTCAGCGGCCCGGCCCCCAGCGGATCGGATCCGGGAGCGGACGGCCGGGTGCCCGGCGAGGTGTGCGCGGCCGGGTGGGTGACCTCGGGCCCACCGGCCGCGCCGCGTGGGGCCGGGCCGGACCCGACCGGCGGGGACGCGTTCGCCCGAGGGGAGCCGGGGGCCGCGTGCGAGCCGCCGCCGATGGCGGCCCCGCCGTGGCCGGGCGCGGAGGCCGGCGGTCCGCCGACGGCGCGCGCGCTGGACGCCCCTCGCAGGTCGGCGGCGGTCTCGGCCGGTCGGTCGCCGGGCGGCCCATGGGAGGAGGGGGCGGGCGAGCCGGCACCGCGCCCGGCCGGATCGAGCGCGGAGCCGCCGGTCCAGCGCCCCGCCGCGTCGAGACCGAAAGCACCGCTGCCCCGCCCGGACGGGTCAAGGGCGGAAGCGTCGCTGCTCCGCCCGGACGGATCGAGGCCGGAAGTGCCGGTGCCGCGTGCGGACGGCGCAGGGGCGGAAGCACTGCTGCCCCGCCTGGACGGGTCAAAGACGGAAGCGCCGGTGCCGCGCTCCGCCGGGTCGAAGCCGGAGGCTCCGGTGCCGCGTACGGACGGATCAGGACCGGAGGTGCCGGTGCCTGGGACGGGCGGGTCGAGAGCGGCGTCGCCGGGCGCTCGGCCGGCCGGATCGATACCGGAACCGCCGGGGCCCCGCCCGGCCGGGTGGAGGGCGGAGCCGCCGGGGTCGTGCCCGGCGGAGTCGAGGCCGGAAGCACGTACGGGCGGGTCGAGAGCGGCGGCGCCGCTGCCGTGGGCCGGGTCGGCCGCGGCGGGGCGGCGCGGCAGCTGCGGCACCAGGCCGGGGCCGGCGAGCGCCGAGCCGGAGCCGGAGAGCGTTGGATCTGAGCCGGAGAGCGCCGAGCCGGAGCCGGCGGGCGCCGGACCTGAGCCGGCCGCGGCGGACCGCCCCGCGGCGCCGGACGCGGTCGCCTGGTCCTCGGGCGGTCGCGAGCTCAGCCCGGAGACGCCCGCGCCGCGCGGCCCGGGACCCGGTGGCGGCGCGTCCGCGACCCCGAACCCGCCGGCGCCGGGCGATGCCGTGCCGAACCCCCCGGGCGACGCCGGCCGGCTGCCGCCCGCGCCGGACGGGCCCGCCGGGGAGCCGGTGGTTCGGCCGGCCGGCGCGCCGGGCCCGATGGCCGGGAAGGTGCCGGTCAGGGTGCCGGGCGGCGAGGGCGGGTGACCGTTGCCCAGCGGGTCGCCGGGCTCGCGGGACCGGCCGTTGCCGGGCGGCTGCGGGTGGTGGCGTCCGTTGCCCGGGTCGGGCGCCGCGATGTTGCCGGTGACCAGCGTGACGTACGGCCGCAGGTGGCCGCTGCCGATCTCGACGAGGTCGTCGCACTCCTGCTGCAGGGCGCGCGACACCGCCCAGGCGCCCTCCGCGGCGATGTTGATCACAGTGACCCGGACGCCGAGGTCCTGCGCGTCGCTGATCACCTGGGCCAGGTCCTCGTCCCCGCTGACCACCACCGCGTCGCAGATGGCGTTGTTACGCGCCAGCGTCATCAGGTCCCGGTGGACCTGGGCGTCCACCCCCTCCCGGCGGCCGGGGCGGATCCGGGCCAGCCGGAGCTTCAGACCGGGGATGTCGGCCAGCGCGTCATGCTCGGGCGTGCGCCGGCCCTCGACGGTGGCCTCGTACCAGTAGCAGCGCAGCAGGGGCAGGTCGGTGCGTTCCCGGGCCAGGGTGGAGAGCAGCTGCAGCAGGCCAGGGTAGTCCCAGGCGACCGCCTCCCGGTGGCGGGTGCCGTGCACGGCCATCGCCGCGTCCGCCAGCAGATAGCCAGCGTCCACGAACAGCGCGCAGCGATCCACGCGACACCGCCCCTTTCCTACCCGGCCGGACCCGGTGGCAGCCGATGCCCGGCCCTTTATCAGGGTAATGAAGCCACTGATCGCGCGAGGGTGAATCCCGGCGATTCGGCCCGCGCCCCACCATGTTCGCAGACGCTCCCGCGGAACCTACCGGCCGCTTCCTTGACCGGTCCAGGGGTGATTACCGAGCGGCCCGGCAGGCCATGCTAACGACGCCTCCCTAGGCTGTATCCCATGAACGAGCGTGCGAATCTCCTGGAGGAGATCAAGAAAAAGGGCGTGGTGCACGGCCGCGTCGTGCTTTCCTCCGGCCGCGAGGCGGACTGGTACGTCGACCTGCGGCGCATCACCCTGGACGCCACGGCCGCCCCGCTGGTCGGCCAGGTCATGCTCGACGCCACCGCCGACCTGGACTACCAGGCGGTCGGCGGGCTGACCTTGGGCGCCGACCCGGTGGCCACCGCCATGTTGCACGCGGCGGCGGCCCGCGGGCGGGCTCTGGACGCGTTCGTGGTGCGCAAGGCCGGCAAGGCGCACGGCCTGCAGCGCCGGATCGAGGGCCCGGACGTGACCGGCCGGCGGGTGCTGGCGGTGGAGGACACCTCCACGACCGGCGGTTCGGTGCTCACGGCGGTGGAGGCGCTGCGCGAGGCGGGCGCGGTGGTCGTCGGGGTGGCCACCATCGTGGACCGCGGCGCGGCGGCCCGGATCGAGCAGGAGGGCCTGCCGTACCGCACCGCCTACACCATGGCCGACCTCGGCCTGTCCTGACGGCCGGGTCCTGACGGCCGGGTCCTGACGGCCGGGTCCGGGCGGCGCCGGGCCGCGGGTCAGCCGCCCTGCGCCCGCCGGTCAGCCGCCCTGCGCCCGCCGGTCAGCCGCCCTGCGCCCGCCGGTCAGCCGTCCTTCGCCCGCCGGGCGGTGAAGCTCTGCCGCTCGCCGGGCTCGCCCGGCGGGCGCGCCGTCCCGTTGACCTCGACGTACACGGTGGACGCGTCGTTCAGCACCACGTCGAGGCTCGGCTGGGAGTAGACCGCCTCCTGGCCGCGGTCCAGCTCGCGGTCCTCCAGCACGTCCCCGCCGCTGACCCGGACGAACAGCGGGCACCGGTCGGCCCGGCACTCCACGAACAGGGTGGGCGGCGAGGTCGCCGTCCGGCTCGGCTCCGGGACCGTCGCGGCCGTGGTCCCGTCCGTGGTCCCGTCCGCGGTCCTGTCCGGGACGGCGGACGGCTCGGCGGCGCCCGGCGGGACGGCGTCACCGGTGTCCAGCGTGCCGACCAGGGCCACGGCGCCGACGCCGATCAGCGCCAGCACGGCGAGAACGGCCACGCCCACCAGCGCCAGCCGGGCGATGCCCATGGGTTCGGACCGATGGCGTCCCACGTACCGGACTCTAACCCGGGGACGGGGCGGCCCACGAGGGACCGGTCAGGACGCGCATGGCCGCCGCCCTGGCCGCCGAGGCGACCGGGGCATCTGGGGGAAAATTTCACCGCGGCGAGGGCGGACCCGCGACGAGCCGCGTGGCCGCTACATGGGCGGCGCGGGGTCCCGGTGGTGCCGGCCGCGGGGCGGCGTGGCCGGCTGGACCGCCGGCTGGACCGCCGACTCCCGGCCGGCCTTCAGCTCCTTGCGGCTCTTCAGCACCTCGCGCACGATCGGGATGACCGACAGCAGGATGATGACCGCCGCGCCGGGCAAGATATAGCGGTCGACGTTGGGGATGGCGCTGCCCGCGTAGTAGCCGATCAGCAGCATCGACTCGGTCCACAGCAGGCCGCCGAGCACGTTCCACAGCAGGAAGCGGGGCGCGGGCATGCCCAGCATGCCGGCGACCGGGTTCAGGAACGTGCGGACGATCGGGATGAACCGGGCCAGCACCACGGCCTTGGACGGGCCGAACTTCTGGAAGTAGTGCTCGGCCTTCTCGACGTACTCCTGCCGGAACAGCCGCGACTCGGGCCGGGAGAACAGCCGAGGGCCGGTCTTCATGCCGATGTAGTGGCCGAGCTGGGCACCGGCGATGGCGCACAGCGGCGCTCCGACGAGCAGCACGCCGAGCGGGAACGGGCTGTCCAGCCCCACCGAGGACGCGACGGCGGTGGACGCGCCCATGCCGGCGACCACCAGCAGCGAGTCGCCGGGCAGGAAGAAGCCGACGAGCAGGCCGGTCTCGGCGAAGATGATCGCGAGGATGCCGATGAGCCCGAAGGTGACGATCCACCACTGGGCGTCCAGAAGATTTGTGAGGTCCATCACGCACGAGGGTACCCCGCACGGGGGCGTTCAGTGCCCGATCGGGCACGACGTGGTGTGTCCGGCACCGTCCCCGGGCAGGGAGGTATTGGGCACGGTGCCGGATCCGGGCGGCGGCCGGCGGCCGTACCGCCCGTTGGACTCCGGCTTCCTCGGTCGGCGGTACTTCGCAATACTTGCCCCTCGGGGGAGTCACCGAGCTCCCGTGCCAGCATCCGTTCCGTCCAGGGAGTTGACTTCCGATGCCTATCGCGACCCCAGAGGTCTACGCCGAAATGCTCGACCGGGCCAAGGCCAATGGTTTCGCATACCCGGCGATCAACGTGACGTCCTCGCAGACGTTGAACGCCGCGCTGCGCGGTTTCGCCGAGGCCGAGAGCGACGGCATCATCCAGGTCTCGACCGGCGGAGCCGAATACCTCTCCGGCAGCACGGTCAAGGACATGGTGACCGGTGCCGTGGCGCTGGCCGAGTACGCCCGCGCCGTCGCCGACAAGTACCCGGTGAACATCGCGCTGCACACCGACCACTGCCAGAAGGAGAAGCTGGACGGCTTCGTCCGCCCGCTGCTGGAGATCTCCGCCCGCCGGGTGGCCGAGGGCCGCGACCCGCTGTTCCAGTCGCACATGTGGGACGGCTCGGCCTGCCCGCTGGACGAGAACCTGGAGATCGCCCGCGAGCTGCTGGAGAAGGCCGCCGCGGCCCGGGTCGTGCTGGAGGCCGAGATCGGCGTCGTCGGCGGCGAGGAGGACGGCGTCGTCGGCGAGATGAACGAGAAGCTGTACAGCACCCCGGAGGACGCCCTGGCGACCGCCGAGGCGCTCGGTCTCGGCGACCGCGGCCGGTACCTGCTGGCCGCGACGTTCGGCAACGTGCACGGCGTCTACAAGCCGGGGCACGTCAAGCTGCGCCCGAGCGTGCTGAAGGACATCCAGGAGGCCGTCGGCGCCAAGCACGGCAGCGGTGACAAGCCGTTCTTCCTGGTCTTCCACGGCGGCTCCGGCTCGACGATGGAGGAGATCCGCGAGGCCATCTCCTACGGCGTGGTGAAGATGAACATCGACACCGACACGCAGTACGCCTTCACCCGGCCGGTCGCCGACCACATGTTCCGCAAGTACGACGGCGTGCTCAAGGTCGACGGCGACGTGGGCAACAAGAAGGAGTACGACCCCCGTGCGTGGGGCAAGGCCGCCGAGGCGGGCATGGCCGCCCGGGTGGTCGAGGCCTGCGAGCACCTGCTGTCCGCGGGGAACAAGCTGTCCTGAACCGCCGCCGGCGGTTCCGGATGAGCCACGGACCCGGGCAGGCCGATTCCTGCCCGGGTCCATGAGAGTTTCTTGGGAAATGCCCAAGAAGTAGTAAACGCCCGGATGATCCAGTCGATGCGTCGTTAGCCTCGGCTGAATGTTCGCCCCATCTCGCAGGTTCTCCAGCGGGGGCGCCGATCTCGGCACGCGGACCCCGCGCGCGGGCCGCTCGCTGATCCCGGCCCGTCCCACCGCCCCTGCCCATCCCGCCGACCGCGCCCGGCCCGCCGCCGATACCCGGCCCGCCGGCCGCGTCCGTCCCGCCGCCGCGCGGCACGCCGGGCGGGGGACCCGCTGATGCCGTCCCCGCGCGTGCTGGCCGCCGCCGCCGCGGCCGGCGCCGCCCTCGCGGTCGCCCTGCTGGCCTGGACCGTCGCCGCCGGAGCGCTGGCGCCGGCCGCCGCGGCGCAGCTCGCCCTGTCGGTGCTGATCCTCGCCGCCACGGTGGTCGCCGTCGCCGTCACCCGGCGCGCCGACGGCAAGGCCCTGCGGGTGGACGCCCGCACCAAGCGGCAGGAGGCCGCGCTCCGGCGGACCGGTGAGGAGATCTCCCGGCTGGCGGCCACCGTGGACGGCCTGGCCGGCCGGCTGGAGGAGGCCGGCCACCGGCGGGCGGAGGTCGTGCTCGCGGCGCTCGGCGAGGACCGGATGGAGCTGGCCGCCCAGGCCGAGCGGCTGGACCGGCTCGACGCCGAGCTGCACGCCGGGCGGGCCGAACTGCGCGCCGGGCGGGCCGAGCTGGCCGCCACGGTGCGGCAGAACTACGCCCAGCTGGAGGCGCTGGTCGATCTGCGCGCGTTGCTGCGCCCGCGCGCCCCGCTGCCCGCCCTGCGCGGCTGGGCCGCCTCCCCCGACATGCTGCGCCTGCTGGTGGGGCGGATCGCCGCCGGTGGCGTGAAGACCGTGGTCGAGTGCGGCAGCGGCTCCTCCAGCGTGTGGCTCGGCTACGCGGTGGAGCGGTTCGGCGGCGGCCGGGTCGTGGCGCTGGAGCACGACGAGCGGTTCGCCCGGGCCACCCGCGACCTGGTGCTGGCGCACGGCCTCCAGGACGTCGTCGAGGTGCGGCACGCCCCGCTGCTGCCGTGGTCCGGCGGCCGGGACGGAGACGACGGGGACGCCGTCGCGGTGCCCTGGTACGACCCGGCGGCGCTCGCGGACCTTCCGGAGGTGGACCTGGTCTTCGTGGACGGGCCGCCCGGCGCCACCGCGCCGCTGGTGCGCTACCCGGCGGTGCCGGTGCTGCTGCCGCACTGCACGGCGGACGCGTGGATCGTGCTGGACGACGCGGACCGCCCGGCCGAGCGCGAGGTGGCCGAGCGGTGGCTCCGCGAGTACCCGGAACTGGCCGGGACCGCGCACCGCGCCGAGAAGGGCGCGATGGTGCTCAGGCGGACGCCGTGACCGCCACCGCCGGGGCGGCCCGGGCGCGCGTCGCGGAGCCGCCGGCCGGCCCCACCTGGGTGGAGCTCGGCTCCCCCGGCGGGTACGCGGCGCTGCGCACCGCGGAGTTCGAGCCGGACGCGGTGCCGCCGGTGGACGAGCGGACCGTCAACCCGGGCGGCTTCCTGCGCGACGCGACCGACCCGGTGACCGGCATCACCTGGCGCGACGGCGGCTGGGAGATCCCGCTGCCCGGCCGGCCACCGGTGCGCCTGGCGGCGTCCGGGCAGGTCACCGAGGCCGACGTCGGCCGGCTGCGCCGGCTGCGCGGCCTGCGGGTGCCCTGGCGCCGCGCGCACACCGGACCGCTGGCCGCGGTGCGCGCGGTGGCCGGGCTGGCCGCCGCCGGGGTCCCGCTGCTGTCCGGCCCGCCGCCCGGCTGGGCGGCGCGAGCGCTCGGCCCGGAGCTGGCCGCCCGGCTGACCGCGGCCACCGAGGAGGATCTGGCCGACGACCTGCGCCGCGAGGAGCACAGCGTGCTGCTGCGCCGGACGGCGCTGGCCCGGCACGGGTCGGCCGCGCGGCGGCGCTCGCTCGCCGTCCGGGCCGGGGAACCGGTGCCGCCGGCTCCGACGATCTCCGTCGTGCTGTGCACCCGGCGGCCCGCGCTGGTGCCGTTCGCGCTCGGCCAGATCGCCCGGCAGCGCGGTGCCGAGCTGGAGGTGGTGCTGGCCCTGCACGGGGTGGCCGCCGCGGCGCCGGAGGTGGCCCGGGCGGTGGCGGCGTTCGACCGCCCGCTGACCATCGTGACGGCGGAGGCGGCGACGCCGTTCGGCGCGGTGCTGAACCAGGCCGTGGCCCGCGCCGCCGGCGCGTACGTCGCCAAGTGGGACGACGACGACTGGTACGGCCCCGACCACCTCGCCGACATGATGCTCGCGCACGCGTACTCGGGTGCCGAACTGGCCGGCGCGGCCTCGGAGTTCTTCTACCTGGCGCAGATCGACACCACGATCCGCCGCCGGTGGTCGGCCGAAACGGTGGCCGACCACGTGGCGGGCGGCACCTTCGTCCTGCCGCGTTCGGTGCTCACCGCCCTGGGCGGCTTCCGGCCACTGCCCCGGTCGGTGGACATCCACCTCTTCCAGGACCTCATCCGGGCCGGCGGCGCCATGTACCGCACGCACGGGCTCGGGTTCATGGCCCGCCGCGCGGCCCGGGGCGCGCACACCTGGCAGGAGCCGGTCGGGTACTTCCTGGCCCGGGCCGCCCGGCAGTGGCGCGGTTTCCGGCCGAGCCGACTGATGGAGTGCCGATGACAGCCGACGACCTCGCCCGCCCGCCCGCCCCGCGGATCAGGCACAACGACTACGGCGCGCTGCGCCCGCCGGAGCCCGGGAGCTGGCGGCCCCGGCGCACCGTCAGCGTGGTGATCGCCGCCTACGGGCACCAGGACCGGCTGGACCTCACCCTGGCCGCCCTCGCGGCGCAGAGCTACCCGGCCCACCTGACCGAGGTCGTGGTGGTCGACGACGGGACCGACCCGCCGCTGCACCTGCCGGAGATCGCGCCGGAGAACGTCCGCCTGCTGCGCACCGGCCCCGGCGACCGGGGTCGGTCGGCCGCCCGCAACCTGGGGCTGGCGGCGGCGGACGGCGACGTCGTGCACTGGCTGGACGCCGACATGGTGACCTTCCACGACGAGGTCGAGGCGCACATGCGCTGGCATCACCTGGCGGACTACCTGGTCGTCATGGGGTACGTGCGCTATGTCCCGTACCGGCCGGGCACGCCCACCGCGGCCGAGGTGCACGCGGCCGTCTCGGCCGGTGACGCGGGAAAGGCGTTCGACGAGGCGGCCGGCGAACCGCACCGGTGGATCGTCGACCTGGCCGCGCGGACCGACGGCCTGCGCACCGCGGGCGACCTGGCCTACCGGGTGCACGTCACCAACGCCGCGTCGGTGAACGCGCGGCTGCTGCGCGCGGCCGGGCCGCTGGACACCGGACTGGTGCTCGGCGAGGACACCGAGCTCGGCCACCGGCTGGCCCAGCAGGGCGCCGCGTTCGTGCTCGCCCCGGAGGCGCGCAGCCGCCACCTCGGGCCGTCGATGATGATGCGCGACGGCGAGCGCGTCCGGCGCTACAACCACGCCTTCGTGCCGGACCACCTGCCGCACATGCGCCGGCTGCGCGCCCATCCGCGCCGGCAGTGGCTGGTGCCGTACGTCGAGGTGCTGGTCGAGGCCGAGCACGCCGGTTACGAGGACGTGCGGGCGACCGTGGACGGCTTCCTGGCGGGCTCGCTGCCCGACATCCGGGTCACCCTGACCGGGCCGTGGGACGAGACGGTGGCGGACCGGCGCAACCCGCTGAACAGCGAGCGGCTGGACCTGCTGCTCGTCCGCGGCCACTACCGGGCCGAGTCCCGGGTGCGGTTCGTCACCGCGCCCGCGGCCTCGGCGGCGCCGGTGCCCTACCGGCTGCGCTGCCCGGCCGGCTGGGTGCCCGGCCCCGAGACGCTCCGCCGGCTGGTGAAGCACGCGGTGGACGGCGGGTACGGGCTGGTGTCGGTCGCGCTGGACGAGACCGACGAGGTGATCGCCGCCCGGCTGGAGCACACCGGCGCCTTCGCCCGGGCCGCACTGGTCCGAGCCGAGGGCGAGCCGCTGGACGCCGCGGTGGACGACGTGGCGGGGACGCACTGGCTGGACGGCCACGGCCTCGGCTTCCGGCCGGCCGCGGCGGCCGAACCGCCGGAGCCGAAACCGGCGGGCCCGGCCCTGGCCGACGAGGTGGCCCGGCTACGCGCCGAGAACGCCCGGCTCGCCGAGCGGTTGGCCGCCGCGACCGCGCCCGGCGGCGCGGGCGCCGCGGAGACGGCGGAGACAGCGGGCGCGGCGGAGACGGCCGGCGCGGCGGAGACGGCGACCGCCCCTGAGGCGCAGCCGGCCGACCGGGGCCCCACCACACTGTCCCGGAGATTGTCCGGCCGGTTCCGGCGATCCGCGCGGGCGGCTTCGAGCACCTCGCGGCCGGACAGGTAAGACTGTGTTCATGGAAATCCAGCAGAACCTGCTCGCCGGTCCACCGCCCGTCCAGCTGCCGGACACCCCGGAGGCCCGGGAGGCGCTCACCTCAGGTGCCAAGCCGAGCGACGTCGCCGCCCGGTTCCCGGCCTACTCCGCGGCGTGGGCGGCGCTCGCCGACGATTCGTTCGCCGCCGGTCACGCGGTCACCTCCTACGCCTTCGCCCGCACCGGCTACCACCGGGGGCTGGACCAGCTGCGCCGGGCCGGCTGGAAGGGGCACGGGCCGATCCCGTGGGACCACGAGCCCAACCGCGGGTTCCTGCGCTGCCTGCACGCGCTGGCCCGCGCCGCCCAGGCCATCGGGGAGAAGGACGAGGCCGAACGCTGCGCGCGGTTCCTGCGGGACAGCAGCGGCGAGGCGGCCGAGGCGCTCAACTCCGACTGACCGCCCCTTGGGGTGGGTCGGCGGACTCGGGTAGTCTCTCAACGCAAGAGCCCCTGTCGCGCTTGCGCCAGGGGTTTCGTTTTTGTGTGCGGGAGTTGAACCATGCCGGCTGTCGTTCTCGTGGGCGCCCAGTGGGGCGATGAGGGCAAGGGGAAGGCCACCGACCTGCTGGGGAGCGAGGTCCACTACGTCGTCCGCTACCAGGGCGGGAACAACGCGGGCCACACCGTGGTGATCGGCGACCAGAAGTACGCCCTGCACCTGCTGCCCACCGGCGTGCTGTCGCCCGAAGTGGTCCCGGTGATCGGCAACGGTGTGGTGATCGACCCGGGGGTGCTGCTCGCCGAGATCGACGGGCTCCGCGAGCGCGGCATCGACTGCGGCCGGCTGCTCATCTCGGCCAGTGCTCATCTGATCATGCCGCACCACAAGGCGCTGGACAAGGTGACCGAGCGATACCTGGGCAAGGCCCGGATCGGCACCACCGGGCGCGGCATCGGCCCGGCGTACGGTGACAAGATCGCCCGGATGGGCGTGCGGGTGCAGGACCTTCTCGACCCGGGCATCCTGGGCAAGAAGATCGAGGTCGCGCTCAACGAGAAGAACCAGGTGCTGACCAAGGTCTACAACCGCCGGGGCATCGACCCGGCCAAGGTGCTGGACGAGTACCTCGGGTACGCCGAGCGGCTCAAGCCGCACATCGCCGACACCTCGCTGGTGCTGTCGCAGGCGCTGGACGAGGACAAGGTCGTGCTGCTGGAGGGCGGCCAGGGCACGCTGCTGGACATCGACCACGGCACCTACCCCTTCGTCACCTCCTCCTCGCCGACCGCGGGCGGCGCGTGCATCGGGGCCGGCATCCCGCCGACCCGGCTCACCCGGGTGATCGCCATCCTGAAGGCGTACACGACACGGGTCGGCTCCGGGCCGTTCCCGACCGAGCTCACCGACGAGGCCGGCGACTGGCTGCGCACCACCGGCGGCGAGTACGGCGTCACCACCGGCCGGGACCGCCGGTGCGGCTGGTTCGACGCGGTGATCGCCCGGTACGCCACCCGGATCAACGGCGTGACCGACTTCTTCCTCACCAAACTGGACGTGCTGTCCGGCCTGGAGCGCATCCCGGTGTGCGTCGCCTACGACGTGGACGGCGTGCGGCATGACGAGATCCCGATGACGCAGACCGACTTCCACCACGCCAAGCCGATCTACGAGGAGCTGCCCGGCTGGCAGGAGGACATCAGCGACGCCAAGAGCTTCGACGACCTGCCGGCGAAGGCCCGCGACTACGTGCGGGCCCTGGAGGAGATGAGCGGGGCGCCGATCTCCGCCATCGGGGTCGGCCCCGGCCGCACCCAGACCCTCGCCATCCGCCCGCTGGTCTAGCCACGACGGCCGTGCCCGCCCGCGCCGACGGCCGCGGCGCGGGCGGGCCGGCGCCGGGCCGGGCCCCGGCGGAACGTCCGGAGCCCGCCGGCGGGTCACCGGCGCCGGGGGACGTCACCGGGGTCCGGGGAAATACCGGTGATCATGGGAACCCGGCGGCGTCCGCCGACACGGTCATGATGTGATGGACAGCCCTCCCACAGACGCCGAGCTATGGACGCGCGCGGCGGACGGGGACACCGAGGCCTTCGGCGTCATCTTCGACCGGCACGCGCGCGCCGTCTACAACCACTGCTTCCGCCGGACAGCCGACTGGTCGGAGGCCGAGGACCTCACCTCGGTGGTGTTCCTGGAGGCATGGCGGCGGCACGGGGAACTGCGTCCCGAGCGCGACTCCGCGCTGCCCTGGCTGCTCGGCGTGGCCAACAACGTGCTGCGCAACCGCCACCGCGCCAGGCGCACTCATCGTGACGCCCTGGCCCGGATGCCCGCCCCGGCCGCCGAACCCGATCCGGCCGATGACATCGCCGGCCGGCTCGACGACGAGCACCGGATGCGCCGGGTGCTCGCCGCGGTGAACCGGCTTCCGCTCGCCGACCAGGAGATCCTATCCGTGTGCGTGTGGGCGGGCCTCGGCTATGACGATGCCGCGACCGCGCTGGGCCTGCCGGTGGGGACGGTGCGCTCCCGCCTGTCGCGGGCCCGCGCCCGGCTCAGGAGGCTGACCGCCTCGCGTCCCGGCGAGGTGCGGGAACCGCCGGGCGGCCCGGCACACAGACCGGGTGAGCGCCATCCCGCGCTCCGGCCCTCAGTGGAGGACTCATGACCGATCCGCTCATTCCCGGCGAGCGTGACCTTCCCGGCGGCCGCCATGCGCAACGAAGGGCACACCTCATGGCCGAGCTGACCAGACAGTCGCGCGACGAAGCGGGCACCGCGCCGCCCCCGCCGGCGCCGTCCCGGCGGCCCCGGTTCGCGGGCCGCCTGGCCGCCGGAGCCGTCGCCGCCGCCGCGGTGACGGTGGCCGCGGTGGCGGGCAACGCGGTGCTCGGGAAGGACGCCTCCACCGCCCAGGCCGCCGTCGTCTGCGCCAAGGACCGCGACCACGTGATCGCCCGGATCATGGACCCGCTCGCCGACCGGCGGCGGCTCGGCGAGGACTTCCGCGCCTGCGGCTTCGACATCGATCTGCGGCTGGTCCCGGCCTCGCCCAGCGTGGTGGGGACCATCGTGATGATGGAAGGGGACCGCAGGATCCACACCATCGACGACCCGTCCTGCCGCACGGCGGGGGGCGGCGCCTGCCCGATCGGCCTGCGCATCGAGGCCGGGTTCACCGGCCGGGCGACGGTCGTCCTCGGGCGCGCCGCCCGCCCCGGCGAGCCCTACGACTCCACCAACTCCTCGACGGCGAAGGGCGAGGCCCTGGAAGGCGTCCCGGTCGAGGGGCGCACCGTCGCGGCGGTGGAGGCACTGGTCGCCCGCGAGCACCTGACGATCGCGCGCTACAACGTGCAGTGGTCGCTGCCGGGCGGGCAGGGCTACGGGGACCTGACGACCCGGTCGAAGGTCGACCCGAAATGGCGGGTCATGAGCGTCGACCCGTACGCCGACGGGCAGGTCGTGCTGATGATCCGGCCGGCCGGACCGGTGCCGCCGGACATCATGAAGAAGCTCCAGGACGCCGGCCCGCCACCGGCGGCCGAACCGGGACCGCCGTCCTGAGCCGGCGGAGACGCCCCGATGGCGCGGGCACCCGCCCCGGTCGTCCGGACCCGGCCTCCCGGCCGGGCCGGCCGGCGGATCTCCGGCGGGTGACCCGGCCGGTCAGGCCGCCGCGCGCGGGGCGCCGGCGCCGGCGGGGGCCGGCCTGCGCAGCGGGATGCCGGACCGGGCGGCGGCCAGGTCGCCGAGCAGCGCCTCCCAGCGCGCGCCGACGGTGGCCAGGTCGTAGCGGCCGGCGGTGCGCAGCGCGGCCCGGCCGAGCCGGCGGCGCAGATCCTCGTCCTCGATGAGGCGGCACACGCCCTCGGCGAGGTCCGCCGCCTTCTTCGAGCGGACCAGCAGCCCGTCCCGGCCGTCGGTGATGATCTCGCGGGGGCCGAACGGGCAGTCGAAGCTGACCACCGGCAGGCCCTTGCTCATCGCCTCCAGGATCGCCATGCCGAACCCCTCGTACCGGGAGCTCACCACGTGGATCGACGCCTGGGCCAGCTCGGCGCCGGGGGTCGCGGTGCGGCCCATCAGCACGACCTTGCCGGCCAGCCCGGCCCGGTCGATCCGCTCCTGCAACCGCTCGTGCCGCTCCCGGGGGCCGCCGCCGTAGATGCGCAGCGTCCAGTCCGGGTGCCGCTCGGCGACGGTCCGCCAGGCGTTCACCAGCCGGTCGAACCCCTTGGCGTGCGCCAGCCGGCCCATGGCCACCACCGTCTTCTCCGACAGCGGGGACACCCCGCCGTCCAGCTCGGGGACGGCGTTCGGGATGCTCAGCAGCCGCCCGGGCGGGTCGCCGCGCAGCAGCCGGGCGTAGCGCTCCCGGTCCGCCTCGGTCAGGGTGACGAACGCGTCGAACCGGCCGTAGCGCCGGCGGATCAGGCGGCGCAGCGCCGGCGGGTGCGAGTCCAGGGTGACGTGCTCCTGGCCGACGGTGATGACCTCGGGCGGAGCGAACAGCGCGGTGAGCAGGGTGAACGCCGGCCGGGTGGCGATCACCACGCCGGAGTCCATGGCGCGCAGGTAGGCGATCAGCCGCAGCTCGGTCCGCAGGGTGAACGACTTCCTGGCCTTCTCCCCCTCCGGCACCAGCAGCGCCGGGATGCGGGAGAGCAGCCGGGCCACCGGGCCGCCCGGGGCGGTGCGGTCGTCCAGGTAGGTCACCCGCACGCCGGGCGGGATGTCGAAGAACGGCCGCTCGGCGGTCCGGAGGGCACTGACGATCTCCACCTCGCGCCGGGCGGCCAGGTGGCCGGCCAGGTTGAGCACGGTGCGGATGGTGCCGCCCATGCCGTTGGCGTGCAGCAGCAGGATGCGCACCGGACCGGAGTCCGGCCGGCCGGCGGCCCGGGCCCGCCGCCGGTTGAGCAGCGCGAGCACCCACAGCGCGACCCGCGCCACCGCGGTGGTGAGTTTCCCCGTCAGCGTCGTCAGCGTGTTCGCGGCCACGGCCCGGCTCCGTCCTCCCCTATGGCGACAATCCCCCACGAATTCGACTTCCGCTCAGCGAAGCCCGCAAACCTCCGCCCGACGGCGGGCCGCCTCGCCTCGCCACCGCGTCCCGGGGCGCGCCGCCCCCGGCGTGCGGCGCGGCGGCGAGGGCGGACGATAGGGTGCGCCATTGTGCATGCGGAGATTCACGGCCACCGGGGGGCGCGCGGCCTGCGCCCGGAGAACACCCTGCCCGGCCTGGTCCACACGCTGGAGATCGGCGTCCACGCGATCGAGATCGACGTGGCGCTGACCGCCGACCGGCAGGCCGTCCTCACCCACGACCTGACGGTGTCCGCGGTGACCAGCACCGACACCGCACCCGCGGTGCCCGGCGACCCGGCCTTCCCCTACGTCGGCAAGCCGATCGCCTCGCTCACCCTCGGCCAGCTGCGCACCCTGGACGTCGGCGTGCGCAACCCGCGGGGCGCGGCCGACCGCTTCGCCGGCACCCAGGTGCCGGTGCCCGGCACCCGGATGCCGACGCTCGGCGCGGTGCTCGGGCTGCTGGACGCCTACGGCGCCGACGGCGTCCGGCTGCACGTCGAGCTGAAGTCCGATCCGACCCGGCCGGACCTGTCCGGCGACCCGCGCGAGTTCACCGAGCTGGTCGTGGCCGAGCTGGACCGGCACGGCCGCCGGGACCGCGCGGCGATCCTGAGCTTCGACTGGCGGGTGCTGCGCGCCGCCGAGCGGCTGGTCGACACCCGGTACGCCCTGGTCGAGCAGGCCACCCTGCATCCGGCGTGGCTGGGCGTCGACCTGGCCGGCGACTTCGGCGGCGACATCGCCGCGGCGGCCGCGGCGACCGGGGCCACCACCCTGTCCCCGGACCGGGTGCTGGTGGACGCCGGGCTGATGGCCCGCGCCCAGGCCGCCGGGCTGCCGGTGGCCGCCTGGACGGTCAACGACCCGGCCGAGGCCGGCCGGCTGCTCGACCTCGGCGTCGCCGGCCTGGTCACCGACTACCCCGACCGGATGCGCGACGTCTGGGCCGAGCGCGGGCTGCCCCGCCCGGCACCGGTCGGCGCGCTCCGGCACGCCTCCGCCTGACCCGGCACCTCTTACCGAAGACCCCCTCCGCCGGCGGCCCCCACCGGCCTCGTTCGAACGGCCGCCTTCGACCGCCGCCGTTGACCGGCGCCTCCAACCGGCCGCTTCGCCCCCCTTCGACCGCCTCCGTCGACCGGCGGCCTTCGACGGGCCCATTGACCGGTGCCGCCTGGGCGGCCCCTCCCGGGCCCCTCGGCCCGGCCGGCGCCGCTCCCCCGAAGGCCGGCCGGCCTGCCGTCAGGTGATGCGGTCCCAGAAGCCCTCGGGGACCGCCGGGATCGCGGGTGGGACGTCCGTCCAGCCGACCTTGAGGTAGGTCTTGGAGTTGTCCTTGACGATGGGCCCTTCCGGCTCCGACCGGCTCTCGGTCCGTGACGACAGCACCTGGGTGGTCGCCGGGTCGATGAGCAGTTCCTCGCGCAGCCGGCCGCCCGCGGCCTCCATCCGGAACAGCTCGCCCCGGCGGCCCCAATCGTCGGCGGCCGGTCCCGCGTACTGGAAGTCCGACCGGTCGGCCAGCGCGCGCAGCGCCGCCGCCCGGACCGCCGGCGGGGCCGGCAGGTCGGCCAGCAAATCCTCCGCCAGCGTGCTGGTGATGTTGTGCTCGTCGTACTCCGACCGGGTGGTGGAGCGGAGCGTGCGGTCGCGCACCGCGGCGGTCAGCTCCCGCGGCTCGGCCGGCAGCCCCTGGATCTCGTCGTACGTCGCGACGGACCCGGCGAAGACGAAATCGTCCGGCGCGTCGGGTTCGTCGTTCGCCTTTCCCCGCACCTGCCCGACGTGGCCCTGGTCCGGCTGAGTGGACAGCTTCACCTTGAGCTTGGGCTCTACGGTCTTGTCCCACTTCTCCGGGGATCCGTCGCGTGCCCAGGCCTCCCGGTCCGCCGCCGTCCTAGGCCGAGCACCGAGATCACGGAAGGCGAACCAGGCACGGCCCTCCCGATCGGTCCAGTAGGCGGCGATCTCCGCCTCCTCCACCTCGTACCGGTTCGGCGCCGCGCCGAGGCGCTTGTTGAACGGGCGGTGGGAGAGGCTCTCGACATGCCAGTACCTGCCCTGCCCGGCCGGCGCCGACTCGGCGCGATCGGCCATCTCCCGCAGCAGGTCCGGCCCGGACCGCACGCCCGCGGTGATCCGCCCGTCCGCTCCGAGCCAGGAGTGGGCGACCGGCACCGCCGCCACCGCTGCCGCCGCCGCGGCCAGGCCGGCCACCGCCAGCCGGAAGATCGGCCGCCGGCGCCGCGGCCGGCCGTTCACCACCCGCGCGCGGATGCCGCGCAGCACGAGCCGGGCCTGCGGATTCGCCGTCGGTTCCCCATACAGCTCGCGCACCGCGTCCAGGTCATTCATGGTCACTCCCTCCGTCCATCGGATCGGTCTCGCCCAGCACGGCGCGCACCTTGCGCCTGGCCCGGTTCAGCCGGGATCCCACCGTCCCGTACGGGATGCCGAGGGCATCGGCGATCTCTTGGTGGCTCAGCCCGCCCAGCGCGAGCAGCAGCAGCACGTCCCGGTCGCCGCGGTTGAGCGAGCCCACCGCCCTGGCCAGGTCAGGCCGCAGGCTCTGCGCGCTCACCTGGGTGGCGACCCGCTCGTCGTGCCCATCGGTGTCCCGCTCCGGGGCACAGCGCCCGAGCGCCCGCAGCGCGCGCATCTCCGAGCGGCGGTGCCGGCCGACCAGCTTGGTCGCGATGCCGTACAGCCAGGCCCGGACGCCGGCCCGCGCCGGGTCGTAGCCGTCCCGCTTGCGGAACGCGATCAGGAACGTCTCGGCCACCACGTCCTCGGCCTGGTCGACACCGAGCCGCTGGGCCACATAACGGTGGATCTCCGCGCCGTAGGCGTCGAAGACCGCACCGAAACTCTCCGGCTCGGCCTGCGACAGCCGCACCAGATAGGCGTCCCCGACGGCCGGATCCCGCGCCTGGGTCACCATGGTCTCCTCGTCATCTGCAGCCTCCCGCGGGCCGCCGCGCTCTGTGGCGGCCGTCACCTCCTTGTCTCCCGACACCCCGGCACGCTTTCACGGCGGGTGCCGGCGGCGGGGCGATCCGGCCGGGCCAGTGGCGCGTCACAACATCAACTACAGTGCCGGCGGGGGTAGGCTGCCGGAAACCGAAGTGACGCCCCCGCGCCGCCCGGCGCCGGCGGGCCGGCGAACGGAGGAGCACGATGCGGGAAGCGGCGCACATCTCCGGCTGGGCCGTCGAGCGGTTCGGCGAGCGGGCGGCGTCGGTGCGCGGGCGGCTGGCCGCGTCCCTGCTGGAGGCGGCCGGCAACGCGCAGGACGCCCAGCAGTCCTCGCGCAGCGGCAAGCGGTACGCCTACGGGTCCACGCTGATGGCGCGCCGCTACGAGGCGCTGGTCGACGGCTTCCGCGACGACCCCGGCTTCCGGGTGGTCCGGCCGCACGGCTCGCCGCACCACCTGGTCGTGCTGGACGGCAACCTTTTACTCCCCTTCCGGTACGCCGAGGACGACACCACGCCGATCAGCGACGCCCGCGTCGGCCCCGGGCGGGTGTCCTCGCTGGTCCGCGAGCTGTTCACCCGGTTCGGCCCGCGCGCCTCCTTCTTCCAGGAGTCCCTCGACCTCGGCGTGGACGAGGACGCCGAGGACCCCGACGACACCGGCGGCGCCGGCCGGCCCGATCCCCGGGTCGTCCTGGCGCAGCTGCCGGACGACACCCGGCTGATCCCGGTCGCCTACGCCGCCAACGCGCAGGCCGGCCTGCTCAAGCTGTTCTGGGGTGAGGCCGAGCTGATCGACGACACCGGCCACGTCCACTGGGTGCACTGCGAGCAGATCCCGCTGTCGGCCGCGCTTACCGGCGGCTCCGCCGCCGCCCCGGCGGTCCCGCCGGTGCCGGCGGCGCGCTTCGACCAGGGCGCGGTGCCCGACATCGGGCTGGTCGGGCGGCCTGCCATGGCGCGGCGCGTCCCCGCGCTGTTCCCCGTGCACGACGAGACCGACGAGGCGCAGGCGACCGGTACGGATGAACGAGCGTAAAAGCGGCCGCGGGCAGGTCCGGCTGTTCGGCGCCGCGGCGGGCACCGGCCGCGGCCCCACCCCGCGCGCGGTGGCCGACGCCTTCGACCAGGCGCGGCTGACCCAGGCGCGCCGGCTGACCGGCCTGACCAAGAAGGACCTGGCCGAACGGCTCGGGGTGACCCCGGCGGCGGTCGGGCAGTACGAGACGGGCGCCACCCGGCCCCGTCCCGACCTGGTGCCGCGGCTGGCCGAGGTGCTCGGCGTGCCCATGGCGTTCTTCCTGCCCGGGCGCCCGCACGCCAAGCTGGACGGCTCGATGGCGCACTTCCGCAGCCTGCGCTCCACCCGGGCGCACCAGCGGGCCCGGGCCGTGGCCTTCGTCGAGCAGGTATGGGAGCTCGCCCACGCCCTGGAGTCGCGGGTGCGGCTGCCGGCCGTCGACCTGCCCGGGTTCGCCGGCGGCGAGGTGCACGCCGCCCCGGCCGGCGACCCGGCGGCCGCCGCCCGGGCGCTGCGGCGGCACTGGGGCCTGGGCACCGGCCCGGTCGCCCACCTGGTCCGGCGGCTGGAGGCGCACGGCATCGTGGTGGTGCTGCCGCCGCCGGACGAGGACGCCACCACGGTGGACGCCTTCTCCACCTCCCAGCTGCCCCGGCCCATCGTGGTGCTCACCGCCAACCGCTTCGACGACATCCACCGCTACCGATTCACCGCCGCGCACGAGCTCGGCCACCTGGTGCTGCACGGCGACACCGCGGCCGGCGACCACCAGCAGGAGCGCGAGGCCGACACCTTCGCCGCCGAGTTCCTCACCCCGCGCGAGAGCATCCTGCCCGAGCTGCCCAGGCGGCTCGACCTGCGGCGGCTGGCCGAGCTGCGCAACGTCTGGGGCGTGTCGGTCGACTCCCTGCTGTACCGCTGCCGCGAGGTCGGCCTGCTGTCGGACTCGGCCGCCGGGCGCGCCTACCAGCGGCTGGCCGAGCTGCGCGACCAGCCGGGCTTCGGCTGCGAGCCCATCACCGGCTACCCCGGCGAGCACCCGGTGATGCTGCGCCAGGCGTTCGACCTGGCGGCGGCCGAAGGCGGCCTCACGATGGCCGCCCTGGCCGGCACGCTCGCCTGGCCGGTGCCCCGGGTGCGGGAGCTGCTCGGCGTCCGCGACCGCCGGCCCGCGCTGCGACTGGTCCCCTGACCGGCCGCCGCCCGGCCGGCCCGCCGGCCGCCGGGCGGCGCGAAGGTAATAGTCTCGGGCGCGACGGACGCGGGAGCCCGGCGGACCGGGCTGAGAGTGCGGCGGACGCGGCCGCAGACCGCTCGAACCTGACCGGGTCATGCCGGCGTAGGGAGTTGACCGATGACGATGCCCCAGATGCCCGATTCCCCCGGCACTGCACGGCCGTTCAGCGCGGAACTGTGGACGGCGATCGACCCGGTGTACGCGGCCATCCTGGACCACCCGTTCATCACCGGGCTGGTGGACGGCACGCTGCCGCACGACGCCTTCCGGCACTTCGTGGTGCAGGACTCGCACTATCTGCGCGACTACGCGCGGGCGCTGGCGGTGTGCGCGGCCCGGGCGCCCGGCGAGGACGACGTGCGCGCCTTCGCCGGCGACGCCGCGGGCGCGATCGCCGCCGAGCAGGAGATGCACGCCGAGTTCATGGACCGGCTCGGCGGCTCGGCCGCGCAGGCGGCCGCCCAGCCGGTGGGACCGACCACCCGCGCGTACACCAGCTATCTGCTGGCCACCGTCTACGGCGGATCGTTCCTGGACGGGCTCGCCGCGGTGCTGCCCTGTTATTGGATCTACGCCCGGGTCGGCGAGGCGCTGCTTGCGAAGTCGTCGCCGGACCCGCTGTACCGGCGGTGGATCGAGACCTACGGGGACGAGGCGTTCCAGGGGGTGGTCCGCCGGGTGGTGGCGCTGGCCGACCGGACCGGAGCCGCGGCCACCCCCGAGCAGCGGGCGGCCGCGGTCGAGCACTTCGTGACCACGTCGCGCTACGAGTGGATGTTCTGGGACGCCGCCTGGCGCCGCGAGACCTGGCCGGTCTGACCGGCGGCCGGGCCGTGACCCGCCGCGCGGGTCACGGCCGGCGGCAGGTCAGACCGGCGGGTCACGGCCGGCGGCGGGTCACGGCCGGATCCGGCCGTGAACGGTGAGACCCTCCCCGGCGACCGCGCGCACGGTGAGGGTGCCGCCCACCTGCCGGAAGCACCGCTTCATGATCTCGGCCGACCGGGCGGTGCCCGCCGGCCCGGCGCCGCGCCCGTCGTCGCAGATCGTCAGCCGAAGGCCGCCGCGCCCGGTGGTCAGGGCGAACGACAGGGTGCGGGGGGCGGTGTGCGTCTCGACGAGGCGCAGCACCTCGGCCACGACGTCGTACACCGCGTCGGCGACCGCGTCGGCGACTGGCAGAGCGGGCATCGCCCAGACCTCGACGTTCACCCGCGTCCGCCGCGACCACTCGGCGAGCAGGTCGTACAGCGACCTGGTGCGGTCGGTGACCGCCGCCGGCGCCAACCTGCCGATTCCCGGCATTCGTCCCACTGCCCCGGTCTCCGCCGTTTCCATGGTTTCCACTGTTCCGATGGTCCCCGCGGTCTCTGTCATTCCGCCCCCGCCTTCCGGCTGTCGCCTTCCCCGTCCCGGGCAGGCGTCACGAACCCATGCCCGGGTGGCCAACATGTTCTGGAACGGTCCTGCCGGCGGCCGCAGCCGTCGAACGGCCCGAGCACGGGCCGCCATGATGCCGGGTCCCGGTCCGGCGGCGCGGCGCGGTCACCCGCGCGCCGCCGGCGGCGTCCCGCCGCGGTCGAGTCCGGCCCGCCGGCTCGTACCCCGCCCCCGTTTCCCCGTCATGTACGCGTCACCGCACCGCCCCGCCCCCGTGCAGTGATCTTGCGCGCTGAACCTACAATACATCACCGATTTTAACAATACCGGGACGCGGAATCGGCACCGGCATTCAATGTGATATCACCGATGGTAAGTGAACGGTAACCGATGATCACCGAGAAAGGGATTTGCATCGCTGAAAAACCGTGACCTGCCACGAGCGATTCTTCCTATTGACGGGAGGCGTTTCGGCGGTCACGTTTCTAGTGGAGATCGACTCCGCTGGAGGCGCCATGACCGGCCGGTCACGTCAGACCTTTCCGCACTCCGTACCCCGCCGTTCCATCGGCCGATTCCACGCCGCCGTGCTGATCACCCTCGGCCTCCTCGTGCAGGGCTGCGCGGTGCCGGTGACCCGGGTGGCGGCGGTGACCGCCACCGGCGCGACCGCCCGCCAGGTCGGCACGTTCAACATGGCGGGCGGCCACGGCACCTACGGCGCACTCGGCGACCAGGCACCCGACGCGCTGGTCACCAGCGTGCAGGAGCGCGGCCCCGCCTTCGTCACGCTCCAGGAGACCTGCCGGGACTGGACCGAGCGCCTGGACGCCCGGCTGCCCGGCTACTCGGTGCGCTTCGATCCGGTGCAGACCGGCGGCGGCGCCACGGCGCGGTGCCGGCACGCGTCCGACTTCGGCAACGCGGTGCTCTACCGCGACGACCTGGGCATCGACGCGGCGACCGCCCACCCGCTGGAGTCGCCCGCCGGGTACGAGCAGCGGGAGATGCTGTGCGTCCGCTCCACCGCCGCGAGCCTCGCCATCTGTTCGGCGCACCTCACCAACGGCGACGACCAGCCCCAGCTGGACGCCCGGCGGCACGAGGCGTCGGTCGCCGCCGGCATCCTGGCCGGGCAGTACGCCGGGTACACCGTCTTCCTCGGCGGGGACCTGAACGACGACCCGATGTCCGGCATGGCGGACAACTTCTACGACTCCGGGTACGGCCGCGGCGCGCGCGGGCGGTTCAAGGAGGTCGACAGCCCGTGCGGCAACACCATCACCGAGCGAACCGGCAGCTGGCCGCTGTACACCTACTGCCGGGACGGCGAGGCCACCTTCGACGACTGGGTGACCGAGGAGGGCAGCCCCACCGGCCAGAAGTTCGACTTCATCTTCGTCACCCGCGCCCTTCAGGTGGACTGGGGTGACGCCACCACCGCCCCGTACTCCGACCATGACCCGCTGTGGGCCTCGGTCCGCTTCTGACCGGGATCGCGGAGACCCGCGGCGAGCCGGGTTCCGGGCCGGCCGCGGGTCGGCGGCACAGGTCACGCGGCACAGGTCAGGCCGCGCAGGCCGGCGGCACAGGTCACGCGGCCCGGGTCGCGATGCCGGGGTAGTCGAGCACCAGGCCGGCCGCGTCGTACCCCAGGCGGCAGGAGAAGTCGAAGACCGGCGCGGCGTAGTCGAAGCCCGGCAGCCCGTCCCGGTCGGCGACCCGCGCGTACTCCTGCTCCAGCCGCTCCACCGCCGGGCCGGCGGCCCGCACGTAGGCGGCCGGGGTGGCCGCGCGCGACCCCGGGCGCAGTGCCAGCCGGTGCACCGGCAGGGTGTTGGTCATCGCCGACGACTCCAGGTCGACGTCCAGGCAGCCGTCCAGGTGCGGCGCCGGTTCCCCGTCGATCCGCCAGCGGCCCGCGCCGTCCGCCGAAAGCACGGTACGCCAGGAGCCGGCCGCCGAACGTCCGTGCACGCGCGCGGACCGCGTCGTCCAGTCCGGGGCCACCTCGATGGTGTAGTCGACGGCCCATGACCGGCCGTCCTCGACGGCCGTCGTGCATCCGTCGATGACGTGACCGCCGGCCGCGGGCCGGAACCAGGTGACCTCGAAGCCGTCCCGCGCCCCGAGATGCCGCCAGGCCGCCGTCTCCGGGAGGAACGGGTGGAATGTGGAACTCATGGTCTTCATCCTGCCCGGCGAACCGGACGAACGCGGCGGCCGATCCCGGGGCGCGCGGGTGGCCCGCCGGGCTCAGAGCCAGCTGTTGCGGCGGAAGCCGCGGTAGAGGAACGTACAGATGATCAGCATGACGCCGAGGATCAGCGGGTAGCCCCACACGGCGGACAGCGCGGGCATGTGCGTGAAGTTCATGCCGTAGATGCCGGCGATCATCGTGGGCACCGAGATGATGGCCACCCAGGCGGAGATCTTGCGCATGTCCTCGTTGGCCAGCGCGTTGGACCTGGCCAGCGCGGCCTGCAGGATCGAGTTGCACAGCTCGTTGGACGACTCGACCTGCTCGCACACCCGGGACAGGTGGTCGACGACGTCGCGGAAGTACTCCCGCATCTCGGCCGGGATCATGCGCCGCTGCGGCAGCGCGCCGAGCGGCGTCTGCAGCGGCGTCACCGCGCGCTTCATCTCGATCATCTCGCGCTTGAGCTGGTAGATGCGGCCGATGTCCCGCGAGCTGACGTCGGCGAAGACCGCCGCCTCGACCTCCTCCAGCTCGGCCTGCATCAGGTCGGCGACCGACAGGTAGCGGTCGACCACGTGGTCGGCGATGGCGTGCAGCACGCCGGACGGGCCGCGGGCCAGCAGCTTGGGCTTGGACTCCAGCCGGCGGCGCACGCCGGCCAGCGGGCAATGCTCGCCGTGCCGGACGGTGACCACGAAGTCCGGCCCGACGAAGACCATGATCTCGCCGGTGGCGATGATCTCGCTGGACGCGGTGAGCTCGTCGTGGTCGAGGAAGGCGACCGTCTTCAGCACCACGAACAGCGAGTCGCCGTACCGCTCCACCTTGGGACGCTGGTGGGCCTTGATGGCGTCCTCCACGGCGAGCGGGTGCAGGCCGAAGACCTCGGCGAGCCACTCGACCTCGGGCGCCGCCGGCTCGTGAAGGCCGACCCAGACGTAGGCGTCGCCGTCCTCGGCGGCGGCGGCCCGGACGGCGTTGTGCTCGCGGACCAGGCGCACGGCCTCGGTGATGCCGGGGGCGCGCACGGCCTTGCCCTCGATGTAGGCGGCGAACTCGACGACCGAGTCGCGCGGCGGCACGCACCGGACGTCACCGGGCTCGCGGTGCACCGGCCCGGACACCGGGGGAGCGCCCAGCCGCACGTGCGCGGCCCGCGGGTGCATGTTGATCCGCTGGAAAAGGGTGGACGAGCGCATGTGGGGTCCCTTCCCGCCCGGCCTGGCGGACCCATGACGCGACACCCGGAAGGTCGCACCGGGCGACGAACGTCGCCTCAGGGGAAGAAAAGGGAGCGCGTGACTCCGTCAGCCGGACACCGAATTGGAGTGGTCGGGGGTGCGCACGACGTACGTGCGCGAGCACGTACTGCTGGGATCACCAGATGTCATCCCGATTCCACCTCCAATCGCCACGAGACGGTCCACAGCTGACCAAAGCTACCATAGGCAGGTCTCGCTCGACAGCCTACACCGCCCGCGGCCCTCCCGATCATGCGATCGCCCGGCCGGTCGCACCTCACCCGCGACCGGCACCCGGTTCCGAGCCGCCGGCCTGCGGTGACGCCGGCACGGGCCGGCGACCCCAGAGCCGACCCGTAGACTCCCCACGTGCGCGTTCTTGTGATTGGCTCCGGCGGGCGCGAGCACGCCCTGTGCCGGGCCCTCGACCTCGACCCGGCCGTCTCCGAAGTGCACTGCGCCCCCGGCAACGCCGGCGTCGCCGCGGTCGCCGCCGTCCATCCCGTCCGTCCGGCCGACCCGGCCGAGGTGACCGCGCTGGCGATGCGGCTCGGCGCCGATCTCGTGGTGATCGGCCCCGAGGCGCCGCTGGTGGCGGGAGTGGCCGACGCCGTGCGCGCCGCCGGCGTCCCCTGCTTCGGCCCGTCCCGGGAGGCCGCCCGCATCGAGGGCTCCAAGGCCTTCGCCAAGGAGATCATGGCCGCCGCCGGGGTGCCCACCGCGCGGGCGCGGGTGTGCGCCACCCCTGCGGAGGCGGCCGCGGCGCTGGACGAGTTCGGCGCCCCGTACGTGGTGAAGGACGACGGGCTGGCGGCCGGCAAGGGCGTCGTGGTGACCGGCGACCGCGCGGCGGCGCTGGAGCATGCCGCGGCGTGCGGGCGCGTCGTCGTGGAGGAGTACCTGGACGGGCCGGAGGTGTCGCTGTTCGCGCTGTGCGACGGCACCACCGCCGTGCCGCTGCAGCCGGCGCAGGACTTCAAGCGCGCCTACGACGACGACCAGGGGCCGAACACCGGCGGCATGGGCGCCTACACCCCGCTGCCCTGGGCGCCGTCCGGGCTGGTCGACCAGGTGATGGCCGATGTCGTGCTGCCCACGGTGCGCGAGCTGGCACGGCGCGGCACGCCCTACAGCGGCGTGCTGTACGCCGGGCTGGCCCTGACGAAGGCGGGCCCGCGGGTCATCGAGTTCAACGCGCGGTTCGGCGACCCGGAGACCCAGGTCGTGCTGGACCGGCTGGAGACCCCGCTCGCCGGGCTGCTGCTCGCCTGCGCGACCGGCACGCTCGCCGCGCATCCGGCGCCGCGGCACCGCGGCGGGGCGGCGGTCACCGTCGTCGTCGCCGCCGAGAACTACCCCGCGGAACCGGCGAAGGGCGACCTGGTCGAGGGCCTGGAGCCGACCGGGGACGCCTACATCATCCACGCCGGCACCGCGCTGGACGACCAGGGCCGGGTGGTCTCCGCCGGCGGGCGGGTGCTGAGCGTCGTCGGCACCGGTCCGGACGTGCCCGCGGCCCGGGCCGCCGCCTACGAGCTCGCCGGCCGAGTGCGCTTGCGCGGTTCCCACCACCGCTCCGACATCGCCGCCCGCGTCTGATACCGCCGCTCAGGCCCGAGCCGACCGTGGACCGATCGCCACAAGACAGGCAAGCGAGCCGCGTGACCTGTTCCTGATCTCCGCCACACTGATCATTCGCTCTCTTCCCAGAGGCTCGGGCCGGCGCCACCAGGCAGTCCAGATTCACAGTTCTTGAGTATTGTGAATGCACTTGCCGCGGCGGCCGCACCAAGATACGATGACGCGGCGGGTTCGAAAGAGGGGCCCAGAAATGGCCGTGCCCCGGGTGGCATGCTGAGCAGAGGCGAACCCGGGGCTTACAGCCCGATAGTACCACGCCGTTCCGTCACCCGGACGAACCTGTGAGCCCGCAACTGCCCGCCTGGTTACGCCGTGGCCTCTCGGACTCTCGGCTGGCGCCGTACCTGCGAGCCTCGGCGGGAGACGCGGAGCGTGCCGAACGCCTGTACTACTGGAACGTGGAGGCGGCGGCCGCGTTCTACGGCCCGCTGCACTTCCTGGAAATCTGTCTCCGCAACGTTCTCCACGACACGTTGACGACCCACTTCACGCGGGCCGACTGGTGGCACGCCACCAATCTGGGGGATCACAACGAACGCAAGGTCCGCGAGGCGGCCACTCGCGTGCGAGAGAACGTGAGACAGCGCCCCGGCCGTGTCCCCGGTCCCGATGACGTGGTCACCGAACTCTCTTTCGGTTTCTGGGTCTCCCTGCTGAGCCGACGTTACGACCGCACTCTGTGGGTGCCCGTGGTCCATCGTGCCTTCGCGGACTCCCGTGAGCCCCGTCGCGCCCTCCATGACGGCCTCCTGTCGCTCGTGCTGCTGCGCAACCGGATCATGCATCACGAGCCGATCCACCATCGTGACCTCGCGGCGGACTACGCGAAGATCTGCCGGATGCTCGGCTACCTCGAGCCGCAGGCGGCGTATCGCCTTCCTCATCTCGACCGCGTCGCCGAAGCGCTGGGACGCAAAAGCGGTGTGTGCGGCGGTCTCATGGCACCCCGCTTCTAGGAGACCGCGTGACATTGGTATCCCTCACGGAGATCGCCCGCCGAGCCGGGGTCGGGCCGGGAGCCGTCAGCAATTGGCGCCGCCGCCATCGCGACAGCTTTCCGGAACCGGTCTCCCTAGAGGGACGCGAACAATTTCGTGCCGACGAAGTCGCAAGCTGGCTCGATGGCCGTAGAATCGATCGGGCATCTCTGCGTCCGGACGAAGCCGGCGGCCGCACTTATGGTGATCGGTTTCGGGCGACTTATGGTGATCAGTTGCGAGCGACCGGCGGGTCGGCGGGCCATCCTGGATACACGGCGCAGATGAGAGATTTGTTGACACGTCTGCTGCGACTACCTTCCTTTCAGATACCCAACAGCGATCCAGACGTACTTCTCGAACTGCTGGTCCTTCGGCTCCGCGACGAGAACGGATGGACCGCTCTCAAAGAGCGAGACCGCGAAGTGACGGCGTATCCGGATATCCGGGAATTCCTGGGGCGCCGGGGCAGCGAGTTCGAGCACATCGGCCCGAAAGCCATCAGAAGTCAGGTCTCCCACGACCTGCTGGCAGGCCTTGACACCCTCATACCGCCGACTGATGACTCTGGATGGTCGGCACTTGTGGCCGCCTTTACGGACGTCGCGGCCGAATGGCTGGTAAAAAGCGTGGAGCACTACACTCCGCGATCGCTCGTCGAGCTCATATCGGCAGTGACCTCTCCCGCACCGGATGACGAGGTGTGCGACCCGTGCTGTGGCAACGGAGGTCTGCTGGCCGGCATCGCCGGTGTCACGCGGAAAGCGGTACGCGGCCATGCGCTGTGGGAGCGATCAGCCCGAACGGCCTCGCTGACCCTGGCGCTCCGCGGGAGGAAGGGTGAGATCACGCCGGACGCCGCGCCGTCGCCTGATGGAGTTCGACGCCGCTACCAGGTGGTGGTGACCAATCCACCGTTCAATCTGCACGCCAAAGAAGGACCATGGCGTGGACGCTTCGGGACGATCCCCGCAAAAAGCATTAACACTGCGTGGCTCTGCGATATTTACGAGCGTCTGGCGGACGATGGCCGAGGTGCCGTGATCATGCCGAACGGGTCGTCGTTCTCACAGGGCGCAGAGCGCGACATCAGAGCCGCCATGGTCCGGGCCGGCGTCATCGAACGGATCATCGCACTGCCGCCAGGACTGTTCGTCACCACCGCCATCCCGGTGACGCTCTGGGTTCTACGAAAAACCGGTCCACAGAGCGTTCTGCTGGTGGACGGTACCGACCTCGGCAATATGGTCGGGCGTTCCCGGCGAGAGCTCAGCGGCCCGGAGATCCGGCTCCTGGCCTCAATGGCGCCCGGAGAGCGGAGTCGCCTGGCCCGGCTGCCGGAGATCGAGGAACATGATTACGATCTCAGTCCGGCCCGCTACATCTCCAGGATGTCGGTGTCGCAGGATGATTCGACTTTCGCCGACCACCTACGTGACCTGGCCTTGGCCGAGCGTGCCGTCGAGATCGCCGACGCGCATGCCCGCGAGCAGCTGAAGAGGATCTCCGAATGGAGACGGTGATCGGCCCGGTTCCGGACGGGTGGCGCCAACTCCGGTTGGGAGATGTCGCCGATATCCAGCCTGGACCTGCGAACGTTAAATCTGAACTACTACCGGTCGGCGACAAGGGCGTCCCCGTGGTCACGCCAAGCGAGGTCAATTGGTTCTCTCTCGACCGACGGGCGGCCAGAAGTGTATCCGCCGGCACAGCGGGCCGACTCACGCGCTATCGCATCCGTGCCGGCGACCTGATCTGCGTACGGACGGGCGACCTCGGGCGTGCCGCTCTGGCCGGGCCGGAGAACGAGGGGTGGATTCTGGGTACTTCATGCATGAGGTTGCGACTCGCCGACTCGGTGAACGCCGGATATGCGCTGCGCTACCTTCATCATCCGAAGGTCCGAGATTGGATCAGGGTGAACGCCAGGTACTCCGCCATCCCGAGCGTCAGCGCCCAGGTCCTACGCGATCTGCCGTTCGTTATGGCACCGCCCGGCGTTCAGTCGTCAGTCGCCGACATACTCGGCGCCTTGGAGAGAAGAATCGCCGCACATCGTGATCTCATCCGGTCGTCCGAGCGACTCCACGAATGGCTGCTCCCGCGGCTCGTGTCCGGAGAGTTCCTCGACGAGGATTCCGGCACCCGCCCCGGGTGACCGCCCGGCCCCTGGCAGGTGACGATCCTCATCCTGCCGGTGGACCGGCTAAGACGGTCCACCGGCCCGGGCGGGGGTAGCGCCGGGGCGGGCGGGCGCGATAAGCCGGGGGAAGTCGATCCTTCGGAGGGGCGTATGGCAGCGGGTGCCGCGACAGGCCGGACCGGAGCGGCGCCCGGCGGCGAGCCGGACACCGGCGGCCCGGCCGGCCCGGATCCGTCGCGCTGGCCGGGGGTGTGGCGGGTGCACGTCACCTCGCGCGCCGCGGAGATCGAGGCGGAGGCCGCCCGCGCCCTCGCCTGCGACCCCGACCGGCCGGGGCTCGACCCGCTGCACCAGGCCATCGGCCGGCACCTGGCGGCGACCGCCCGGTACGCCCGGGAGCGGCAGGGCTGGCGGCGGTGGCTGACCGGCCAGGCCGTCGAGGGGGCCTGGTCCGGCGTGTACGGCGCCACCGTGCTGCTGTACGGGCTGTTACCCGCCGGCGAGCTGAACGCCCGGGCCGCCGAGGTGCTGGCCACCGGGCGGGCGTACCTGCCCGCCGACGACGCCCGGCTCGGGCAGCTCGCCGGACGCGTCGTGGCCGGCGACATCGGCGAGCGCGACCGCGCGCTGCTGCAGTCGGTGCTGCGCGCGGCCTACCAGGACGCCTCGGTGGAGAGCAACCGGGTGCGCAGCTTCCGCAACATGCTGCTCGGCGGGGTGGTGGTGCTGAGCCTCATCGTGGCCGGGCTGGTGGCCATCGGCGCCGCCTGGCCGGGCGCCATCCCCATGTGCGGCAACGGCACCCTGCTGGCCAGCCTCGGCGCGCACAACATCCAGGTGTGCCCGGCGGGCGCCGGCGGGCCCTCGCACGGGGACGTGCCGCTGGTCGCCTTGGTCGGCATGCTCGGCGCCGCGCTCGCCACCGCGGCGAGCCTGTCCACCCGGTCGGAGCTGGCCACCAAGTACTCCCTGGCGGTCGCGCAGAACCTGCTGAAGGCGCCGGCCGGCGTCGCGACCGCCATCGTCGGGCTGCTGATCCTCAACTCGGGCTTCGTGCCGGGATTCGCCGGGCTCAGCTCGCAGACCGCCATTCTGGTGTGGGCGATGGTGTTCGGATACGCCCAGCAGGTGGTCACCCGATTCGTCGACCAGCGCGCCGCCACGCTGCTGCACGCCGCGTCGCCGAGCGTGCCGGCCGGGCCACCTGGCCGATGATTGGACCGTGATCGGCTGGGCAGCGGAGTGGCGCCAAAGCGGCCGGGCCACGGTGCCGAACGCACTACTGTGGGCGGATAGCTCGCCGCCGGTCGCTGCCTCAGGCGTGTAACTTCCCCGACTCCGAGGAGCCCAGTCAATATGGTTCGTTACCGCGTGCGCGGTGGCAACGCCCTGCGTGGAACCGCCTTCATCCAGGGGGCGAAGAACGCCGTGCTCCCCATGATCGGAGCGGCGCTGCTGGCCGCCGAGGGCCGGACGGTCCTGCGCAACGTGCCGATCATCGAGGACGTGCGGCGGGCGCTGGAGCTGGCGGAGGCCATCGGTGCGCGGGTCGAGCTGCACGAGGCCGAGCGCACGCTGGTCATCGACGCCTCCCGGCTGACCAACCCGGTGTTGCCCGCCGAGATCGCCCGCCGGTTCCGCGGCTCGGTGCTCTTCGTGCCCGCGCTGCTGCACCGGATGGGCGAGGCGGTCATCGAGGGCGTCGGCGGCTGCAACCTGGGCAGTCGCAACCTCGACTTCCACTACCTGGGCTACAAGCGGCTCGGCGCGATGGTGGACGAGGGCGAGAGCGTCATCCACGTGAAGGCCTCCGGGCTGACCGGCGCGCCGCTCTACCTCGACACCCCCTCCCACACCGGCACCGAGAACCTCATCATGGCGGCGGCCCTGGCCAAGGGCACCACCATCATCGAGAACGCCGCGCTCGAGCCCGAGGTGCTCGACGTCATCGCCATGCTCACCAAGATGGGTGCGCGCATCAGCGGCGGCGGCACCGGTTTCATCACCGTCGAGGGGGTCGACGAGCTGACCGCCGTCGAGCACCGGGTGATGCCGGACCGGCTGGACGCAGGCGTGTTCGCCATGGCCGCCGCCATCACCGGCGGCGAGGTGAACCTGGTCGGCGCCTCGCTGGAGCACCTGGGCGTGGTGCGCTGGAAGCTGGAGCAGATGGGCGTCGAGTTCGCCACCGACGGCGCGGTGCTCAACGTGCGGCGCGACCGGCCGCTGCGGCCCATCAACGTCATCACCGACACCTACCCGGGGTTCGCCACCGACCTGCAGTCGCCGATCATGACGGTGGCGTGCCTGGCCGACGGCGCCAGCTACATCCACGAGCGGATCTTCGACGGGCGTTTCGCGCTCGCCGGGGAGCTCAACAAGATGGGCGCCCGGATCGAGGTGGAGGGCAGCCGCGCGGTCGTGCACGGCGCCACCCCGCTGACCGGAACCGAGGTTACGGCGCACGATCTTCGCTCGGGCATCGCGCTGGTGCTCGCCGGGCTGGCGGCGAACGGCGAGACGGTCGTCGACCCCGGTTACCTCATCGACCGCGGCCATCACGACCTCGCCGAGCGCATGAAGGCCCTTGGCGGCGATGTGGTAAGAGAGATTTCCCCTACTCCGTGACTCGACCGGTAAACCCCCGCTGACCTGCTGGTTCTCCCTTCCCCGCCATACCGGGCGGGCATGGATGCATGCTCGTGCCGGAAATCCGGGCGTGACATTAGTGCCGCGGCGAGCGATCGTTCCAAAGAGGACTGGACCGGATGGGAGAGAACCCGAGCCGGAAACGACCGCGGATCGCCGTCCGGCGACCCCGTCCGGTGGCTTCCGCTCGGTGGACTCGACCAGTGGATTGCGAGGTCGTCACGCCGGGTCGCCCCGGGCCGGATGCATCGGCCCGGGGTCGTCGCGCGGTACGGCGGCCTCGATCAGAGGTATGGCGGGATGGGACGAACATTGGTCGAAAGGGCCGAAGAAACACCACGAGGACCACGAGGAGGCGCCTCGGCGCCGGACCTCACCATCGGAGTGGTAGGACCCCATGACCTGGTCGAACGGGTCATGCTCATGGGGCACGCCGCGGCGCCGGTGCCGTGCCGGCTCGTCGCCGCCGCCTACCGGGACGAGCAGGAGGCGGCCGACAAGGTGGTACGGCTCGGGCCGGGCGTGGACGCCTGCCTGTTCGCCAGCCCGGTGCCGTACGAGCTGGCCAAACGGTCGGGCGTGCTCACCGTGCCGGCGACGCACGTCCAGCTCGGCGGGCCGGCGCTCACCGCGGCGCTGGCCCGGGCGGCGCTGGACGAGCGCATCGACCCGCGGCGGATCAGCCTGGACGTGCTGAGCAGGGCGGACGTCGAGGAGGCGTACGCCGACCTGGGGTTGCCCGCCAGCGGCGTGCTGACCCGGGAGGAGCCGGGCGCGACGGGCACCGTCGCGGCCTACCACGAGCGGATGCTGCGGCAGGGCACCACCACCGGTGCGCTGACCTGCCTGCCCGCGGTGGCCGACCGGCTGACCACGGCCGGGGTGCCGACCGTGCGGGTACGGCCGACCTCGGCCGCGGTCCGCACGGCGCTGCACACCGCGGCGCTGCTCGGAGCGCACCACCGGCTGGAGGAGTCGCAGCTGACGGTCGTGCTGGTCGAGGTGCCCACGTTACGCGAGCCCGTACGGCGGGCGGCACCGAGATACTGGCGTGATGAGCTGCGGCTGTCTCTGCACCGGCTGCTGGTGCAGGAGGCCAACCGGATGCACGCCGTCGTATGGGCGATCGACGATCACAGCTATCTGGTCACCGCGACGCGGGGCTCGATGGCCGGTGCCACCGACGGGTTCCGGGTGCTGCCGTTCGCGGCGCGCATCCGCGACGAGCTCGGGCTGTCGGTCGAGGTGGGCGTAGGCATGGGACGTACCACCCACGACGCGGAGGCGCACGCGCGGGCGGCGCTGGCCCGTACGCAGGCCGGCAAGCAGGCGCAGGGCTTCGCGGTGGACCGGGAAGGCCGGACGCTGGTGCCGGCGCCCCGGATGCCTCCGCAGTTACCCGGCCAGGGCCGGCCGAAGGGCACCGAGGTGCTCGCGCGGCTGGCCGCCAAGCTGGACGGAGGCGACACGATCGTGGACGCGGAGAGTGCCGGGCGGATGCTCGGGGTCACTCCCCGCACGGCTCGGCGCCTGCTGCGCACGTTGGTCGACGAGGGACTCGCGTGGCCGCTGCCGCCGAACCGGACACCCCAGCCGGGGCGTCCGCGCCAGCTGTACCGCCTGATCGTGGAGAAGCTCGGCCCGCGCTGAGCCGTCGCAAGGGTCCGGCCCGGCCGGTGCCCGCAGGCCGTCCGTGTGGGGCGGGCGGCCCGCGTCCTTCGCCACCGGGCTCCCGGCGGCGCCGTACCGGTCCGTACCGGTCCATCGGCGCCGCCGGGGTGGGAGCGGTACCACGAGCCGACGCGGACCGTACCGGCGGCCTGCGGCCCGCGCGGAGACGTCGCCGACGACGGCCGGCGCCGCGTACCCGGTCACCTGGTTGTCCACAGGCTGTGGACAACCGGGGGCCGCGCGGGCCGTCCGAGATTCCGCGATCTAGATGCTGAAATGTGATGTTCACTCGCCGCGACCCGCCACAGTTATCCACAAGGTGTGGATAACCCGAGCAATATGCCCGGATAGCGGCGCATTTCCGGTCCGATATTCACGGGCACCCCGGCCGCCGGGCCGATATTGTCATGAGTCATGGACCGGAACACTCCTGACATGAGAGTCTGGGCCGCGCTCGCGGCGGTGTACGTCGTCTGGGGGTCCACCTACCTCGGCATCCGCCTGACGATCGACACCATTCCGCCGCTGCTCAGCGGCGGCCTGCGCTTCGTCGCGGCCGGCCTGCTGCTCGGCGGCGTTCTGGCGTTGCGCCGCGGGGCCGCCGCCTTCCGGATGACCTGGCGCCAGGCCGGCGGCGCCACCCTGGCGGGCCTGCTCCTGCTGACCGGCGGCAACGGCATGGTGGCGGTGGCCGAGCAGCACATCTCCAGCGGCCTGGCCGCGCTGCTGGTCGCCTCGGTCCCGCTCTGGCTGGTGGTGTTCCGCCTGGTGGCGCGCGACCGCCCGTACCTGCTCACGCTGGCCGGCGTGCTCATCGGCTTCGGCGGCGTCGCGGGACTCTCCCTCACCGGGGGCGGCGGTCCGTCCAGCACCAGCGGCATCGTCGTCATCCTGCTCGGCTCGCTGTCCTGGTCGGCCGGCTCGTTCCTGTCCGGCCGGATCGCCATGCCGCGGGACCCGTTCGTCGCCAGCACGGTGGAGATGCTGGCGGGCGGCGCCACCCTGCTCGTCGCCGGCACCGCCCTCGGCGAACGCCTCGACCCGGCGGGCGTCAGCCCGACCTCGTGGCTGGCACTGGTCTACCTCATCCTGATCGGCTCGCTGGTCGGCTTCACCTCATACGTGTGGCTGCTCGGCAACGCGCCGATCACCCTGGTCTCCACCTACGCGTACGTGAACCCGGTGGTGGCCGTCCTGCTCGGCACCGCCGTGCTCAGCGAGCCGCTGACCCCGCCGATGATCGCCGGCGGCCTGCTCATCGTGGTGGGCGTCGCGCTGGTCGTCTCCACCGAACGCCGCGACCGCCGCCCGCCGGCCACGGCTCCGGCGCTCGACCGCGCCTGACCACCCGGCGCGCGGGGACGAAGGCGCGCGGGCGGCCCGGGCCGGCGAGCGGTGCCGGCGGCGCGCCCGCGGCCGCCGCGATTCGCGGGCGCCCCGCTCCCGCCACGGCCGGCTCCCCGGCCGGCCCGGCTCCCGCCGCGGCCGGCTCCGGTCAGCTCCGGCGGAACTCGCCCGCGGCGGCGAGGAAGGCGTCGTTGGCCTCGGGCGTGCCGATGGACACGCGTACCCCTTCGGCGCCGTACGGGCGCACCGCGACGCCGTCCACCGCGCAGCGCTCGGCGAACTCGCCGGTGCGCTCGCCGAGCCGCAGCCAGACGAAGTTGGCCTCGGTCGGCGGCACCGTCCAGCCCTGGCCGAGCAGCGCCTCCCGGACCCGGGTGCGCTCGCCGACGACCGCCTCGACCCGCTCCAGCAGCTCGTCCTCGGCCGCCAGCGAGGCGATCGCCGCGGCCTGGGCGATGCTGTTGACCGCGAACGGGACCATGGTCTTGCGCACCGCGGTGGCGACCGGCTCGTGGCCGATCAGGTAGCCCACCCGCAGCCCGGCCAGGCCGTACGCCTTGGAGAAGGTGCGCAGCACCGCGACGTTCGGCCGCTCGGCGTAAAGGCCCAGCCCGTCGGGCACGCCGGCGTCCCGCACGTACTCGCGGTAGGCCTCGTCCAGCACGACGAGCACGTCGTCCGGCACCCGGTCCAGGAAGGCGGTCAGCTCGGCGGCCCGGTTGGCCGTCCCGGTGGGGTTGTTGGGGTTGCAGACGAAGATCATGCGGGTGGCGGGGGTGATCGCCTCGGCCATCGCGGCCAGGTCGTGCGTCTCGGCCGCCAGCGGCACCCGGACCGAGGTCACCCCGGACAGGTCGGCCAGCAGCGGATACGCCTCGAACGACCGCCAGGCGTAGATCACCTCGGCGCCCGGCTCGCCGACCGTCTCCAGCAGCTGCTGGGCCACCGTCACCGAACCGGCCCCGAGCGCGACATGCTCGGGCGGCACGCCGTACCGCGCGGCCAGGGCCTCGGTGAGCCGCACGCACCCGGCGTCGGGGTAGCGGTGCACCTCGCGGGCGGCGGCGGCGATCGCCTCGACGACCGAGGGCAGCGGGTCGTAGGGGCACTCGTTGGAGGACAGCTTGTACGACCGGCCCTCGGCGGAGACGACGGCCTTGCCCGGCCGGTAGACGGGCAGCTCGTCGAGGATGGAACGGAAACGCGGCATGCGCCCAGCTTAGGATGCCATCGGGGGCGAGGTCATCCGCCCTCGCGGCCGGCCAGGTGGTGGTCGTGCCACCTGGCGGAACGTCGAGGACGTCGAAACGTCGCGTCCATCCTGGCGCGGTGCCGAGCCGCTGGAGAACTCCTGCTCCTCGCCTGTGACGGCACGGTGCCGCAGGCGTCCGGCCACCAAAAGCCGCAATTCGCCCAACATCCTGACCTCATGATCAATCCGTGCCAGACTGCGACAGAAGCACATCGCGGGCCCGCCCCGCCGGCGGGCACCGGCCACGGGGAGTAACGCGCATGCCCGAGTCCTACCTGGACATCGACTGGCCCAAGTTGTCAGCATTCATCACCAAGTACGACAAACTTTTCCACGACGGATTCATCACCAATAACATCCCCCAAAACGTTTACTGGGACATCACGGGCTACGGCAAAATGGCCGCAGGCCGGGCGCTGACCGACCTCATCGAGGTACTGAGCTTTAACCTGAAATTCAAGGTGGAAGCGACCGACTACATGGCGAGAAGGTGCCGCGGGTTCATCGGCGACTGCATGCGCAGGTACCTGACGACCGAGCAGGAGGTGATCCGCGCCCTGGGCACCGTCGAGGCCGAGACCCGCGAGTTTCCGGTGATCGAGTCGATCGAGGCATCGGAGTACCGCCGCCTGCGCGCCGGGCTGGAACAGGGCCGGCCACCCGCTTTTTGGAACCAGGATGACCCGGCCCGTTTCGATGCCGCCGAAGTCCGTGATTACGTGGAGAGCATGGACGACCACTGCGTCCGCGAATTCTCACCCTGCCTCCACGATGCCGTCGAGCACCTCAAGAACCAGTCCACGAATTCGTACGGCGCCGCCAAGGAGCTCGGCGACATCTGGCAGGGCGAGGCCGCCCAACTGGCGCGTGACCGGTTCGCCGTCATAGGGAAGCAGGCCGACCAGCTCGTCCCTCACATGCAGAAATTCGTGGATCAGTACGAGGCGCTGGGTGCCACGATCCGCCAGATCAAGGCGGGCGTGCCCGACCTTGATCGCGGATTCCTCGACTGGCTCCGCGGCGAGGACACCGACGGGCGGGCACACGAGTATCTGGCCGAGATCCAGAACAAGTTCCACGATCACTACACCAGGTTCCTCGCCCTCTACCAGGACCTGGAGAAGGTGGACGTCATCCTGCCCGCCGACCGAGGCGAGACGGGCACCTACCTTGCCTGGGCCGGGTAGTGATCTAGTCGATGACGCGTCGGACCACCGCCGCCCGCACGCCGATCTGGAGCGGGGCCGGGCCCACCGGCGGGCGGCCGGGGCGGTGGTGCGGGTCAGCCGCCCAGGCGGAGCATCGGGGGGTGCAGCCACTCGGCGGGGCCGCGGCGGTAGAGCATGGCGGGCCGGCCGCCGTCGCGGGTGGTGGTGCGCCCGGTCGGCACCAGGAAGCCCTCGGCCTTGGTGACCTTGCGGTGGAAGTTGCGCGGGTCCAGCGAGCGGCCCCAGACGATCTCGTACACCCGGCGCAGGTCGGCCACGGTGAACTCCGCCGGGCAGAAGGCGGCGCCGAGCGAGGTGTACTCCAGCTTGGCGCCCGCCCGCTCGATGCCGTCGAACATGATGCGGCGGTGGTCGAAGGCCATATCGCGCAGCGAGGCCACCGGCTGCCAGCTCATGTGCGCCTCGGTGGGCGCCGGCAGGTCCGGCGCCAGCCCGAGGTAGGCCACGCTGAGCACCCGCTGGCGCGGGTCGCGATCGGGGTAGCCGTAGGTGCGCAACTGCTCCAGGTGCACCGGCGCGCCGGGCATGCCGGCCCGCTCGGCGAGCACCCGGGCGGCGGCGGCCGGCAGGTCCTCCTCCAGCTGGATGAAACCGCCCGACAGCGCCCAGCACCCCTGGTACGGCGGGCGGTCGCGCCGCCAGACCAGGGCGTTCAGCTGCTGGCCGCGCACGGTGAGCACGACGAGATCCACGCTGACCGGAATGCGCGGGACCATGTCAGGCACGTTACACCGCGCGGGCGCCCGGACCGGCTCCGGAGCGGAAGGCGCCACGGGCGCCGGCGGCGGGGACGGCATCGCAGGTCAAGGGCCGCGCTGCAGGAAGACCGGGGAGCCGCCCTGGCGGCCGTCGGCCGAGGTCACGTCCACTCGCACCCACGCCCCGGCCGGAATGTCCCGCCAGTCGACCGGCACCCAGATCCGCTGCACCGCGGGCGGCAGCCCGGGGACGGGGGTGACGTCCGATCGGCCGGCCGTCGCCGAGTCCTGCTCCTGCCGGTCGTCGCTGCCGTGCCGGCTCAGCGTCACCTTGCCGCCGAGCAGGTTGTAGCCACGCACCTCCACCCCGTCCCGCTCGTCGCGCCGGCCCGGGATCGCCTGGATCGGGATCGGCCGGTCCCAGTCGGCGGCCACCTGGGCGGCCAGGTCGGGCTCACCGCAGGTGAAGAAGTTGCTCCACTTGTAGGAAATGATCTTCGACACGTACGGCCCGGCGAAGGTGACCGCGGTGTCCAGCCGCCGCTTGTCGGTGACGCCGCGCTTGCCGCCCGCCTCGCAGGCGCCGTCGCCGGACGGCTCGAACGCCTCGACGTTGGCCCACAGCTCCAGCTCCTCGCCGTCCGCGCGCAGCTCGACCAGGGCCTCGGACATGGCGCGGTAATAGTCGCGGGTGGCGCCGTAGTAGGCCTCGTCGTAGGTGGTGTCACCGACGATCGGCTTGAGGCGGTCGTCCACCGCCTGGCGCTTGAGGTTCGGCCAGTAGAGGCCCACCTTCCCGGTGCCGCGGCTGTCCTGCGGGGCGACGATGCCGACCCCGGTGCGGGCCAGCGCCTTGAACCCCTCTTTCACCTGGGCGGGCGTGGAGGTGAAGGACTTGTTCCGGCGCGCGTCCAGGTACGGGCTGACCATGATCGGCTTGCCGGGCAGCTCCTGCTCGACGATGTCGTGCTGCTCGGCGTAGACCTCCAGGGTCGGCACCTTCGACGGATCCGGCCAGTCGCGGATCTGCAGTTCGAACGGCTGGTAGACGCCGCCCAGCGAGACGCGGTCGGCGAAGCGGTCACCGTAGTCCTGCAGGATGCGCCGGGTCAGGGTGGTCAGCGTGCCGATGTGCCGGGGGTCGGCGTTGCTGCGCTGCACCCGGTCCCGCGGCGCCATCGGCAGCGCGGGGAACACCTTCATCGCGAAGCGGTCGGCCAGATCGAGGATCTCGGTGAGGCTGTCCTGGAGCGCGCCGCTCACCAGGATCAGGTGGTAGCCGAGCCCCTTGGAGGTGAAGTCGCAGCTCGGGTTGTCCGAACCGTCGTCGGGGGCGATCAGCCGGTAAAAGGTCTCCCCGGCGGCCTGGACGGTGTGCTCCATCTGCGGGCAGCGGAACAGCCCCGGCCCGAACGCCTCGTCGGTCCGGTAGACGTAGGTCCAGGTGATGCGGTTGCCGGGATTGGCGGCCTTGAGCGCCGACTCCGCGGCCTGCACGCACGTCATGCCGTTCTCCTGGCAGCGCGCGAACCGGCGGTCCGGGGCGTCGCCCTCGCCGTTCAGCACCTGGCCGTCCTGGTCCACGGCACGGGCCTGCAGTCCGAAGCCGAGGCGCACCACGGTGTCACCGCCGACCCGGTGGATCGCCTGCAGCTGGCGTCGCCAGGTGCAGTGGTCGGCGGTCGGCACCAGCCAGTAGCCGGTGATGGCGTACGGGGCGGGCGTCGTGGTGTCGAACGTGCCGCACGGGTCGCTGAACGCGCTGGCCGGCGGGGTGACCGGGACCGACCGGGACGGGGTGGCCGAGACGGGGGGCGCCTCCGCGGCGCCGCGCGGCAGGACCATGACGAACGCCGCGACGGCGGTCAGGATGGCTGCCCCCAGGAGCAGAGTGAGGCCGCGCACCTTCAGGAGATTACCGTCCTTACGATGTGGCACTTATAAAGAGCGGAACGGGCACCGTGGATCATCGGTGCCCCAGGGCTACGGTCGTACACCCGCCCAGGACTCCAGCTGGGTCACGAATCGCCGCGCCGAGTTCGGCCAGTGGTGGTTGGCCCGCGCCGCCGCGTACCCGCGGGCGCCGGCCGCCCGGCGCTCCTCGGGGTGGTCGCGCAGCCGCAGCACGGCCCGCGCCACCGCCCCCGGGTCGCGCCAGGGCACTACGACCCCGCTGCGGTAGCGCTCGACCAGCTCCACGGCCCGCGGCGACGGCGTGGTGATCACCGGGATGCCGTGCGCCATGTACTCGACGATCTTGGTGGGCATGGAGTGGCGGTAGTTCGGCTCGTCGTGCAGCAGCGACAGCCCGGCGAGCGCGCCGTCCAGCCGCTTGAGCGCCTCGTCGTTCGGCATGAAGTCGCGCCATTCCAGCACGCCCTCGGCGACCGCCTGGTTGAGCATCGGCCGGCTCTGCGGGTCGGCGTACCCGATGAGCTCCACCGCCACCTTGTGCGGCTGCAGCAGCCGGCCCACCTCGACCGCCTCGCGCACGCCCCGGGCCTCCGACAGCCAGCCGAGGTAGACCACCCGGTCGTCGGACGGCTCGCTGACGTGGTCGGGCACCCAGGTCTCGTTGGGCACCACCAGGTGCTCCTGGCGGAACCGGCCGGCGTAGGCGGACTCGGCGAGCAGCAGGTGCAGATGCCGCTCGGCGGTGCCCTCCAGCAGCCGGGCCAGGAAGCGGGTCGGCGGGCGCAGGAACGAGGGCAGCCACGGCTTGAGCGACAGGGTGGCCGGGGTGTCCTCGTGCACGTCCCACACCACCGGCGGCCGGCGGCGCACGCCCGCCACGGCGAGCAGCAGCTCGGGGTCGTGGATCAGCGCCAGGTCGACCTTCCCGCGCAGGCTGCGGAACAGCCGCCGCGCCGCCCGGACGGCGGCCAGCCGCCGGCGCTCGGCGGCACGCGGCAGGTCGACGCCGGTGACCCACGACCGGGGCACCACGCCGCGCGCGGTGTACGGGGCCGCGTACGTGACCTCATGGCCGGCGTCCACGAGCGCGCGGATCTGCCGGTGCAGGATCCGGGCGTCCTCGGGGTGGTGGACCACCGTCATGACGAGCACGTGCACGAGCCGACCCCTCCGCGTCTCAGAGCCGCTCGACGCGTTCGCCCTCGGCCAGGACGCCCCGCGTGTCGAGGAGCAGGTGCGCCTGCTTCTCCACCATGTCCAGATCGAAGGCGGAGTGCGGCTGGAGCAGCACGGTCACGTCGGCCCGGGCCACCGCGGCCGCCAGGTCCTCCTCGCGCGGCACCGGGACGCCGTCCACCGCCCAGCTCTTCACGTGCGGGTCGGCGAAGGACAGCTCCGCGCCGAGCTCGCGGAACGCGCGGGCGACCGGCACCGCCGGCGTCTCGCGCTCGTCGGCGATGTCGGGCTTGTAGGTCACCCCGAGCAGCAGCACCCGGGAGCCGTTCACCGGCTTCTTCGCCCGGTTGAGCAGCCGCTGCACCCGGGCCGCCACGTACGCCGGCATCCGCTCGTTGATCTCCTGGGCGAGCTCGACGAACCGGAACGGGTAGCCGAGCTTGCGCACGGCGTGCGAGAGGTACGACGGGTCCACCGGGATGCAGTGCCCGCCGACGCCGGGGCCGGGCAGGAACTTCTGGAAGCCGAACGGCTTGGTGGCCGCCGCCTCGATGGACTCCCAGAGGTTCACCCCGAGCTCGTCACAGAAGATCGCCATCTCGTTGACGAGCGCGATGTTGACGTGCCGGTAGGTGTTCTCCAGGAGCTTGGCCATCTCGGCCTCGCGGGTGCCGCTGACCGGCACCACCTGCTCGATGAAGCGGGCGTAGAACGCGGCGGCGCGGTCCCGGCAGCCGGTGGTGAACCCCCCGACGACCTTCGGCGTGTTGCGCAGGCCGAACTTGGGGTTGCCGGGGTCGATGCGCTCGGGCGAGAAGGCCAGGTGGAAGTCGGTGCCGGCGGTGAGGCCGGAGGCCTCCTCCAGGATCGGCCGGACGACCTCGTCGGTGGTGCCGGGATAGGTCGTCGACTCCAGCACCACCAGGCTGCCGCGCTGGAGGTACCGGCCCACCGACGCGACGGCGCCGCGCACCGCCGACAGGTCGGGACGGTGGTCCTCGTCCAGCGGGGTCGGCACGCAGATCACGATGGCGTCGCTGGCGGCGAGCACCGACTGGTCGAGCGTGGCCGTGAAGCCGCCCGACAGCATGGCGTCCAGGTCGGCGTCGCTCAGGTCGTCGATGTAGGAGTGACCGGCGGTCAGGGCGTCGACCTTGCGCGGGTCGACGTCCAGCCCGACCACCCGGAGACCGGCCCCGGTGGCCTCCTTGGCCAGGGGCATGCCCACGTATCCCAGGCCGATGACCGCGAGGTCGTATCCGCTCACCGGGCGGCCCGAGGAAGTCCGAAACAACACTGCATGGTGGCAAAGGCTATCTCAAGTCCGCACAGATCACGTCTAATGCGAATGAACAGGTAGGCAAGCCTGGCCGACAGCACGGTCACCGGCCGATCGTCATCGTGCCACAGATCCGTAGATCGCTTTGTAGGTCTCGGCGATCCGGCTCCAGGTTCGCTTGGCGGCGACCTCCGCGCGGCCCGCCTCGCCCATCTCGGCCCGGCGCGCCGGGTCGTCGCGCAGCCCGCCGATCGCCTTGGCCAGCGCCGCCGGGTCGCCGGGCGGGACGAGCAGCCCGGCACCGTCGGAGCCGACCAGCTCCGACAGCGCGGGCAGGTCGCTGAGCACCACCGGCTTGCCCAGCGCCATCGCCTCCACCGGCTTCAGCGGCGTGACCAGGCGACACACCCGCAGGTCCTCGCGCGGGCAGGCGAAGATGTCGATCGCCGACTGGGCCCGCAGCGCCTCCTCCGGCCCGACCCGGCCGGGCAGCAGGGCCAGGTCGCCGAGCCGGAGCCGCTCGGCCTGCGCCAGCAGCGCGGGGCGCTCGGCCCCGTCCCCGACGATCAGCACCCGGACCGGGGTGCCGGCGTCGCGCAGCAGCGCGGCCGCCGACAGCAGGGTGGCGAACCCCTCGTAGCCCACGATGCTGGACACCGAGCCGACGACGATCTCCCCCGGCGCGATGCCGTACGCGGCGCGGAACGCCGCGCCGTCGTAGTCGGCCGTCAGCAGCGTGTCGTCCACCGCGTTCGGGGCCAGGAAGACCCGCTCGCGCGGCACGCCGCGCTCGACGATCTCGGTGGCCATGGTCTCGGCCAGCGTGACCACCGCGTCCGCCGAGCGCATGATGTGCGCCTCGCGCTCCCGCTGCAACAGATGGCGCTCGCTGCCGACCCGGGCGGGGTCGCGCGAGGCCCAGGTCTCCTCCAGAAAGCCGCGCACCTCGTACACCAGCGGCGTGCCGGTGCGCTCGCGCACCGCCAGCGCCACCGAGCCGTTGCGGTGGTCGGTGGCGGCGTGCAGCACCTGCGGGCGCAGCGTGCGCACCAGCTCGGTGACCTCGCCGGCGCCGCGGATCATCCGGCCCCGGCTCTCGAACGGCACCTCGCCGCTCGGCAGCAGCCGGTGGTAGGGGACGCCGTCGATCTCCTCGTACGGCTCGGCGTCGGCGTGCCCCTGCAGCATGGGCCAGCCCCAGCTGGTCACCACGTGCGGGTCCAGCCCGGCGGCGCGCTGGGCGGTGACGATCCGGTGGGTGCGCACCGTGTAACCGGCCTGGGTGTAGGGCAGGGCGTTGGTGACGCAGTGCAGCACCCGCCCGGGCACCCGCTCGCCGACGATCACCTTGGACTTCGGCGGGATGGGCGTGGTGCCGATCGCCGCCTTCTCGCCCTCGTAGTAGGCGATCCGCCGCCGGATGAACGGCCAGCGGGCGTGCGGCTGGAGCACCTGGACGGCCTTGGTCATCCGGCCCTGCTCGAACTCGGCCTTGGCCTGCTCCAGCGGGCCGTCGGCCATCCGCCGGGCGATCTTGCGGGCGGTGACGCGCACGACGCGCGCGACCGGCCACGCGACCCGGCCCACGGCGGGACGCAGGCGGGACGGCATGGCCTCCGCCGCGGCCTGCGCCACCCGCATCGGGTCGGACTTGACCCTGGTGACGAAGACCCTGGAGACGATGACCGGATGCTGGACGAAGCCCTTGAGGAAGCCGCGCAGGCCGGCGCGAGCCGACTTGGGGGAGACCTTCTCGGGCCGGCTGGCCTCGGAAACCACGCGGTGACCGTACCATAGGCACCGCTTGGCCCCATGGGGCGACAGATGAACCTACTTCCGGGGAAAGGCGAGGTCAATGCGGGAGAACCCCCTCGTCCTGCACGTGCTGGGCGCGCGGCCCAACTTCGTGAAGGCGGCGCCCGTCGTGCGCGGCCTGGCCGATCTGGGCGTCCGGCAGGGCATCGTCCACACCGGCCAGCACTACGACGCCCTGATGTCGGACGTGTTCTTCGCCGACCTCGGCCTGCCCGAGCCGGTCGCCAACCTCGCCGTGGGCTCGGGCAGCCACGCGCGGCAGACCGCGGCGCTGCTCACCGGCCTGGAGGAGGTCGTGCTGGAGCACCGCCCGGACCTGGTCGTGGTCTACGGCGACGTCAACTCCACGCTCGCCGCGATCCTGGTCTGCGCCAAGCTGCACGTGCCCACCGCGCACGTCGAGGCGGGGCTGCGCTCCTTCGACCGCGAGATGCCCGAGGAGGTCAACCGGGTCGTCACCGACGCGCTGGCCGACATCCTGCTGGTCACCAGCCCGGACGGGCTCTCCCACCTGGCGAACGAGGGCGTGCCGGCGTCGAAGGTCCACCTGGTGGGCAACCCCATGATCGACAGCCTGTTCGCCGCGCTGCCGCAGCTGGACCCGGCTCCGCTGCGCGAGCGGCTGGGGCTGCCCGAGCGCTACGCGGTCGCCACGCTGCACCGCCCGGCCAACGTGGACGACCCCGGGGCGGCGCGCGAGATGGTGGAGGCGGTGCTCGCGGTGGGCGAGCAGCTGCCGGTCGTGGTGCCGCTGCACCCGCGCGGGCGCACCCGGCTGGCCGAGGCAGGCCTGGTCACCGGGGACACCCTGATGATCATCGACCCGCTCGGCTACGTCGACTTCCTCTCCCTGGTCCGCGGTGCCGCGCTGGTGGTGACCGACTCCGGCGGCGTGCAGGAGGAGACCACCATGCTCGGCGTCCCGTGCCTGACCGTGCGGCCGAACACCGAGCGGCCGGTCACCATCACCCACGGCACCAACCGCCTGGTCACCCCGGCCACGCTGCCCGCCGCGGCGTCCAAGGCGCTGTCCGACGGCGCGGGCACGCCGAGCGGCGAGCTGCCCCCGCTGTGGGACGGCGCCGCCGGGCCGCGCATCGCCCGGGTCATCGAGGCGTGGCTGCGGGGGGACAACCTGTCCCCCGCCGCGCAGGGCGTGCCACCCGCCACCGGCTGACCGGCACCATCTGGGGATTTCCTGGGAAACGGACCGGTCGGCGCGGCACACGCCGTACGATCGGACATTCCCGGCATCGAGCCGGAGCCGGCCGGGCGACCGGTGACCGGCGGACCATCGCGGAGCTCAGAGGGGGCACCTCGACCATGGCCGAAAGCGACCGGCAGGACCCGGACGGTCCGCGCTTCCAGCGCCTCGGCGCGGCGAACTGGCTGCCCGAGGAGCGCAAGGTCATCGAACGCTACGAGGACCGCATCCGCGAGCTGGAGCGGCGGCTGGCCACCGCCGAGGCGCGCGCCGAGTACGCGCAGTGGCAGCTGTCGGCGACCCGCGCCCAGCGGCCGTACCGGGTGAGCACCGTACTGGCCGGCGCCAAGCGGCCGTCCCGGCTGGTCCGGCTGCCCGGCGAGCTGTCCAAGGCCATGAAGCCGAAGAAGGCGCCCAAGCCGCCGGCCACCGTCACCGCGAGCGCCGCCGTCATCGACGCGGCGCTCGCGCACGCGCCCGAGGTGAAGATCCCCAACCTGGCCTGGCCGGACGGGCCGGTGAACCGCCCGGATCTGAAGGTCGCGGTGATCCTGGACGACTTCTCCCGGATGGCGTTCCGCTACGAGTGGCACCAGATCGAGTTCGGGCTGAAGGACTGGCCGGAGATCTTCGCCGCCGACCGGCCGGACGTGCTGTTCTGCGAGTCGGCCTGGCACGGCAACCAGGGCCGGTGGCGCTACCAGATGACCGGCACCAACGCGCCCAAGCAGGAGCTGCGCGATCTGGTCGCCTGGTGCCGGGAGCAGGGCATTCCCACGGTCTTCTGGAACAAGGAGGACCCGCCGAACTTCGACTTCTTCATCGACACCGCGAAGCTGTTCGACCACGTCTACACGTGTGACGGGGACATGGTGCCGAAATATCGCGAGATATTGGGGCACGACCGGGTGGACGTGCTGCAGTTCGCCGCCCAGCCCCGGGTGCACAACCCCGTCCAGACCAAGCAGGGCCGCCCCTACGACGTCGTCTTCGCCGGCATGTACTTCCGCGACAAGCACCCCGAGCGGCGCGAGCAGATGGAGACCGTGATCGCGCCCACCCGCGAGCTCGGCCTGCACATCTTCGCCCGCAACGAGAAGGCCGGCGACAAGTACGCCTGGCCGGAGGAGTACCGCCCGCACATCGTGGGCGAGCTGCCGTACGAGCAGATGCTGGCCGCGTACAAGATGTACAAGGTCTTCCTGAACGTGAACTCGGTGATCGACTCGCCGACCATGTGCGCCCGCCGGGTCTTCGAGCTGTCGGCCTGCTCGACCACGGTGCTGTCCGGCTGGTCGCGGGCCATCGAGGAGACCTTCGGCCCGCTGATCCCGATCGCGCACACCCAGGAGGAGGCCTACAACCAGGCCCTCTACCTCATCAACAGCCCCGAGCTGCGGGCCCGGCAGGCGCACCTGGCGATGCGCGAGGTGTTCGACAAGCACCTGTTCACCCACCGGGTCGACCAGATCCTCGCCGCGCTCGGTCGGCCGGTCCAGGCGCGCACCCGGCCGGTCTCGGTGGTGCTGCCCACCAACCGGGCCGGCCAGCTGGAGCACGCCATCGCCCAGGTCGCCCGGCAGCGGCACCGCGACCTGGAACTGATCCTGGTGCTGCACGGCCTGGACATCGACCCCGGGGTCGTCCGGGACAAGGCGCTGGCCGCCGGCGTCCCGGCGGTCACGGTGCTCACCGCCGACGCCTCGCTCACCCTGGGCGAGGTGCTCAACGTCGGCATCGCGCGGGCCGGCGGCGACTTCGTCGCCAAGATGGACGACGACAACCTCTACGGCGAGCACTACCTGTCGGACCTGCTGCGCGCCTTCGACTACGCCGACGCCGACCTGGTCGGCAAGGGAGCGCACTACACCTATTTCCCGGCGACCGACACCACCGTCATGCGGCTGCCCGGCCTGGAGCACCGCTACGCCCACCTGGTGCAGGGCGCCACCATCCTGGCCCGGGCCGACCTGATGCGCACCTACGCCTTCGAGGCGGTCAACGCGGGCGAGGACACCCGGCTGGTCCGCCGGTTGAAGGAGGACGGGGTCCGCATCTACTCGGCCGACCGCTTCAACTTCGTCTACATGCGCGGCGCCGACGCCTCCGCGCACACCTGGAAGGCCCAGGACTACAAGCTGACGCGCAACGCCCAGTTCTGCTTCGTCGGCCACCCCGAAGCCCACGTCATGATCTGACCCGCCGCGCGGCACGCCGGACCGTCAGGAGCAGGAAAGGGCGCACAGTCGGGTGACTACAATGTAGTCGTGACCCCTAGCCCGCGATCGATCAGGTTCGAGGAAGCGGTCCTCGACAAGCTCGCCCGGTTCGTCATGGACCATCCCGGCCTGTCGGTGTCCGCCGCGGTGAATCTGCTCGTCGCGGAGGCCCTGCGGATGGAGGAGCACCCGGGGATCTTCTTCCGTTCCGGACCGGCGGGCCGGCGCGCGGTGACCGCCGGCGGCCCCGATGTGTGGGAACTGGTCCGCGCGGTGAAGACGACGCGGGCCGCCGACCAGGAGGCCGCTCCGGACGAGATCGTGGAAATGGTGAGCGAGCATTCCGGAGTCACCGTCGGGCAGGTACGGGCGGCGGTGGGCTACTGGTCGGCCTATCCCGAGGAGATAGACCAGCAGATCGAGGCGGCCGAGCAGGCGGCGCGGGCCGCCGAGGAGCGGTGGCGCCGCGAGCGCGGGTTGCTCGCCTCGTGATCGCGCGCCTTCTGCTGGACGAGATGTTCTCCCCGGCCCTGGCGGCGGAACTCCAGGCTCGAGGTTACGACGTGACCGCGTTGGCGCAGTGCCCCGGAGGCCCCGGCACTCCGGACGACGCGGTGCTCGATCTCGCCATCGGGCAGGAGCGCTGTCTGCTGACCGAGAACGTCCGCGACTTCGAGATCCTCAGGACTCAGCGGCTCGACCAGGGCCGGCCCTGCGCCGGTCTTCTCTACAGTGCCGCCCACCGCTTCCCACGCACCAAGCCGGCGATGGGACGGTTGGTCAACGCGCTGGAAGAGCGCCTTTCCAGCGGCCGGCTCCCGCGCCCCGGCCAGATCGACCGGCTGCCGTGACACCCGCGGGTCGCTTACGTCGATGAGCGAGCAGCGTGCCGATCGGCGGCGTGTCGCCGGTTTCGGCACCTCCGGTCTCTTCACCGCGACATCGGCGCCGGTCCTGCCGATCGGCCCCGGCCATGGTTCGACGAAAGATAGTATCGCTGGCGAAACTATTCTTCGGAGGACCGTTTTATGCCGGAGTTCGTGGGCCGGGAGGCGGAGCTGCGAGCCCTGGACGGGCTGCTCACCCGGGTGAAATCCGCTGCCGGCGGATCGCGGCCTGGAGTCTGCGTGCTGATGAGGGGGCGCAGGCGGATCGGCAAGTCGGCGCTGGCCGAGGAGTTCGTCGGTCGCAGCGGCCTCCCTCATCTCTATTTCACCGCGGCCCGGGCGAGCGCCGAGCAGGAACTGGAGCAACTGCTGGCCGACGTCGCGGATTCGACACTCCCGAACCGCGCGGCCTTCGCCGAGAGCGCCCCGGCGAACTGGAACGGCGCGCTCCAGTTGCTCGCCGAGGCGGTACCGGACGATTCTCCCTCGGTGCTGGTGATCGACGAGGTGCCGTACCTGATGGAGCGGGTGGACGCCTTCGAGGGGTTGCTGCAGCGCGCCTGGGATCGCCACCTCAGCCGGCGGCCGGTACTGCTGATCCTCATCGGCTCCGACCTGTCGATGATGGAAGCCCTGAACAGCTACGAACGGCCCTTCCACCAGCGCGGCACCGAGATGGTGGTCGGCCCGTTGAATCCCGCGGAGATCCAGCGGATGCTGGGCCTGGACGCCAGGACGGCGGTGGACGCCACGCTGGTCACCGGCGGGCTGCCGCTGGTGTGCGCCGAGTGGCCGCCGGGCGCGTCGCCGTGGGAGTACCTTCATGAAGCACTGACCGATCCGCTCTCCGCGCTGCTGGTCTCCGGCGAGCGGATGCTGGCGGCCGAGTTCCCCGAGCACGCCATGGCCCGGGACGTGCTCACCGCCATCGGCAGCGGCGAGCGCACCTTCGTCAACATCGCCCGGGCGGCCGGCGGCATCGCGCACTCCACGCTCACCAGAGCGGTGGACCTGCTGGCCGAGAAGGGGATGGTGGTGTCCGACCTGCCGTTGAGCACCCGCCCGTCCAAGGAGCGCCGTTACCGCGTCACCGACCCGTACCTGCGGTTCTGGCTCTCCTTCGTGCGCCCGCACATGGCGGAGATCGAAAGGCGCCGGGGTGACCTCACCCTGCGCCGGGTCGCCGCCGGATGGAGCACTTGGCGTGGCCGGGCGGTCGAGCCCCTGGTGCGCGAGTCACTCGCCCGGCGGCTGCCGGACGAGCGGCTGCCGGCGGCCGAGGCCATCGGGTCCTACTGGACGCGGAGCAACGACATCGAGATCGATATCGTGGGGGCCGATCGGGCGCCGATCGCGAAGGAACTGCGCTTCGTCGGTTCGATCAAGTGGCTGGAGAGCCCGTTCGACGAACATGATCTCCAGCGGCTGATCCACCATCGCGCCGCGCTGACCGACCGCGCGCTTCCGCTGGTCGTCGTGTCCCGGAGCGGCGCCACCTGCCACGGCCACGCGGCGCTCTACGGCCCGGAAGAACTCGTCGCCGCCTGGCACGGCGACCGCTGAGCCGGTGGGCCCGGCGTCCCGGGCCCACCGGCGGGGCTAGCGGACCAGCCCGGGAACGACGATGGCACTCTGGTCGGCGGGAAGGCGCATGATCTCCCGCACCGCGCCGGTAGCGACATCGACCGCGTAGAGCATCGGCGTGGCCCCCCGCCCGGGCTCCTCCGGATACGCCAGCATGGTGACCTCCGCGGGACCGAGCCAGGACCCGAGCCTGGCCGGCCGGTACCCGTCGGGCAGCGCCCCGACGGTCACCGACCTGCCGCTCCCGCCCTGCGCGAGGTCGGTGACCACGATCCGCGCCTGCGGAGCCGGTTCGGCGGTCCCCAGGTCGAGCCAGGCGATCGTCCGCCCGTCCGGTCCCAGCGTGCTGAACCTGTCGGTGAACGTCTGGATGGTCACCGTGCGCCGCTCGTCCCGTCCCGCCCGGTCCAAGACCCGGATGGACGTGTGGTCGTCGTACGGCCAGATCAAGGTCACCGGCCCGCCCCCCGCACCGACGCTCACCGGAATCCACTCGGCGGGGAGCGTGCTTTGCCGCCGGCCCGCCATGTCGATCAGCACGTTGTACGGCTTCGACCGGCAGCCGAAACATGAGTAGGTGAGGTGGAGCCCGTCCGGCGAGATTCTCAGGACGGTGTCACCGTTGTCGAGCAGCTCGGGGCCGGTCTGCCGGGGCGCCGTCCAGACCTGGCCGCTCGCCAGGTCACGGACCTGGAAGCGCTGCCGTGCGGGGTCGTAGTACGCCAGGCGCAGCCCGTCCGGCGTGATCGCCATCGGCCCGCCGGAGTGGTAGCGGGCCGGATCGAGCCGGTAGACGTCGCCGTCGGCGGTCTCGACCCGCCAGGTCACGACACAGTTCTCCTCGACGCCTATCCGGCAACTTGTCCGGTGGGCGTGGGCCAGCGGGCCGACCCCGCTGTCCGGCAACGGGGACGCGACCATGACGGGAGTGGGGGCGACGATGGGGGCGGCTCGCCGGGCGGGCAGCACACCGGAGATCACGGCGCTCACCGTCCCCGCCGTCACGACCAGCGCCATGGCCGCGGCCGCCGCCACCGCGGTCGCGCGCCGGCGCCGCGCGCCGCGGATCGCGCGCTCGGTGAGGTCGACGTCCGGGGCCTCCCCGGCGATGTGCCGCAGATCGTCGCGCAACATGTTCATCGGGATCCCTCCGTCGCGGCGTCGTCGAGCAGCCCGGCCAGTTCGGGCGCCATGGTGCGCAGCCTGGACAGGGCGTGATGCGTCTGGCTCTTGACCGTGCCGATCGTGCAGTTCATCAGATGCGCCGTCTCGACCTCGGTGCGGTCCTCGAAGAACCGCAGGACTATCACCGTCCGCTGGCGGGGGGTGAGCCGGGCGAGCGCCTGGCGCAGGACCAGCCGGCGGACCGTGGCCTCGTCATGCCGGCCACCGGGTTCGGGCAGCTCGGCATGCGGGGTTTCGACGATCTTCCGCCGCCGCCAGGAGATGTGCTGGTTGATCAGCGCCTTGCGGGTGTACGCCTCGGCGTTGCCGCCGCCGTCCAGCTTCCGCCAGTGCGCGGCGACCCGGATGAGGACCGTCTGCAGCAGATCTTCGGCAAGGTGGGCGTCACCGGTGAGCAGGTACGCGGTCCGCATCAGCGACTGCTGGCGTACCCGCACGAACTCCCGAAACCCGTCGTAACGGTCCATGTGTACAAGAACGCCACAAGCGTTACAAAGGTTGGAAGGTGCGCAGCCTTTTCCGGTCCGGCGGCGATCGGCCGCCGGCGATGCACGCCGTTCCGGCGGTGCGGTGGCGGCACCACCGGAGAGGCGGCGTGCGGTGCCGGCCCTGGCGTTACTTCGAAATTGCCCATAGCTCCATATAGAGGGCGCTTTCCGGTCAGCGGGGAATGTACGGGACGGGGAACCGGTTGGGTACGCCCGTGGACCGCCGCCCCGGCGGCCCGTCCCGGCCCCGCCGCAGCCGACCGTGAGGAGCACCCCGACCGTGACGAGCACCGCGACATCGGACGGCCTGGGGCTGCGGTCGGAACGCGGCCGGGTGCTCGCGGCGATCATGCTCTGTACCGGGCTGGTGGCCATCGACAGCACGATCATCGCCACCGCGGTGCCGTCGGTCGTACGCGACCTCGGCGGCTTCGCCCAGTTCCCCTGGCTCTTCTCGATCTACCTGCTCACCCAGGCGGTGACGGTCCCCATCTACGGCAAGCTGGCCGACGTCTTCGGCCGCAAGCCGGTCATGTTCTTCGGCATCGCGGTGTTCCTGCTCGGCTCGGTGCTGTGCGGGCTGGCCTGGAGCATGCCCGCGCTCATCGCGTTCCGCGCGGTGCAGGGCATCGGCGCCGGCGCCATCCAGCCGATGAGCGTCACCATGGTGGGCGACATGTACTCGGTCGAGGAACGCGCCCGGGTGCAGGGGTACGTGGCCAGCGTGTGGGGGGTATCCGCGGTCGTCGGCCCGGCGCTCGGCGGCCTGTTCTCCGAGTACGTCTCCTGGCGGTGGATCTTCTTCATCAACCTCCCGCTCGGCGCGGCCGCCGCCTGGATGCTCGCCCGGCGGTTCCGCGAGCGGGTGGAGCGGCGCGAGCACCACATCGACTACCTGGGCACCGTGCTGCTCACCGCCGGCTCGTCGCTGATCATCCTCGGCCTGCTGGAAGGCGGGGTCGCCTGGGCCTGGAACTCACTGCCGAGCATCGCCATCTTCACCGCGGGTGTCGCGCTGACCGCCGCGTTCGTCCTGGTGGAGCGGCGGGCGGCCGAGCCGATCCTGCCGCTGTGGGTCTTCCGGAACCGCACGCTGGCCGGCGGCAACGTCGTCGCCCTCGGCATCGGGGTGCTGCTGATGGGGCTGACCTCCTACATCCCCACCTACGCCGAGGGGGTGCTCGGCACCGGCGCCCTGGTGGCCGGTTTCGCGCTGGCCGCGCTCACCGTCGGCTGGCCGCTCGCCGCGACGCTGTCCGGCCGGCTGTACATGCGGATCGGCTTCCGGGACACCGCGGTGATCGGCAGCGGGCTGGTGGTGGCCGGCGCCGCCATGTGCGCGCTGCTGCTGACCGGCGACACGCCCATCTGGCTGGTGGCCGCCGCGTGCTTCGTAGTCGGCGCCGGGCTCGGCCTGTCGTCCAGCCCGACGATGGTCGCGGTGCAGTCGGTGGTGGGCTGGGAGCGGCGCGGGGTGGTCACCGCCACCAACCTGTTCTCCCGGTCCATCGGCAGTGCGGTGGGCACCGCCGTGCTCGGCGCGATCGCCAACGCGACGCTCACCGCCCGGTTCGCGCATCCGCCGGCCGCGGTGGCCGGGAAGCTGCCCGACGGGCTGGACGCGACCGGCTCGGTGCTCGGCGGGGGGGCCGCCGCCGGCGGTGACGCCGCGGCGGCCTTCGTCCGCGGCGCGCTGCGGGAGGCGACGCACAACGTCTTCCTCGCGCTGCTGGTGGTGGCGGTGCTCGGGGTGCTGGCCCTCTTCCTCATGCCCCGCCGCACCAGGGAGGCGGTCTTCGACTAGCGGTCACCCGACCGGGAGTTCCCGGGCCACCAGCTCCGGCCGGGACAGGAACGGGTGGTGCCCGGCGGGCACCTCGACGACCCGGCCGGCCCGGGCGGCCTGCGCCCGCTGCACGGCCGGCGGGGTGGCCCGGTCGTCCGCGCACACCAGGTAGGTGGCGGGCACCTGCCGCCAGGCGGCCGCCTGGACCGGTTCGGTGGTGGCGTGCAGGGACTGGCGCGCCAGCCGGGCCTCGGCGCCGGTCACCGCCGCCTCGTCGCAGTCCTGCAGGAACAGGTCCTGGAGCATCTCCCGCCGCACGCCGAACGTGCCGTCCGCGGCGGGGTCCAGGTACGGCGGCACCTCCCCGCCGCCGAACGTGGCCAGCGACTCGCCCGGCTCCGGGAGGAACGCGGCGATGTACAGCAGGCCGGTCACCTCGGGGACGCCGGCCGCCGCCTCGGTGATCACCACGCCCCCGTAGGAGTGCCCGACGGCGGTCACCGGGCCGCCGCCGGCCAGGACCCGGCGCACCGCGGCGACGTCGTCGGCTAGCCCGGGACCGCCGGTGCCGGGCGCCCGGCCGTCCTCACCGCAGCTCGGCAGCGCCACCGCCTCGCTCGCCACGCCCCGCTCGCCCAGCAGCGCGGCCACTCGCGACCACCACCAGGCGCCGTCGCGGACACAGGCGCCGTGCACGAAGACGACTCGCATCGCGTTCCTCCCTGCCGAAGATCTCCTCACCCCGGCCACGTTAGACGTATCGATCATTACGTGAAAAAGTGGGGGGATGGGACGGCATCCACAGCCGGAGATCCGCGATCGCCTGCTGGACGGCGCGGTACACCACCTGGTCGCGCACGGCCTGCCGGTGACCTCGCTGCGGCCGCTCGCCGAATCGCTGGGCACCAGCCCGCGCATGCTGATCTACCACTTCGGCACCAAGGACCGCCTGGTGAAGGCGGCGCTGGTGGAGGCCCGCCGCCGGCAGCTGGAGCTGTTCCGGCGGGCCCTGCGGCACCGCCCGGAGGAGGACTACGCGGTGACGCTGGCGGCCGCGTGGCGCACGCTCGCCGGGCCCGAGGCCGAGGGTTACGTCCGGCTGTTCGGCACCGTGCACGGCCTGCCGGCCTCCGACGTGCCCTGGCCGGACTTCCCGGCGATGGCGGTGCACGACTGGCTGCCCCACCTCGAGGCTGGCCTGCGCGCCGGCGGCCATCCCGACCCCGCCGCGTCGGCCACCCTGGTGCTCGCCGTCCTGCGCGGGCTGCTGCTGGACCGCCGCGCGACCGGGGAGCACGAGCGGGTGGACGCGGCCTTCGCGGAGTTGACCCGGCTGCTCGACCGGGCGCTCGGCCGGGCGCTCGACCCGCCCGGCGGCCGCGGCCTATGACGCCGGCCGCACGCCGGTGACGGCCGCCCGGGTCAGCATCGGCAGGCGGTGCGGTCGCAGCGCGTCGGAGCGGTCCCACAGCGCGGCGTCCACCGACTCGCCCTGCCATGCCTGCTCCCGGACGGCGAATCCGTGCGCCGCTAGCAGGGCGGCCATGTCCTCCGGAGCGAAGATCCCCCGCCACGGCTCGCCGCCCTCGGCCGCGACCGGCGCGACGGCCGCCGCGTACATCCGGCCGAGCTCGTCGCGCCGCTCCTCCGGCACCATGTGATCGAGCACGACCTCGGTGCCCGGGGCCAGGCCGCCCAGCGCGGCGAGCGTCCGCCCGACGGCATCCGGGGTGAGGTACATGGTCACGCCCAGCCAGCTCACGAACGCCGGCCGGGCCGGGTCGAACCCGTGCCGGGCCAGTGCGGTCACCGGCGGATCCCGCTCCAGATCGGCCGGGACGAACACCACGTCCGGCGGGACGGCGATCCCGGCCGCCGCCAGCGCGGCGCGCTTCCAGTCCTGGGTGGCCGGGTGGTCGACCTCGAAGACCCGCGGGCCGCCCGGGCCCGCCCGGTAGGCGTAGGAGTCCAGGCCGGCGCCGAGGACCACGTACTGCCCGGTGCCGCGGGCGACCGCGGCCGCCAGCCGGTCCTCGGTGAACCGGCCGCGCGTGGTGGCCGCCAGCCGGGCACCCGCCAGCACCGGATGGGTGCCGTGCAGGCGATGGTAGGCGACCAGTTCCTCGGCACGGTCACCGAGCAGCGGAAGGGCGAGGGTGTCGGCGAAGATGTGCGGCTCGGCGTCGACGATCAGATGCGCCGCGCGGGCCGCCGCGGCGGTGAGCGCCGTGCGGCTCGGCATTCCATTCGATTCCACATTATGGAATATACAAATCTAATTGACCATCATATCAGCGACAAAAAACTTTACCGTCACCTGCCGGTCACGATTCACCGACGATTTCCAACTCCCGAGAATGGCGTCCCGATTCCGGAATCCCGGCCAGCAGGGCACGCAGCCGCCCGGGCGGAAGCCCGATCTCGGCGCGCAGCACCCGGGTCAGGTGCGACTGGTCGGCGAACCCCAGGTCGGCCGCCAGCACCCCGAGGTCGGTCTCGCCCTCTTCCAACCGGCGCAGCGCCCTGCTCGCCCGGACGCGGTTGCGGTAGCGGCTGACCGTCATGCCGACCTGCCGGCGGAAGACCCGGCTCAGGTGCGCGGGCGACACGTCGAGCAGCCGGGACAGCCGCACCAGGTCCGCCGAATCGGGGTCACCGGCCACGATGGCCTCGCGCGCCCGCCGGGCCAGGCCGGTCCGGTCGCCGGCGGCGCGAGGCGGGCGGCGGACGCCGGCGGCGGCGAGCGTCCGCACCAGGCGCTCGGCGGGGTCGGCGGCATCGCGGTCCGACCGCAGCAGCAGCCGGTGGGCCAGTTCGACCCGCCCGTCCACGGCCACCGGCCCGGCCGCCGGCACATCGCCGGCGGTGTGCCACAGATGGCCGGCCACCGCGATGACGGTGCAGACGTCCCCGCCGGCCGGATGGGCGAAGGAGTAGTCGAGTCCCGGCGCCTGCACGTATCCCATGGTCGGGTCGGCGGTCAGCGGCCGCCCGCCGGCCCGGACGCGGAACATGCCGCGATGCACCAGCACCAGCGCGTCGGCGCCGCCCTCCTCGGGCGCACCCCAGCCGGGACCCCGCTCGCCGCACGCCACCACCCGGACCGAGAAGTCCGGTGTCTCGACGACGGTCCGCGAGCTGCGCACCCGACCACCATATGCACAAGAACCTTCAAGACGGACGGCAGCTGCGGCGGCAGGCTGGCCGCCATGCTCACCCTCCGCCGGGACCGGCCCGGCGTCGTGCTCGCGGTGCTGCTGGCCGGGCAGACCATGGCGTCGATGGACGGTTCGATCATCACGGTCGCCCTGCCGTCCATGCAGCGCGAGTTCGCCGCCGGCGGCGCCGCCGTCCAGCTGATCGTCTCCACCTACCTGCTCACCGTCGGGCTGCTGATCGTCACCGGGGCCCGGCTCGGCGACGTGCTGGGCCATCGGCGTGCCTTCCAGTACGGGCTGGCCGGGTTCACCACCGCGTCCCTGCTGTGCGGGCTGGCGCCGTCGGTGCCGGCGCTGGTCGCGGCCCGGGTGGCCCAGGCCGCCGCGGCGGCGCTGATGATGCCGCAGGTGTTCTCGCTCATCCAGCTGCGCTTCACCGGCGCCGCGCGCGGCCGGGCCATCGGGCTGTATTCGATGGTGCTGGCCCTGGGCGTGGCGCTCGGGCAGCTGGTGGGCGGCCTGGTGGTCGGCGCCGACCTGTTCGGCCTCTCCTGGCGTCCGGGCTTCCTGGTCAACGTGCCGGTCGGCGCCGTCCTGCTCGCCGCCGGAGCCCGGGTGCTGCCGCCCGGCGCGCCGCACGCCCGGCGGCTGGACATCGGCGGGGTCGTCCTGCTCACCGTGGCGATGACGGCGCTGATCGGCCCGCCGATCTTCGGCCGGGAGCACGGCTTCGGCCCGTGGACCTGGGCGTCCCTGGCGGCCGGCCTGCTGCTCCTGGTGGTGTTCGCCCGATTCGAGGGCCGGGTCGCCCGGCGGGGCGGGACGCCGCTGCTCGACCTGTCGGTGCTGCGGCCGCCGGGCGTGCGTCCCGCGCTGGTGACCTGCTTCACCGTCATGGGCTGCTACGCGGGCCTGCTGTTCGCGCTGACCCTGCACCTGCAGGACCGGCTCGGGTACGGGCCGCTCGGCTCGGGGCTGGCGTTCGCCCCGTACGCGCTGGGTTTCGCCGCGCTCAGCCTCACCTGGTCCCGGCGTTCCGCGCGCGTCCAGGCCCTGCTCCCGGTGGCCGGGCCGGCGGTGTTCGCGGTGACCGCGCTCGCGGTGGCCTGGCTGGCGCGGGACGGCTGGCCGGTGGCGGCGACCGCTCCGCTGCTGTTCGCCGCCGGCGCCGGGCACGCCGCCGGGTACGGTCCGATGATCGCCCGGGTGTCGGCGGTGGCCGGCCCGGAGCGGGCGTCGGCGCTGTCGGCGCTGAACTCCACCGGCCCGACGCTCGCCGAGGTCGCCGCCATCGCGGCGCTGGGCGGCCTGTACCTGAGCGCGGGGCTGCTGTGGACGTGCGCCGTCATCGCCGCGCTGCTCGCCGCCGCCGGCGCCGCCGCGGCCCGCGCGCACGCCGCCTTCCGCACTCCCGCCGCCGTCCCCGAGCCGGCTCCCGCCCGCTGACGGGACCGGGCCGCGGATCACCGGCTCGCGCTCGCCGGCCGGGCTAGCGGCCGGCGGGCAGGTCGTAGGGGCTGCGGCCGGCGGCGATCTCGCCGAGCATCGCCGCCAGGTACGCTTGGGCGGCGGCGTGCAGGCCGTGCCCGAAGCTGATCCGGGCCACCCCGAGCTCCGCCAGCTCGGCGAGCGGCGGCACTCCCGGCCGGAACAGCACGTTCACCGGGCCGCCCATCTCCGCGGCCAGCGCGGCGATCGACTCGGCGGCGGCCGCGCCGATCGGGTAGACGCAGTCGGCGCCGGCGGCCAGGTAGCGCCGGCCCCGGTCCAGCGCGTCGGCGAGGATCTCCGCCGGCGTCCCGCCGTGGCGCAGGTAGGAGTCCACCCGGGCGTTGATCACCAGGTCCACCCCGGCGTCGCCGGCGGCCCGCCGGACCTCGGCCAGGAAGGCGGCCTGCTCGGCCGGGTCGGCCATCGCGCCGGTCCGGTGGTCGGTGTCCTCCAGGTTCAACCCGGCCGCCCCGGTGGCCGCCAGCCGCTCGACCAGCTCGGCCGGCGCCAGGCCGTAGCCGCGTTCCATGTCGGCGGTGACGGGCACCGGCACCGCCCGGGCGATGCGGGCGACCGCGTCCAGGACCAGGCCGGCCGGCGTGCCCTCGTTGTCGTCGTACCCGAGCACGGGCGCGATCGCGGCGCTGCCGGTCGCCACGACCGGGAACCCGGCGGCCACCACCGCGCGCGCCGAGGCCGCGTCCCACACGTTGGGCAGCACCAGCGGCCGCCCCGGCACGTGCAGGGCCCGCAGCTCGGCGGCCTTCCCGGCGGCGGTGGTGGTGGTGGAAGCGGTGGGATCGGAGTTCATGGGCCGAGCCTAGGAGAATTCCGGACCGCCGGACCAATGAATTCCGCCCTCCTTCGGAGTCCGTATCCCGAAGTCGGCCGCGTCCCGCGGCCGGGAGAGGACGGTGGAGGATGGGCAAGGTCCTGATATACGCGACGGTCTCGCTGGACGGCTTCATGGCCGGCCCGGATGTACGCCCCGGCGTCCCCATGGGAGACGGCGGGCTGCGCCTGCACGATTGGATCCTGCGGGGGGCCGGCAGCGAGGTGGACGCCGCGGTGGTCCGGGAGACGTCCGCCACCACGGGCGCGGTGGTGCTCGGCAGGCGCACCTTCGACGTCGGCCTGCCGGTGTGGGAGGACACCCCGTATCCGGTGCCGTGCTTCGTGCTCACCCACCGCGCGCACGAACCGATGGTGATGAAGAGCGGCGCGTTCACCTTCGTCACCGGCGGTGCCCGCGACGCGGTGCGGCAGGCGCGGGCGGCGGCGGGCGACGGGAACGTCGTGCTGATGGGCGCCACGGTGAGCCAGGAGTGCCTCGCCGCCGGCCTGGTGGACGGGCTGCGCCTGCAGATCGCCCCGGTGCTGCTCGGCGCGGGACTGCGGCTCTTCGGCGACCGGGGCCCGCGCGGGGTGGAACTGCGCCGCACCGAGGTCCGGGAGTCCGCGCACGTGACCCATCTGTGGTTCGACGTCCTTCGCTGAGCCAAGGCCGATGAGATCGGCGCCAAACCGGGGATCTTCTTCGTTCCTTCGCGACAATGATCCCGAAAAGACTTCCCCGGCGCGCCGCGCCCCGGGCCGCCGCCCGGCGGGACGGGGTGATGATCGGCCAATGACCGCTCATGTCCCTTCTGGCGGAGATCTCCCGGCACGCCCCGGCGCACCGGCCGGTGGCACGGGACCGACCCGCCGCGGGCTGCTGGACGGGGCCGTCGCGATCGCGGCCTGCGCGGCGTTCGGCCCGCGCGGCCGTCCCGCCCCGGACCGGGCGGCGTGCGGGTCGGGAGTCCCGCTCGCCTTACCCTCCCGGGCCGCGGGCGGCGCGGCCCGCGCGCCGGTGGACCCGCGCGGCGACACCCCCGACCTGCTCGGCGTGCCGCACGCGCTGCGCGACGGCAGGTTCTGGCACCGGGCCGGGCCGCCGGAGCCCACCGGCGAGACCTACGACCTCGTCGTGGTCGGCGGCGGGTCCGGCGGCCTGGCCGCCGCCGGCCGGTGGGCGCGGCACCGGCCCGGGGCCGACGTGCTCGTCCTGGAGGCCCGGGAGCGGACCGGCGGAGCGGGCGACGCCGACCTGCTCCATCCGCCCGGTACGGCCGGACCGCCCGGCACCTACCCGGCGGTGTTCTGCGACCGGGAGAGCTTCGGCGTCGACCGCCTGGTGCTGCTGCCGCCGGACCGGGCGACCGCCGACTGGGCGGCCGAGCTGCCCGTGGCGCCACGCGCCCGCGACGACCTGATCACGCTCTTCGACGTGCCCCCCGGCTGGTCGGCCGGACTGCCCGCGGCGGCCGCCGGGCGGTGGCTGGCCGGCCTCACCTACCGCGACCTGCTGCGGGACGTATGCCAGGCGCATCCGGACGCCGTCACGTTCTGCCGGACCATGACGACCGCGGCGTTCGGCCACGGCGCCGACACGGTTTCCGCGCTGGACGCGTGGGCGGCGAGCGCGGACCCGCATACCTGCCCCGGTTTCGCCGGCCTCGGCCCGCCGCCGGGCGCGCCGGCCGGCGGGCCTGGACCGGCCCCGGCGCCGGCGGCCGGGACGGTGCCGAGGGTGCGGGCCGGCCGGCCCGCGTGCCCGATCCGGATCCGGCTGTCCAGCCCGGTGGTGCTGGCCCGCAACGACGGCCCGCCGGACGCCGCGCGCTCGGCCACGGTGGCCTACTTCGACGGCCACCGGGTCCGCTCGGTTCGGGCGGGGGCGGTGATCTTGACCTGCCCGCACATGCTGGTCCCCTATCTGGTGCCGGACCTGCCGGCCGGGCGGCGCGCCGCGCTGGGGCGGGCGGTGCGGCTGCCGCTGGCCCGGGCGACGGTGCGGCTGCGGCACGGCCGGCCCTGGCGGGCGGCCGGGATCGGCCGGGTCCGCTTCACCGGCGCGTTCTGGACGGTGGCCGGGCCGGAGACCGCCCCCGGGGACGGGCCGCTCGAGGTCCGCCTGCTGCACGCGCCGGCCGTGCCACGACCGCCGCTGCGGGTGGCGGCGGCCGCCGGGCGGCGCGCGCTGGCCGGCACTCCCTACGACGTGATGGCGCACCACGCGGTGGCCCAGCTCGGCCGGCTGCTCGGGCCCTTCGGCTTCGCCGCCGGGCGGGACGTGGCGGCGGTGACCGTGCACCGGTTCGGGCACGGGCCCGCCGCCGTCACCGGTGATCCGGCGGGCACCGGGGCGGGCCCGCGGACCGTCCGCCACGGACGGATCGTGATCGCCGGCTCGGACGCGCTGCCGGAGGCCGGGCGGGACGCCGGGGTGCGTGCCGCGTGCCGTGCCGCCGCGGACCTGCTCGACGGGTGACCGGGACCTACTTGACGGGTGACCGGGACCTGCTCGACGGGTCGCCAGGGCCGGTCGCCACCCCGGTCGCCCCTGCCCTGGACCGGACGCCGGCCCGGCTCTGCCAGGGCGCCGCCCCGGTCCGAGCGGGTCGCCGGCCCAGCTCGAGTAGGTCGCCGGCCCAGCGCGAGCGGGTCGCCGGCCCGGACCGGGCGGGACGCCGGGTCAGCCGGGGCCGGGCGCCGACAGTCCGGTGGCGGCCAGGCTGGCCGTCCACAGCGACTCGGCCGCCACCGGGTCGGTCATCCGCGGCGTCGCCGGCGCGGGGGCGTCGTCGAAGAAGAAACGGCCGGAGTGCTCGGTGCCGTCGGCGGTGGTGGCCAGGTGCACCAGCGTGCGGGCGCCGCGTTCCGGAGTGCGCGCCACGCCGGGCAGCAGCATGAGCGCCTTCATGTAGAGGCTGTCCGGCGCGAACCCGGTGCGCACCACACCGGGGTGGAAGCAGGTGGCGGCGACGCCGCGCCGGGCGAGCGCGAGGGTGAACAGCGCGTTGGCCTGCTTGCTGTCGCAGTACTGCAGCCAGCCGCTCCACCGGCGGCGCGAGCGGTCCAGGTCCGCCGGATCCAGCCGGCCGGCCCGGGCGGCACCGGAGGAGGTGGTGACCACCCGGCCGCCGGAGGCGCGGACCCGGTCCAGCAGCAGGTTGGTCAGCAGGAACGGCGACAGGTGGTTGACCTGCATCATCAGCTCGTGGCCGTCCGGGGTGAGCCGGCGCCTGGTGGACATGATCCCGGCGTTGCCGGCCAGCACGTCGATGCGCTCGTACCGGTCGAGCAGGTCGGCGGCGAGCCGGGTGACGTCCTGGAAGGAGGTGAAGTCGGCGACGGCGACGTCCGGGCGGCGCCCGGAACGGCCGGCGATCCGGTCGGCCACCGCGGCCAGCCGGGCTGAGGATCGGCCGACGAGCACCACCTCGTGCCCGGCCTCGGCCAGTGCCACCGCGGCGGCGGCGCCGATTCCGGCACTGGCCCCGGTAATCACACTAATCATTGCATCCTCCCCTATTAACGACCCTATCGGTGCTAGCCTCGGATCGATCTTCCGGAGGTACCTTTCATCGGCAACGGCAAGAAACCTCCGATCGCCGCGGGAGTGGGGCATGAGTTCTGGTAAGCGGTCGATCCGGTTCAAGGTCTTCTCGCTGCTGATGCTCCCGCTGCTGTCCCTCAGCGCCCTGTGGGGATTCGTCCTCAACCTCACCATCGGTGACGGCCTGGCGCTGATGCGGGCCAACACCATCTACCGCGGCATCGGAGTCACCTCCACCGAACTCGGCCTGCAGATGCAGGCGGAGCGCGCCATGTCCGCCACCGTGCTCAGCAACCTGGGCAGCGACCGCACCCGGCTGGCGGACCAGCGGCGGGCCACCGACCGGTCGCTGGCGGGCTTCCGGGCCGCCGCGGAGGCCGAGGACACCCAGGACGCGATCAGCGACGCGACCCGGGTCTCGCTCACCAGCCTGATCAACGACCTGGAGCAGTTGCCGGGCATCCGGGCGAACGTGGACAGCAGGTCCGACGACCGGCTGGAGACCACCCAGGCGTACAACCGCCTGATGGACGCGCTCTTCCGCGTCTACGACCGCATGGTGTCGGTGCCGGACCTGGCCATCTTCGAGCAGGCCCAGGCGCTGCAGGCCATGGGCAACGCGCGGGAGGTCATCGCCCGGGAGAACGCGCTGGTGGGTGCGGCGGTCGCCTCCGGCGGGCTGTCCGACGCCGAATACGGGGCGTTCGCCGACTGGGCCGCCACCCGGCGCTTCCTGCACGCCAAGGGCCGGGCCGCGCTCGACTTCGACCTGCGCCGGCCCTACGACGAGGTCTTCGCCGGCACGGCGTTCAAGCGCTTCACCGGCATCGAGCAGGACCTGGTCGACCGGAGCCGCAGCAGCGGCCCGCTGCCCGCCTCGGCCGCCGGATGGCAGGCGACCACCGACGACGTGACCGCCTCGCTGGACGAGGTCGGTGCCAAGACGTCCGCGGTGCTCGCCGAACGCGCCGCCGACGTGGCGACCGGCATCATGATCCGCATCATCCTGGCCGGCGGGCTCGGCCTGGTCGCGGTGGTCGCCTCGATCATCATCTCGGTCCGCTTCGGCCGGCGGCTGGCCCGCGAGCTCGCCGACCTGCGCGACTCCGCGCGAGAGCTCGCCGAGGTACGGCTGCCCCGGGTGGTCGAGCGGCTGCGCGCCGGCGAGGACGTCGACGTCGACACCGACGCGCCGCCGCTCACCGACGCCGGCGGCTCACTGGAGGTGGGCGACGTGGCGCGCGCCTTCGGCTCGGTGCAGCGCACCGCCGTGCGGGCCGCCGTCGGCCAGGCCGAACTGCGCCGCGGCGTCAACAAGGTCTTCCTCAACCTTTCCCGGCGCAAGCAGCGGCTGCTGCACCGCCAGCTCAGCCTGCTGGACGCCATGCAGCGCCAGGCCGATGACCCCGAGGCGCTGGAAGGCCTCTTCCAGCTCGACCACCTCACCACCCGGATGCGGCGGCTGGCGGAGAGCCTGATCATCCTGTCCGGGGCGGAGCCCGGCCGGGCCTGGCGCAAGCCGATTCCGGTGGTCGACGTCGTGCGCGCGGCCATCGCCGAGGTGGAGGACTACACCCGGGTAACCGTCCAGCCGATGCCCGACACCCACCTCGACGGCACCGTCGCGGCCGACCTGATCCACCTGGTCGCCGAGCTGGTGGAGAACGCGGCGGTCTTCTCGCCACCCCAGACCAAGGTGCTGGTCCGCGGCGACCTGGTGGCCAACGGGTTCGCCATCGAGATCGAGGACCGGGGGCTCGGGCTGGCGCCGGAGGAGTACGAGCTGATCAACGCCCGGCTGGCCCGCCCGCCGGAGTTCGACCTGGCCGACAGCGAGCGGCTCGGCCTGTTCGTCGTGGGCCGGCTCGCCGCGCGCAACGGCGTCGGCGTGATACTGCGCGGCTCGCCGTACGGCGGCACGACGGCCATCGTGCTGATCCCGAAGGAGCTGGTCGCCGCGGCCGCCCCGCCGGCCGAGGCGCCGCCGCGGCACGCCCGCGAGGAGGACGCCACCGCGCTGTCCCGCCGGATCCGCGGCGCCCGGGGCGCGGTGCCCGCACGCGCGGGCGGGCGCGGCAGGGACGCGGTGCCCCCGCTGAGCGTGGTCCCGGACCGGGCCGACACCGGGCCCTTCCCGGCTATCCCCGCCGGGCCCGCCGCCCCGGTGCCGGGCGAGACCGAGGCCGGCCCGGCGACCGGCGAGGCGGCCGGCTCGCCCCCGGCGGCCCCTCCCGCGGCGGACTCCCCGATCGCGGACTCTCCCGCGGCGGCCCCCCCGATGGCAGGCGGCCGGACGGAGGAGGAACCGCACCCCGGATCGGTGTGCCCCGCCGGGCATCCGTCCCGGGCGTCGATGGTCGGTGGCACGCACCGCGGGCTGCCCCGCCGGGTGCGCCAGGCCAACCTGGCGCCGCAGCTCCGCGAGGGAACCGGCCCTTACGCCGCCCCCACCCCACCCGCGCCCGCCACCGCGACCCCCGCGGCCCCGGCCTCCGCCGCACCGGCCCCGGCCGACGGGCCGCCCGGGCCGGTCGCCGAACGCACGCCGGACGAGACCCGCGCCATGCTGTCGGCCTTCCAGCGAGGTGCCCGGCGCGGACGGCTGGAAGCCGAGCGGAGTCGCCGGGAAGATTCTTCGAACGCCCCCGTCCGGCCGGATCCGGCCCTGAGCAGCGACGACGCCGATCTTCCACCGCACCCGGACCCGGGCACCGGTAACGAACGGTCCGGCAGATCATCCAGTCTGGTGACCAAACCTCGCGAGCTGCGCGACCATAGTCATGGTTCCGTACACCAGACGACCGGCGAGAAGGGTGACGAATGACCGGCAATGTTTCGTCGAACGGCGAACTCAACTGGCTGCTCGATGATCTGATCGGCAGGGTCGCCGCGGTACGACAGGCCGTCATCCTCTCCACCGACGGCCTGGTGGTGGGCGCGTCCAAGGGCTTCAGCCGGGAGGACGCCGAGCACCTGGCCGCGGTGGCGTCCGGTTTCCAGAGCCTGGCGCGGGGCGCCGGCCGCCACTTCGGCGGCGGCGAGGTGCGCCAGACGATCGTCGAGATGGAGTCCGCGTTCCTGTTCGTGACCGCGGCCGGCACCGGAACCTGCCTGGCCGTGCTGAGCAGCTCGGACGCCGACGTGGGCCACATCGCCTACGAGATGGCCATGCTCGTGAAGCGGGTCGGCCAGCACATCTCCACCAATCCCCGGCGGCAGCCCTCATGAGCGCGAGCCACGAGCTGTGGCTGGACGAGGACGCGGGGCGGGTCGTCCGGCCGTACGCTCTCACCCGTGGCCGTACGCGGTCATCCGGTGACGATCTCGACCTGATCGCTATGGTCACCGCGACCGGGGCTCCGTACACTGGCGAGGCCGGTCTCGGCCCCGAGGAGAGGCGCATCCTCGATCTGGCCGAGCGCCCGGTGTCGGTCGCCGACATCGCCTCCGAGATCGACCTGCCCCTGGGCGTGGTCCGAGTCCTCCTCGGCGATCTCCAGGACCAGGGCATGATCAGCGTGCGGGCTCCCGCCCAGGCAGGACCGCGCCCGCACGAGCGCATTCTCAAGGAAGTGATCAATGGCTTACGAGCCCTCTGAGGAGCCGGTCGCCCTCAAGATCCTGGTGGCCGGTGGCTTCGGCGTGGGGAAGACCACGCTGGTCGGCGCGATCAGCGAGATCCGTCCACTGCGCACCGAAGAGGTCCTCTCCGACCGCGGCATCGGCGTCGACGACATCGACGGCGTGGAGGCGAAGACGACCACGACCGTGGCCATGGACTTCGGACGGATCACCATCCGCGAGGGTCTCGTGGTCTACCTGTTCGGCACGCCCGGTCAGGAGCGCTTCTGGTTCATGTGGGACGAGCTGTCCTACGGTGCCCTCGGCGCGGTCGTGCTGGCCGACACCAGGCGTCTCACCGACTGCTTCCCCTCCATCGACTACTTCGAGCAGCGGGGCACGCCGTTCATCGTGGCGGTCAACTGTTTCGACGGGGCCGACCGGCACGAGCCGGAGGACGTGCGCATCGCGCTCGACCTGGACCCCGACATCCCGGTCATCCTGTGTGACGTGCGGCGCCGGGCCTCGGCCAAGGTGGTGCTCGTCACCCTGGTGGAGCACGCGCTGCGCACCCTCACTCCGGCGGCCGGCTGACTCCGGGGCTCGCCCGGCGGCCGGCCACCGCCCCCCTGGGCGGCGGGGGCTCCCCGCCGCCGCCCGGCGGGCCTCAGACGGCTCCGCGCGGGTGCGTGGCCAGGTGGGAGCCCACCCGGCCCACCAGGTGCGCCATCTCGTAGGCGACCAGCCCGGCGTCGGCGTTCATGCCGCTCATCACCGACAGGCAACTGCCGCTGCCGGCCGCCGTGATGAACAGCAGGGCCGACTCCATCTCCACGATCGTCTGGCGCACCAGGCCGCCGCCGAACCGCAGGCTGGTGCCCTTGGCCAGGCTGTGGAAACCGGACGCCACCGCGGCCAGGTGCTCGCCGTCCTCCCGGGAGAGATTGCCGGACGCGGCGACGCGCAGCCCGTCGTTGGACAGGATGATCGCGAAACGGACGTCGGCCACCCGCGTCACGAAGTCGTCGAGCAGCCAGTTCAGCTCGGTGGACAATCGTCTCACCTCCTTGCCGTCGCCTGCGGTCCCCGCCACCGGAGTGAAGATCGCCGCTGACATTAGCACCGCCGGACCCCACAGCTATATACATCCGTGATATTTCCGCATTTGCCGCCCACCGCCACGGACGCCCCGTCCCGCCCCGATCGTCCTCCTCCAGTCCACCGTCCCCTGACCGGCATGGCCCCCCATCCCGCGCGGAGCGAGCCGTCCAACCGCGGCAAGCCTCACCCGGGCCGGTTCGGGCGCGCCGGTGTTCTGAGGAGGAGGGAGGAAGCCTGAGGAACGA
>NZ_BOOU01000076.1 GCF_016863395.1 Sphaerisporangium rufum | reverse complement strand
CGCACAGACCGACGTCACCGGCGTCTGGGGCGTCCCCCGCCGGCGCCGCTACCGCGTCTACCTCGCCGGCATCGCCTGGGACCTCCTGCTCATGGCCGGGCTGATTCTGCTGGTCGCCTACCTCCCCCTCGCCGACCTCACCAAAGCCGTGCTGCAGGCCCTCATCGTGACGGTACTGCTGTCCATCCCGTTCCAGCTCCAGGTCTACATGCGCACCGACCTCTACTACGTGCTCCGCGACCTGCTCCGCAGCCACAACCTCTTCGACGACGGCCTCGCCTACTCCGCCTACCTCAAAGACCGCGCACTCGCCCGGCTGCGCCGCCGCCCCTTCAGCCGGCCGGACCCGACCGCCGGACTCGCCCCGCACGAGCGGCGCGCCACCCGGCTGTACGCCGTCTTCCTCATCGGCGGCGCCGCTATCAGCCTGGGCACGCTGGCCGGGTACGGCGTGCCCATCGCGCTCGGAGCGCTCGTCGGCTCGCTCGGCGCCATCGCCGGCGGGCTGAACGGCGGGCCGGTCCTCCCCGCCCTCGACTCGGCGCTGTTCCTGCTCATCGAAGCCGGCATCCAGCTGCTGTTCGCGGTCACCTTCGTCCGCACCCACCGGCATTGGTTCCGCCGCCAGGCCACCGGCGAATCGCCGCACACCTCGCGGTGACCGCACTGCCGGCCCGGCGGTGACCCGCCATGGCCCGGCCACGACACCGGCGCGGCGGTCGCCCACCGGCCCGGTCCCCGTGCCATCGCGGCACTCCAGTGACCGGCCACCCGGCAGGGCGAGAGGACGACACCGGCCAGGATGGCCGATGCCCACCCGGGACACCCCCGGGCGCTGGGACGGACCCGCCGGGGCGCCTAGCGTCGCCTCGCTGGAGACGGATGCGAGCGCGACGGAGGTCGCCTTGATGATGACCGGTGACGGCGGCCCCCGGCCGGCGGACGCGGACCGGGTGGACGACGCGGTCGGCGAACCCGCTGGAGGGGATACCGGCCGCGGCCCGCGGCCGGCGGGCGTGGAGTGGTACGAGCATGCGGCGGGCGGCGGGGACGCCGACCGGTGGCGGGTGCGGACGCTGGACCGGGCGGCGTTCCCCGCCACCGAGGCGGCGGTGGGCGAGGCGCGGCGCCGGCTGCGCACGCTGCTGGCCGGCCACCCGCGCCAGGACGACGCGGTGCTGCTGCTGTCGGAGACGTTCACCAACGCGGTGCTGCACACCCGCTCGGCGGCGATCGGCGTGGTGGTGCTGCTCGGGGTGGACGGGCACGTGCAGGTCGAGGTGGTCGACCAAGGCGCCGCCACCTCCCCCTGCGCCCGCCCGGACCCGGCCGGCGAGCCGGCCGAGTCGGGGCGCGGCATCCACCTGGTCCGGACGCTGGCCGCCCGCTGGGGCTTCTTCGCCGAACCCGGCCGGTGCGTCACCTGGTTCGCCCTCGACCGCCACCCCCTACGCCGCACCCCGCCCGGCACCGCTACCGAAGGTTGAGGGCCGCCACCTCGACCGGGGACCGCCACGCCCGGCTCTGACCCTCCCGGGCGCCCGGCCCGCCAGGGCGCGAGCAGCGGGGATGACCGGCCACCGGTTCCGCCGCCACCTCACACCGGTGATCTCGGGTGGTGGCGTCCGGGCGGGCCGCGGCGGGCGCCCGGCCCGTTCGACGGGTCACCATGCGGCCCGCAGGGCGTGCGGGCCGGGCTTGTCAACGAGATCGCCCAGCGGGCCGAGAGTGCCGCGCGTGAGGGAAAGGACCCCGAATGGACGATCGATTCCTCGCACCAGCGCCTGGCTTCCGCCGGCGTCGTACTGAAGGACGCCCAGCCACCCGGTGGTCCGGTGCAGCCTGATGGCGAACACGGACCGGATCCTCCGGCCACCGCCGGTGGTGGCGTACTCGTCGATGGAGTAGTCGAGCGCGTCCGGTGCCCGCATGGGGCCGGCGAGCACGCGGGCGCCGTCCGGGCTGATCGCCACCCCGCCCATCGTGGTCGGGATTCCGAGCACGCGCGCCTGGGACAGCAGCCCGCCCGGGCCGGACACGTCCAGCAGCCACGTCTTGTTGGCGTCCGACAGGGCGAGCGTGCGGCCGTCCGCCGTCAAGGACAGGTCGAAAATCGGATACGGGAGACCGGTGGTCCAGGTCCGGGTCACCTTGGTCGCCACGTCGACGACCGCGATCCGGCCGTCCACGCTGTAGGCGAGGTGGGTGCCGTCCGCGGACACGGCCATGGTCGCGACCTGGCCGAGGATGGGCGGAACGACGTCGCTCTCCCACTTGAAGCCCTTGCCCCGCTCGCTCACCTGGATGCGGTAGATCCGGCCGGTCGGCCGGGAACCTGGTTTCGCGCCGGAGCGGGCGACGTAGAACAGGGTGCCGGTGCCGTTGCCGGCCACCACGTACTCGTCCCCGCGCCGATGCTTCGGCAGCACCGGCGGGGCGACGTCGGTGACCACTGCGCCGGTGCGGGTGTCGCGGATCTTCACGCCGTCGTCGTCGGCGGTCATCATGAACCGGGGCGCGGGCCGCGGCGGCACGGACGGCGCGGCGGTGGCGGGGCCGGCGGGGATCGGGCCGGCGGGGATCGGGGCGGTGCGGCGGCCGGCGGTGGTGACGACCAGGCTGGTGAGCGCGACGAGCAGCGCGGCGGCCAGCGGGACCACCAGGGCGAGCCGGCGGCCGCGCGGGCCGCCCCTTACGGGCGAGGGCTCCGCCCGCAGCGAGCCGGGGGTGACCAGGTCGGCGCCGGCGGCGAAGGCGTCGCGCAGCCGGTCCTCGATCGGCGGGGTCATCGGGCTGCCTCCAGTTTCGTGGCCAGGGACGCGAGCGCCCGGGAGACGGTGGACTTGACCGTGCCGCGGCTGACGCCCATCACCTCGGCGATCTCCCCCTCCGGCAGGTCGAGGTAGTAGCGCAGCACCAGCGCCTCGCGCTGGCGGCGCGGCAGGGCGCGCACGGCCACGAACACCTCGCGGCGGGTCTCGCCGAGCAGCGCCGCCGCCTCCGCCGACCAGAACGGCTCCACCCGGTCGCCGATCAGCCGGCCGGCGATCGCCCGGCGGCGGTGCACCATCCGGCAGCCGTTCACCACACAGGTGCGCAGGTAGGGCAGCACCCGGCCGTGGTCGGCCAGCCGGTCCCAGCGCCGGTGCACCGCGGCGAACGCGTCCTGCACGACGTCCTCGGCGGTCTCCTGGTCGCCGAGCAGCAGGAATGCCAGCCGCACCAGGCCGAGCCGGTGCGCGTGGAACAGTTCGGCGATGCCGTCCGGGTCCGGTGCCAGGGGCGGCGGGGACGGCGGCGCGACGTCCGTCGCGCGTCGCGTCTCAGATCTCATGCCCTTTCCATGCGGAAGCGCCGGTTCCGGTTGCCTGGTGCCGGGCCGCCTTTCCGAACCGGAGCGGCCGCGGCGGCGTCACAGATCATGACGGTAACGGGACGGGAGGACGGGTGCGAGGAGAACGGGCCGGCGCCGGCCGGGTTGTGGGCTACTCGGTGGTGACGGCGGCGCTGGTGGCCGGCCTGGCCGCTGACCTCGCAGACCGCCCGGGCCAGGACCTCGGCGCCGGCCCGGCGGGTGACCTGGCAGCCGGCCCGCGGGTCGCCGCCGGGAGACCTGCCGGGGCGGCGGGTACCGAGGACGCCTGGCGGCTGGTGCATTCGGCGGACTACGGCGGGCTGGACGCGATCACCGGCGGGGTGATGTTCGGGCCGGCCGCCGGGTGGGCGGCCGGGCAGACCGAGGACGCCGATGACGGGCCGTCGGCGCCGGTGTTGCTGCGCTGGGACGGCCGGACGTTCCGGCGGGTCCGGGCGCCGCGCGGGCTGTCCGGCGGGATCGGCGCCGTCTCGGCCGCCGCCCCGGACGCGATCTGGGCGTCGGGCGACGACCAGACCGCCTCCTACCTGATCCGGTTCGACGGGCGCCGCTGGCGCCGGGTGCCCGGCGTGTCCCGGCAGGCGTACGGGCCGGCGGCCGTGGACCGGCGGCGGGTGCTGGTCATGGACGGGGGCGGCCCGCTGCTCCTGGACGGCGCCCGCCGGCACCGGTTGCCCCGGCCGGGCGGGGGCGCGGAGGTGCACTGGATGACCGCGGGTCCGGACGGGGACGTCTGGGCGTTCGGCGCGCTGCCCGGGAAGGGGGAGGAACCCCGGCCGCCGGTGTCGCTGCGCCTGGCGGGTGACCGGTGGCAGGTCCGGCCGTTCGCCGGCGGGCTGCCCCCGGACGCGGTGTCCTGGTCCACCGAGGTCGTCAGCATGTGCGTGCTCGCCGCCCGGGACGTGTGGGTGTTCGGCCTGCGGACCGGCGTCCAGCAGGGCCCGCCGGTCCAGCCGGGCGGGTCGGAACACCACAACGTGCGGTTCCCGGTGGCGGCGCGCTGGGACGGCCGGCGGTGGTCGCCGGTGCCGATGCCGGCCGGCTGGTGGCTGGGCGGGTGCGCCGGGGACGCCACCGGCCGGGTGCACGTGATCGCCACCCGGATGGGGCTGCGCACCCCGGGTTCGGACGCCGTGTTCAGCCGCTCCCCCGGCGGCGGCTGGCGGGTCCGGCCGCTGCCCGCGCTCCCCGGCGCGGAGATCCGGCTGCGCGCCCTGGCCACCGTCCCCGGCACCGGCCAGGTCTTCGCCTTCGGCGCGACCGAGTCGCTCGGTGACGATCCCGACGACCACTCGGTGATCTACACGAGCACCGGGTGACCGCCCGCCGGCCGGACACTCCTTCGGCCGTTAGCAGGGCTCACGGCCCCGGCCGCACCACCGTGTGGCGGGCGGCCCGCCGGGGAGCCGGCCCGGCCGGGTCCTGGGCACTACTGCACCTTTATAGTTGTTGCGAGTAGTGTGCAATAAGCTGCCGATGCGCGGCGGGTGTCTCGTCGCCGGGATGCCACCTCGCCCACGGGCGAGGCGTGAACGCACTTGTGACCATTTCGTCCCAGCACCGAGGAGACAGTGTGGGTCAGTACACGCTGCCGGATCTGCCCTACGATTACGCGGCCCTGGAGCCGGCGATCACCGGAGAGATCCTGGAGCTTCACCACGCCAAGCACCACGCCGCCTACGTCAAGGGCAGCAACGACACCCTGGAGCGGCTGGCGGAGGCCCGGGACAAGGGCGAGTTCGGCAACCTGGTGGGCTTGGAGAAGACATACGCGTTCAACCTCTCCGGCCACGTGCTGCACACGATCTTCTGGCAGAACCTCTCCCCGGACGGCGGCGACCGTCCCGACGGGGCGCTCGGCGACGCCATCACCGAGCACTTCGGATCGTTCGAGTCCTTCGCCAAGCAGCTGACCACCGCCACCAGCACGGTGCAGGGCTCCGGCTGGGGGGTGCTGGCGTGGGAACCGCTCGGACGGCGGCTGATCGTCGAGCAGATCTACGACCATCACGGGAACGTGGGCATGAACACCACGCCGCTGCTGGTGTTCGACGCCTGGGAGCACGCCTACTACCTGCAGTACCGCAACGTGCGCCCCGACTACGTCGAGAAGCTCTGGTCCCTGGTCGACTGGGACGACGTGGCCGCGCGCTACGCCCTGGCCCGCGGCACCGCCTGAGCGGTCCGCGCACCGGTGCACGTCCCGCGGGCCCCGTCTCCTTCCTTGAGACGCACTATCCGGTACCGGCCCGCGGGGCGTGCCCGATGAGCCGCGGGCGCGGGGGTGCTCACGGGCCCGGAACCTTGCCGGTGAGGATCCACCGGGCCGAGGACAATCCGCGCGCGCCGTCCAGGCCCCGGATCAGGCCGAAGGGACGAGGATCGGTGCCGGCAACCCCCGGAGTCCATGAGTGATCGCGGGAGTCGCCCCGAGCGCCGCCGCGACGACGGGATCGGTGTCGAGGAGTCGGGCCAGGTGCCACAGGGCATGCGCCACCACGTTCTCCAGGCGAAGGTGCTCAGGGGTCGGACCGGCCGGCACCGCCCCCCGGGCGATCCGCAACTCCGCCGGCGCCTCGGCGGGCTCATCGGGGTCCGGATCGGGACAGACCGCGTAGGTGAGCACCAGCCGGCCCCGCGGCTCGTAACGCCAGCTCGTGGAGTGCACCACCGTGACCTCGCTGCCGGCGTCGACCCCGGCCTGACGGCGCACGGCCGCGTCCGGCGTCTCGCCGTCGCGCAGCGCGGTCACCAGGCGGCGGTACCGCCAGCGACCGGCCTCGTCCACCCGCAGGACGAGAATCTCGATCGACAACGGCACGAGGCCGTGGCCGGGCCGGTCCTCCACGCACACCTGCCTCTCCGAACAATTGCGATCAGTATGCAGGAGCAGCAAGGTCGCGATAACACCGGGGCCTCGTTCGCCGCCGGAGCGACCGCATCGCCCGAGCCGCCGGTCCACGACCACCGTGCCGGCCCGACAAAGGGAGATTGGGATGAACGACGTCGAGACGGGCCGGCTTTTCGGGCACGCACAGCGAGCCGCCGGAGTCATCGCGGCCAAGCATCGCGGTGACCTGGCGGGCGCGGAGGCGCTGCTGTCCGCGTTCCCCGACGACGCCACCCGCGTCCGTGGATTCTGCCTGCTCGCCGAGCTGGCGCTGTCCCTCGTCCGTTCCCAGACCGGACAGAGCATGGACGAGCTGGTGCAGGAACTGTCGCTCACCATGGCCGCCGCCACCATGCAGGCGCCGCCGGACGCCGCGAGCCCCTGACCCGCCGTCCCGGCCGGGCGCGGCCGATGGCCGGCGGCCGGGCCGGGCGGCGGATGATGTGGCGGCGGAGTCAGCGAGGGCCGGCGGTGGTGAGGTCGGCCCAGGCGGTGACCTCGTCGCCGTGCACCTCCATGGTGGCGCCGAGCCGGGCGAGCAGGCTGCGGGCGGCCTGGTTGCCGGCGGTGGTGTCCGCGTGCAGGCGGGTGGCGCCGGCGGCGCGGGCCTCGGCGACCAGCAGGCCGAGCACCGCCCGGCCCACCCCGGTGCCGCGGCGCGGGCGGTCGATCCACACCCCGGTCTCCACCGCACCCGGCACGCCGTCGACCGGCCGCAGGCGGGCGGCGCCGGCCACGGTGCCGCCGGCCACGATGGCGTAGGTGGTCTCCACCGGCGTCGCCGACAGCGACCTGGCCCGGTGGAAGTCCAGGAACGCCTCGCGGCGCTCGGGCGTCCAGCCGGGCGGGCCGGCCACCGGCGGCATGACCTCCAGCGGGTCGGCGCCGGCCACTGCGGCGGCCAGCAGGTCGGCCAGCACGTCCTCGTCCAGCCGGCGCAGGGTCACGTCAGTTCGCATGCCCGCCATGCTCGCGCCGGCGGCGGCGCCGGCTCCACCCCTTTTCAGCCCGCTCTCAGCCGGTTCGCACGCCCGCCATGCTCGCGCCGGCGGCGGCTGCACCCTTTCTCAGCCCGCTCTCAGCCGGTTCGCATGCCCGCCGTACCGGCGCCGACTCCCCTTTCAGCCCGCTCTCGGCCGGACCAGGCGGCACCGGGGCGCGGCCCGTCACGGGGTCGGACCGGCGGCGAAGCGGTCGGTGGCCTCGATGAGGTGGTGCAGGATGCCGGGTTCAAGATAGGCGTGGCCGGCGTCGTCCACCAGGTGGAACTCGGCCTCCGGCCAGGCGCGGTGCAGGTCCCAGGCCGTCCGCGCCGGGGTGCACATGTCGTACCGGCCCTGGACGATGACGGCCGGGATGTGCCGGATCCGGTCCACGTCACGGAGCAGCTGGTCGCCGTCGAAGAAGCCGTTGTGGACGAAGTAGTGGCATTCGATCCGGGAGAAGGCCACCGCGTAGTCATCGGCGGCGTGCTGGGCGATGATGTCCGGGTTCGGCCGCAGGGTGACCGTGGAGCCCTCCCAGACGCTCCAGGCGTGCGCGGCCGGCAGGCGTACCGCCGGGTCAGGGTCGTTGAGGCGGCGGTGGAAGGCGCCGATGAGGTCGCCGCGCTCGCCCGGCGGGATCGGCGCGACGTACCGCTCCCACAGGTCCGGGTACACCAGCGAGGCGCCCTCCTGATAGAACCAGCGCAGCTCCAGCGGGCGCAGGGTGAAGATGCCGCGCAGCACCAGCTCGGTGACCCGGTCCGGGTGGGTCTGGGCGTAGGCCAGCGACAGCGCGCTGCCCCACGAGCCGCCGAACACCTGCCAGCGGTCGATGCCCAGGTGCTCGCGGAGGAGTTCCATGTCGGCCACCAGGTGCCAGGTGGTGTTGGCGGCCAGCGAGACGGCCGGGTCGGCGGCGTGCGGGCGGCTGCGGCCGCAATTGCGCTGGTCGAACAGCACGATGCGGTACGCCGCCGGGTCGAACTGGCGGCGGTGGTCGGGGGTGCAGCCGCCGCCCGGGCCGCCGTGCACCATGACCACGGGCTTTCCGGCGGGGTTGCCGCAGACCTCCCAGTAGATCTGCTCGCCGCCGCCCGCGTCGAGCAGGCCGGAGTCATGCGGTTCGATCGGCGGATACAGCGTTCTCATGACCAGCCATGGTGGCAGCACCGGCCGCGCCAGCCATCAGGGGCACGCCGCGACGCCGCGCGGGCACGATCAGATCAGGCTGAGATCCAGGACGGTGATCCGGCCGGGCGTGGCGGGGTCGGCCCAGCCCCACCAGGGACGAAGCTCGGCGCTCAGGTCCGCCGCCGGCACCCAGGCCGGCCTCCCGGTGACGAGGTCGACCACCACCTGGCCCGGCATTCCGGTGATCGGTGAATCCCCCGGCGCGCCGGCCTCGGGCGTGCGGAGCGGAGGCGGAGTGGGGTTGGGGGTGGGTGAGATGACGCCGGTCCCGGCATCGGGCGGCGGGTCCGCGAAGACGCCGGGCGCCGTCACGACCGCGAACCGGTCGAGCAGCAGGCCCGCGGGCAGGCCGGCGGTGCGCAGTGGCCGCTGCCCCGAGCCGTCGAGCCCGCGGGCGACCAGCCGTCCCAGCAGATCGGGCCGGCACCTGCTGATCACGTCGGCCGGTGGCGGTGACCCGGTCATGACATCGTGCGGCCGGTCCGGCTCGCCCCATTTCTGGCACACCGGGTCCCTCTCGGTGGACCTGCCGACGCACCGGGTCGGCCCGCAGAACGGCTCCTCCAGACCGGCCTCGCTGACCGGCCGGGTCGCACCGGTCTCCAGGTTCACCAGGCTCGGCGGCGGTTGCGGCGCCGCCTCAGGGGTGGCGCCGGAGCCACGGGTGGCGTGTTCGCCGAGCCCGTCGAAGGCGTCCCGCAGGTCCTCGGGGCGCTCGAGCATCGGCACGGTCCGGGTGGTGGCCCACGGCCAGTCCAGCAGGCGCAGCTTCTCGCTACCGGGCAGCACGGCGGGCCGGCCGCCGTCCAGCGGCACCCGCACCACCCCGCCGGTGGACAGGCCGAGCACCAGTCCGTCCCCGGCGAAGACCAGCCGCTCGGGCGCGGAGTAACGAAGCTCCACGGGTCCGAACCGGCCCAGCTCGACCGGCGTGCCGCCGGCCGGCGGAACCGTCCAGAACCGCACCCTGATCGAATCGTCGTCGATCCGCTCGGTGGCGGCCCAGGCGAGCCGGGTCCGGTCGGCGGCGGCGAGCGTCACGCCGGCGGCTCCGGCCGGCAGCCGGGCCACGGTGGTGAACTCGCCGGTGGCCCGGTCGTAGCGGTCGAGCCGGACGATCTTCTTGGTACCCGGCCGGCCGGCGCCGTGCACGGCGAGCACGACCCGGCCGGCACCGGCGGTGGCGACCAGCTCATGCGAGTGCCCGTCCGGAGTGCGGTCCGGCAGGTCGTACACCGCCTGCGGCCAGACGGCCCGGGCGTCCCCCGGCGGGCCGGTCACCGCCGCCCGGCCGGCCGGCGGCCGCGCCGGATCGGAGGCGGCGAGCCGGACGGCGGTCACGCCGGCCACGGCGAGCGCCACCACCGCGGCGGCGGCGATCAGCAGGAGCCGACCGCGCCGCGGCCGACCGCCCGGCTCCCCGCCTCCTTCCCCGTTCGCAGGCTCGGCCGGTACCCGCCGACCCGGCTCTCCGGTTCCGCTCCCGCCCCCGGGCCCGCCGGGCTCAGCCGGTAAGTGGACTTCCTGTCCATTGTCGATTTCGTCCCCCATGCTGTCATTGTGAGCGCCGATCCCGGTACGGCAACGGCGCCGCCCCGTTCGTGGCGCACCCGTTAGCCCGCCGAGACCGGCGTCGGCGGGAGACGCCCATCCTTGCCGTCAGAGCAGGTCGACGTCGGGGTGGGCGTGGCCGCCGGAGAGGGTGGGGTAGCCGGGGCCGCGGTCGAAGAAGGCGGGCGGGCCGGCCGCCCGCAGCTCGGCGCGCAGCGCCGCCGTCGCCCCGGCGTCCACCTCGGGCAGGCCCTCGGTCCAGACGAGCCCGGGCGGGTCGTCCGACGGTCCGGCCGGCGGCGCCTCCGGGCCGGCGGTCCCCGGCGACGCTCCCGGCCCACCCGCCGGCGGCAGATCCCGGCCGACGGCGCCCGGCGAGGTTGCCGGAGCACCCGCCGGCGGCGTCCCCGGGGTGGGGACGCCGGGCAGGGGTCCCGGGGCGGCGCCGGTCCCCTCCACCGGCGCCGCCCCGGGGCCATCGCCGCCGGGCCTCGTGGTGCGGAACACCACGCCGTAGTCGGCGCGGGCGCCGGCCGCCGACACCTTGCCGTCGCGGACGTCCGCCGCCACCAGGGCCGGGTCGCGGTCGTAAGGGGATCCCCAGCCGCCGCCCCCGGTGGTGCGGACCCGGACGATCTCGCCGGCCGCCACCGGGAAGTCGTCCACCAGCCCTTCCATGGCGCGATCGCCGACGGTGACCAGGAAGGGGCGGCCGGCCCGGCCGCCGTTCACCCCCCAGCAGGACAGGATGGACCGGTCGGCGATCGACATGAACGAGGCGTCGCGCAGCATCCGGATGTGCTTGTCGTAGCCGAGCCCGCCGCGGTGCAGGCCGGGACCGCCCGAATCGCGGGCCAGGCCGAGCCGCTCGACCCGCAGCGGCCAGCGCGACTCGGCGAACTCCACCGGGATGTTGCGCGAGTCCGGGACGACGTGGATGGTGTCCTCGCCGTCGGCGTACCAGCGGCCGCCCGAGCCGCCGCCGAGCACCTCGCGCATCAGGTACGGGCGCCCGTCGTGGTCGGTGCCGTGCACGCCGGTGTAGCGGATGGTCTCCTGGTCGGCGGGCATCCGGCCGCCGGTGGCCTTGGCCAGCACCCCGGCCAGCACGCCGAGCAGCCGCAGGATGACGAACGTGCGGGCGTTGGTCGGCGCGGGGAAGACCGGGGTGAGCAGCGTGCCCTTGCCGGGGAAGCGCATCTCGATCAGCGGGACGACGCCCTCGTTGACCTCCAGCTCGGCCATCCGCTCGGGGGTGTCGGCGAGGTTGCGCAGGATCGGCGCCAGCCACTTCTTCAGGAAGACGCCGCCGGCGTAGTCGCCGGCGTGGTTGATCGGGCCCTTGGCCTGCGGCGAGGTGCCGGTGAAGTCGATGACCAGCGGCCGGTCGGCGGCGTGGTCGACGGTGAGGGTGATGCGCTGGGCGTGCAGCCGGGGCGGGTCCACCCCGTCGTGCTCGGCGTAGTCCTCCCAGACGTGCACGCCCTCGGGGATGCGGGCCAGCAGCTCGCGGCGGAACGTCTCGGTCGTCTTGTCGATGATCGCGTCGAAGCAGGCCTCGACCGCCCCGCGGCCGTAGCGGGCGAACAGCTCGGCCAGCCGGCGGGCGCCCATCAGGCAGGCCGAGCACTCGGCGTCCAGGTCGCCGGCCAGCGAGTCGGGCATCCGGGAGTTGCGGGTCATGATGGTGAGGGCCGCCCGGTTGGGCACGCCGCGGTCCCACAGCTTGATCGGCGGGACCATCAGGCCCTCCTCGAAGGCGCTGCGCGCGTGGGAGGGCATCGAGCCGGGAACGGCGCCGCCGATGTCGTCGTGGTGGCCGAACGCCTGGACGAACGCCACCACCTCGCCGTCGTGGAACACCGGCACGGTGACGCACAGGTCGGGCAGGTGGCCGATGCCGCCCTCCGACAGGTAGACGTCGTTGTGGAAGAAGACGTCGCCGGGGTTCATCTCCTCGATGGGGAAGTCGCGGACGATCGGCTGGACCAGCGCGGAGTAGGAGCGGCCGGTGAGCTTGCGCAGCCGCACGTCGTGGATGCCGGCCCGGAAGTCGTGCGCGTCGCGGATCATCGGGGACCGGGCGGTGCGCGCGATGGCGGTCTCCACCTCGGCCTCCACCGAGGCCAGCGTGCCCTCGACGATCTCGACCAGCACCGGGTCCGCCGCGGTCATCCGGCCACTTCCCTTCCGCTCCCGCCGCCGGCCGGCTTCCCCGCGGTCTCGCCCGCCAGGCCCGGCTCGCGCCCGCCACCGGTCTTGGTGGCCTCCTTCACGATCCCACCCCCGGGTCCGGCTCGTGCCCCCCACCGGCGCGGGCCGCTTGACGCTCCTCGGCCGGCGGGCCGCCCGAACCCTGGTGGCCCGCACCTGAGCGGCGGATCACCAGGTTGCCGTGCGCGTCGGCCTCGGCGGTGAAGCCGGGGTGCAGCGGCAGCGTGGAACCGTACTCCTCGATCACCGCCGGCCCGGCCACCAGGTCACCGCGCCGCAGGTCGGCGCGGCGGTACACCGGGGCGGTCACCCAGCCGGCCTCGAAGCAGGCCCGCCGCTCCCCCACCGGCGCCGGCCCTCCGCCGTCGCGGGCCGGCAGCGCGGGGACGGCCGGGCGGGTGATCGGCCCGATGCCCGACACCCGGAGGTTGACCCATTCGACGGCGTGCCGGGGGTCGTCGCGGTAGGAGTAGCCGTACAGCCGGTGGTGGGCCTGGTGGAACCGGTCGAGCACCTCGGCGCGCCAGGCGCCGTCCACCGGCCCGGCCGGCGCGGGCACCCGCACCTCGTAGGCCTGGCCGTAGTAGCGCAGGTCGGCGCTGCGCGCGTGCACGTGCCGCCCGGCCGGGAAGCCCTCGCGGTCCAGCGCGGCGGTGGCCTGCTCCTCCAGGCCGGCCAGGACGGCCGCCGCGGCGGCCGGGTCCAGGTCGCGGGTGACGTGCGTGCGGACGTAGTCGTTGCGCACGTCCACGGTGAGCAGCCCGAACGCCGACAGGTTGCCCGGATCGGGCGGGATCAGCACGGCGGGCGGCGACAGGATGTCGGCCAGCCGGCAGGCCAGCAGCGGGCCGGAGCCGCCGAAGGCGACCATCGGGAAGTCGCGCACGTCCAGCCCGCGCCGCACGGTGATCCGGCGGATGGCGTTGGACTGGTTGAACGCGCTGATCTCCAGGATGCCGGTGGCCGCGCGCTCGGGGGTCAGGCCGAGCCTGCCGGCCAGCGCCTCGATGCCGGCCCGGGCGGCGGCCGCGTCCAGCGGGATCTCGCCGCCGAGCAGGTAGGGCGGCACCCGGCCGAGGAAGACGTGCGCGTCGGTGACGGTCACCTCGGTGCCGCCGCGGCCGTAGCACAGCGGCCCGGGGTCGGCGCCGGCCGAGCGCGGCCCGACCTTGAGGGTGCCCTCCGGCGAGATCCAGGCGACCGAGCCGCCGCCTGCGCCGACGGTGACGATGTCGATCATCGGGATCTTGCACGGGTACCGGCCGACCGACCCCTCGGTGGTGAGCGACGGCTCGCCGTCCACCACGACCGCCACGTCGGTGGAGGTGCCGCCGCCGTCCAGGGTGATCACCGACGGGTGGCCGGCGGTGCCGGCGACCAGCGCGGCGCCGAGCGCGCCGGCCGCCGGGCCGGACAGCACGGTGGTGATCGGCTGGTGGACGACCTCGGCGGCCGACATCACCCCGCCGTTGCTCTTCATCACCGAGAAGGGCCGGTCCAGGCGGGCCGACAGCCCGGCCAGGTAGCGGCGCATCGTGGGCTTGACCGCCGCGTCCACCAGGGTCGTCACCGACCGCTCGTACTCGCGGTACTCGCGCAGCACGTCGCTGGAGATCGACACGACCGCCTCGGGGTGCTCGCGGGCCAGCACCTCGCGCATCCGCCGCTCGTGCCCGGGGTCGGCGTAGGAGTGCAGGAAGCAGACGCCGATGGCGGTGATGCCCTGGTCGCGGAACCAGCGGGCCGCGCGCACCGCGCCGTCCTCGTCGAACGGCCGCACCTCGCGGCCGAGGTGGTCGAGCCGGCCGCCGACGGCGCGCACCCGGTGCACCGGGACGATGCGCGGGGGTTTGACCCAGAAGTAGGAGTTGCCGTAGCCGTCCGGGACGCTCTGCCGGGCGATCTCCAGGATGAACTCGAACCCCTCGGTGATGATGAAGCCCAGGTCGACCGGCCGGTCCTCCAGCAGCTGGTTGGTGGCCACCGTGGTGCCGTGCACGATGCCGGCGACCCCGGCGAGGCCGGCGCCGCCATCACCGTCCGCGCCGCCGGCGCCGTCCGGGCCGTCCGTGTCTTCGGTGAGGCCGGCCAGGGCGAGCACCTTGCGCACGCCGGCCAGGAACCCCTCCGCCGGGTCGGCCGGCGTCGAGGGGGTCTTGGTGGTGATGATCTCGCCGGTCCGCTCGTCCACCGCCACCACGTCGGTGAACGTGCCCCCGGTGTCCACCCCGATCCGGACGCTGCGCATGCCTCAAGTGTCTACTGAACCGCGCCCACCTCGGAAATCAGCAACTCCTGCCAAGGAAACCCCGCTCCCTCGACACATCCCGACCTACCCGCGCCCCACCGCCGGAGCGCTCCGAGACGCAACCCGACGGTTGCACCATCGGTGGGTGCCCGCTACAGTGATGCGCAACCAAAAGGTTGCACTTGAGAGGCCGGCCCGGGTGGCGTGGCCATCTCTCCGCCCGGCCCGCGCCCATCTCCATGGCCGCGCCGGGCACGACACGGAACGGGGATCGAAAATGGTGGACATCCTGCACAGGGTCGCGATGAAGGTGCCGGCGGCCGAGGTCTACCGGGCGCTGACCACCACCGAGGGGCTGGCCGGCTGGTGGACGACCGACACGCAGGCCGACGGCGACGGCGTCGGCGGCGTGCTCCGGTTCCGCTTCCAGGCCGGTGGGTTCGACATGAAGGTCCTGGAGCAGCATCCCGGCAAGCGGGTGCTCTGGGAGGTCGTCGAGGGCCCGGCCGAGTGGATCGGCACGCACGTGGACTGGGCGCTGAACCAGGACGGCGAGTACACCGTCATCCTGTTCAAGCACGAGGGCTGGCGGGAGCCGGTGGAGTTCATGCACCACTGCAGCACCAAGTGGGCGACCTTCCTGCTCAGCCTGAAGTCGCTGGTCGAGACCGGCAAGGGCATGCCGGAGCCGGACGACATCAAGATCGACAACTGGAACTGACACCCCGGGGCACCCCCGGGGCACCGCCAGGTGCCGGGCGGGGTCGCTAGGCTGGCGCGTCGTGACCGATCTGACCGTCCAGCCGCCCCGCGCGTCCGGCCCGGCCGCCGGGCCCGCCGCGCTCGCCCCCGCCGAGCCGCCGGTCGCCCCGGCCGAACCGCCGGTCGCGCCCGCCGGATCCTCGATCACGCCCGCCGAGCGCTCGGCCGACCTGGCTGGGCCGCCGGTCGCGCCCGGCGGGTCCTCGCTCCCCCCGGCCGCTCCCGCGGCCGCGTCCTCGCTTCCCGCGGCCACGTCCTCGCTCACTCCGGCCGGGTCGCCGGTCGCCCTCGCCGGGCCGGCGCCGCTCGCCGCGCCCGCCCCGGTGACCGTCGCGGGTTCCGGCACGCCCGCGGCGACGCTGAAGTTCTTCTATGGGCCGATGGACTGCGGCAAGTCCACCCTGGCGCTGCAGATGAACTACAACCACGCCCGGCAGGGCCGGCGCGGCCTGGTGCTCACCAAGCACGACCGGTCCGGCGGGCCGCGGGTCACCAGCCGGATCGGCCTCGGCCTGGACGCCGTCGAGGTGATGGACGACCTCGACCTGACCGGCCTGGTCCGGGCGCACGAGCGCATCGACTACCTGATCTGCGACGAGGCCTGCTTCTACACGGTGGCGCAGATCGAGCAGCTCGCCGACCTGGTGGACGAGCACGGGGTGGACGTCTACGCCTTCGGGCTGGCCTCGGACTTCCGGTCGCGGATGTTCCCGGCGGCGCAGCGGCTGTTCGAGCTGGCCGACGAGGTGTGCCGGTTGCAGGTCGAGGTGCTGTGCTGGTGCGGGCGGCCGGGCCGGCTGAACGCCCGGGTCGTGGACGGGGTGATGGCACGCACCGGCGAGCAGGTGGTCATCGCCGACACCGACGGCGCGCAGGTGCACTACCGCGTGCTGTGCCGCCGGCACCACCGCGCCGCCGAGCTGGGCGGCGAGCACCCGGCCGAGATCTCCCCGGTCCCGGCCTGACCCGCAGGTCGGCGCGTCAGCGGAGCGGGTGCGAGCGGCTGCGCCAGGCGAGCACCAGCATGCCGCCGATGGCGACGGCCAGCAGCCCGCCCGCGGCGGCCGCGAGGTCGCGGCCGGGCATGAGCTCGCCGCGCGCGATCGGCGCTGTCCTCGCCGCGCACGCGTCCCCGGCTCGCGCCGAGCACAGGTCGTCGACCGCCGCGACCGGCCGGACCAGCGGCAACCGCACCGGGATGCCACCGGCCGTCGCACCACCGGCCTGGACCTCGCTCCCGGCGACACCGCTCAGCCGCTCATCACTACTCGCGACGCCGGACATCGGGATGTCACCGGTCGGCACGGTGCTCACCGGGAGGCCGTTCCGGGCGGAATCGGCGGTGCGCAGCGCCGCGACGCGGGAGTCCATCCGCAAGGTCGAACCGGCGAGCCGCCGGGCCCCCTCGGCCACCCCCAGCGCGCCGGCCTGCAGCGGCCGGTCGTTCGTGGCGCGCGCCACCCCGAAGGCCAGCCGGCCGGCCAGCTCGGCCAGTCGCATGATCCGCGCGGCCAGCGCGTGCGTGTCATCGCCGGTCATGGCCTGGTCGGCGTGCGCCGTCCGGGACAGCAGCCCCGCGGCGTCCCCGGCGACGGCGCCGGCGTCCCGGGCATACGGCCACGACGGCCCGTAGAGCCGCCGGATGTCGCGGCGCAGTTTCCGCAGGTGCCCCTGAAGGTAATAGAGGTCATCGGCGATATCCGCGATATCGTCAAGAATGGCCTGGACAGCCGGCGGAACCGGCGGATAGGGCTGCGCGCGCACCGCGGCGGTGGCGGCGGGGATGCCCGGCGACAGCGGGCCTGCCGCGATCAGCAGCGCGACGAGCAGGCATTTCAGCGGTCTTCTGGTCATCACCGGCTCCGTGGGTTCGACGACAGGGCCGGTGCCGGCGCCGCGGTGGCCGACACCGTCATCGACGCTACCGACCGGCCGCCGGCGGAAATCTACGAAATCAGCAGCATCGACAACTGCTTGCCCAATTTTTCACCCTGGCCGCCCATCAATTCCCGCTATTTCCCGTGAAACTTAGGACCTGATTGTGAAATCCGGATATTCACCACACCTCCTACAGTAAGGGGCGACAGCCGGCTCCCACCGCCTTTCCGCAGGCCAGGATGGCGATACGCCCGACGGTGGCCGGCGTGGTGCCGGGGGCGTCGGCGGCATGGCGACAAAGCCGGAGTCCTCGACCGTGGACGGCAGCCGCTCGGCGGGCCGGCCGGAGGAGTACGCGCCGTCGTCGTCGATGGTCGACCGAGAACGCCGGCACCCTCCGGGAGACGGCTCGCCCGGTTGGACCGGCCAGGACCCGCGGGTCAGGAGGCGGCGGTGATGTCGTCCAGGCGGTTGGCCAGCTCCAGCGGGTCACCGCCGACCAGCGCGGCGGCGGCGCGCCACCAGGCGAACCACTCGCCGCTGCGCCACATCCAGTCCACCCGCTCGATCGCGGCGATCACGTCGCCGCGGTCGTGCCAGCGGTCGCCGGCCTGGGCGGGGGTGGCGCCGTGGCGCAGCGCCCAGCGGCGCAGCGTCTCGGCGCCGCGCGGGTCGACCGGGACGGCGTAGGGGTCGGGGTGCTCGCCGGGCAGCGGGTGCGGGCCGAGCCCGGCGGCGACCCCCCAGCTCCACTGGGCCTCGGCCGGGCCGGAGTAGCGCAGCGAGGCGAAGTCGAGATCGGTGCCGGGGGCGCCGTCCGGGCGCCGGGCCACGACGGCGTCCACCCGCCCGCCCGCGTCGAACGACACCACCAGCCGCCGGCCGGGCTCGGCGTCCGCGGGCGGCTCGACCCGGTCCTCGGCCTGCCAGGAGTTCAGGTCCACCGCCGCCGTCGCCGGGCCCCAGGCGGCGTCCGCGGTGTCGTCGGCGATCCAGGCGGCGAGGGTCTCCAGCAGGGTCAGGTCGGTCCACGGGTCGACGGCGGTGCCGGTGGCGAGCACCTCGTCCGGAGCGGGGATCTTGCCGCCGCGGCCGGCCGACCACCAGCCGGCACCGAGGGCGGCGGTGCCGACCACCAGACCGGCGACGGCCGCCAGCTCGCCGGCCCGCCGGGTCAGGTGAGCGCCGCGGGCCAGGTCGGCGCACCGCGCGGCGCGGGCGTCTCCGAGGACGTCGCCGGCCCGGCGCAGCAGCGACCCGGCCGTGGGCCGCTCCTCCCCCAGCAGGTCGCGGACGAGCCGCCGGGCCTCCGTTCGAGCGTCCTCCGCACGGAACTCTCGCATATGGCCAACGTTACGCCGGTAGATCCGCTTACGCGAGATTATGTAACGACCTCGGCATATAACACAATTGGTGTGGTCCGGTCACGGATCGTCAGCGGCGGCGGCCAAGCAGCCAGCCGATGACCGCGCTGCCGAGTGCGACGCCCGCGCCCATTCCGAAGGCCGTCAGCACCGGCCACACCGGGGTGCCGGCCCGGCGATCCGGGGCCGGCCGCTCGAAGACCTGGCCGGCCGCCACCCGCGTCGGGTCCGGCCCGGTGACCGCATCCGAGGGACGCACCACCTCGCCGCCCGCCACCTCGCCGCCCGCCACCACGCCGCCCGCGGCGCCGCCGGCGACGCCCGCCACCGCGAGCCCGCCGGCGCCCGGCAGGCCCGCTCCGGCGGCGGGGGCGGCCAGGTGGCGCTCCACGGCGGTGAAGAACTCGCCCGCGGTGCGCTTGGCGACCGAGCCCAGCATCCGCTGGCCCACCCCGCCGATCATGCCGCCCACCACGGCCTCGGCGTCGTAGTCCACCCGGGTGCCGCCGCCGTCGATCTCGCTGAGCCGGATGCGCACCGTGGCGTCCACGGTGCCGGGCGCGCCGGCGCCGCGGGCCCGCAGGGTGAACCGCTCGGGGGCCTCGGGGTCGGACAGCGCGACCTCGCCCTGGTAGACGCCCTTGATGGACGCCACCCCCGCGTTCACCGTCATCCGGTAGGTGTCCGCACCGGTCGCCTCCAGCCGCTCGCAGCCGGGAATGGTGCGGACCAGCACGGCCGGATCCCGCAGGGCCTCCCACACCCGTCCCCGGTCCACCCCGACCACCGCACTGCCGACGACCTTCATGGGCACCTCCGATGCCGAGAGACTAGGGACCCGCCCGCGGCGCGGATAAGGGCGACTTCTGCCCGCCGGCCCCGCCGGGCCTCGTCAGTTCTTGCCCGCCCCGGCCCGCAGCGATCACGCTAGCAGCAGGCGCCGGTGCCCGAGCGCGGAGTGCCCGCGACGGCCTGAGCGGGCGCGTACGGTCACCGGGGTGGACCTCGGGCCCGTCGCCCGCGCTCCCCCGGCGCCTTGATCCGGCCCGGACGGGCGAGAGGCTAGCCGCCGGGGGTGGTGGGAAGGCCGAGGGCGGCGGCCAGGGAGTCGACCTGGGCGGCGAGCGCCGGGTCGGCGGCGACCAGGGTCCGGACCCGGGCCAGCCGGTCGCGCACCTCGGCCCGGTCGAACCCGGGCCGGCCGCGCACCTCGTTGCGGATCTCGCCCAGCTCGGCGAGCGCCGCGCCCTGCCGGCCGCGGGGCAGGTCGCCCTCGCCGACCTCGCCGGCCAGGTCCTCCAGCCGGCCGACGATGTGCCCGTTGACCGACACGTGGTCGATGCGGGCGTTGTCGCCGGTGTTGATGTTGAGGGCGTGCCCGGTCCCGCGATGATCGTCGGCCATCTGGCGTCCTGTCCCGGCGACGCCGGCGGCGGGGGCGGCGTGCGCGGTGTAGGCGAAGTCGACGCCCGACACGCTGGCCCCGTGACCGGCGACGATGCCGTGGTAGAAGTGGTTGTTGACCGCCGGTCCGCGGTCGGCCCGCGCCTGCTGCCAGGTGGCCAGCCGGCGTCGCAGCTCGATCTGGTCGATCAGCCGGGCGTCGCGCATCACGGTCAGCAGGTGGCTGCCGTACTCGCTGGCCTGCGCGGCGGCGATCAGGTGGGCGATGAGGTGCTGGTCGGCTGGACGGATCCGGGCCATCGCCTCGCGGGCGTGCCGCTGGAAGGCGTTGAGGTCGCCCAGCTGCTCGTCGAGAGCCAGCTGGTTGACCGGCGGATAGGGACTCTCCGGGCAGAGCGCCGCGGCGGCGTCCAGGTAGTGCCGGGCCCGGTCGTACTCCCTGGGCGCGTCGAGCGCGATCAGCGCCGCCTCCACCAGCAGTGCCGCGGCGGCGGTCCGGGCGGCGAGGTCGGCCTGGCCGGGCGGGGCGAGCACGGCCCGGCCCTGTTCCAGCAGCCGGTAGGCGGCCGGCCGGTCGCGTTCGGCGAGCAGCCGGCCGAGGGCGAACCAGACGTGCACCAGTTGCGGCCGGTGGGCGAGCACGACGTGGAAGGCACGCTGAGCCCCCGCCTCGTCCCCCGTCTCCATCAGGCAGACGGCGAGGTAGTACCAGGCGCTCGGCCCGGGCTCGGCGCCGGGGTCGGGCAGCTCGCCGACGATCGCGGTCAGCGCGGCCACCGCCGCCGAGTAGCGTCCGGCCATCATGTCCAGCCGGGCCCGCAGCACGATCAGGTACGCGCGCACCCGCGGGTGGTTCCCGGCCGCGGCGGCGACCCGGTCCAGCGCCAGCGCCGCGTCCGACAGGTTGATCCCGTGGTCGATCCAGATCTGCGCGACGCCGATCAGCGCGGCCGGCTCGTCCGGCGCCACCTGCAGCAGCTCGCCGTACCCGTACAGCGCCGCGTCGAACCGGCCGGCGGCGTGGGCCCGGGTCGCCTCGGCCAGCTTCTCGGCGTGCTGCCGTCCCGCCTGCCGCAGCTGGGTGGACGCCCGGTACGCGCGCAGCGCCCGGACCGCGGCCAGGCCCGCCGCGGCCAGCAGCGGACCCGCGTTCACGGCCGTGCCCCCGCCGGCCGGAAGCCCATCATTCTCTTACCTCCCGAGGGATGGGGCGGGCCGCCGGGGGCGGCCGCCGGTCAGTACTCGTCGATGTTGACGATCGAGGGAAGCCGCACCCGGCGGCCCCGCCCGGCGGGCACCGCGGGCGCGCCGGGCACCGCGGCGGCCCCCGGGTCGGCGTCCGGGACGCTGATCCAGGCGGGCATCTCGATGTCCTTGGCGTGCACCAGCACCCGCTGGAACAGGTGCCTGCGCAGGTCGCGGTGCTCGTGCTCGATGACGTCCTCGAACAGCTGGGCCGAGACGATCACCGCCAGGTCGGCGTCGGGGTGGTGGGTGAGCGCGCCGCGCAGCTCGTCGCTGTCGCGCAGCCGGCAGACGGTGTTCACCGCCCGGCCGACGAACCCGTTGTCGCCCACCTGGGTCGGCCCCTGGTGGAAGGCGAGCCGCAGCCGCAGCCGCACCGGGGCGCCGGTGCCCAGGTGGCGGTTGTGCTGGTGCAGCGCGATGCGCAGCTCGCCGATCAGGCCGGCGATGACGCGCGCCTCGCTCACGCCGGCGGGCAGCAGCAGGAGCAGCCCGTCGCCCTGCTCCTGGCGGAACATGACGGTGGCCGGGCCGCCGCCGCCCGCGTGCGCGGCGCGCTCGGCGACCAGCAGCCGGTCGAGCCCGGCCTCCCGGCCGGCCGCGGCGACCACCTCGACCAGGCGGCGCTGGATCTCCCGCTGTTCGGGGTCGGTGCGCCTGCTGTACCGCTCGACGTCGAGCGCGACGCACAGCCGGCGTACCTCCCCGCTGAGGTCGTTCACCGGTCTTCTCCTTCCAGGCGGACGTCGGGACAGCTCAAGGGTCGGCGGCCGGTCAGGCGGGCACCTCGTAATCCAACGGGTTCTGGGCATAGGCCTGCAGCCGGCGCAGGTCGTGCACGACGATGCGCCGGTAGCCGGTGCCGAGCACGCCGGCCCGGCGCAGCAGGGTGAGGGCCTTGTGCACCGTCGGATCGGCGGCACCCACCAGGGCGGCCAGCTCCGGCTGGGTGAGCGACACGCCGATCACCAGCCCGCCGCCGGGCTTGGGCTCTCCGTAGGAGCAGGCCAGCTCGACCAGGACCCGGGCCAGCCGGGTGATCGCCGAGCAGGTGCCGAGCTCGACCCGGCGGCGGGTGGTCCAGCGCACCTTGTTGACCACCGCGCGGTTGACCGCGAGGGCGGCCTCCGGGCGGCGTCGCAGGAACGCCAGGAACGTCTGGCGCGGTATCACCCGGGCCAGGCAGGCGCCGGCCGCGACGACGGTGGCCGCGCGGGGCCGTCCGTCCAGCGCGGCGAACTCGCCGACCAGGTCGCCGCCGACCCGGATGCCGAGCAGGGCGACCCGGCCGTTCTCGGTGTGGGCCGTCACCTTCACGCAGGCGTCCAGCAGCAGGTAGGCATCGGTGGACCGGTCGCCCTCCACGATCAGGGTCTGGCCGGTGGTGAACTGCCGGGGCCGGCCGAGGCCGAGGAACTCTTCTCTGGCGGCGTCACCGAGGCCGCCCAGCAGGCTGCCCCGGGGCCACGCCCCCACCTTGCGGATCACGCGGCGACGCCCGGTCTCGTGGCCGGTCATGGTGGTCCCTCCCAGCGTGACGGCGGCGGTGCGCCGCCGGATCCGAACGCGGGCCCCCGCCCCGCCAGGTAAGTCGTCTCGTCGGCGCGGCGGGCCGGCGCGCGGTGCCGGCTCCCTCCGGACCCGCGCGGCCTGCCCACCACGGTGTTCGCCGCCGATTTGGTGCGCCTTTCAACTATGGGCCGGGCAGCTTGCGAAGAGCTTGCGGATCACATTCAGCGGCCGGGCGGTACCGGTGTGACGAAGATCGCAGCAGCTGCGCGCACATTGCTCTACAAGTCGTAGTACTACTAGAAGTAGAACTACAGCCTGTAGAGCTGAGGACGCGCGAGGGGGACATGGACGCACTGGACCTGGCACGGTGGCAGTTCGGAGTGACCACCGTGTACCACTTTCTCTTCGTGCCCCTGACGATCGGCCTCGGGGTGTTCGTCGCCGGGCTGCAGACGGCCTGGCACCGCACCGGCAAGGAGCACTACCTCCGGCTGACCAGGTTCTTCGGGAAGCTCTTTCTGATCAATTTCGCGATGGGCGTGGTCACCGGCATCGTGCAGGAGTTCCAGTTCGGGATGAACTGGAGCGAGTACTCGATCTTCGTCGGCGACGTGTTCGGCGCCCCGCTGGCGCTGGAGGCGCTGCTCGCCTTCTTCCTGGAGTCCACCTTCCTCGGCCTGTGGATCTTCGGCTGGGACCGGCTGCCCAAGCGGGTGCACCTGGCGTGCATCTGGGCCGCCGCCATCGGCTCCAACCTGTCGGCCTACTTCATCCTGGCCGCCAACGCCTGGATGAAGCACCCGGTGGGCTACGAGGTGGTGGCCGGCCGGGCCCGGATGACCGACGTGTGGGCGGTGCTGACCAACCCCACCGCGCTCGCCCAGGTCCCGCACGTCATCGCCGGCGCCTTCGTGGTGGCCGGCGGCTTCGTCGCCGCGGTCAGCGGCCACCGGATCCTGCGCGAGCGGCGCGCCGGGCGGACCGGCGAGCCCGCGATGTGGCGGGGCACGCTGCGCGCCGCGCTGGTGATGACCGCGATCGCCGGCGCGGTGGTCGCCGGCACCGGCGACCAGTCCGCCCGGCTGCTGTGGGAGCAGCAGCCGATGAAGCTGGCCGCGGCCGAAGGGCTGCGCCACGACGAGCGCGGCGCCGCGTTCTCCCCGGTGCCCGGCATCGAGGTGCCGAAGGCGCTCAGCCTGCTGGCCGCGCACGACCCGGACGCGCCGGTCCAGGGCGTGGAGGACATCCAGCGCCGGTACGAGGCCGCGTTCGGGCCGGGCGACTACCGGCCGAACGTGCCGGTCGTGTACTGGTCGTTCCGGGTCATGGTCGTGTTCGGGCTGTCGGCGGTGGCGCTGTCCATGCTCGGGCTGTGGGTCACCCGGCGCCGCCGGGCCGTCCCCCGGTGGCTGGCCCGCGCCACCCTGCTCGCGCTGCCGCTGCCCGCCACCGCGATGATCGCCGGCTGGCTGCTCAGCGAGATCGGCCGCCAGCCGTGGACCGTCCAGGGCGAGCTGCTCACCGCGGCGAGCGTCTCCCCCGGCGTGTCGCTGCGCGCGGTGGCGTTCTCGCTGGCGCTGTTCACCCTGCTGTACGGGGCGCTGGCGGTGGCCGAGGCACGGCTGCTGGTCAGGTACGTCAAGGCCGGCCCCGAACCGGCCCCGGCCCCGGCCGGCCGGCCCGGTCCCGACGACGCGGGGGCCGCGGCGCCCGCGCCCGCCCCCACCCTCATGTACTAGAGACCCGGGAGACCGCCGTGGAGCTCACCACCGTCTGGTTCGTGGCCATCGCGTTCCTGTGGACCGGCTACTTCGTGCTGGAAGGCTTCGACTTCGGGGTCGGCGTCCTGCTGCCCGCGCTGGCCCGGGGCGAGGCCGAACGGCGCCAGGCGCTAGCCACCATCGGCCCGGTCTGGGACGGCAACGAGGTATGGCTGATCACCGCGGTCGGTGCGATGTTCGCCGCCTTCCCCGCCTGGTACGCCGGCCTGCTGAGCGGTTACTATCTGCCGCTGGTCGCCGTGCTGGCCGCGCTGATCGTCCGCGGGGTGGCGCTGGAGTGGCGCGGCAAGGTCGAGGCCCGCGCCCGAGCCTGGTGCGACGCCGGGATCGTGGCCGGCAGCGCCATCGCCGCGTTCACCTGGGGTGCCGTCTTCGGGAACCTGCTGGCCGGCGGCCCGGCCGGCACCCTGGCCGGCGGGGCGCTCGCGCTGGCCCTGGCCGCGCTGCACGGCGCGGTCTTCCTGGCGCTGCGGACCGAGGGGCCGCTGCGCGCCCGGGCCCGGCGGGCGGTGCCGGCGCTCGCCGTCCCGGCGCTGCCGCTGGCCGCGGTCACGCTGCCGGCCATCCCCGGCGCGGCGGCCGGCGGCACCGGGGAGTGGACGGCGCACCCGGGCGCGTGGGCGGCGGCCGCCGCCGCGATGGCCGCGCTGGCCGCCGCCGTCGCGCTGGCCTGGCGCCGCCGGGAGGGCTGGGCGTTCGCCGCCACCGCCGCCGCCGTCGCGCTGCTGACCGCGTCGGTGTTCGGCGCGCTGTGGCGCGAGCCGCTGCCCGGGCTGACGGTGGCGGGCGCCGCCTCCGGCCCCTACACCCTGGGACTGCTCACCTGGATCGCCGGCGCGGCGCTGCCGGTCGTACTGGCCTACCAGGGCTGGACGTACTGGGTCTTCCGCCGGCGGGTCGCCGCCTGACCGGCCCGCGCGGGCCGGCCGGGGCCGTACCGGGCCGGACGGGTGGCGGGCCGGACCGGCCGGCGCCGGGCGCAGCGGCCCGCCCTCCCAGGAGGGCGGGCCGCGGGGGGTGAGCGGCGATCAGCGCTGGTAGATGCGCACGTAGTCCACCTTGAAGTCGGCCGGGAAGACCGTGGTGGCGTCCGGGTCGCCGAGCCAGCCGCCCACCTGGAAGTTCAGCCGCAGCTGGAACTTGCGGTTGTAGGTGTTGTCCTTGCCGAAGGTCGCCTCCAGCCAGGAGGTCGTCTCGCCGGTGCGGCGCCAGATCTCCTTGCCGTCGACGTACCAGCGGATGATGCCCGGCTCCCAGTCGGTGGTGTAGACGTGGTAGCCGTCACCGGCGTAACCGCTGGGGAAGGTGTACCGGAAGTCGTTCTTGGTCGGGGTGTAGTCGCGGAAGATCGCCGCGGTGGACGCCTTGTAGTAGGACGCGCCGCCGGGCAGCTCGGTCACGTCGATCTCGCCGTTGCCGCCGTCGTCCGGCCGCATCCAGAAGGCCGGCCACAGGCCCCGGGAGTTCGACGGTCCGTTCGGCGACTTGGCGCGGGTCTCGAACCGCCCGTAGGTGAACGATCCCTTGCCCTTGGAGTCGAGGTATCCGGTGGTGTACGGCCGGGTGCCGCCGGCGCAGTTGTAGTTCTCCTTGTGCGCGCGGATCGTCAGGGAGCCGTCGGAGACGAAGATGTTCTTGGCCCGGCTGGTGATGCACGCCTTGTCGAAGTCGAGCGAGGAATCCCGGGTGTTCCACTTGGTGGTGTCCAGCGCCGTGCCGTTGAACTCGTCGGCCCACACCAGCCGCCACCCGGCCGGCGCGGTCGGGGACGCGCTCGGCTTGGGCGAGGTGGACGCGCTCGGCTTGGGCGAGGTGGACGCGCTCGGCTTCGGCGAGGTGGACGCGCTCGGCTTGGGCGACGCGGTCGTGGTCGCGCTCGGGGCGGGCGAGGTGCCGGCGGTGTAGGTCACCACCAGGCGGGGCCGCAGGGTGGTGCCGGCATTGTCGTTCGAGGCCCAATAGGTGCGGGTGTTGCGGGTGGTCTGCCGGACCGCGAACGTCACCGCGCCGTTGCCGGTCACCGCACCGGACACATCCCAGGCGTTGTACCCCTTGACCACCGCCGCCGCCGAGTCCAGCGCGGTCCCGAGCGTCGGCCGGCTCGCCCAGGTGCCCGTGCCGGACGCGCCGCCGCTCGCCTTATGGACCGTGGTCGTCGTCGCGGCGTAGGCGTTCCACGAGTACAGCTCCAGCCGTGCCTTGATGCCGGTGGCACCGGCGGGCAGCCCCGCGACGGTGAACCCGACCACGGCCTGCCGCTCCCCGGCCTTGTTGCCGTCGCACAGCGCCGGGCACGTCGCCAGCGTCGTCTTCGCGCTGGTGTCACCGTCCTGGGTCACCTGGGTGTAGGTGGTGTCGCCGGACGCCTTCACCGTGACGGTCGCCGCCGCCGCCGTGGCGGCGCCGGCGCCCAGTACACCCAGTAGCACGCCCGCGGCGGCGACCGCCACGGTGACGCGTGTGATGGGGGTCGACCTCGTCGTCATCGTTCCCTCTCGCCGGGCCTGCCGACCCGTGTTCTTGCCGTTCAAAACTGTGAGTGGCACGCACAATAATCATGAACCGCACCGTCCGGCAGGATCTTCGAAAATTGGACGGTTCCACAGCCGAGATTTTCGATCATGCCGGTCCCGGCGCGGCCCGCACCGGCCGGTGCGGCGATCGGCAGGCGCGCGGCCACCGGGAGAAGGGTGCGGCCGGCGGCCGCACCCTTCCCTGCCGGCAGAGGGCGTGCCGCCTGGATCCGACGGCAGGCCGGTATGGTCAGCGCTGGTAGACGCGCACGTAGTCGACCACGAAGTCCGCCGGGAAGGTGGTGGCGGCGTCCGGGTCGCCGAGCCAGCCGCCCACCTGGAAGTTCAGCCGCAGGTGGAACTTGCGCTTGTAGGTGGCGTCCTTGCCGAAGGTGGCCTCCAGCCAGGAGGTCGTCTCGCCGGTGCGGCGCCAGATCTCCTTGCCGTCGATGTACCAGCGGATCACGCCCGGCTCCCACTCGGTGGCGTAGGTGTGGAAGCCGTCACCGGGGTGCCCGGTCGGCAGGGTGTACCGGAAGTCGTTCTTGGTGGGCGTGTAGTCGCGGAAGATGGCCGCGGTGGACCCCTTGTAGTAGGAGGCGCCGCCGGGCAGCTCTGTCACGTCGATCTCACCGTTGCCGCCGTCGTCGGGCCGCATCCAGTACGCCGGCCACAGGCCGCGCGAGTTCGCCGGGCCGTTCGGCGACTTGATCCGCGCCTCGAACCGCCCGTAGGTGAACGACGCCTTGCCCTTGGAGTCGAGGTAGCCGGTGGTGTACGGCCTGGTGCCGCCGGCGCAGCTGTAGTTCTCCTTCTGCGCCCGGATCGTCAGGTTGCCCCCCGAGACGAACACGTTCTTCGCCCGGCTGGTGATGCACGCCTTGTCGTAGTCGACCGAGGAGTCACGGGCGGACCACTTGGCGGTGTTCAGCGCGGTGCCGTCGAACTCGTCGGCCCACACCTGCCGCCACCCGGCCGGGGCGGTCGGCGTCGCGGTGGGCTTCGGCGAGGCGGTGGCGGTGGGCTTCGGCGTCGTGCTCGCGGTGGGCGTGGCGCTGGCCGTCGGCTTCGGCGAGGCGGTGGCCGTGGGCTTGGGCGTCGCGGTCGCGGTGGGCTTCGGCGAGGTGGTGGGGGCGGGCGACGCGCCGGTGGTGTAGGTGACGACCAGCCGGGGCCGGATGGTGGTGCCGGCATTGTCGGCCGAGGCCCAGTACGTCCGGGTGTTGCGGGTGGTCTGGCGGACCGCGAACGTCACCGCGCCGTTGCCGGTCACCGCGCCGGAGACGTCCCAGGCGTTGTACCCCTTGACCACCGCCGCGGCGGAGTCCAGCGCCGAACCGAGGTCCGGCCGGCCCGCCCAGGCGCCCGTGCCGGAGGCGCCGCCGCTCGCCTTGTGAACGGTGGTCGCCGTCGCGGCGTAGGCGTTCCACGAGTACAGCTCCAGCCGGGCCGTGATCCCGGTGGCGCCGGCAGGCAGCCCGGCCACGGTGAAGCCGACCACCGCCTGCCGCTCCCCGGCCTTGTTGCCGTCGCACAGCGCCGGGCAGGTCGCCAGGGTGGTCTTGGCGCTGGTGTTCCCGTCCTGGGTCACCTGGGTGTAGGTGGTGTCGGCGGCCGGCTTGACCGTGACGGTCGTGGCGACCGTCCGGGCCGCCGCACCGGCCACGCCCGCGCCGCACACGGCGAGCATCGCCGCCGCGCCGGCCACCGCGGCCACGGCGCGCGTCAGCGGTGTGAAGATGGTGCGCATGGTTCCCCTCATCGGCCCCGCGGGCCGGTTTCTTGATCGTTGATCACGAGTGGGAGCACCATACCGTCGGGTACGGCATCGCGGGGGTTCTTCCGGAATTGGACGGTTCCATCCGCCCAGATTTCAGCGTCTCGACGTACGCCGCAGTTCGTGCAGTTCGGAGGGGGAGATCGGCATGCGGTCCACCGGGATGCCCTCTGCGTCCTCCACCGCCGAGGCGATCACCGCCGACACCGGGATCACCCCGGCCTCCCCGGCGCCCTTGATGCCGAGCGGGTTCAACGGCGACGGCGTCTCCAGGTGCGCCGTCTGGATGTAGGGCACCTCGGTGGCGTACGGCATCAGGAAGTCCATGAACGAGGCGTTGAGCAGCTGCCCGTGCCCGTCGTAGACCATCCGCTCGTACAGCGCGCCGCCGACGCCCTGGGCCACCCCGCCGTGGATCTGGCCCTCCACGATCATCGGGTTGATCATCCGGCCGCAGTCGTGCACCACCGCGTACCGCAGGATGCGGATCTCCGCGGTGTCCGGGTCGGTCTCCACCACGGCGGCGTGCATGCCGGAGGCGAACGTGGACCGGACCGGCGAGTAGTAGTCGCGGCCCTCCAGCCCCGGCTCGTCGCCATCGTCCACCGGCGGCCGGGACAGGTCCGCGGTGCCGGCGAACTGGGTGGCCCGCACCGCCTCCTCGTCGAAGGCGTACCGCAGCGGATTGGACAGCACCGCCACCGTCGCCAGCGGGACGCCCGCGCCCGGGTTCCCGGCCACCCGCACCACGCCGTCCTCGATCTCCAGGTCCCGCGGGTCGGCCTCCAGCGCCTCGGCGGCCACCCGCAGCGCCTTCTCGCGCACCTTCCGGCAGGCCAGCGCGATCGCGTTGCCGCTCAGCACCGCCGCCCGGGAGGCGAAGGTGCCGACCGCGTACCCGAAGCGCCGGGTATCGCCGGTGACCACCGACACCCGGTCCAGCGGCACCCCGAGCTCGGTGGCGGCGATCTGCGCGAACACCGTCTCGTGGCCCTGCCCCTGCGAGGTCAGCCCGGTGGAGACGTGCACCCGGCCGTCCGAGGTCACCTGCACGTGGCCGCCCTCGTACGGGCCGACGCCGGTGCCCTCCACGTAGCAGCCGATGCCGATGCCGAGCCGGCGGCCGTGCCGGGCGGCCTCGGCCTTCACCTCGTGGAAATCGTCCCAGCCGACCAGCTCCTTGAGCAGGCGCAACGACTCGGGGTAGTCGCCGCTGTCGTAGATCAGCGGCCGGCCGTCCTGGAAGAGCAGGCCCTGGTCGTAGGGGAACTCGTCCGGCTGGATGAAGTTCGCCGCGCGCACCTGCGCCCGATCCCGGCCCAGATAGGCGGCGATCTTGTCCATGGTGCGCTCCATGCAGAACACCGCCTGCGGGCGCCCGGCGCCCCGGTACGGGGTGACCTGCACGGTGTTGGTGTAGATCGAGGAGAACTCCACCCGGTAGGCGCCGATCTTGTACGGGCCGAGCAGCTGGGTCGCCGTGATGATCGGCACGATGATGCCGTAGGGGGTGTAGGCGCCGTGGTCGTGCAGGATCGTCACCGACAGCCCGAGCACCCGGCCCTCGTCGTCGAACCCGACCCGCACCTGCTGCACCTGCGCGCGCTCGTGGGCGGAGGCGACGAAGTGCTCGCGGCGGTCCTCGGTCCACTTCACCTCGCGGCCGAGCAGCATCGCCGCCCAGGGCACCAGCACCTCCTCCGGCCACGGGTGCACGATCTTGACGCCGAAGCCGCCGCCCACGTCCGGCGCGATCACCTCCACCTTCGGCAGCGGCAGGCCCAGCTTGGCGGCCACCGCCATCCGCACGCTGGTGGAGGTCTGGGTGGAGCTGTACACCCGCAGCGAGCCGTCGTCGGCGTCCCACCGCGCGTACACCCCGCGCCCCTCCAGCGGCATGGACGCGCTGCGCTCGATGTCCAGCCGGAACGACAACCGGTGCGGCGCCGCGTCCACCTCCTGCTCCGCGCCGGCTCCGCCCGGCGACGGCACCTCCTGCACCAGGTGGGCGCCGACGTTGCCCGGCACGTCCTGGTGCACCAGGTGCGCGCCCTGCACGGCCTCCTCCACGCCGACCACCGGCTTGAGCTGCTCGTAGTCCACCTCGATCAGCGCGGCGGCGTCCTCGGCCAGGTAACGGTCCCGGGCCACCACCATGACCACCGGCTCGCCCACGTGCCGGACGACGTCGCGGGCCAGTGGATACGCCGTGCGGCCATGGGTGAGCGCCGGATGCGGGATGAGCAGCGGCAGCGGGTCGCGCACCCGCTCCGGCAGGTCCTCGTAGGTGTAGATCGCCACCAGGCCGTCCGCGTCCAGCGCGGCCGACACGTCGATGTCGCGGATCCGGGCGTGGGCGTGCGGCGAGCGCACGAACGCCGCGGCGAGCGCGTCGTGGCCCAGGTCGTCCAGGTAGCGGCCCTGGCCGGTGACCAGCCGCCCGTCCTCCCGGCGCGCGACCGGCTCGCCGAACAGCCTGGTGCTCACGCCGTGCCCTCCCCGCCCTCGCGGGCCAGCTCCGCCGCGCGGCCGACCGCCTTGACGATGTTCTGGTAGCCGGTGCACCGGCACAGGTTGCCGGAGATGCCCTCCACGATGTGCAGTTCGTCCGGCTCGGGGTTGTCGCGCAGCAGCGCGGTCACCGTGCACAGGAAGCCCGGCGTGCAGAAGCCGCACTGCAGCGCGTGGCACTCGGCGAACGCCCGCTGCACCGGCGACGGCTCGCCGTCCGGCCCGGCCAGCCCCTCCACGGTGGTGATCTCCTGACCGGCCACGGTCACCGCGAAGGTCAGGCAGGACCGCACCGGCGCCCCGTCCAGCAGCACCGTGCAGCACCCGCACACCCCGTGCTCGCAGCCGACGTGCGTGCCGGTCAGGCCCAGGTCGTGCCGCAGGAAGTCCGACAGCAGCCGCCGGGCCGGCACCCGGGCCTGCCGGACGACCCCGTTCACCGTCAACGACACCTCGTGCAGCGCCTCACCCACCGGCCACCCCCGCTTCCCGCTCACCGCTCGTCCGTCCAGCCGTACTCGCCCGCCGCCTCCGCCGCGGCGATCCGCAGCGCCCGGCGGGCCAGCACGCCGGTCAGGTGCCGGCGGTACCCGGCGGTGGCGTGGATGTCGCCGTCCGGGTCCACCCGGTCGCGCACCTCGGCGGCCACCGCCGCCCAGTCGGTGGACGCGGCCGGCCGCCGGCCGCAGGCCGCGGTCAGGTCCAGCACCACCGGGACCGGGCCGGCGCTGACGCAGGCCACCAGGGCGGCGGCGATCCGCTGGTCGTCGTCCAGGGTGACCACGGCGGCCACCCCGGCCATCGCGTAGTCGCCGTGCCGGCGCGCCACCTCCACGAAGGCGGTGCCGGTCCGCGGCGGCACCGCCGGGAAGAACGCCGAGACCGCCAGCTCGCCGGGGGCGAGCGCCGGTTCCAGCGGGCCGAGGAAGAACTCGCCGGCCGGCACGTCGCGCGGCGGCGCGCCGTGCCGGGCCACCCGCACCGAACCGCCGAGCACGGCCAGCACCGCGGGCAGCTCGGCGGACGGGTCGGCGTGCGCGAGGCTGCCGACCACGGTGCCCCGGTTGCGGATCACCGGGTGCGCCACATGGCCCAGCGCGGACCGCAGCAGCGGCTGGACCTGCGCCACCCGTTCCGACCGCTCCACCTCGGCGTGCCGGGCCAGCGCGCCGACCCGCACCCCGTCCGCACCCGCCTCGACGGTGGCCAGGCCGGCCAGCCGGTTGATGTCGACCAGGTGCGCCGGCGCGGCCAGCCGCATGTTCATCAGCGGGATCAGGCTCTGGCCGCCGGCCAGCACCTTTCCGTCCCCGCCCGTGCCGGCGAGGACCGCCAGGGCCTCGTCCAGGTCGTGCGGGGCGTGGTAGTCGAACGGGGGTGGCTTCACGCGTTGCCGTCTCTCCCCTCCGCCAGGGCCGGATCCGCCCCCGGATTCGCACCGGGCACCGCGGGCTCGCCCCGCCGCCGGGCGACCGCCCGCAGCAGGTGGTACCCGCCGAGGACCACGATGGTACCGAGCGCGATGCCGGCCAGGGAGAAATCCTTGGTGATCTGGTGGGACACCGGGCCGATGGCCAAAATGATGCCCGCCCCGGTGGGCACCATGTTGACCGGATCGGCGAAGTCCACCCGGTTCTCGATCCAGATCTTCGCGCCGAGCAGCCCGATCATCCCGTAGAGGATCACCGTGATGCCGCCGAGCACCCCGCCGGGGGTGGCGGCGATCAGCGCGCCGAACTTCGGGCACAGGCCGAACAGGATGGCCACCACCGCGGCGATGTAGTAGGCGGCCGTCGAGTAGACCCGGGTGGCCGCCATCACGCCGATGTTCTCGGCGTAGGTGGTGGTGGGCGAGCCGCCGACCGCGCTGGCCAGCGCGGTGCCCACGCCGTCCGCCATGATCGCCCGGCCCATGTACGGATCGACGTCGGTGCCGGTCATCTCGCCGACCGCCTTGACGTGCCCGACGTTCTCCGCGATCAGCGCGATCACCGCGGGCAAGACCAGCACGATCGCCGACACCGCGAAGGCGGGCGCGTGCATCTCGGGCAGGCCGAACCACGGCGCGTCGGCGACCGCCTGGAAGCTGACCCGCGGGTGGGTGTCCACCTTGCCGAGCGTGGCGTTGAAGGAGGTGATGTCGCCGAACAGCCGGTCGGCCAGCCAGGACAGCACGAAGCCGACCACCAGCCCGAGCAGCACGCCGATCCGGCCGACGAACCCGCGGAAGGCCACGATGATAAGGAACGTCGCCACCATGGTGATCAGCGCGATCCACGGGTCCTGCGGCCAGTAGACGTCGGCCACCACGTAGGCGAGTCCGAACCCGATCAGCATGACCACCGCGCCGGTAACCACCGGCGGGAACACCCGGTTGATGGTCCGCACGCCCAGGTAGTGGATGGCCACGCCGCACAGCGCCAGCACCACACCCGCCACCAGGATGGCCCCGGTGACCGTGGCGCTGTCCCCGCCGGCCGCGCGGATGGCCACCACCGCGCCGACGAACGACGCCGAGGTACCGAGATAGCTCGGGATCCGGCCCTGCACGATGAGCAGGAACAGGATGGTCGCGATACCCGACATCATGATGGCCAGATTGGCGTTCAGCCCCATGACCAGGGGAAATACGAACGTGGCGCCGAACATCGCGATGACGTGCTGGGCACCGAATCCGACCATGCGCGGCCAGCTCAGCCGCTCGTCCGGCTTGACCACCTCACCGGGGGCCAGGCCGCGCCCGTCCCCGTGCAACTTCCAGCCGAAGACCATGCGCGTCCCTTTCCTTACCGGCCCGAGGCCCGCCGGCCGCCGTCGCGGGCGTCCGCCGGCGCCGGGTCCGTCGTTCCTCGCCGTCCAACTCCGTACCGGGCCCTCGCCGGCGCCCGCCAGGACGCCGGGAAGGATCTCTTCCCGTTGCGGGCACACTAGACGCGCGCTCGCCACCGCACATGGTAAGGACTTGCCAAACGTGCCGCCCCCCGCCGCACTCCTCTCGCGCACCACCGCCTCCACCGGCCGGTTAGACACACCGCGCAGATCGGTCCGATGTCGCCCGCATCCCGGTGAGACCAGTGGTCAGGCGCCGCCGCACCCGCCGTAGGAGGGGGGCCGGCCGCACCGGCCTCAGGTCTGGCCGGTGAGGGCCGGGGCGAGGGCGGCGCGGGCGGCGGCGGTGAACTCCGCGACGTCCCGCGAGCGGCTCTCGGCGGGCCACGCCAGCACCAGCGTGGCCGGGGCCGCGTCGGTCACCGGCCGGTAGACCACCCCGCGGTACGGCCGCTCGGCCGCCGACTCGGTGACCAGCGCGACCGCCCGGCCGAGCACGACCAGTTGCCACATCTGGCCCGCCTCCTCGACCCGCGGCCCGTTCCCCCGCTCGGCGGCCTCGGGCCACTGCGCCATCGGCTCACCCGCCAGGTCGGCCAGTGAGAGCGTGGCGCGGGCGGCGAGCGGATGCCCCTCGGCGAGCGCCGCCACCCGCCGCTCGGTGCGCAGCGGCTCGGTGTCCAGGCCGGTGAGGTCGTTCTGCGGGTGGTGCAGCAGCCCGACGTCCGCGCGGCCGTCGCGCAGCATCGCGGCGCGCTCGCTCTGGGAGAAGACCAGGTCGACCGCGGCCGCACCGGGCCGCGCGGCGTACGCGGCGAGGATGGCGGGCAGCAGGCCGGCGTCACCGCCCGGCTTCATGACCAGCGTCAGGCTCCGGCGCGGCCGCCCGGCCCGCCGGGCTCGGCGCACCGCGGCCGACACCGCGTCGAGAGCGGCCCGCCCTTCGGCCAGCAGCACCTCACCGGCGGCGGTGAGGCGGACGCCGCGGCCGGTGCGGTCGAACAGTCGCGCGCCGACCCGGTGTTCCAGCCGGCGGATCGCCCGGGAGAGTGGCGGCTGCGCGATGCCGAGCCGGTCCGCCGCCCGGCCGAAGTGCAGTTCCTCGGCGACCGCGATGAAGTACCGCAGCTCCCGCGTATCCACCTCGGTCATACCGTCAGGGTATCGGCCCGGCTCGGATCGGTCATCGACTCCAGGCGGGCGGCGGTGATCGGATCGACTCATGACAGCAGAGAAGATCGTCCTGGTCACCGGGGCCAACAAAGGGATCGGCGCGGCGATCGCCGAGGGCCTGGCGGCCCGGGGCGCGACCGTGGTGGTGGCGGCCCGCGACCGGCGGCGCGGCGAGGAGACGGCGGCGCGGCTGGGCGCCCGCGCGGTGGTGCTGGACGTGACCGACGACGCCTCGGTGCGGGACGCGGCCGCCACGGTGGACGCCTGGTACGGCCGGCTGGACGTGCTGGTCAACAACGCCGGCATCTCCGGCGGCCGGGACGGCCAGCACCCCGGCGCCGTCGACCTGAACCTGATCAAAGCGGTGTTCGACACGAACCTGTACGGCGTCATCCGGGTCACCGAGGCGTTCCTGCCGCTGCTGCGCCGCTCCGCCGACGCCCGGATCATCAACGTCTCCAGCGGTACGGCGTCACTGGCCTGGATGACCGATCCAGACCACTACTTCGCCGCGCTTCCCGCAACGGCCGGCTACCCGACCGCCAAGGCCGCCCTCAACATGCTCACCGTCCAGTACGCCAAGGCGCTGGCGGGCGAGGACATCACCGTGACCGCGGTCGCGCCCGGGCCGTGTGACACCGACTTCGCCGCCGAACTCGGTCTCACCCTGCCCCGGACCGCGGCCCAGGGGGCGGCGATCGCCGTCCACCTGGCCACCACCGCCGACCGCCCCACCGCCGCCTTCCTCGCCGACGAAGGCATCGTGCCCTGGTGACCCGCCGATGCGGTAAGCCGGGGTCGGCACCCGGGGCAAACGGGGCCCACCCGTGGTGACCGGCCGATGGCCGTGGACGACAACGCCCCCCGGCGATCCGCCCTACGCACCACCAGGCGCCTGATGGGATCCGCCCACGATCAACCGGGGTCACCGCCCATGGCGTACCAGATACGCCCAGACGCGGTGGCCGCCCGCGGGTGTTCCTTGGACGCCCGCCCGCCTGGCGATCGCGGCCACGATGGCAAGCCCGCGACCGTTCTCCGCGAACGAGCCGCCCTGCGACGCGGGCCCCCCGAAGCGCGGGACATGGTGACCGCCCAGGTCGTGCACGGCGATCAGCAGGCTGTCCCCGACCGGCGTCTGGCCGGCCGGCAGATGGGTGATCTCTATGGTGAAGTGGCCGCCGGGACACCCGCTTCGGGTATGTCGTAGCGCGTTGCCCGCGAGTTCGCCGACGATCAGTTCGGCGTCGTCGGTGGACGGCGTGCCCTCCAGCAGGAAGCGGGCGAACCGCCGAGCCGCCGCCGCCTGGTCCGGCGTGCCGGGAAACACCCGCCGCCACAGCAGCGGTTCCGAACCCGGCAGGCCGGGCGCCGCTACTCGCGAACGACGATGCGAACGATCAGTGCCTGAAGGTGGCACGGCAAGGCGGGCTTGCCCGTTCTCGGGGTCGGAAGACATGGACATGGCCCAGAACCATGGCGGGCCGGTGACCATCTGCCGATCCCACCCGCCGGCGAACCGGCCATCCACCCCTGAGCCACCTCTGACCTTGGCGAACACCCGATCTCAGGTGGCCATCACCTGCCGGCCACCAGCCGAGACCCCTCAAGTTCGTCATTCTCGGTAGCCGATCGATCACTCATCGCATAACATCCGCTCATTCGGAAACGCGTTCGAGCCGGGAGGCGGGGCGGCCATGCCAGGCGAAGGTGCGCACACGCTGCTCGAATGCCGGCGGCGCAGCGCGGCACTGCGTGCGTTGGGGTATGACTTCGAGCAGATCGCCGACCTGTTCTCGGTATGCCACGACGCCAGCCCGCTGCGCGTCCATCGGTACGCCTACGGCTTCACCGCCGCCGAAGCCGCCGCGCGCTACAACGATCTGGACCCGGCCGGTACCGCCGCGCTGCGCGAGTCCCGGCTGTACGAGTTCGAGCATTGGCCGCAGCGCGGCATGCGGCCCACGGCGCACACCATCGCGCTGTTCGCCCGGGGCTACCGAACGGCGGCCCGCCGCCTGGTCAGCGATCAGGTCTATGCCTCCTACACCGTCCGGGACCGCGACCTCATCGACCGTACGGACCATCGTCCCCTTCCGGCACACCGGCCTGCCGGCGTCCCAGTCCGGCCGGTCGGCCATGCCACGATGGACGGGGAAGCAGCACGTCCGGCGTTCCCGGCCCCGGCGGCCAAGGAGTGCGCGGCACTGCTGCGCGCCCTCGGAGCCGAGGAGGCCGATGTGAAGCGCCGCGATCTGCTCTTCGAACTGGCCCTGGCGCTCGGTGGCACCCCCGCGTTGGTCTTGCTGCGCCATCTCTCGCCGCCCGAGCAGGACCGGCTGGCCGTCGCGGTGCGGGCCACCGCCCGGGTGGACGGCGCGACCGTGGAGGTCATCGAGAAGCTCGCCGCCCGGTGCCGCCGGCTGGACGACGACTTCGGCCCGGCGAAGGTGCTGCCGACCGTGGCCGGGCAGCGTGCCCTGGTCACCGACCTGCTACGCCGCGAGACCTTGCTGCCCGGCCTGCGCCACCGGTTGGTCCGCGCCTACGCCGAGCTGAGCCAGCTCGCCGGCTGGCTGCACCACGACCTGCTCGACCACGCCGGGGCCCGGAGCCGCTACCGGGAAGGGCTGGCGGCGGCGCACGAGATTCGCGACCCCACCTTGATCGCCTACCTGCACACCTGCCTGGCGAACATGGCGCGCTTCCAGGGACAGGGCGGGGAGGCCCTGGACCACATCTACGCCGCCCAGGGCTGGGCGACGCACAGCCCCAGTCCGCTGTTCCGCTCCCTGCACGCCGTCGACCTGGCGCGCATCCTGGCCATGAACGGCGACGCGGCGGGCAGCGAACGCGCGCTCTCTCGCTCGCTCCTGCTGGCCGGTCAGCCGCGTCACGAAGCCGACCCCGCCTACCTGTACTGGTGGACGGCCCACGGCGTGGAGCGGCACACCGCGTCCTGCATGCTCGCGCTGCGACGCCCCGACGAGGCGATCGCGTCCGCCGAACGGGCGTTGACCGGGCCGATGCGCAAGCCCGCCCGCGGCGGCACCCTCCTCCGGTACGCCGGTGCCCTGATCCAGAAGCGCGAGATACCCGGCGCGACCGAGAAGATTCGCGAGGCGGCCCGGATCACCGTCGCGCACAGCTCCGGCCGGCTGACCGACTCCGTACGCCAGTCCCACGCACGCCTGCGCCCATGGACGGACAACAAGCACGTCCAAGCCCTGGACGAGGAACTCCGCGCCCTGCGCCTCATCCCGGCCCGGCCATGATCCCCGCCAGTGGCGGTCCACCTGGACGGCCTTGAGAGCTTGGCCATAGGGGTCACGTGGCGGCCCGGCCGATGCCGATGGCGGAGCCGCCGGCCGTGGTCGAACGCGACCATTCTGTCCCGGTCCGGGCGTTCACCGCTGTGCCAGGATCGTTGGCATGAGCCCCTTCATGAAGCTGGCCGGCAAGGCCATCGCCCGCGAGTCCATCACCCGCGAGGAGGCGCTGTCGGTGCTGCGCAGCGACGACGGTGAGATCCTCGAGGTGATCGCCGCCGGGCACCGGGTCCGCCGCCACTACTTCGGCAACCGGGTGAAGCTGAACTACCTGGTGAACCTCAAGAGCGGCCTGTGCCCGGAGGACTGCGGATACTGCTCGCAGCGGTCGGGCTCGCAGGCGGACATCCTCAAGTACACCTGGCTCAAGCCGGACGAGGTCCTGTCGGTCACCGCGGCGGGCGTGGCCGGCGGCGCCAAGCGGGTCTGCCTGGTCGGCAGCGGCCGGGGGCCCACCGATGGCGACGTCGAGCGGGTGTCGCGCACCATCGAGGCGATCAAGGAGCGCCATCCGGATGTGGAGGTCTGCGCCTGCCTGGGGTTCCTCTCCGATGGCAAGGCCGAACGCTTACGCCAGGCGGGCGCCGACGCCTACAGCCACAACCTCAACACCGCGCGCGCCAACTACGGGAACATCTGCTCTACGCACGACTTCGACGATCGGGTGGACACGGTCACCCAGGCCAAGGCGGCGGGGATGTCCCCGTGTTCCGGGCTGATCGCCGGGATGGGCGAGCGCGACGAGGACCTGGCCGACGTCGCGCTGGCGCTACGGGAGCTCGACGTGGAATCGGTCCCGGTCAACTTCCTGATCCCGTTCCAGGGCACGCCGCTGGCCGGCGAGTGGCGGCTCACCCCGAATCGTTGCCTGCGCATCCTGGCCATGGTGCGACTGGTGCATCCGGACGTCGAGGTGCGGGTGGCCGGCGGCCGGGAGCTGCACCTGCGCACCCTGCAGCCGCTCGCCCTGTATCTGGCGAACTCCATCTTCCTGGGCGACTACCTGACCAGCGAAGGGCAGGAGGGGCATCTCGACCTGAAGATGATCGAGGACGCCGGCTTCGTCGTGGAGGGTGCCGGCGAACGGACGTTGCCCGAGCACCGGTTCGGCGACGTCCGGTCGCGCAAGCGCGGCGCCGGCACGGACCTGCCGGCCAACGCCTGAGCCGCGCCGCCGAGACCGCCGGGCCGCCGGGCCGCCGGGCAGATGCTGTGCCGGTACACCGGCCGGCCGGCGTCCAGGTCGACCGGCCATTGGATTACGAGTGGAGACCTGAGACGATCAGACGTTGATCAGAACGTGTTCTGAGATACGCTCGTGGAGTGAGCACCAGCCATGCTGACGCGGTGACCTTCTCTGACCTGTCCAGAAATCCTCGGGCGGTCGCCGAGCGCGCGGCGCGCCTGGGCCGGGTGCGGGTCACGCATCGCGACGCTCCCGACTTCTACCTGACCGCGGCGGACCGGGAGGAGGAACGCGAACGGACGCTGGCCACGGCATCCCGGCTGTTCCTTGCGTTGATCAAGCATGATCCGACCGCGCGTGCGCTGGTCATCGCCATGCCTGAAGTCTTTCCCTGGGTTCGCCACCTGTCCTCGGACGAACTTCGCGCCTTCACGCTGGAGCTGGTCGAAGCTCTCTCCGACGCGGCCGAACTGGAGGTCGACGCGACCCTCCAGGAGGTCATCGCGGGCTGGCGGGCCACCGCCCGGATCAAGGCCGATCCTGCTCGGTACGCCGAGGCTCGCCGGCCCACGAGCGGGGACTTCGGGCCGGTGCAGGTTTCACCATGAGCCCGAAGCGCGGAGATCGAGTGACGCTGCCGCCGTCCGATGACGAGTGGGACGTCCGGTTCGGCACCAGCGACGCGGTCAGAGGCTCGCTCATCCGCGGTCAGATGCCGCGCATGCGGAGGACGTGGAGGGCGAGGGTGAGGTTGAGGCGGAGGTGGGCGTCCTCGGTGAAGTTGCCGAGTAGGCGTTCCAGCTTGCCGATCCGGTAGCGCAGCGTGTTGTAGTGGAAGTGCAGGCGGCGGGCGGTCTCGGCGACGTTCAGGTTGGTCTCCAGCAGCACTTGCAGGGTGCGCCGCAGGTCGGCGTTCTCCGCGTCGTCGTCCAGCGCCAGCGGGCCCAGGGTCTCCCGGACGAAGGCGTGCAACTCGGCGGTGTCGTTGACCAGGGTCAGCAGCCGGTACACCCCGAGCTCGTCGAAGTGGGCCGCGGCGCCGGCGCCGTGCAGTTGCCGGCCCACGCGCGCGGCCTTGAGCGCCTGGCCGTAGGCGTCGCGGAGCGAGTCCGGGCCGTCGGCGACCCGGCTGATGCCGGTGGAGAAGCTGGCCGGGCCGCTGTCGGCGAACGCGGTCACCGCGTCCCGGGTCAGCCGGCCGAGATCCACCCCGGAGCCGACGATCGCGACGACCTCGTGGGAGAAACCGGCCAGCGCGCCGCGCGGGTCGTGCCGGCGCAGCGCGGCGATCCAGGCGTTGAGCAGCCGGTCGGGCGGCACCTCGTGGTCGGGGTCGATCTCGGCGACGACGACGTTGGACGGGCGTTCCAGGTCCCAGCCGAAGGCGCGGGCGCGGGCGGCGACGCGCGGGCCGCCGCGGCCGGTGATGACGTCGCGCAGGAAGTCGGCCCGGTACTTGCTCTCGACGGCGGTGACCGCCTCCTGCCGGGTGACCACCAGCGCGGCCACGGTCGCCGCGCGTTCCAGGATGCCGATGTCGCCCTCCTGGACGGCGCCGGCCGGGGTGCGGGCGACGATCCGCCCGTGGTGGTGCCCGCCGGCGACGACCGGGACGACGGTGTAGTCGCCGCCGGAGCGGGCCGGGACGGCGGCCGCCATCGGCGGGTCGCCGGCCGCGGCGAGCACCCGCCCGGCCGGGTCGAGCACCGCGACCGAGGTGGCGAGCAGCCCGGCGACCTCGGCCACCACCTCGCCGAGCCCGCCGCCGGCCAGCACGATCTGCACCAGCGCCCGGTGCGCCTCCTCGGCCCGGGCCAGCAGCGCGGCCTGCCGGTTGAGGATGTCGGTGAGCACCTGGTTGAGGATGTCGTCGAAGCCGACGTCGTTGGGCAGCAGGATGAGCGGGAAGCCGAGCCGGTCGGCCTGCTCGACCATCTCGGCGGGCAGCTCGTCGAGGTACCGGCCGAGCTTGATGCCGAGTGCGGCCAGGCCGCGCTCGTCGAGGTCGGCGACCAGCCGGCCGAGCGACTGGGGGGTGTTGCGCAGCGGGTAGCCGGTGGTCAGCAGCAGCTCGTGCGGCTTGACCCAGGCCAGGATGTCGGGGACCTCCATGACGTTGAGACGCTGGACGATGCGGCCTATCCCGCCGGCTCCGCCGATCAGGCGGGCCCCGGCCAGGGTGGAGACGCCGAGCACCTCCCCCACCGACAGCCCGTGGATGATGGTGCCGGTGGAGGACGCGCGCATCGCGGGGGGTGACGGATCAGCGGTCATGCCGGATGCTCCAGGGTGAAACGTCGTTTGAGTGATTCTGACGGAGCAACTGTCTGTCAACAAGAGCCAACTCCGCAGTGAACTGTTGGCATCTTTCTCCGTACGGCCGGTCCGCATGACCTGCCTACGGTCTCCGTGGACCGAGGGGGAGGCACGGAGTGACAACGGGCATGCGGACGGTACGGGCGCAGCGACCGCCGGCACGGAGGAAGGCGTTCGGCGCGGCGAGCGTGGCGCTGCGGCCGGTGCTGGAGGCGGCGCGGCAGCCGGCCCGAGTGCTCGCGGCCTTTCCGCAGGTGGTCTACCTGGAGGTCCGCACCGACCTTGAGCCGTCGGTCGTCGCGGTGGTGACCGGCGCGGCGACCCGGCTGCCGAACGCGGTCGTGGTGGACGCGCTGCCCGCGACCGGCGCCGGGGAGGACGCTGCGGTGGGCGACGGCGCGGTGGAGCTCGGCCGGGTGACGGTGGGGGTGCGCCGCTGGTGGGACCCGGCGCCGCCGCTCGGCCCGGTCCAGGCTCCCGCGCTGGCGGCGATGCTGCCCGCCTACGACGCGGCGTGCCGGGGGACCGGCCGCGGCACCGGCATCGACCCGGCGGGCGCCGGCGCGCTGCTGGCCGCCGGCTGCGCCCGCGGGTCGCTGCTGGATGCGATCACCGCCGCCGAGCGGCTGATGGGGCTCGGCCCCGGGCTCACCCCGAGCGGGGACGACATGCTGGCCGGGCTGCTGGTGGCGCTGCGGCACCTGGGTGCGGCGACCGGCGCCGGCCGCGCGGTGTGGGTCGCCGACTGGCTGGCCGCGACGGTCGCGTTCGACGCCGCCACCCGGACCACCATGATCTCGGCCGCGCTGCTGCGCTGCGCCGCCCGGGGCGAGGCCTGCGCGGAGGTGCTCGCGGTGCTGCGCGGCCTGGCCGGGCGCGGACCGCTGGAGCCGGCGGTGCGGCGGCTGCTCTGCGTCGGGCACACCTCGGGCGCCGACCTGGCCTGGGGGCTGCGGGCCGGCGCCGCGGCGGTGCTGGCCCTCGGCCGGCCGGCCCCGGGCCCGCCGCCCGGCCCGCCGGCGGGCCTCAAGCGGCTGGAACGCCCGGGCGCGGGGGTACCGACCAGCAGGTAGGCGGCCGGCGGGGCGGCCGCACGACGGGTGGAGGAAGGCATGGAACGAGCGGGGGCCGTCCGTTGACCGGCACCGATCTGGTGGAGGTCCGGGCGGGGGTGTACCACGACTCGGTGAGCCTCATGCGGCTGAGCCGGGCGCTGGGCGACCGGCCCGGCGTCGAGGTGGCGATGGTCGCGATGGCGACCGCGCTCAACGTCGGGCTGGCGCGCGACGCGGGGTTCGCGGTGCCGCAGGCCGGCCCGTCCGACCTGCTGGTGGCGGTGCGGGCGGACACGGCGTCGGCGCTGCGCGAGGCGGCCGCGGAGCTGGACCGGCAGTTCGCCGCGCTGGCCATGGCCGGCCGGTCGGCGGCGACGGCGGCCGAGCGGGCACCGCGCACCACCCGGGCCGCGACCCGGACGTTCGAGGCGACGCTGGCGCTGGTGTCGGTGCCCGGCGAGCACGCCTTCGCCGAGGCGCTGGACGCCGTCGAGGCCGGGCTGTCAGTGATGATCTTCAGTGACAACGTCCCGGTCGAGCAGGAGGTGCTACTCAAGGAGCGGGCCGGCGAGCGGGGCGTGCTGGTCATGGGGCCGGACTGCGGCACCGCCGTGGTCGGCGGCGCCGGGCTCGGCTTCGCCAACGTGCTGCGGCCCGGCCCGGTCGGCCTGGTGGCCGCCTCCGGCACCGGCGCCCAACAGATCACCTGCCTGCTGGACCACGCGGGCACCGGCGTCAGCCACGTCCTGGGGGTGGGCGGGCGTGACCTGTCGGCACAGGTGGGCGGGCGCTCCACGCTGGCCGCGCTGGACGCGCTGGACGCCGATCCGGCCACCGAGCTGATCGTGCTGGTGGGCAAGCCGCCCGCGCCCGAGGTGGCGGCCCGGGTGCGCGCGGCGGTCGCCGGACTGGCCACCCCGGTGGTGACCGCCATGCTGGGCGACGGCCCCGGCGATCTGACCACGGCCGCCGAGCGCGCGCTGGCGGCGCTGGGCCGCCCGGTGCCGGACTGGCCGTCGTGGCCGAACCCGGACCGCCCGAACCGAGACCGGCCGGACGCGGAGGACCGGCCGGACACGGACCGGCCGGACACGGACCGGCCGGGGGCGGTGGGGCTGTGCGGCCTGTACGCGGGCGGCACGCTGTGCGAGGAGGCGCGGCTGGTCGCCGGCACCGACACCTTCACCGACTTCGGCGCCGACGAGTACACCCTCGGCCGGGCGCACCCGATGATCGACCCGACCGTCCGGCTGGCCGCGCTGCGCCAGGCGTCGGGGGTGGTGCTGCTGGACGTGGTGCTCGGGCACGCCGCCGAGCCCGACCCGGCCGCCGCGCTGGTCCCGGCGGTCGAGGAGGTCCGCGCGCGGGGTACCGCCGTGGTGGTGGCGCTGGTCGGCACCGCCGCCGACCCGCAGGACCTGCACCGGCAGGCCGAGGCGCTGCGTTCGGCCGGCGCGTCGGTGTTCCTGTCCAACGCGGCCGCCGCCCGGCACGCCGCGCGCCTGACCGGGAGTGACTCGTGACGCTGCCCCTGCTCGACGGCGAGCCGCGGGTGATCACCGCGGGCGCCTCCGTACTCGCCGAGGCCCTGGACCGGCAGGCGGTGCCCCGGCTGGGCGTCGACTGGCGCCCGCCGCTGCCGGGCACCGTAGAGGCGCTGGCCCGGGTGCTGGCCGACCCGCGCCGCGCCCGTGCCAACGAGATCGCGGTGGGCCGCATGCTGTCGGCCCGGCCGCGGCTGTCCGGAGTGCGCCCGGCGCGCGAGGTCCTGGACCTGCCGCCGGGAACGTTCCTGCACGCCGGGCCGCCCATCGAGTGGGAGCGCGCCTCCGGGCCGCTGCGCGGCGCGCTCATCGGCGCCGCCGTGTTCGAGGGCCTGGCGGCCGACGCGCCGGAGGCGGAGCGGTTGCTGGCGTCGGGCGCGGTGGCGCTGGACTCCTGCCACCACCACCGCACGGTCGGCCCGATGGCCGGGGTGGTCAGCCCGTCCATGTGGATGTTCGAGGTCGTCGACGCCGAGCACGGCGGCACCGCGTACTGCTCGCTCAACGAGGGGCTGGGCAAGGTGCTGCGGTACGGCGCCTACGGCGCGGAGGTGATCGAGCGGCTGCGCTGGATGGGCGAGGTGCTCGGCCCGGTGCTGGCCGCGGCGCTGGCGATCAGCGGCCCGGTGGACCTGCGGTCGATGATCGCCCAGGCGCTGCAGATGGGCGACGAGCTGCACAACCGCAACCGCGCGGCCACCTCGCTACTGGTCCGCGAGCTGGCGCCGGCCATCGTCGACGCGGCGCCGCGGCACGCCGCCGAGGTGCTCCGGTTCATCAACGGAAACGATCATTTCTTCCTGAACGCCGGCATGGCCGCCGGGAAGGCGGGCGCGGACGCGGCCCGCGACGTGCCCGGCTCGTCGATGGTCGTGGCCATGGCCCGCAACGGCACCGATTTCGGCATCCAGGTCTCCGGGCTCGGCGACCGCTGGTTCACCGGGCCGGCCGGGGTTCCGGACGGGCTCTATCTCGGCGCCTTCGGCCCGGACGACGCCAATCCCGACATCGGCGACTCGACGATCACCGAGACCTCCGGGCTCGGCGGGTTCGCCATGGCGGCGGCGCCGGCGATCGTCCGCTTCGTCGGCGGTGACGTGGCGGACGCGGTGGCCGCCACCGGGTCGATGTACGAGATCACGCTGGCCGAGCATCCGGCGTACCAGATCCCCGGGCTGGGGTTCCGCGGCACGCCCACCGGGATCGACGTGGCGCTGGTGGCGCGGACCGGGTCGCTGCCGGTCGTGAACACCGGCATCGCCGGCCGGGTGGCCGGGACCGGGCAGGTCGGCGCGGGTCTGGTCAGCCCGCCCGCCGAGGCCTTCACCAGCGCCCTCGCCGCACTTGCGGACAGCTAAATATTCAACCAATACCTCTTGACCGGCTTTTGACCCTAATATCGGTGACCAGTCTCATTGTGCGATGTTGCTCACACACGCTGTACATGATCGAGAATTCGCCGGGATGCCGCGCACAGGCGTGAATTGGGGACCGAGGTATGACGAACGACCGGCCGATCGGGAGGGCGCCCTCGGCGAGTGCGGGCGAAGATCAGCTGGACCGGGCCGGGCAACCTCCCGCCGGGCAGGGACGCCTGGTGGGCCGCCGGTACCGGCTGGTGTCACCGGTGGGCCGCGGCGGCATGGGCATGGTGTGGCACGCCCACGACGTGCTGCTCGACCGGGACGTCGCGGTCAAGGAACTGATCCTGCCCTACGGTCTGGATCACGCCGGCAAGCAGGTGGCCCACCGCCGGATGCTGCGCGAGGCCCGTTCGGCGGCCCGGCTCAGCCACCCCGGCATCGTGACGGTGCACGACGTCGTCGAGGAGGACGGCCGGCCGTGGATCGTCATGGAGCTGGTGCGGGCCTGGTCGCTGGAGCAGGCCGTGCGGCAGAGCGGGCCGCTGCCGGTGGCTCAGGCCGCCGAGATCGGCGTGCGGGTGCTGGACGCGCTGCGCCACGCGCACGCGGCCGGCATCCTGCACCGGGACGTCAAGCCGGGCAACGTGCTGCTCACCGCGGACCGGGTGGTGCTCACCGACTTCGGCATCGCCGCCATCGAGGGTGACGTCACGATCACCCAGACCGGCCTGCTGATGGGCTCCCCCGCCTACATCCCGCCGGAGCGCCTGCAGGGCCGCCCGATCACGCACGCCGCCGACCTGTGGTCCTTCGGCGCGACGCTCTACGCCGCCGTGGAGGGCCGCCCGCCCTACGAGGGGCCGGACGCGGTGGCCGTGCTCGGCGCGGTGCTCACCCAGGAACCGAACCGCCCGCAGCGCGCCGGAGCCCTGCTGCCGGTCATCGAGGGCCTGCTGCGCAAGAACCCCGCCGACCGGATGCCGGCCGCCCAGGCCGCCGAGATGCTGGAGCGAGTGCTGCACGCGCACGGCGGCGGCACCGCCGGCCGGGCCGGCGACCGGCCGCCCGCCACGCCGCTGCCCACCCGGGCCGACCCGACGCCGATGGGCATGCTGCCGCCGCTGGACCCGCCGTCCGGGCCGCTGCCCTCCCGCATCGTCGAGACGCCGTCCGGCCCGGTGCGCGTCCCGTTCGACCTCGCCGCCGCGGGCACCTCGCCGGTGCACGACGTGCTCGCCGACCCACCCCGGCCGGTCGCCCCAGACGCGCCGAACGGCCCGGAGGGGCCGCGGACCGGCGTCCTGTACGACGCCCTCGGCGGCCCTTCGGGCCCGTACGGCGTCCCCGGCCCGGGGGCCGGGGTGGCCGGCGGGCCGGAGGGGCCGCAGACCGGGATGCTCTACAGCTCGTTCACCGGGCCCCAGCCCGCTCCCGGCCTCCAGCCCGCTCCCGGCCCGCGGACGGGGCCGCAGACCTGGGCGGGTACCGGACCCCAGGCCGGGCCGCACACAGGACCGCCCACAGGACCGCACACCGGTCCGCACACCGGTCCGCACACCGGACTAACCGCCGGGTCGCACGCGGGCGCGTACCCAGGACCTGCGGCCGGGCCGTACGCGGGTCCGCACACCGGACCGCACGCAGGAGCTCACGCCGGCGGCCCGCACACCGGGCCGCACACCGGGCCGCACGCAGCAACTCAAGCCGGCGGCCCGCACACCGGGCCGCACGCCGGGCCGTGGACCGGTCCGCAGGGCGCGCCGCAGGGCTGGGCCCGAACCGCGGGTGCCGCGCCGGCATCGGGCGAGGCCACCGGCGCGCGCGGCCCGGACGCCGGCCGCCCGGGCGGCGGGTCCGGCCAGCCCCTGGGCTCGACCGGAGAGTGGACCCGGCCGGTGCCCTCGCTGGCCGACGCGGTGACCGACCTGGGGGACGTCTCGGGCACCCCGTCCGGGCGGCTGATCCAGGCGCTCGGCGTCAGCCGGCCCTCCCCTGCCGGGCAGGCGGCCGGGTGGCCGGTCGCCGGACGACCCGCGTCCGGACCGGCGGAGACACCCGGCGACCGCGCGCGGCGCCGGCTCGCCGAGGAACCGGACGACGACGAGCGCGAGGGGCGCTCGCCGCTGCTGCTCACCGTGGCCGGAGTCGGCGTGGTCGGCGTGGCCGCCGCGCTGGCCTTCGTGCTGTGGCCGACCGGCTCCCCGCCCACCGATGACGTCGCGGCGCCGCCGGCCGCCGCCACCGCCCCGACCGCGCGGGCCCTGGCCGGTGCCACCGACCCGGGCGATCCCGGTGCCGCCGGGGACACCGGGGACGGCGCGGCGGGTGACCCGGCCGCCGAGACCCTCGCCGCGTCCGAGCCGCCCGCCGACTTCCGCGAGCACACCGAGGCGGGCGTCACCGTGGCGGTGCCCAAGGACTGGACGGTGTCCGCCTCGGCCCAGGCGGTCACCTACAACGGGCCGAAGGGGTCGGGCCGCCGCGTCCAGGTGCGCAAGGTGACGCCGACCACCGATGGCGGGCTCGCCACGCTGACCCGGGCCAAGGACGAGACGACGCTCGCCGACTACGCCCAGGTCCGGCTGGAGTCCTCGCCGTTCGGGAAGTTCCGTTCCAGCGTCTGGGAGTACACCTACTCCGCGTTGAACGGCTCGACCACCCACGCGGTCACCCGGCACATCACGGTCGGCTCCGACCGTGCCTACGAGGTCACCGTCACCGCGCCGGACGCCGAGTGGGATCAGGCGGAGAATCGGCGGCTGCTGTCGGTGCTGTGGAGCGACTTCAAGGTCAGCGGCTGACCCCTTCAGCGGCCGGACTCAGGTGGCTGCCCGTTCGGGGGCCGGGCTCCTTGGCGGCCGAGATTCTCGGCGACCGAATCCCGGTGGGGGCAGCGAGCACCTCGGACGCGAGTCCTTCGGTGGTGCCGCCGGTCAGCCGCCCGCGGCCGGCGGGGACAGCGGGATGGCCACCTCGTCCTCCATCGGCGGTTCGAGTTCCTGAGGGCGGCAGCCGGTGGCGGCGAAGCAGCGGATGCGCAGCGTGCCGTCCCGCACCGACAGGTGCAGGAAGTTCTTGAAGAACGGCGGGGTGTCCCAGTCGGACAGCTCGGAGAACCATCGGTGGAAGGTGCGCCCCACCGGCAGCCGGAACGGCATCGGCCGGCCGCCGAGGACGGCGGCGGCCAGCTTCAGCCGGGTGGTGATCCGGGCCGGCCGGGCGGCCGACCCGGGCGCCCCGCACCGCTCCGGCGGGGAGGCCGGGACCGGTCCGGGGGGCGTGGCGGGAGCGGCGGTCGTGCCGTGGGTGGCGGCGGTGCCGACCGGGCGCGGCGGGGTGTTGCCGATCCGCCGGGACATCAGCAGCAGCCCCTCGTCTGGGGTGATCTTCAGCCACGGCATGCGGAACCGGGTCGCGTAGAGTTGGCTGTAGAACGACAGCGAGTCGCCGCGCAGCGGGTAGCACTTGAAGTCGTCCTCGTGCACCCCGCCCGCGTCCACCCGCGGGATGGTGTGCGTGGCGTGCATGAACGCGCCGCCGCCGCCGGAGACGATGTACTGGATCACCCGGTCGCCGACCCGCACCGGGTAGCGCTGGTAGTTGTGGGTGTCGCCGCCGATGGCCGCCACGTAGTTGTGCGCCGGGTCGCGGACGATGTCGTCCACCGTGCCGCCGCCCTCGATCGGGCAAGGGTGGTACTCGTTGCGGTCGTAGATCGGCTTGCCGGTGATCAGGATCTTGGGCCGGGGGTCGGCGGAGACCCGGCGCAGCCAGGCCGCCTGGCCGGCGTCGATGGTGCCGCGGATGCCGGTGTCGATGCCCACCAGCAGCAGGCCCGGCAGGTCCATCACCCAGTACGGTCCGGGCTGGACGGCCCGCTGGCCGGGGCGGGCGCGCCGCTGCCCGGCCTTGGCCAGCCGGTCCTCGTCGATCGGCTCCGGCCGGCGCCACAGCAGCCCGCGCAGCCCGGCCGGGGAGAGCGAGAACCCCTGCCGCTCGGCCTGCAGCGCCGGCGCGTCGCAGAACACCCGCATGAAGCCGCCGAGGCCGTCGTACCAGTCGTGGTTGCCGGGAACGGCGTAGATGGGTGCGGGATAGTCCTGGTAGGGGCGGAAGAACTTGTCGTCGTAGTCGCCGGCCGCGCCGGTGGGGTAGATCACGTCGCTGGCGATGACCGCGAAGGCGGTGCCTTCGCCGATCTTCAGCAGGCCGGGCACCACCGCGTACTGCGAGGCGTCGCCCTCGCCGGTGTCGCCGATGACCAGGAAGTCGTACGCCTCTCCCACCTTGGGCCTGATCCGGAAGTCGGGGTCGGCGCCGGACTCGCGGCGGGCGGCCACCCAGCGCCGCCGTACCTGGTCGGAGGGGTCGCCGAACAGCTGGGCGAGGATCTCGTTGCGCGACCGCCACAGCACCTTCGGGCTCAGCCATGAGAAGCCGCGCCGGTCCGGGCGCAGTTCCTGGAACGTGCCCGGTTGCCGGCACGACCAGCCGGCCCCGCGCTCCGACACCCGGGACGAGGCCCGCCTCCCGCGTTCGGCGGCGTGTACGACATCGACCATGTCCCTATCTTTGCCGTGATCTTGGGGAATCGCACACGGTACGGCGGAATCGCCCAAGATCAAGGCCGGCCGGCACCGCATCCGGCGGCCCGCTGGGGCCGGTCGGCGACATTGTGGACAGGGACGCGCCACCGGATCCACGGGCCCATCGAGGTATCCCCCTTGGCTACCGGCGAGGGCACGTGACCGCGGGACTCGGAGTCCAGGGGATCGAAGCGCCCGCTCGCCGGCGGCACCGTCAGGGGATCAGCACGCCCGGGTTGAGGATGCCCGCCGGGTCCAGCCGCTCCTTGACGGCGCGCAGGATCTCCACGCCCAGCTCGCCGATCTCGGTGGCGTACGCGGCGCGGTGGTCGCGGCCCACCCCGTGGTGGTGGGAGATCGTGCCGCCGGCCTCGACGATCGCCGCGTTCACCCGCCGCTTGGCGTCCTCCCACTGGGCGACCGGGTCGGCCGCCTGGGCGGTGACCACGGTGAAGTAGAGCGACGCGCCGGCGGGGTACACGTGCGACACGTGGCACATCACCAGCGGCGCCGCGCCCGGCCCGTCGCCCGGCCCGTCGACTGGGCCGAGCGCCGCGCCGAGCGTCGTGCGCACCGCGTCGTACAGCCGGGGCAGCGCGGACCAGAAGCCGGCCGTCTCCAGCGTCTCCACCGTCGCCCCGGCCGCGAGCAGCGAATCACGCAGGTAGGGCGCCTGGTAGCGGCCGCGTGCCCACGCCTGGCCCGGCTCGGTGCCGAGCGGGACGCCGCCGAGCCCGGACAGCACGGCGGCCGCGCCCGCGCGCCGGTGGGCCACGTCCTGCGCGGTCCCCTCGTAGCCGGCGACGGCCAGGCAGCCCTGGCCGCCCGGGGCGCCACCGATCTCGGCCGGCCTGGCCAGGCCGACGAGCGTCTCGGTCTCGTCCGACAGGCGCAGCACCGTCGGCAGCGGTCCGTGCTGGGCCAGCCGGCGCAGCGCAGCGGTGCCGGCGGCGAAGTCGGGGAAGCGCCACCCCTCGTACACCCGCTCCGCCGGGGCCGGCCGCACCCGCAGGCGCAGCGAGGTGATCACTCCGAACGCGCCCTCCGAGCCGAGGACGAGCTGGCGCAGGTCCGGCCCGGCCGCCGATCTCGGCGCCCGGCCGAACTCCATGGTGCCGCGCGGGGTGGCCACCGTGACGCCCATCACCATGTCGTCGAAGCGGCCGTACCCGGCGGAGGCCTGGCCGCTGGAGCGAGCGGCGGCGAACCCGCCGAGGGTCGCGTACTCGTAGGACTGCGGGAAGTGGCCGAGGGTGAACCCGTGGCCGGCCAGCAGGTGCTCGGCCCGCGGGCCGCGCAGCCCGGGCTCGCAGTCGGCGACCATCGACTCGGGGTCCACCGAGAGCAGCCGGTCCAGCCGGGCCAGGTCCAGGGCGACGACGCCGGCGAAGCCGTCCCGGTCGGCGGCCAGGCCGCCGACCACCGAGGTGCCGCCGCCGAACGGCACCACCGCGACCCGGTGCCGCGCGCAGGCGTCCAGCACCGCCAGCACCTCCTGGTGCGAGCCGGGCAGCAGCACCGCGTCCGGGGCCGCCGACCCGTCGCCGGCGCGGATGCGCAGCAGGTCGGGGGTGGACTTGCCCCGGGTGTGCCGGACGCGGGCCTCGGCGTCGGAGCGCAGGTGATCGGGTCCGACGATCCCGCCCAGCTCGGCGAGCACCGGCTCGGCCAGCGTGACCGGCGCCAGCCGGACCTCGCCGAGGGCCGCCGCCGGGCGGGCCGGCTCGCGGACGCCGAGCAGGTCGCGCAGCAGCCCGCGGACCGGCTCGGGCAGGTCGGCGGCCAGGGCCGGGTCGCCCCACCCGGACCAGTTCATCTCTTGGGCGGCGATGTCGGGGATCTCCACGCCCTACACTTTGACACGCCGGGGCCGAACATTGTTCGGGGACCCCCATCGGAGAGCCGCGCCACTCCCTGGCAAAACAGGATCTCCGGCCGGGTCCTACGGTGTCCCGGCCGGCCTTCCGTTCGAGAGGACGCTCGATGACCTCCTCCGCCGATCCTTTCCCCGGCGGGCCCGTTCCGGGTTCGTCGCTGAACGCCGCCCGCCGGGCCCGCGAGCTGGCCGAGGCACGCCAGGAGGTGGCCGACCTGCTGGTCGTCGGGCTCGGCGCCACCGGCGCGGGCGTCGCGCTGGACGCCGCCGCCCGCGGGCTGTCGGTGGTGGCGGTCGACGCCCACGACCTGGCGTTCGGCACGTCGCGGTGGAGCTCCAAGATGATCCACGGCGGGCTGCGGTACCTGGCCAGGGGCCAGGTGGGGGTGGCGATGGAGAGCGCGGTGGAGCGCGACACGCTGCTGCGCCGCACCGCGCCGCACCTGGTGACCGCCCAGCCCTACCTGCTCCCGCTGACCTCCGGCGTCTCCCCGGCGCAGGCCGCGACCGTGATGGCCGGCTACCGGCTGGGCGACGCGCTGCGCGCCGCGGCGGGCACGCCGCGGCGGGCACTGCCCGGCCCGTCGCGGATCCCGGCGGCGCGGGCCCGCGCGCTCGCCCCGGCGCTGCGCGGCGCCGGGCTGCGCGGGGCGCTGGCCTCGTTCGACGCGCGGGTGGTGGACGACGCCCGGCTGGTGGTGGCGATCGCCCGCACCGCGGCCGCGCACGGCGCCCGGGTGCTCACCCGGGTGCGCGCCCTGGCGCTGGCCGGCGACGGCGCGGAGGCCCGCGACGAGCTGACCGGGGAGGTCTTCACGCTGCGCGCCCGCCGGGTGGTGAACGCCGCCGGGGTGTGGGCCGGCGGGCTGACCTCGTCGGTGTCGCTGCGGCCCTCGCGCGGCACGCATCTGGTGCTGCGGCCGGGGGCGCTGGGCGACCTGCGCGCCGGCCTGCACGTGCCGATCCCCGGGAAGGGCGCGCGGTTCGTGCTGGTGCTGCCGCAGCCGGACGGCCGGATCTACGTGGGCCTCACCGACGAGCCGGTGGACGGGCCGATCCCGGACGTGCCCGAGCCGCCGGCCGCGGACGTGGCCTTCCTGCTGGACGTGCTCGGCTCGGTGCTGGCCGAACCGCCCGGCCCCGCCGACGTGGCGGGCGCCTACGCGGGCCTGAGACCGCTGCCGGCCGGCGCGGGGAGCACCGCCGACCTCTCCCGCCGCCACCGGGTGGTGATCGCGCCGGACGGCGTGGTGACCGTCGTCGGCGGCAAGCTGACGACCTACCGGCGGATGGCGCAGGACGCGGTGGACGCCGCCTTTCCCGCCGCGCCCTCCAGCCGGACCGCGCGGCTGCCCCTGGTCGGCGCCCGGACACCGTCCGGGCCGTCCGGACCGTCCGGGCCGGACGTGCGGGGCGTGCCGGCCCGGCTGGTCGAGCGGTACGGCGCCGAGGCGGCCGCGGTGTACGCCCTCGGCCGTGAAGGCCTGGTGGGGGCCGTGGAGGCGCTGCCGCTCGGGGTGAGCGTGGCCGAGCTGGTGTGGGCGGTCCGCCACGAGGGCGCGCTGTCGGCCGGTGACCTGCTGGACCGGCGCACCCGGATCGGCCTGGTGGACGCGGACCGGGCCGCCGCGCTACCGGCCGCCGAGCGCGTCCTGCACGAGCACGGCCTGCCCGAGCACGGCCTGAGCTGAGCTCCTGGGTTGAGCTCCTGAGTCGAACTCCTGAGTCGAGCCGGGCCGGGCCGGCGATCCGGGCCGGGCCGGCGATCCGGGCCGTGCGTGCCACGACGGGTCCAGGCGGCCGGTTGCCGCCCGCCCCCCGTAGCGGCCGCGCGCGGTTGCCCGCAACCGGTCCGGCGGAATCGGCGGGTGAGAGATCTCACACCCCGGCGGCCGCATGACCGCCGCCGGAACGGACACTCCGCAAACCTGGATAACGCACACGTCGATGGAGGCCGTTAGGTTAGTCTTACCTAAGTGAGAGGGGAGGACAGCGTGATGATCGACCGGCGGCGCGGGTGTGAGCACCCCCCCGGATGCCATACCGGGCAGGCGCCCACCCTGGCCAGCGCCACGACCAAGGCGCGGCGCTGGCTGCTCGTCGAGCACGCCGGCCCCTGGGCGGCCGATGTGGCGGGCAGCGAGCTGCCGGCCACGGCGCGCGCGCTGGTCGACAGGGCGGCCTCGCTCGGGGTGCGGACCCAGCTGATCCGGCGGCCCGGGCACCGCGAGCGGGCGGGCCGGACGGCGGGCCGGCCGGTGCGCGTCATGGTCGCCGATACCACGGCCGAGATTCCGTGGATCGCCGAGGGGCACGTGGAGCACCCTGACGATCTTGACCTGGGCGCGCTCGTGCGCGGAGTGGTTCCCGAGTCCTGCATACTGATGAAGGAACCGGTGTTCCTGGTCTGCACGCATGCGAAGCGCAACGCGTGCTGTGCCCGACTCGGTCTTCCCATCGCGCGGGTTTTGGGTGAGAGCCTGCCGGGAAGAGTGTGGGAAACCACGCATGTTGGCGGCGATCGATACGCCGCCAACCTCGTATGCTTGCCACACGGGCTTTACTACGGCAGCATGTCTCAGGCTGCCGCGATCGCGGTGGCAAACGCGTACCGGAGCGGCGGGCTCGTTCTCGACCGCTACCGGGGGCGCGCGGGCATCCCTGAGCCATCGCAGGCCGCCGAGCATTTCGTCCGGGCACATACGGGCGAGCTCTCGGTCGGTGGAGTGGCCGTGGAATCCACCAGGTCGGAAGGTGATGTCACCGAGGCGGTCGTCCGTCACGGGGACGTGCGGTTCCGGATCGTGATCGAGCGGACGGCGTTCGCGCCGTGCGGCACGGCGTGCGCCGATTCGGTCATGACGTACCGGGCGCTCGCGCTGGAGCAGATCCAGTGCGGCACACCCGTTCTGACCTAGGGCTCCTCCCGGAGCCGGGAACACCACGGGCTATACCGGCGTTGGCATTAGGGACGTCACAAGCGTCCAAAGCGGCACAAACACCGGATTACCTATCTCACCTAAGGTGGTTTCTCATGTCTCAGGTACGTCGGCAGATCGCCCGCCCGCGGCCCAGCTGGGGTTGGCAGGATGACGCCGCGTGCCGGGGAGAGGACCTCGTGCTGTTCTTCGGGCCTGACGGCGAGCGTCAGCCGGAGCGGGACATCCGCGAGCGCAAGGCCAAGGCCATCTGCGCCCAGTGCCCGGTCCGCGCCGAGTGCCTGGACTACGCCCTGTCGCGGCCGGAGAAGTACGGCACCTGGGGCGGGCTCAACGAGGACGAGCGCGCGTCCGAGCGCCGCCGGCGCATGCGGCGGGCCGCCAGCGCCGGCATCAGCGCCGCCTGACCCTCCACCGGCACGCATCTTCGGGGATCGTGCGGCTTTTCCGCTCCTGTACGCCTCCAGGGCCGCAATTGCCGCACGATCGGCCGGGTGCCGTCCCTGCCGCGGACGGCACCCGACATTCCCCGGCCGGCAGAGATCTCCCTCCCCCGCACGCCCCGCCGCGATCCACCGGCCTCACCGCCCGCGGCGGGGCTTCGTCATGCCGCCCCCGGCTAGGGCCGGCTCTGGCCGCGCATCGACTTGTGGATCGTCTTCCACCGGCGCCGCTCCTCGGCGCGCAGCCGGGCGTCCGACCGCCGGGCGATCCACGCCGCCTCGCGCTGCAGCTTGCGCCAGCTGTCCAGCCGCCGCTCCGGCAGCTCGCCGGACTCCACCGCGGCCAGCACCGCGCAGCCCGGCTCCCCCGCGTGCCCGCAGTCGCCGAACCGGCAGCCGGCGGCCAGCTCCTCGATGTCGGAGAAGGCCAGGTCCACGCCCTGGCTCATCTCGTACATGCCGATCCGCCGGATGCCCGGGGTGTCGATGACGATGCCGCCGCCGGGCAGCGCGATCAGCTCGCGGTGCACCGTGGTGTGCCGGCCCCGGCCGTCGCCGGCCCGGACCTGCTGGGTCTCCATCACCTCCCGGCCGGCCAGCGCGTTGACCAGGGTGGACTTGCCGGCGCCGGACGCGCCGAGGATCACCGCGGTCCGGGTGCCGGCCAGATGGGAGCGCACCAGGTCGACGCCCTCCCCGCTGACCGAGCAGACGGCGTGCACGGCGGCGCCCGGCGCGGCGGCCGCCACGTCGTCGAGCAGCCCGGGCAGGTGCTCGCCGATGAGGTCGGCCTTGGTGACCAGCACCACCGGTTCGGCGCCGCTCTCCCAGGCCAGCGCGAGCAGCCGCTCGATCCGGCCCAGGTCGGCGAAGTCGGTGGCGTGCAGCGCCGGCTCGGCGATGAACACCACGTCGACGTTGGCGGCCAGCACCTGCCCCTGGGAGTCGCCGGACAGGCCGTGCCGGGACACCCGCCCGACGCCGCCGCGCACCAGGGAGGTGTGCCGGGGCAGGATCGCGGCCAGCTCGTGGCGGCCTTCGGGCAGGACGGTGAGCGCCGCCCAGTCGCCCACACAGGGCAGGTTCACCGGGTCGGCGGCGGCCGCGCGGCGCAGCGGCGCGGCGTACTGGGCGTGGTGGTGGCCGCCGGCCGCGATGACGTCGGCGGCGCCGCGGTCCACCCGGGCCACCCGGGCCGGGACGGCACCGGGCGGTAGATCGCCGGCACGGGACTCGTGCCAGCCGAGCAGGGACAGGTCGAGACCGGGAACGGTCACTGTCGGGCACCCTTCGGAGAAGGCCGGGTGCCGCGGCCTCAACGCCTGGCGGTCACCCGGAGGGAGAAAACGGACTTGGGCATGCTCAGAAAGGCCCGCATAGTCCTCACCTCCTCCGTCTCGGCCGCCTGTTCATGGCGGCGCCGGCCGGGCCACTGTATCGCGGCACCGGCCGGCGCGCGCAAGGCGTTTCACCCCCGGCGTGTCGCCGGTCCCGCCGTCAGCTCAGGCCGGGCGCGGGGAACTTGGCGGTCAGCTCGCTGACCTCGCCGTGCACCCGGGCGACGACCTCGTCGGCATCGCCCTTGGCCAGCGCGGTGACGACCTCGTCCATCCAGGCGCCGATCTGCCGCATCTCCGCCTCGCCCATGCCGCGGCTGGTGATCGACGGGGTGCCGATGCGCAGCCCGGACGGGTCGAACGGCTTGCGCGGGTCGAACGGCACGGTGTTGTAGTTGGTCTCCAGGCCGGCCAGGTCCAGGGCCTGCGCCGCGGGCTTGCCCGCCACGCCCTTGGAGGTCAGGTCGATCAGGATCAGGTGGTTGTCGGTGCCGCCGGACACCAGGTCGAAGCCGCGCCCGGCCAGCTCCTCGGCCAGGGCCTTGGCGTTGCGCACCACCTGGTGGGCGTAGGCCTTGAAGTCCTCGCCGGACGCCTCGCGCAGCGCCACCGCGATGGCGGCGGTGGTGTGGTTGTGCGGCCCGCCCTGCAGGCCGGGGAACACCGCCTTGTTCAGCGCCTTGGCGTGCTCCTCGTCGCCGGCCATCAGCATGGCGCCGCGCGGGCCGCGCAGCGTCTTGTGGGTGGTGGTGGAGATGACGTCGGCGTGGCCCACCGGGGTCGGGTGCGCGCCGCCGGCGACCAGGCCGGCGATGTGGGCGATGTCGGCGGCCAGCACCGCGCCCACCTCGCGGGCGATCTCCGCGAACGCCGGGAAGTCGATCGTCCGCGGGATGGCGGTGCCGCCGCAGAAGATCAGCTTGGGCCGGTGCTCCAGGGCCAGGGCGCGCACCTCGTCCATGTCGATGCGGCCGGTGTCGCGCCGCACGCCGTAGCGGACCGGGGTGAACCACTTGCCGGTGGCCGAGACCGACCAGCCGTGGGTGAGGTGCCCGCCGAACGGCAGGCCCATGCCCATGACGGTGTCGCCGGGGTTCAGGAAGGCGAGGTAGACGGCGAGGTTGGCCGGCGACCCCGAGTACGGCTGCACGTTGGCGAACGGCACGCCGAACAGCGCCTTGGCCCGCTCGATGGCGAGGGTCTCGATCTGGTCGATGACCTGCTGGCCCTCGTAGTACCGCTTGCCGGCGTAGCCCTCGGAGTATTTGTTGGTGAGGACGGTGCCGGTCGCTTCGAGCACGGCCCGCGAGACGTAGTTCTCCGAGGGGATCAGCTTGACGGTGTCGGCCTGCCGGCGCTCCTCCGCCCTGATCAGCTCGGCGAGCTGCGGGTCGACGTCCGCAAGAGAACTCATGGCCCTACCCTTCGTTGGCTGCTCCGTGGACCCAGGCGCACGGCCCCCGGCTGTTCGCTCCCTGGTGGTGGTCCACCCCGACGCGCCAGTCGCCTCAGGTCAGACGATAGCGGACTCGCCGTTGCGCCCCGATCCACCACGGGTCCAGAGGCGGTCGACCTCCGCGTTCAGCGTCGCGCCGATGAGCACCGCCAGCGCGGTGATGTAGAGCCACAGCAGCACCGCGATCGGCGCGGCCAGCGAGCCGTAGACCGACAGCGGGGTGAACCAGGCGGCCAGCACCGCGCGCAGCACCGCGGCGCAGGGGATCCAGATGACCAGGGCGAGCACCGCGCCGGGCAGCTCGCGCCACCACCGGGTCCGCAACGGCACGCTGACGTGGTAGAGCAGCGTCAGCACCAGCACCGAGCCGACGACCACCACCGGCCAGTAGAAGATCGCCACCAGGTCGGCGTAGGGGGGCAGCGTCTCCGACATCAGGGTCGGCCCCACCACCAGTACGGGGATCACGATCAGGCCCAGCAGCAGCGCGGCCAGGTACAGGCCGAAGGACAGGATGCGGGTGCGGACGATGTTGCGCGTCTCCCCCAGGCCGTAGGCGATGGAGATGAGGTCGACATAGACGAACAGCGCCCGCGACCCCGACCACAGCGACAGCAGGAAGCCGAGCGAGATCAGCGGGACCTGGCCGCCGCGCAGCACGTCGTCCAGCAGCGGGCGCACCACCCGGCCCACGGTGTCGTCGGTGAACAGCAGGTGGGCCTGCCGCAGCACCCAGCCGCGGGTCTCGGCGATGGTGTCCGGGCCGAGCACGCCGCTCAGGTGGCCGAGCAGGCCGATGATGCCGAGCACGAACGGCGGCAGCGACAGCAGCGCGAAGAACGCGGCCTCGCCGGCCAGCCCGGTGACCCGGAAGTTGAACCCGGCCACCGTGGTGCCCTTCACCACCTCCCAGGAGCGGGTGCCGGTGACGGCGTTCCACACGCGCGAGCGGCGCACCGCGGAGATGCGCCTGGCGGCGGTGGACCGGATCAGCCGCCGGCGTCGGCCGCGGACCCGCGCGGAGGAGGCCCCGCGCGGCGCGTCGGTGGACGTCATGGAACCCAACAGTATTCGCATCGCTGCTCGCTACCCGGTACGACCATGACCCCGCCCTGTGCCGATCTCCGTGAGCACCGCCTACCCCGAACCGGCTTGTCCTACCGGAACACCGTTCCCACCAGGGCGGACGGCGCCGCCAGGATCATGGTCGGGGCATCCCGGCGGGCCGGTCGGCCCCCGGCGGCCCGGCGAAGACCTGGGCGACCGACAGCCAGGCCTCGGCCGTGGCGCCGCGCACCTCCAGCGCGGTGTCATCGCGGTGCCGGCGCCGGGTGACCAGCAGGCAGAAGTCCAGCGCCGTCCCGCGCACCAGGTCGGCCGCACCGGCCGGGCCGTGCTCGAACCGGCCGCCGCCGGGCAGGGTCAGCTCGACGCGCACCGGCGCGGCCGGCGGCTCCAGCCCGCGCACCACGAAGCCGTAGGGCAGGGCCCGCGCGCCGAGCAGCGCGATGTGCCGCAGCCGGTCGGTCGGCACCCGGGTGATCTCCAGCGCGTCGGCGACGTCCTGGCCGTGCGCCCAGGTCTCCATGATCCGCGCGGTGGCGAACGACGCGGCCGACATGTCCGGCCCGTACCAGGGCAGCCGCGCCCGGGGGTCCACGGCCGCAAGGGCCGCCAGGCTGCGTGCGCGGGCGGCGCGGAACCAGTCGATCACCTGGCCGGGCGACAGGCCGCGGGCGGCCGCCGCGATCTCGTCCACCGCGCCCTCGCCGCGGGCGGCGAACGCCGGCAGCGCGGCCCGGAAGCCCTCGGGGTCGGTGGCCGCGGTGGTGGCCGCGTCGTCGAACCAGGCGAGGTGGCTGACCTGGTCGCGCACCGCCCAGCCCGCGGCCGGGGTGGGGCGCTCCCACTCCGCCGGCCCGAGCGGTTCGAGCACGGCCAGCAGCTCGTCGCCCTCGGCGCGCAGGTCGGCCAGCAGGTCGGGCATGGAGACGGCCATGGCACCTCACGATTCGACGGACGTGCCGCCAGCGTAACCAGTGCCCACGGGGAACAATGACAGGATGATCTGCGAGGACTGCAAGGATCACCGGCACGAGGAGTGCCAGGGCGGGTCCTGGTGCGACTGCCAGCACAAGCCACCGACCGGCCAGGAGCAGGAGTCCGGCGACTCCGAGCAGGACGGGGACCGCGCGCCCGAGCCGCCCACGAACTGGCTGAGGCAGGGGTGACCCCCTGCCGGGCGGCGCAGGGCCGGCCGGCGGCCTTCGAGGGCCGGGCGCTCCGGAGGTACGGACGCCGCCGAGCGGTGTCGCGAATGTCCAGACTGTGGACCTGATATTGGACATCCGACCGGCGGCGGGTATCGTAGCGGACATGCCAGCGGACCCGCTCCTCGTCGTGCGACGCCACGTCGACTTCCTGCGTGTCCGCAGTGCCATCTGTTGTGACGCCCGTTGATCATCGCCCCCTGTTGACTCTCGGCAGCACGGGCGCGTGAACCGGCGTCTTTTTTCATGCCCTCCGGAGTGAGCTCCAGACGGCCATGCCCGCCGCGCGCGCGTCCCGCCTGACCTGATCACTTCTCGGCAAAGGACGCCACATGACCAGCCCGCCCAGGCCGGCGAGCCGCCACCACAAGCGCCCTAAAGGCGAAGGCCAATGGGCTCTCGGTTACCGTGAGCCGCTCAACAAGAACGAGGAGAACAAGAAGAACGATGACGGGCTGAACGTCCGTCAGCGGATCATCGACGTCTACTCCAAGCGCGGCTTCGACTCGATCGACCCGGCCGACCTGCGCGGCCGGTTCCGGTGGTTCGGCCTGTACACCCAGCGCAAGCCCGGCATCGACGGCGGCAAGACCGCGATCCTGGAGCCGGAGGAGCTGGACGACCGCTACTTCATGCTGCGGGTCCGGATCGACGGCGGGCAGCTCGACCTGCGGCAGCTGCGCACCATCGGCGAGATCGCCAACACCTACGCCCGGGGCACCGCCGACGTCACCGACCGGCAGAACATCCAGCTGCACTGGGTGGAGGTGGAGTCGGTCCCGGCCATCTGGGAGGCCCTGGAGGCGGTCGGGCTGTCCACCACCGAGGCCTGCGGCGACACCCCGCGCGTCATGCTGGGCTGCCCGCTGGCCGGCATCGACGCCGAAGAGATCATCGACGCCTCGCCGCAGATCGCCGAGACCGTCGAGCGGTACATCGGCGACCCGGCGTTCTCCAACCTGCCGCGCAAGTTCAAGACCGCCATGAGCGGCTGCCCGGCGCACTGCACGGTGCACGAGATCAACGACATCGCGTTCGTCGGCGTCGAGGACGAGAACGGCGAGCGGGGCTTCGACCTGTGGGTGGGCGGCGGGCTGTCCACCAACCCGATGTTCGCCAAGCGCCTCGGGGTGTTCGTCCGTCCCGACCAGGTGAGCGAGGTCTGGGCCGGGGTCACCGGCATCTTCCGCGACTACGGCTACCGGCGGCTGCGCCACCGGGCCCGCATCAAGTTCCTGGTCAACGACTGGGGCGTCGAGCGCTTCCGCGAGGTGCTGGAGAAGGAGTACCTCGGCCACACCCTGCCCGACGGCCCGGCGCCGCAGCCGGCGCGCGGCGGGCGGCGCGACCACGTCGGCGTTTTCCCGCAGCAGGACGGCAACCGCTACGTCGGCTTCGCGCCGCGGGTGGGCCGGCTGGACGGTGACAAGCTCCTCGCCATCGCCGACCTCGCCGAGCGGTACGGCTCGGGCCGGGTGCGCACGACCGTCGAGCAGAAGATGGTCATCCTGGACGTGCCGCCGGACCGGGTGGAGGCGCTGGTGGCCGAGCTGGAGGCGGCCGACCTGCAGGTCCGGCCGAGCACCTTCCGCCGGCAGACCATGGCCTGCACCGGCATCGAGTACTGCAAGCTGGCGATCGTGGAGACCAAGGCGCTGGCCTCCGACCTGATCGACGAGCTGGAGCGGCGGCTGCCCGGCTTCACCGACCCGCTGACCATCAACGTCAACGGCTGCCCCAACTCCTGCGCGCGCATCCAGGTCGCCGACATCGGGCTGAAGGGCCAGCTCGTCACGGACGCGACCGGCGCCCAGGTCGAGGGGTTCCAGATCCACCTCGGCGGCTCCATGGGCGACTCCCCCGGGTTCGGCCGCAAGGTGCGCGGGCTGAAGGCCACCGCCGCCGAGCTGCCGGACTACGTCGAGCGGGTGCTGAAGAACTTCCAGGGCCAGAAGAACGAGGGCGAGACCTTCGCCGAGTGGGTACGGCGCGCCGACGAGGCGGACCTGTCGTGACCGGGCCGGGCGGGCGGGCATGAGCGAGCGAGCGGTCCCCTTCCACTGCCCCTACTGCGGCGACGAGGACCTGGAGCCGTACGAGGGCGACGGCTGCTGGTACTGCCGGTCCTGTGCCCGCGCCTTCCGGCTCAAGTTCCTCGGTATCGGCGTGCGGTCGTGACCCCCGGCGCACGGTCCCGCACAACTGACGGACGAGAAGTGGTGAGCGTGTCATGACATTGCTGGACATAGAAATCGGACTGGAGCGGCAGCGCGGGGTCCTGGACCTGCGTGCCATCGTGGAGTCGGCCGCGGAGTTCCTAGAGGACGCCCCGGCGCGGGAGATCATCCGCTGGGCGGCGGCGACGTTCGGCGACCGGTTGTGCCTCACCTCCTCGATGAGCGACGCGCTGCTGGTCGACCTGGTCAGCCGGGTGAAGCCGGGCGTGGACGTGCTGTTCATCGACACCGGCTACCACTTCGCCGAGACCATCGGCACCCGGGACGCCGTGCAGCAGGTCTACGACGTGAACGTGATCAACGTGGCGCCGTCCCGGACGGTCGCCGAGCAGGAGCGCGACCTCGGGCCACGCCTGAACGGCCGCAACCCCGACCTGTGCTGCTACCTGCGCAAGGTCGAGCCGCTGAACCGCGCGCTGGAGCCGTACGCTGCGTGGATCTCCGGCATTCGCCGCGACGAGTCGCCGACCCGGGCCGGCACCCGGGTGGTCGAGTGGGACGCCAAGCGCCAGATGGTCAAGGTCAACCCGATCGCCCGCTGGACCCAGGACGACGTCGACAACTACATGGCCGACAACGGCGTGATCATCAATCCGCTGCACTACGACGGGTATCCGTCCATCGGCTGCGCGCCGTGCACCCGCCGGGTCGCCCCCGGCGAGGACCCGCGCAGCGGCCGGTGGGCCGGTCTGGGCAAGACCGAATGCGGAATCCACCTCTGACGCCGCTTCCAGGGCGCCATGCCGGCGACGGCCCCGTGCCGCCGCCGGCGGCGGCCCCCATCGAACGGCCGGTGCCGTTGGTCGCGGTGGCGCACGGGTCGCGCGACCCGCGGGCCGCGGCCACCGTGGAGGCCGTGCTGGACCAGGTGCGGCAGGCCCGCCCGGACCTGCCGGTCCGGGTCGCCTACCTCGACCACTGCCGCCCGACCCTGGCCGAGGCACTGGCCGGCCTGGACGAGGCCGTCGTGCTGCCGCTGCTGCTCACCGAGGCTTACCACAGCCGGGTCGACATCCCCTCCGGGCTCCGCGAGATCCAGGCCGCCCGCCCGACGCTGCGCGTCCGCCAGGGCGGCACGCTCGGCCCGCACCCGCTGATGTTCGCCGCCCTGGAGCGCCGGCTGGCCGAGGCCGGGGTGCCCGCCGGCGACCCGGACACCGCGGTGGTGCTCGTCTCGGCCGGCTCCAGCGACCCCGCCGCCAACGCCACGATCACCGCCATGGCCGCCGAATGGGCCCGGACCGGCTGGCATTCGGTGACCGCCGCCTACGCCTCGGCCGCCGACCCCACCCCCGAGCAGGCCGTCCAGGCCCTCCTCGGCGCCGACCCCGCCGGCCGGCCGCGGCGGGTGGCGGTCGCGCTGTACCTCCTCGCCCCCGGCCACTTCGCCGACAAGGCACGCCGCACCGCACTGGCCGCCGGCGCCCACACCGTAACCGCCCCCCTCGGCCCCACCCCCGAACTGGCGAGCATCCTGCTGGAGCGCTACGCCACTACGTAACGCAAAGAGATGGTAACGTCACTCCGCGTGACCATAGACGTCGGGCGCAATCAACTTCGTGCCAGCCTTTCCCGACACCAGGCGGCGGCCGCCGTGCTCGACTCGGGCGCCTCGGCCGCGCTGTTGCTCTTCTACGGGGCTGAATGCGGGCTCAAGTCCTCCCTGCTCGAGCGGCACGGGTTGCGGTCCACCTCGCAGCTGCCGGAGCATCTCCGTGCTCATCACGATCTGAAACTGCTGGCCAAGGAGTTACGGCTGCCCCGCAGTCTCTGCGACCAGATCCACTCATGTACGAGTCAGCAGGATCGCCGGCAACGCGTAGAGTTCCGCGACCTCCACCAAGCATGGCGATACGGACATTCGCTGAGAAAAGAGCACGAGGAGCAGGCACTTGTCGTGTTGCACGACCTCCTGGACTGGTGTCGGCAAGAATTGCGTGTGTGATCATGCCAGATGAGGAGCTCGGAACTCCGGGGCACATCTTCACCTGGGTCGACGTCGATGCCCACCTCGCGGCGTTGGCGGCGGCCGGCCGCTGGCCGGAGTGGGTGCTGGAGTGCGATGCCTTCTGGGACGGCCTGGAAGTGACCGTCGCTCCGGACGCGTCCCAGGTGAGTGCCCTGTCCTGGCTGAGCGAGGTGTTCGGTGTCGGCTCGTTGTTCCAGGATGAGCAGCCGCTGCTGCGGCTGGACGACGTTCCCGGGCGCCCTTCGACGCGGTTGCTGCCGATCGCGGTACATCGGCGGGATGTGGAGAAACCACGGCGAGAGCCTCGCTGGCGAGAGCGGCGCATCGTGGCCTCCCTCAGCGAGCCGCTGCCACGGCCCGGTGCGCCATTTGCCGGTGATGTGCGGGTAGCCGCCCTGCACTCGTTCAAAGGAGGGGTCGGCCGCACTCTGCACGGAGTCGCCCTCGCCGAGGCGCTCGCCCAACGTGGCGGCCGGGTACTGCTGGTGGACGCCGATTTAGAAGCGCCGGGAATCACCTGGATGTTCGGTGCACATGGACGCCGGGTCGATTTCGGCTACGAGGATTTCCTCGCACTCCTGCACTCCTCCGAGAACGGGCGCCCGGATGACGCGGTGCGACTCGGAGCCGCCTACCTTCCGAACCAGATGATGGGAAATGTGATCGTCATGCCGACCCGACGGTCGTTGTATGACATCGCCCCTCCGCGGCTGGAACCCACCGACCTGCTGACGCCCGACCGGTCGATCTACTACCTGACGGAGTCTCTTGCCGAACTCGCCGACCGGCTCGGCGCACGGACGGTTCTCATCGATCTCCGCGCGGGGAGCAGCGAACTCGCCGCTCCCATCCTGCTCGACCCCAGGATCCAGCGGATCTTCGTCACCACGGTCAGCAGCCAGTCGTTGCACGGCACCGTCCGCACCATCCAGCAACTCGGCCGCCGCGCTCCGTCGGGTGCCGACGACCCGGCGAGCGTCGCGGTCATCACCCAGTTCCGTGAGGACGGACACCGGGAGCTGGCGATGTCGGCCGCGACCCGCCTCCGGGACGCGATCTCCGGCACCCTCGAACGGCTCTCGCCCGGAAGGGATGATCTGATCACCGACCGGGACGTGACCCTGGAACCGATCTTCAGCGTCTTCCAGGACCGCCTTCTCGCCCTCCCCGAATCCTGGGAGGCGGTCACCGATCTGGTGCGTCGTCAGCACCTCTCCGAGACGCTGGCTTCGCTCGCAGACGAACTTCTGCCGGCCCCGGAACAGGTTCGCCAGGATCATCCGTCGGACGGCGGTGCGATCACCATCGCCGTGCAACCTGACGAACTGGCGATCAGGCGCAACCACCTGACCGAATTCGCCCAGCGGCTGGTGTACGCCGAGACGGCGGAAGACGCCGACTTCCTGCCGACCGAATCGCTGCGCAACATCCTCACGTCGCATCGGACCGAACCACCGCTGTGTGTGGTCACCGGAGCCAAGGGCTCCGGAAAGACGTTCACCCAACTGCAAATGTGCTTCCGCCATACCTGGCGCCGCTACGCGGACGATGTCGGCGTGTCCGGCGTGACCCTTGACGCGCCCCTCGCACCGGTGCTGGTGTCCAAGCATCTCAGTGACTCCGCACGCGAGCGGATCGACGAGATCCAGCAGGGCGCCACCACCGATGGGGGCCCCGGAGTCGCCACGCAACTGGCACTGCACGACCTGGTGGACGGCGCCCTGCGTTCCGAGCTCACCAACGTCGAATGGAGACGGGTGTGGCTGACCTGCATGGCCCGAGTCGTGGGCATCGACGCCACTCCTGCCGATGTCGAGCACAGGTTGATCGAGTTCGCCGCCGAGAACACCCGGATCTTCCTCTTCGACGGGCTGGAGGATCTCCTTCAAGATCTTCTCGGCAATGAGATCCAGCGTCAGGCGCTCCGGGTCCTGCTGATCGACTGCATCGACTGGCTGCGCAGCCTGCGCGGACGACCCCTCGGTTTGATCATTTTTGTCCGGCGTGACCTCGTGCAGTCGGCCATCAGGCAGAACCACCAGCAGTTCTTCGCCCGGTACAGCGACTATGAACTCAAGTGGAATCACTTCGAGGCGCTGCGCTTGGCCCTTTGGGTGACGCAGCGCTCTGGAGCATTGCCGGAACTCACGGCCGACCAGGTGGCGGCGGCCAGGAACCAGTCCCTGAGCACGATGCTGCATCCGTTGTGGGGCGAGAAAATGGGCTCCCCAAGGTCGAGGGAGGCGCGTTCCGACGGCTGGTTCCTGGCCGCGCTGTCCGACTTCAACGACCAGATCCAGGCGCGTGACATCGTGACGTTCCTCAAGGAGTCGGCGGCTCATTCCGCCGAGGACGTGCGCTCTTCGACCCGCCTGCTGACACCCGCCGCCATGAGGAAGGCCCTCGTCCAGTGCAGCCTGGACAAGATCCGCGCCATTACCGAGGAGAGTCCTCAGGTAGGCGCCATCCTCCAGCATCTGCAGAGCCTGCCGGCCGAACGGAAGAGAATCCCCTTCAGCCCGGAGGCGGTAGAACTGACCACCGCCCAGCTCGAAGTCCTCGCCGCGAACGGAGTCGTCTTCCGGGAGGAGGACGAATACTGGATTCCCGAGATCTTCCGGCACGGCCTCGCGTTCAAGGCGACCGGCCGCCCGAAGATCCTGGCGATCGCGAATCTGGTTCGCCAACGGAACAACCTCGACTGAAGCACCCGCTACACCAAGACCGCCCACCATCACTCACCCGCCGCTGACGACGATCAGGTGACCGCGCCGGCGGCATTCAGCGGCGAACCGGTCACCGACTCGGCGCATCGTCGGTCCCGGCGAACGGCCGTCGCGTGCCTGTGATGTCATCGACCGGGCGGTGGGATAACCAGGTGTGCCGCCGGACCCTGACCGTTACCGTCCCACCCATGGCGAGCACGAATCTGCGCACCGAACGCCTAGAGCTTCGGCCGGTGCGCGACGAGGACATCGACCGGATCATGCAGTACCGCAACCTGCCGGAGGTCACCCGCTGGCTCCTGCGCACGGAGGTCGACGCCGCGTCGTTGCGCGCGGTGTGGCGGCGCGCGGCGGCAAACCCCGACGATCACAGCGTGGCGGTCGTCCTCGACGGCATGGTGATCGGGACCGTCTCGCTCGACGTGGCCGATGGCATGGGCCAACCGGGAATGCCGCCGCGGACGGAGGCCGAACTCGGCTACATCTTCGACCCGGCGTACGGCGGCCACGGGTATGCGACCGAGGCCGTCACCGCGATGGTGGCATACGCGTTCGACCGGCTGGGCGTTCGCAGGATCACCGCGGGCTGCTTCGCGGACAACCTGCCCTCGGTGCGGCTCCTGGAGAAGGTCGGCATGCGTCGTGAGCAGCACGGCGTGGGCGACTCCTGGCACGCCGAACTAGGTTGGGTGGACGGCTACACCTACGCCCTGCTCGCCGAGGCCTGGCGCCAGGGGACGGCCCCGTAGGTCGATCGACGAGAGGTCAGGGCTCGAGGGCCGACGCGAGCCGAGTCTTCTTCGGCTGCAATCGGGCAATCGGGGGTTAAAAAAGTGATATCACTTTGCTATGGTTGTGCCATCGAGACCGACCCCCCGGAGGAACGATGGCGCAGATGGTGGACGAGGCCGCGGTGGAGATGCCGGCGTCGCGGGTGAGCGAGAAGCGGCCGTTCGAGATGTCGGGATGGCCGGTGCTGGCCATCGTCCTGGTAGTGCTGGCCGCGGGCGGCTGGCTGCTGAACCGGGGGGTGACCGAGCAGGTCGCCGGCCTGGCGGGCGCCGGGGTGGTCCTGCTGGTGGTGGGGGTGATCCCGCTCACCAGCCTGATAGCCATCGCGCCCGGCGAGGCCCGGGTCGTGCAGCTGCTCGGCCGCTACCTCGGCACCACCCGCACCGACGGCCTGCGCTGGGTGCTCCCCTTCACCGTGCGCCGCCGGGTCTCCACCCGGATCCGCAACCACGAGACCGACGTCGCCAAGGTCAACGACGCGGACGGCAACCCGATCCAGATGGCCGCCGTCGTCGTCTGGCAGGTGGAGGACACCGCCAAGGCGACGTTCGAGGTGGACGACTTCGTGGAGTTCGTCGCCATCCAGACCGAGACCGCGGTCCGGCACATCGCCGGCAACTACCCCTACGACTCGCACGACGGCGCCGGTCTGTCCCTGCGGGAGAACGCCGACGAGATCACCGGCAGGCTGTCCACCGAGATCGCCGCCCGGGTGGCCTCGGCCGGGGTGCGGGTCATCGAGTCGCGCATCACCCAGCTGTCCTACGCGCCGGAGATCGCCCAGGCCATGCTGCGCCGCCAGCAGGCCGGCGCGGTGGTCGCCGCCCGGCGGCAGATCGTCGAGGGCGCGGTCGGCATGGTGGAGGCCGCGCTGCACCGGCTGGACGTCGCCGACGTCGTCGACCTGGACGACGAGCGCAAGGCCGCGATGGTGAGCAACCTGCTGGTGGTGCTGTGCGGCGACCGGGACGTCCAGCCCGTCGTGAACACCGGCTCCCTGTACCAGTGAGCGAACGCAAGAAGATCCTGTTGAGGCTCGACCCGGCCGTGCACGACGCGCTCGCCCGGTGGGCCGGGGACGAGTTGCGCAGCACCAACGCCCAGATCGAGTTCCTGCTCCGCCGGGCACTGGCCGACGCCGGGCGGCTGCCCGGCGAGGCGGGCGGCATCCCCCGCCGCGGCCGCCCGCGCAAGGCACCGGCCCAAGGTGCCTCCGCGGGCGCCCCGGCCGGCGGCACGGCCGGGCGTACGGACGGCGACGCGACCGGGCGTACGGACGGCGGCACGGCCGGCGACGCGAACGGCGGCACGACCGGCAGGACCGGCGGCGGCGAGGACGGCGCCCCCGGGTGACCAGCGAGGAGACGAGTGAGATGAACCTGCCCGAGACGCTGCCCGAGCGGCTCTACCTGCTCGCCTACGACCCACGGCGCGGACGCCCGGTCGCCGGGTTCCGGCTCGGCTACCTGCTGCGCGCCGGGATCCTGGCCGAGTTGCTGCTGCGCGGCGACCTCACCGACACCGGCGGGCGGCCGAAGGCGGCTCGCGCCCACTCCGCGGATCCGCTGCTGGACCCGGTGCTCCAGCAGATCGCAGCGGCCCGGCCCCGTTCCTGGCAGCGCTGGGTGAGCCGGGCGACCGGCGCCGCCGTCCGCGACGTGCGTGCCCGGCTGGCCGCCGGCGGCTGGATCCGGCTGGAGACCCACCGGGTGCTCGGCATCTTCCCCTACACCAAGGTGACGGTCCGCGACCCGCGGGTGCCGAAGCAGCTGGCGAGCACGGCCGCGTCCGCGCTGAAGGGCGGCCGGCCGGTGGAGCGCCTGGCACCGGCGGACGCCGCGCTCGCCGCGCTGGCCGCGGCCGTCCGGCTGCGGACCGTGTTGCCCCGGGCCGAATGGCGCGGGGTACGCCACCGCGCCGAAGAGCTGGGCGACCCGATCCACCCGGTCCCCGGCGCGCTCAAGAAGGCCGTCCAGCAGGCCGAGGCCGCCGCGGCCGCCGGTTGACCGAAGTCAGTATCCCGGCGGGGACGGCGGCGCCGGAGGCGGCGGGCCGGGCCGCCGGTAGGGGTCGGCGTGCTCGGGGGCCTCGCCCCCGTGCCAGGCACCGTGACCGTGGTCCCAGCCGCCCGGCGCGGCGCCGTACAGCTCGCGCCGGTCCCGGTAGCGGCCACGGCCGCGGCGCTCGTCGCGCAGCTCGCGCCGCATACCCCGCATGTCCTCGCGGAACTCGGCACGCCGCTCGGCCCACCAGCCGCTCCAGGCGTACCAGTCCCGTTTGATCGGCTTGGCGTGCGAGTCGCCGATCACCTTCACGTCGCCCATCAGCACGTACGCGCGGACCCGGACGATCGGCACGTTCTGCCCGGGCGGCGCCTCGATGACCCTGGTGCTCTTGTCCCCCATGACCACGACGCCGGTCAGGTCGACGTCCACCCCGTCCGGCACGATGATCTTGATGTCGCCCATGACCACGGTGGCGACGATGTCGATCTCGTTGGACCGCACCTCGGCCTCGCGCAGGTCGATCGTCACGTCCCCCATCACCGCGACCGCGCCGATCTCCCCGTCGATCCGCCACTTGCCATGCCGCTTGGTGTCGCCCATGACCGCGACCAGCCACCGGCGGGCCCGCCCGCCGGTCCGCGGGGCGGCCGGCGGCCGGTACGCCTGCGGCGGCCCGCCCGGCAGGTCGGCGGTGACCTGGGCCAGCTCGGCGTGCGTGGCGGCCAGGTAGGCGGCCTCGGTGCGCTCGGTCAGCTCGGCCAGCGTCAGCCGGCCCTCGACCGACGCCTCCCGGAGCCGCTCGACCACCGCTTCCCGCTCGGCATCCGAAGCCCGCATGCCACCCGATTCATCCATGCCCCGAATGTAGCCCCAAACCGCCCCAACCGCGATATGTCGCAACCCGATCTCAAGGCCCGGAGAGGGCGGGGGCTGCGTGCAGGATGTCACGGGCCAGGGCGTGGTCGCCGTGGACGTCGGCAGGGAAGGCGTCCGGGGAGCCGCGGCCGCCGAGGAGGAAGCAGAAGGCGACGGCGTCACAGCTGATCTCGGTGTCCGCCGGCGTGCCGGCCGGCGGCTCGGCGGGCTCCTGCGGGGCGAGGGGAAGGTGCCAGGTGCCGCCGCCGTCACCGGTCAGGGTCAGGCGCAGCGTGCGGCCGGGGGCGGCCAGCCCGGACAGCGCCATCGTCACCGGGACCAGCCGGGCGCACAGGTCGGCGGTCGGCCGGATGTGCTCGGTGATCGGGCGGGGCAGGGCGAGACCGAGCACGGCGGCGGCGTCGGCGGTGTGGATCCAGGTCTCCAGCGCGCGGGCGAGCAGGTGGTCGGCCAGCGGCAGCGTCATGCCGGAGGCGGTGACCGGGGTGCCCGGATCGGTCGCGGCGGCGCGCTCGGCGAGCGCGGCGGCCTGGTCGAGCCATTCGGCGCGGACGCGGTCGGCGGGCAGGTCGCGGATGTGGGCGTGCAGTTCGGCGGTGCGGGCGATCGGGTCGTCGGCGCCGGGTGGCGGGCCGGCGACCGGGGTGCCCAGCGCCGCCGCGACCAGGCCGTCGACGGCGGCGAGGTGGGCGACCAGTTCCGTCAGCGTCCAGCCCTCCACGATGCGGCGGGACAGGTCGGCGGGCGCGGCCGAGGCGAGCAGGGCGTCCATGGCGGCCACCCGGGCCGCGTACGGGGCGGGGTGGCCGGCGGCGCCGGCCGGCCGGCGGGCGGCCCGGGCGGCGGCCAGCAGCCGGGACCGGGCGGCGGCCGGCGGCGGGCCGAGGCGCTCGGCGGCGGCGTCCACGGCCAGGCGGGTGATGGGGTCGGAGGGTCCGGGGATCCCGGCGCCGGAGCGCGGCTGGCGATCCACCGTCACACCTCCTCTTCGGAGAGCTCGTCGGCGATCTTCCGCAGGCCGAGTCTGATCCGGGATTTGACCGTCCCCTCGGGCAGGCCGAGCTCTTCGGCCGCCTGGCGGTAGGTACGGCCACCGTAGTAGGCGAGTTCGATGGCCTGGCGCACCTCGCCGGGCAACCGGCTGACGGCGCGCCGGACGCGGGCGGCCTCGTCGGCGGCGAGCACGCCCTCCTCGGGAGGGCCGGCGGCGGGCTCGGGCAGCAGCGGGGCGCGCGCGGTGCGGTGCCGTTCCTCGGTGCGGACGTGGTCCACCGCGCGCCGGTGGGCGATGGTGGCCAGCCAGGACCGCAGGGTGCCCCGGTCGGGGTCGAAGGACAGCGGGCGCTGCCAGAAGGTGACGAAGACCTCCTGGACGATGTCCTCGGCGACGGACCGGTCCCGGGTCACCCGCAGCGCGAGCGCCAGCACCAGCGGGTAGAGGCGGTCGTGCAGCTCGCCGAGGGCGGCCTCGTCGCCGCCCACGACACGCTGGTGGAGCACCCGGTCATCGGTCTTGTCAGGCCCGTCCACCGGTCCCACCCCTCCTCGTCCACGCCCCCGAGCATCCCACTGTTCCCGGGAAATGTTGAGCCGAGCCCGCGGCCGCCGGGTGCGGCACGCGGCGACCGGCCCGCGCCGTACGCGGACATGCGACGCCTTCACCCCGGGCTCCCCCGATCGCCGGTCCGTTCGTCCCCCGTCGCGCCACCCCTGCCCGAGCGGCGGGCACCGAATCCACCAGGGCCGCGCTCCGGTGGAACGTTCTTCCGGAAATGATGATGTGATGGAAAGCGGAGTGTGCACGAACGAACGCTTCGCGTCCCTGCCCGCACGCATCGGATCGCCCGGAGGCTTCCTTTGACGCACGACGTCTTCAACCAGGCCCCCCCGCTCACCGGCCACGATGTGTCCGCCGATCCCGCCCTGGTGGAGGGGGTGCGGCGCGAGGAGGCGGACTGGGCCCTCGGCGAGTTGCGGATGCTCGGCACCCTGGCGGGCTCGGCGCGGGCGCAGGAGTGGGGGCGGCTGGCCAACGAGCACCCGCCGGTGCTGCGCACCCACGACCGGTACGGCAACCGGCTGGACGAGGTCGAGTTCCACCCGGCCTGGCACGAGTTGATGTCGGTGGCGGTGACGCACGGCCTGCACGCCTCGCCGTGGGTGTCGCGGCGGCCGGGCGCGCATGTGGCGCGGGCCGCCAAGTTCTACGTGTGGTCGCAGGTGGAGGCGGGGCACGGCTGCCCGATCTCGATGACCTACGCCAGCGTGGCGGCATTGCGGCACCGCCCGGCGCTGGCCGCCGAGTGGGAACCGCTGCTCGCCTCGCGCGCCTACGAGCCCGGCCTACGCCCGCCCGCCACCAAGCGGGGGGTGCTGGCCGGGATGGCCATGACCGAGAAGCAGGGCGGCTCGGACGTGCGGGCGAACACCACCCGGGCCGAGCCGCTGGCCGACGGCACGTACGCGATCACCGGCCACAAGTGGTTCAACTCGGCGCCGATGTGCGATGTGTTCCTGGTGCTGGCGCAGGCCCCGGGCGGCCTGTCGTGCTTCCTGCTGCCGCGGGTGCTGCCGGACGGCTCCCGCAACGCGCTGCGCCTGGTGCGGCTGAAGGACAAGCTCGGCAACCGGTCCAACGCCTCGGCGGAGGTCGAGTACGACGGCGCGCGGGCGCACCTGGTCGGCGAGGAGGGCCGGGGGGTGCGCACCATCATCGAGATGGTCAACATGACCCGGCTGGACTGCGTGCTCGGCTCGGCGGCGGGCATGCGGGCCGGCGTGCGGCAGGCCGTGCACCACGCGCTGCACCGGTCGGCGTTCGGCAAGCCGCTCGCCGACCAGCCGCTGATGCGCAACGTGCTGGCCGACCTGGTGCTGGAGTCGGAGGCGGCGACCACGCTGGCGCTGCGGCTGGCCGGGGCGACCGACCGGGCGATCCGCGGCGACACCGGCCAGGGGGCGCTGCGCCGGGTGGCGCTGGCCGCGGCCAAGTACTGGGTGTGCAAGCGGGCCCCGGGGCACGCGGCCGAGTCGCTGGAGTGCCTGGGCGGCAACGGCTACGTGGAGGATTCGCAGCTGCCGCGGCTGTTCCGCGAGTCGCCGCTGAACGGGATCTGGGAGGGCTCGGGCAACGTCGCCGCGCTGGACCTGCTCCGGTCGGTCGGCAAGGAACCGGAGAACCTGGACGCGTTCTTCGGCGAGGTGGACCTCGCCAAGGGCGCCGACGCCGACCTGGACGCCGCAGTCCGCGCGGCCAAGGACGCGCTCGCCGACCCGGCCGGCCTCGAATACCGCGCTCGCCAGGTCGTGGAGCGCCTCGCCCTGGTACTGCAGGCGTCCCTGCTGGTCCGGCACGGCCCGCCCGCCGTCGCCGACGCCTTCTGCGCGGCCCGGCTGGGCCCGGAGCGGAGCCTGGCCTACGGCGGGCTGCCCTCTGGGGCGGACCTGGACGCCATCATCGACCGGGTGAACGTGAAGCCCGCCTGAGGAGATCGTCCGGGCGATCGTCCGGGCGGCCGCGGGCGGCCCGGTCACGCGGTGCGCGCGGTCGGCGGCCTATCTCAGGCCGCCGGCCGACAGGCCGCCACGCCAGTGCCGCTGGAGGGTGAAGAAGGCGACGACGAGCGGGATCACCGACACCAGCGCGCCCAGGATGATGAGGCTCCACAGCGAGGTGCCGCCCGAATTGTTCGCCGCGGCGATCCCCTGCCAGACGCCGAGGCCGACGGTGACCGGGAACAGGCGGTTGTCGGAGAGCATGGCGAGCGGCAGGAAGTAGTTGTTCCAGGAGGCCACCGCGGACAGCAGCAGCACCGTCACCACCGCCGGGCGCATCAGCGGCAGCGCGACCTGGAAGAACGTCCGCAACTCGCCGGCGCCGTCGGCGCGTGCCGCGTCGAGGATCTCGCCGGGGACGGCGTCGCGCGCGTACACGTGCATCAGGTAGACGCCGAACGGGTTGAGCAGCGACGGGAGGATCACCGCCCAGACGGTGTTCGTCAGGCCGAGCCGGGAGAACATGATGAAGGTCGGGATGACCAGTGCCGTCGCGGGCACCATCAGCGCGCCGAGCATGACGGAGAAGGTGAAGCGCCGGCCGGCGAACCGGTATCTGGCGAAACCGTAGCCGGCCATGACGGAGAGGACGGTGGCGCCGACCCCGCCGGCCAGCGCGTACAGCGTGGAGTTGAGGATCCATCTCCCGTAGATGCCGCCGTCGTAGGTGAACAGCCGGGTGAGGTTGCCGGCGTAGTCGACGCGGCCGGCGAACCACATGGTGTTGCCGCCGCCGAACAGGCCGGAGGCGTCCTTGGATCCGTTGACGATGACCCACCAGAACGGCACGAGGAAGTACACGACCAGGAAGCCGAGGAGCACCTGGACGGGCAGGTGGCGCCCGGCGGTGCGGGAGCGGGCGGTCATCGAAGGAAGCTCCTGCGCTTGCGGGTGAGGAACAGGAAGGCGTAGACGCAGACGAAGACGATCCCGCCGAGCGCGAAGGAGATCGCCGATCCGTAGTTGAAGTTGGCCAGCGCGAACGCCTGCTGGTAGGCGTACATGTTGGGGGTGAAGTCCGGTCCGATCGTGCCGGCCGCCAGGTGGCGCAGGATCTGCGGCTCGTTGAAGAACTGCAGGGTGCCGATGAGCGAGAAGACCAGGATGAGCAGCAGCGCGGGAGTGATCAGCGGGATCTTGATCCGCAGCGCGACCTGCCATCGGCCGGCGCCGTCGATGCGGCCGGCCTCGTACAGCGCCGGGTCGATGCCCTGCAGCGCCGCGTACAGGATGATCATGTAATAGCCGGCCCACTGCCAGGTGACGATGTTCGTCAGGCCGTAGAAGATCAGGTCGCCGCCGAGGAGGTCGGGCGCGGTGCCGCCGAACCACCCGAAGACGTCGGTGAGCGGCCCGAAACTCCTGCTGTACAGGAAACCCCACATGACCGCGCCGATGACGGTGGGGATCGCGTAGGGCAGGAAGATCATCAGCCGGGAGAAGCGGGCGAACAGCGAGGTCACCGCGTCCAGGATCAGGGCGATGGCGAGGGCGACGGCGATCTGCAGCGGGATGGCCACCAGCGAGAAGCGGACGACGAACCACACCCCGGACCGGAAGCTCGGGTCGGTGAACGCCTTGGCGTAGTTGTCGAACAGCACGAAGCCGGTGCCGCCGATCAGCTGCCTGCGGAAGAGGCTGAGGTACAGCGCGTACCCGAGCGGCGCGATGAGGAGGGCCAGGAAGACGAGCGCGAACGGCCCGACGAAGAGCCACCCCATCAGATGCTCGCGCGGGCGCGCCCGGCCGCGGGCCGTGGGGGCCGTCACCTGAGCGCGCGGTGCGCTCTCTTCGGTCAGGAATGTCATCGTGGCTCCGGGAGGTCGACGCCGGGGAGTCGCGGGTGGGCCGGGACGCCCGGCCCACCCTGGTCGTCACTGGACGGTGAAGCCCTGCTCCTCGGCGTAGGCCGCCACGTCCTGCTGGAGCCGGTCGGCCGCCTGCGCGCCGGTGACCGATCCCTTGATCAGCGCGCTGAGCTGCTTGGTCATCGCGTCGTAGTAGTACTGGCCGAACGGGCTGTAGGTGACGCCCCGGTAACCGTCCGCCGCCGGGACGTACACCTCCTTGTTCACCTGCCGGCCGCCGAAGAACGCCACCTTGGCGGCCACGAACTCGGGGTCCTTCAGCACCTTGAGGTTCAGCGGGAAGATGATCTGATTGGTCCAGCCGTCGGCGAGCGAGGCGTCGTCGGCGTACAGACCGTAGGCCACCTTCGCCGCCAGCGCGGGGTCCTTGGCCTGGCCGGTCACCGCGAAGGCCGAGCCGCCCCAGTTCACCTGCACCGGGCGGGCCGGGTCCCACTGCGGGAGCGGCGCCACCGCGAACCTGCCGGTGTCCTTGCCCTTGCCGACGCCGGCGCCGGTGAGATACCCGGGCGCCCAGGCCGCCGAGATGTACGTGGCGTACTTACCGTTGATCACACCGGAGATGTACTCGGGGGTGAACTGGTTCTGCGTGCCGACCAGGCCCTGCCTGGCCAGGCCGCCCCAGTAGTCGAGCACGTCCTTGGACGCCTGGTCGTCGAGCCGGACGCCGATCGCCTTCGGCCGCGCCGGGTCGTAGGTGAACGGGGTGGCGCCCTTCTGGATCTGCAGCGCCATCATCAGGGCCGGCACGTTGGCGCCGAGGTCGCCGAAGTGCGGGCCTCCGGCGTCCTTGACCTTCCGCGCGGCCTGCTCGTACTCGGCCCACGTCTTCGGCGGGGTGATCCGGTACTTGTCGAAGACGTCCTTGCGGTAGATCATCGCCAGCGGGCCGCCGTCGACCGGCACCCCGTAGACGGCGCCGCCGACCGAGACGTCCTTCCAGGCGCCCGCGCCGTAGTCGGCCTTGACGGCGTCGAAGCCGTACTTCTTGATGTCGACCAGCGCGTTCTGGATCTGGAAGGTCGGGATCCGGTCCATCTCGACCATGATCACGTCGGGGGCGCCGGTGCCCGCCGAGATGGCGGTCTGGAACTTCTGGTACTCGTCGTTGCCCTGGCCGACGTTGGTCCAGCAGACCTGCACGTCGTCGTGCCGCTTGTTGAAGTTGTCCACCACGAGTCGCATGTTGGGATACCAGCCCCACATCGTCACGACCGGCAGGTTCTGCTTGGTGATCGTGTTGGTGCAGCTGCTCGCGTCGTTCCCGCCCGCCGCGGCCGTGCTCTTCCCCTGGTCGGGAGAGCAGGCGGCCAGCCCGCCCGCGGCGGCGAGCAGCGCCGCGGCGATCATGAAATTCGTTCGCTTCATCGGCATGGTCTCCCTCGGGGTCGCAAAGGTCCACGCGCCACCTCCGGGGCGACCGGCGGCACCGGGCACGGGTCGATACGCCCCGTGCCCGGTCCCTCCCGCCGGTCGCCGGCCGCCCGCCACGCCCGGACGCGGGCGGGCGGTGTCCCGGCGGTGCCGCCTCGGCCGGGCCGGTCAGCGCCTGAACAGGCGCGGCGCCAGGTCGATGAGGTTCTTCTGCCACACGTCCCAGCCGTGCGGCCCAGGGGTGATCCCGTCGAACTCGTAGCGGACGCCGAGCTCGTCCATCGTGGCCAGTCCCGCCGCGAACCACGGGTAGGCGAAGTCGGTGACGTCGCCGACGTACATGCGCAGCATCTTGGTCCCGTCGTTGACGGCCGCCGCGTCGACGCCGGTGCCGGCGCCGAACCCGGCGGAGAACGCCGCGACGTAGGCGAACCGGCCCGGATGGGCCTTGAGCACGCCGAGCGCCTGGGCGCCGCCCATCGACAGGCCGGCCAGGGCCTGCCCGCCGGGATCGCCGGAGATGTTGTAGCGGGCCCGGGCCGCCGGGACGATGTTCTCCAGCAGTTCCCGGGTGAAGTCGGTGGAGTTGCCGTTGCCCATCACCACGACCATCGGCACCAGGTCACCGTCGAGGTACTGGTGGTCGAGGATCTGCCTGGCGCGTCCCATCTCGGTCCAGTCGGTGTAGTTCTGCCCGCTGCCGTGCTGGAGGTAGAGGACGGGATACTTCTCGGCGCGGCCGGGGTCGTAGCCGGGCGGGGTCCACACCAGCGCGGTCCGCTCCGCGCCGGCCACGGTGCTCTGGTAGGTCAGGCTCTCGACCTTCCCGCCCCGGCCGGCGGGGACGTCGGACAGCAGCCGCGCGCGCTTGCCGGGAAGCAGGAACCAGCTCCAGGCCGGCTCGGAGGTGACCTTCGTCGGGTTGGCGGTGTCCTTGGTGCCCACCCGGTCCACGATCCACTGGTAGTAGTAGAACCACGGTTCCAGCGGGCCCACGGTCACCCGCCAGCGGTCGCCGGTGCGCGCCATCGGGACGCGCAGCCAGCTCCCGCCGGGCGCGATGTTCGCCCAGACGGTGACGTGCCGGGCGCCGGTGAAGGCGGTCGTGGTCTCGAACGTGACGAAGCCGTCCTTGGTCACCGCCGGCGTGGGGGTGGTGCCGGGCGCCGGCGGCTCGAACCGGCCCCGCAGCGGCCCGTGGCCGGCGCTCGGGCCGTGGCCGGCGACCTTGCGGAACAGCCGCGGCAGGAAGTCGATCAGGTTCCGGCGCCAGGCGGCCCAGTTCCCGCCCCCGCGGGGGTCGACGCCGTCGAACTCGTACCTGACGTGGGCGCGGTCCAGCGCCCTGGTCAGCTCGACGGTCGCGTTGTAGGCGGGGTCGGTCACGTTCCCGGTGTACAGGCGCAGCAGCTTGAGCCCGTGACCGGCGGCGGGGCCCAGGTCCGGGATCTGGGCCGGGCGGCCGGAGAAGGAGCCGGCGTAGGCGAACTCGCCCGGGCCGGTCAGCACGGCGCGCAGTGCCTGCGACCCGCCCTCGGCCACGCCGGCGACGGCCTGGTGCTCCCGGTCGCGGTGCACACGGTAGGCGTCCCCGGCCGCCTTGCGGAGGTCCGCCAGCCCTGGGTCGCCGTCCCGGCCGTCGGCGATCACCACCACCATCGGCTCGACGGCGTTCCCGGCCGACAGGTTGTCGAGGATCTGCCCGGCCCGGCCGAGGTCGAGCCAGTCGGTGGCGGCGCGGTCCGGGCCGGATCGCAGGTACAGCACGGGGTAGGGGCGGCCGCCCCGGGCGGAGTACCCTGGCGGGGTCCACACCAGGGCCGTCCGCTGCTCCTTCCCGGTGCGGTAGGCCAGCGGCTCCACCGTGCCACGCCGCCCGTCGGGCGCGTCGGCCAGCAGGCGCGCCGAGTCGCCCGGCACCAGGAAGGTGCTCAGCAGCGGCCGGGAGGCCACGCCGGCGCCGTTGGTCGGGTCCTTGAGGGTCTTGGTGTCGTCGGCGGTGACCTGGTAGTGGTACAGGCCCGGCTCCAGCGGCCCGAGTACGCCCGACCAGAGGTCGCCCCGGCGGGTCAGCCCGTACTCCACCCAGGCGGCGGAGGGGCCGAAGTCGCCCTCGATGTGCACCTGCGAGACCTCGCCCAGGTTCGCCTGGATGTAGGCGGCCGGGACGCTGAACGCGGCGAAGCGGTCCGCCGAGACGGTCAGCCAGGGCGGATCCGCCGCCTCCGCCGGCCGTGGCGCGAGCATCATGGTCGCGATCGCCAGCACCCCGGCGGCGATCACCGCGGGGAGGCGGCGTACGCCGCCGCGGCGTAAGCTCCCATCGGAATCCTGCATTGCGGGCACCCTTCCTTCAATGGCCGGCGGCGGACGCGCCTCGCCGGCCGGTCCGGCTCTTCAGCGGGTGTGCCGTGATCTCCCGGTGTCACCTCCGTCCCGAGCGGGGATGCTCGCCCGGTGCGTCCCGATGTGGTCGCCATGATGCGCGGGTGGCTGGTGCGGTCGGCCCGGCCGGCGCCGGTCGCGGAATGCCGCCGAGGCCGTTGCGAAGGTTTTCGATCACATTTCCGGCGCTTAACGTAACTCTGAATGTTTGCGCACACAAGGGCCGTTTCGGCATTGCGGGGGCGCGCCGACGGACCAGGCAGGGTGGTCCGGACCGGCCCGGAAGGCAGCACCACCAGCACGGATCCCGGGCCCGCGATTCCGTAGCGGCAAAGGGGGACCCCGGCCGGCACCGCCGGTGATGTGAGCGTGCGCATGAAATCGTGCACGCCGTGCGAACCACGTCACCGATCCGCTACGGACGGATACGCGCCGGCACCCGGCCGTCGCCCGTTCAGCGACCCCGCGCACCTCGCCGGGGACGTCACCGTCGGGCCGCCCGGCGAGCGGCCGCTGACCATCAAGCGCTCGGCGGAGTTCCTCGCGCTGCGGGCCGAAGTGGAGGATCTGGTCCGTGCCGAGCACCGGGCGCACCGGTCGCGCGTGTAGGTTCGGCATGCAACCACCTCTAGGCAGTGAAGGGAAGATCGCATGGCGACGACTCGTACCGCGACCACCCAGTGGAAGGGCGCGCTGCTGGACGGCTCCGGCACCGTGACGCTGGACAGCTCGGGGGTGGGCACGTTCGACGTGTCCTGGCCGTCGCGCGCCGAGCAGGCCAACGGCAAGACCAGCCCGGAGGAGCTCATCGCCGCGGCGCACTCCTCGTGCTTCTCGATGGCGCTGTCGCACGGGCTCGCCCAGGCCGGCACCCCGCCGCAGCAGGTGGAGACGAAGGCCGACGTGACCTTCCAGCCGGGTGAGGGCATCACCGGCATCGTCATCTCGGTGCGCGCCCAGGTGCCCGGCCTGTCGGCCGAGGACTTCCAGGCGGCGGCCGAGACCGCCAAGGCGAACTGCCCGGTGAGCAAGGCGCTGTCCGGCACCACCATCACGCTGAACGCCGAACTGATCGGCTGACCGGCGTCCCCGGCCCCCGCGCGTACCCCCGCGCGGGGGCCACACCATGTCAGGCGCGCCCGATAAGCGGCTTTTAGGATAGTTTGAGAGACGCCGCGGCGGCGGCCGGCGCATGCGCACCCCGGCGGTCGCCCAGGACAGGCCCGCATAGCGGGAAATGGTCTGGTAAATCAGCCTCCCGCCCGTAATATCAACGGTAGTGGCGAGACGCAGTCAGGTACGCGGCAACGGGGCCCTGGACCGGATGAGGAGGCGACCGGGCACCCCCGACAGGTGATCGATACGAACGCGCGCGAACGCGCCCCCCGCGGACCGTTTCCGACCACAATGAGGCTACATGCGTGAGGTCTGGCCTGGAGAGCCATATCCCCTCGGCGCCACCTGGGACGGCGTCGGCACGAGCTTCTCGCTCTTCTCCGAGGTCGCCGAGCGGGTCGAGCTCTGCCTGTTCGACGACGCCGGCACCGAGACCCGGGTCGACCTGCCGGAGGTCGACGGGTTCGTCTGGCACGGCTACCTGCCCGGGATCATGCCCGGCCAGCGGTACGGCTACCGGGTGCACGGGCCCTACCGGCCGGAGGCCGGCCACCGCTGCGACCCCGCCAAGCTGCTGCTCGACCCCTACGCCAAGGCGGTCGAAGGTGAGGTGCGCTGGGACCGCTCGCTGTTCTCCTACCGGTTCACCGACCCCGGCCGGCGCAACACCGCCGACAGCGCGGCGCACATGCCGAAGAACGTGGTGGTCAACCCGTTCTTCGACTGGGGCGGCGACCGCCGGCCGCGCACCCCGTACCACGAGACGGTGATCTACGAGGCGCACGTGCGCGGGCTGACCATGCGCCATCCCGACGTGCCCGAAGAGCAGCGCGGTACCTACGCGGGCCTGGCGCACCCGGCGGTGATCTCCCACCTGCGCGCGCTCGGCGTGACCGCGGTGGAGCTCATGCCGGTGCACCAGTTCGTCCCCGAGCACGCGATGGTGGCGCGCGGCCTGACGAACTACTGGGGCTACAACACCATCTCGTTCCTCGCCCCGCACAACGCCTACTCCAGCAGCGGGCAGCGCGGCGAGCAGGTGCCGGAGTTCAAGGCGATGGTGAAGGCGCTGCACGAGGCCGGCATCGAGGTGATCCTCGACGTGGTCTACAACCACACCGCCGAGGGCGACCACATGGGGCCCACGCTGTCGTTCCGCGGCATCGACAACGCCTCCTACTACCGGCTGATCGACTCCGACCGCCGGCTGCTGCTGGACTACACCGGCTGCGGCAACTCCCTCAACGTGCGCTCCCCGCACGCGCTGCAGCTGATCATGGATTCGCTGCGCTACTGGGTCATGGAGATGCACGTCGACGGGTTCCGCTTCGACCTGGCCGCCGCGCTGGCCCGCGAGCTGCACGACGTGGACCGGCTGTCGGCGTTCTTCGACCTGATCCAGCAGGACCCGGTGATCTCCCAGGTGAAGCTGATCGCCGAGCCGTGGGACGTCGGGCCCGGCGGCTACCAGGTGGGCAACTTCCCGCCGCTGTGGACCGAGTGGAACGGCAAGTACCGCGACAGCGTGCGCGACTTCTGGCGGGGCGGCCCCCCGGTGCTGCCGGAGTTCGCCTCCCGGCTGGCCGGCTCCTCGGACCTGTACGCCACCAGCGGGCGGCGGCCGGTGGCGTCCATCAACTTCGTCACCTGCCACGACGGGTTCCCCCTCACCGACCTGGTCTCCTACGACCGCAAGCACAACGAGGCCAACGGCGAGGACAACCGGGACGGCACCGACGACAACCGCTCGTGGAACTGCGGCGCCGAGGGGCCGACCGATGACCCGCAGATCCTCGCCCTGCGCCGCCGGCAACGCCGCAACCTCCTGACCACCCTGTTCGTCTCGCAGGGCGTGCCGATGCTGCTGCACGGCGACGAGATCGGCCGTAGCCAGGGCGGCAACAACAACGCCTACTGCCAGGACAACGAGGTGTCCTGGGTGGACTGGTCGCTGCTCGACGAGGAGCGGGAGCTGCTGGAGTTCGTCCGGGCGCTGGCCCGGTTCCGCCGCGAGCACCCGGTCTTCCGGCGGCGCCGGTTCTTCCTCGGCCGGGTGCCCGAGGGCGACGTGCGGGACATCGTCTGGCTCACCCCGTCGGGCAAGGAGATGACCGACGGCGACTGGCACAGCGGTTTCGGCAAGGCGATGGCGGTGTTCCTCAACGGCGAGGCGATCAGCGAGCCCGGGCCGCGCGGCGAGCGCATCACCGACGACTCGTTCCTGCTGCTGGTGAACGCCCACCACGAGAACATCTCGTTCTCGCTGCCGGGCGCGGAGTTCGGCGCCGGGTGGCACCCGGTGCTCGACACCGCCGAGGAGACCCCGCGCGACGGGCACGCCCCCGGCGATCCCCTGCCGCCCGGCGCGGGGATCACCGTGACCAGCCGCTCGATGCAGATCCTGCGCCGCTCCACCGCCGAAGGAAGCCTGCCGGCCGGCTGACCGGACGGGCCGGGCCGCCGGCGGCGACCACCTCGGCCGTGGCCACCCGCCGGGCGGAGTCGCCGGCCGGACGGTGGCCGGCCCGGCCGGTCGCGGTACCGGCGGGAGCGGAAGCGTCGGAGGCGTGTGCCAAGGTAGGAGACGTGCGACGCATCCTGCCCGAACCGGCCGGCGAGGCCGACCTCGCCGCGGCCTACGCCTACCCGCCGGCGCCCTGGCTGCGGCTGAACATGGTGGCCGGCGCCGACGGCGGCGCCTGGCTGGCCGGGGTGTCCGAAGGCCTGTCCGGCAAGGCCGACCGCCGGGTGTTCGGCGTGCTGCGCGGGCTGGCCGACGTGATCGTGGCCGGCGCCTCGACCGTCCGCGGCGAGGGGTACGGCCCGGTCCGCCCGCGCCGGTCCTGGGCGGCGCTGCGCGAGGGCCGCCCGCCGACCCCGCCGATCGCGGTGGTCACCGGCCGGCTCGACCTCGACCTGGCCGGCCCGCTGTTCACCGACCCCGAACCGGGCGTCCGGCCCATCGTGATCACCACCGAGGCGGCGCCGGCCGAGCGGCGGGCCGCGGCGGCCCGGCACGCCGACGTGGTGGTGGCCGGCGAGCGGCGGGCCGACCCGGCGGTGGCGCTGGCGGCGCTGCACGAGCGGGGCCTGACCCGGGTGCTGTGCGAGGGCGGGCCGCACCTCAACGGCGAGCTGCTGGCGGCCGGCCTGGTGGACGAGCTGTGCCTGACGATCAGCCCGCTGCTCACCGGCGGCGACGCCGCGCGCATCGTCGCCGGCCCGGACGCCCCGACCCCGATGCGGCTGTCCCACGTTCTGGCCGAGGACGGCTTCCTGTTCTGCAAGTACACCCGGGAGGCGCCATGACCTCGCCCGACCCGTCCGCGCCGCCCGCCCCCGCCCGGCGCGGGGCGCCGGTGGAGGCGCCGCCGGAGATGAACCTGCCGGTGCCGCCCCCGCTCGCGCCGATGCTGGCCAAGGCGGTCAAGGAGCTGCCGCCGCAGGACGGCACGCTGCTCTACGAGCCCAAGTGGGACGGCTTCCGCTGCATCGTGTTCCGCGACGGCGACCAGGTCTACCTGGGCAGCCGCAACGAGCGGCCGTTCAACCGCTACTTCCCCGAGCTGGTCGAGGCGGTGCGCCGCGAGCTGCCCGAGCGGTGCGTCCTCGACGGCGAGATCGTGCTGCGGCAGGGCCAGATCCTCGACTTCGACGCGCTGCAGCAGCGCATCCACCCGGCCGCCTCCCGGGTCCGGCTGCTGGCCGAGACGACCCCGGCGTCGTTCGTCGCCTTCGACCTGCTCGCCCTCGGCGACGAGAGCCTGCTGGACACGCCGTTCGGCACCCGCCGCGACCGGCTGGTGACCGCACTGGCCGGCGCGGGCGACCGCGTCCGGCTCACCCCGGTCACCGCCGACGACGAGCGCGCCGCCGAGTGGTTCGAGATGTTCGAGGGCGCCGGCCTGGACGGCATCATCGTCAAGCCCACCGACCGGCCGTACGAGCCGGACCGGCGCACCATGTTCAAGGTCAAGCACGAGCGCACCGCCGACTGCGTGGTGGCCGGCTACCGCGAGCACAAGTCCGGCCCGATCGTCGGGTCGCTGCTGCTCGGGCTGTACGACCCGGCGGGCGTGCTGCACCACGTCGGGGTGTCGGCGTCGTTCCCGATGAAGCGCCGGGCCGAGCTGGTCGACGAGCTGCGCCCCTACCTGCTGGCGGACCTGGCGCAGCACCCCTGGGCGTCGTGGATGTCGCAGGACGAGAACACCAGGCAGCGGATGCCGGGCGCCATCTCGCGGTGGAGCGCCGGCAAGGACCTGTCGTTCATCCCGCTGGAGCCGTCGCTGGTGGTGGAGGTGGCCTACGACCACATGGAGGGCGACCGGTTCCGGCACACCGCCCGGTTCCGCCGCTGGCGCACCGACCGCACCCCGCGGTCGTGCACCTACGAGCAGCTGGAACGGCCCATCCACTACGACCTCGACGACATCCTGGCCCGGTGAAAGTGTCAGCATGGGCTGACAAACCGGGGGTTGTCAGCTTATGCTGACAGGCATGGGCGACACCGCGAGCGATCTCGCCGAGGCCGCGACCGGCGGCGATCCGGCCACCGGGCTGGCCGCCGTCGCCGCGCTGCGCCGGCTGCTGGAGGAACTGGAGGCGGCGCACGTGGACGAGGCGCGCGCCCGGGGCTGGTCCTGGGAGGCGATCGCGGCCGCCCTCGGCGTCAAGCGGCAGACCGCGCACCGCAAGCACGCCCACCGGATCGTCGAGAGCGCGGCCGGGAGCCGACGATGAGCATGTTCACCCGCTACACCCCCGCCGCCCGTGCCGCCGTGGTCCGGGCCGGCCTGCTGTCCCTGGCGGCCGGCCGGCACGTCCTGGACGAGGACGCCGTCCTGGTGGCACTGGCCGAGACCCGCCCGTTCGACCGCCCGCTCGCGGCGTTCGAGGTCTCCGTCGCGGCGGTCCACGCGGCCGTGCTCCCCGGCGGTGCCGCCGACGCCGCGCTGCTGGCCACCTTGGGCATCGATCTGGCCGAGGTGCGCCGCCGCATGCCGCGTCCGGTGGACGACCCGGCGCGCTGGGAGCTGCGCCGGTCCCGGTCCCGCCCGCTACGGGTGACGCTGCGCGGCCCGGCCGCCGCGCTGCGGCTCACCGCCCGGGCGCGCAAGGTGGTCGAGGTGGCCCGGCACCGGCCCGGCCCGGACGGCCGGGTCACCGGGGAGGCGCTGCTGCGCGGCCTGCTCGCCGACGGGAGCAACCGCAGCGTCCGCGTGCTGGCCGGCCTCGGCGTCCCGCTCCGCCCGCTGGCCGCCGAACTCGACTGCCTCCGCCACGCCGCCTGAGGTCCGGGCCGCCCGCGCCGGGCGCGGCCGCCCCGGGCGGCCCTGATCACCGCGGGCGGCGTGCCGGGTCGGCGGCGGCGTGCCGCCGGTAGTGGCGGGCGACCCGGGCCCGGTTGCCGCAGGAGGGTTTGCACCACTCCTGGCGCGGGTGCTCCTGGACGAAGTACCGCACGCAGCGCGGCGCCGGGCAGGCGCGCAACCGCTCGCGGTCCGGGCCGGCCAGGAACTCCATCGCGGCCCGGGCGAGCCCGGCCAGTAGCCGCCGCCGGTCGTCGGCGGCCCCGGCCACCCAGACGACGGCCGGGACGGCACCGGCCGGCCAGGCCAGCACCGGGCGCACCGGGACCGCGGCGGCGACCCGGTTGAGCAGCTCGACCGCGTCCCGCGGCGACAGCAGCGAGGCGGAGTCGGCCCGGCTGGGCGGCCCGGGCCGGACCGCCTCGGCGAACAGGGTGCGCACCGCGCGGCGCAGCGCCACGACCTCCCGCCGCGTCTGCTCGTCGGCCAGGCCACCGGGGTCGGCGGCGTACTCCCGCAGCGGCGCGGCATACTCGGCGAGCCAGCCGGCCAGCCCGCGCACGTCGGCCAGGTCGTCGGCGACCCCGCCGTCGCCGTCGTGCCGGATCGTCCCGGCCAGGGCCAGAGGCAGGGCCAAGGCGAGCTGCTGTGACACGTTCTCCCTCCGATACCGGCTTGCCGGGCCGGCCCGGCCGAGTGTAGCGTCCCTAATGGTTTGCTGCATTTTTGCCATTAGTGAGGGGATCAATGCTCGTCATCGCGCATCTCAGCGACACCCACATCGACGACCATCCCCGCTCGGCGGAACGCACCGCCCGGGTCATGGAGCACCTGAACGCCCTACCCCGGCCGGTCGACGCGATCCTGATCACCGGGGACATCGCCGATCACGGCGAGGTGGCCGAGTACCAGACCGCCGCCCGGCTCTTCGCCGCGCCGGTGCCGGTCATGGTCTGCCCGGGGAACCACGACGTGCGCGAGGCCTACCGCAAGGTGCTGCTCGACGACGGCTCGGGCGACACCGGCCCGATCAACGCCCGCCACGACGTCGCCGGCGCGGTCTTCCTGCTCGCCGACTCCACCATCCCGGGTGAGGACGCCGGGCGCCTGGACGCCGAGACGCTGGACTGGCTGGCCGCCGAGCTGGCCTCGATCCCGTCCGGCACCCCGGCCTTCGTCGCCTTCCACCACCCGCCGACCGTGCTGCACCACCCGTTCGTCGACTCGATCCGGCTGCTGGACGCCGGCCCGCTGGCCGAGCTGATCAACGCCCACCCGCAGGTCGTCGCGGTGCTGACCGGCCACTACCACACCGCCGCCGCCGCCACGTTCGCCGGCCGCCCGCTGCGCATCGCCCCCGGCGTCGTCTCCACCCTGCGGATGCCGTGGGAAGGCGACGGCCCGCTGGCGACCCAGGCCCAGCCGCCCGGGGTGGCGTTCCACGTGTTCGACGACACCGGCCTGCTGACCACCCACTACCGGGTGGTGGTCTGACAGGTGCGCGAGCTCGCCGTGCTCGGTTTCCTGGCCGCCGTCGCCCCCATCACCGCCACGCCGGGCACCAGCCTGGCGCTGGTCGTCTCCCGGGTGACCGCGGGCGGGCGGCGGCAGGGCTGGTGGGTGATCCTGGGCACGGTGACCGGCCTCTACACGCATGCCGTCTTGGCGGCCGCCGGGCTCGCCGCGCTGGTGCTCCACTCGTCCCAGGCGTTCCTGGCCGTGAAGCTGGCCGGCGCGGCGTACCTGGCCGGGCTGGGGCTCTGGCTGCTCCGCCCGGCTACCCGCCGCCCCGCCCCGGGCCGCACTTCCCCGCCGGAGGCCCCGCCCAGGCGCCGGCTGTGGCGGGCGCACCATCCCTACCTGCAGGGACTGCTCGGCAACGTGCTGAACCCCAAGGCGGCCTCGATCTACCTCACTCTCGCGCCGCAGTTCCTGCAGCCCGGCCGGCCGGTGCTGGTACCCATGCTGCTGCTCGCCACCGCGCACGCCGCCCTGCACACCTGCTGGCTGGCCGGCTGGACCGCGGCCTCCGGCGCCGCCGCCGGACGGCTGCGCTCGGCCGCCGTCCGCCGCCGGATCGACCGGCTGGCCGGCGCGGTGCTCGTGGCGGTCGGCGTCCGCACCGCACTCACCTGACCGAGCCGATCCGACAAGGGCTTGCATCGCCAAGGCGGCAGAGAGCGTCCGCTCCGCCACGAGGTAGATCAAGCCCGGACCAGGCGACTGCGCTACGTGAGCAAGCGAATACATGTAGTGTTCACGTCATGCCCAAACGAGAGCATGAGATCTGGCTCGAACTCCTCAAGGAACGACCATCGCTGGCCGCCGACCTGGTCGCATGTGTTCAGCCGAACGCGGTGCCCGCCTTCGCCAAGGCACGGCTGGAGTCGGCCGACCTCAGCGACTACCAGCCCACCGAATACCGCGCCGACAGCGTGGTCAGGCTGCTCACCGGCGACCAGACCGTGATGGCCGTCATCGTGGAGATCCAGCTCAGCCGAGACAAGAAGAAGCCGTGGAGTTGGCCCGCCTACCTGGCCGGCCTGCGTGCCCGGCTGGAATGCCCGGTCGTCCTGCTGGTCATCAGCCCGGACGATGCCATCGCCCGCTGGTGTGCCCATCCCATCGTGCTCGGACACCCCGGGTTGGTGCTCACACCTTTGGTGCTCGGGCCCGTACAAATGCCGAAGATCATCGATCCGGCGCACGCGCAGGACAACCCCGAGCTGGCCGTGTTATCGGCGATCATCCATGGCGACGGCGGCGACGGTGAGAAGGTACTGGCCGCGATGCTCCAAGGGCTCGAACACGTCGAACTCGACCAGGCCAAAGGTTATATTGACCAGGTGCTGGCCATGCTTCCAGCAGCGGCCGGACAGATTCTGGAGGCGATGATGAGCACGGGCACCCGCGAGTACAAGAGCGACTTCGCCCGCCACTATTACGGCCAGGGAAAGGCGGAAGGCCTGGCCGAAGGCGAGGCCAAGGGCGAGGCCAGGGGCGAGGCCAAGGGCGAGGCCAAGATGCTGCTGCTCGTGCTGGCCGGGCGGGGCATCGCGGTCCCGGCCGGCGCCCGGGCCCGCATTCTCGACTGTACCGATCTGGCGCAGATCGAGGAGTGGGGCGGCCGCGCGGGCACGATCGACACCATCGACGATCTGTTCGACGAGCACCGGTAACCGTCCGCCCATTGCGGCTCCGCGCCGCCGTGGCCGCGCCTCCCGGCACTCCGGTTCAGAAAGATGGCCGGTGGCCGGCCCGGTGACATCCTCCTGGGGCGGTGGCGCCTGGCCGCCGGCGCCGTCAGGCGGGGCGGATGGCGGTGGCGAGGTCGGGGATGCGGGACTGGTAGCCGGCCAGCAGATCGCGGGCCACGGTGACCGAGTCGACCAGCGGATGGGCGGCGAACGCGCGCACCGCGGCCGCCGGTGAGCCGGTGACCGCGGCCTCGATGGTGAGCCGCTCCACCTCCTTGACCTGCTGTACCAGGCCGAGGAAGTCCAGCGGCAGCGGCCGGGTGGCCAGCGGGCGCACCCCGCCGGCGTCGACCAGGCAGGGCACCTCGACAACGGCGTCGGCCGGCAGGCCGGGCACCGCCGAGCCGCCGGCCACGTTCAGGATCATGGTCTCCCTCCCGCCGCGGCCGAGCGTGGTCATCAGCGCCAGCGCGATGCCCTCGTATCCCCCGGCGGCCAGGTCGGCCTCCTCGCGTTCCCCGGCGCCCGCGGTGTCGCGGGTCTCGGCCATGTAGGAGGCGTCCCGCTCCCGGCGCACCCGCCGCCACTCGGTCAGCGCGTCACCGGGCGCGCCGAGCACCTCCTGGTAGAACCGTTCCTGCTGCTCCAGCAGGGCTTCTCCCCTGGTCCGCGCGGCACCGCCGATGGCGGCCACCGCCTCCCGGGTGAAGTAGTAGTAGTACAGGTACTCGTTGGGCAGCGCGCCGAGCGACCGCACCCATTCCGTGCCGAACAGCCGCGCCTCCTCCACCCGGGCCAGGGCGGCGTCGTCGGCGAGCAGGTCCGGCAGCAGGTCGCGGCCCTGGTACGCCAGCCCGCGCAGCCAGCCCAGATGGTTCAGCCCCACGTAGTCGGGCGCGGCCCGGCCGGGTTCCAGCCCGAGCGCGGTCTCGGCCCGGCGGACCAGCCCGGCCGGCGAGTCGCAGATGCCGATCACCCGGTCGCCGAGCACCGCCCGCATCGCCTCGGTGATCATGCCGGCCGGGTTGGTGAAGTTGATGACCCACGCCCGGGGCGCGAGCGCGGCGATCCGCTCGGCGACGCGCAGCGCCACCGGGATGGTGCGCAGGCCGAACGCGACGCCGCCCGGCCCGACGGTCTCCTGGCCGAGCAGCCCGAGGTCCAGGGCGACCCGCTCGTCGGCGGTGCGGCCGGCCAGGCCGCCGACCCGGACGGCCGAGAAGACGAACGCGGCGTCGCGCAGCGCCTCGTCCAGGTCGGTGGTGGCGCGCACCCGCGGCGGGTCGTCGTGCCCGGCGGCCAGGGCGGCCAGCACGTGCCCGATCGCCGCCAGCCGCTCGGCGGACACGTCGTACAGCACGACCTCCTCGACCCGGGGCCGGCCGGTGTCGCGCAGCAGCGCCCCGTACACCAGCGGGACGCGGAACCCGCCGCCGCCGAGGATGGTCAGCCTCATGCCTGCTCCTTGCCCGCGGCCCGGCGGGTCTGGCCGCCGGCCGCCAGTACGGTGGTGCCCGCCGCCGCCAGGGCGTCCAGCGTGGCGGGGTCGGCGCCCTGGTTGGTGACCACGACGTCCAGCTCTTCGGGCCCGCACACCCGCAGCGCCCCGGTGCCGGGGAACTTCTGCCGGTCGACCAGCAGCACCACCTGCTCGCCGGCGGCCATCATGGCGCGCTTCAGCGGCACCTCGGCCAGCGTCGAGTCGGTCACCTGCCCGTCGGGACGCACCCCGCTGGCGCTGAGGAAGACGTGGTCGGCGCACACCTGACGCAGCGCCTGCTCGGTGAGCACGCCGACCAGGGAGTGGTAGGCGCGGCGCACCATGCCGCCGAGCAGCAGCAGCTCCACCTCCGGGTCGCCGCGCAGCGCGTCGAGGACCGCCAGGCTGGAGGTGACCACGGTGACCCGGCGGCCGGCCAGCCGGCGGGCCAGCCGGACGGTGGTGGTGCCGATGTCCAGCAGCACCACGTCGCCGTCGTCGACCAGGTCTGCGGCCCGGCGCGCCACCGCGTCCTTGTCCTCCTCGTCGACCGAGGCGACCGTCGCGAACGGCCGGTCGCCGTCGGCGTCCAGGTTGGCGAGCGCGCCGCCGCGCACCCGGGTGAGCGTGCCGTCCCGGTTCAGCACCTCCAGATCGCGGCGGATCGTGGAAGGGCTGACGCCCAGCTGGGCGGCCAGGTCACGGACGCTGGTCGCGCCCGCCAGGCGGACGCGTTGCATGATCGCGGCGTGCCGGATGTGCTGCAACACGGGAGGATCGTACCAGTCACCCGCACGCATGAACGCGCAAAAATGAGCAGACAGCGCAAGCCGGCCCTTGATATGGATAACCAAATCGTGCAAGAGTGCGCACATCTTCTCAGCGTCGAGGAGGACTCTCTCCGGTGTCTGCCCAGGCCTACGATCCACTAGCCACCATCCGCGCGCCCGGCGGGCCGGAGTTCGACGTCTTCACCGCGGGCACCGTCTTCCTGGACATCGTCTTCACCGGCCTGCCCGCGATGCCCGAGGCCGGCACCGAGGTGTGGGCGGACGGCATGGGCTCCTGCCCCGGCGGCATCGCCAACCTCGCCATCGCCACCAGCCGCCTCGGCCTGCGCACCTCGATGGCCGCCGCGTTCGGCGACGACGACTACGCCGACTTCAACTGGCGCATCCTGTCGGAGCAGGAGTCGGTCGACCTGTCGCGGTCCCGGCGCTTCAAGCACTGGCACTCCCCGGTGACCGTCTCGATGGCCGTCGACCGCGACCGCAGCATGGTCACCCACGGCCACCCGCCGCCGATGCCGGCCACCGAGATGATCGGCCACCCGCCGCGGGCCGGGGCGGTCATCGTGTCGCTGACCGAGGAGGAGCCGCTCGGCGGCGGCACCTGGGCCGACCTGGCCCGCAAGGACGGCGCCCTGGTCTTCGCCGACGTGGGCTGGGACCCCTCCGAGACCTGGCCCCCCACCCTGCTGGACCAGCTCGCGCACTGCCACGCCTTCATGCCCAACGCGGTGGAGGCCATGGCCTACACCGGCGCCGACACCCCGCGCGAGGCGCTGTACGCGCTGGCCGACCGGGTGCCGCTCGCCGTGGTCACCGACGGCGCCAACGGGGCGATGGCCATCGACTCGATCTCCGGCGAGGAGGCCTTCGTGCCGGCACTGCGGGTGCGGGCGCTGGACCCGACCGGCGCCGGGGACGTGTTCGGCGCCGGCCTGGTGCTCGGCACCCTGTGCCGCTGGCCGCTGGCCGACCGGCTGGCCTTCGCCGGGGTATGCTCGGCGCTGGCCGTGCAGCAGTTCGGCGGATCCCTGGCCGCCCCCGGCTGGGGTGACATCGCCGACTGGTGGCACCAGGTGCGTGCCGCCGCCGGCCACAGCGGCGCCTACATCGACTCGCTGGCCCGCCGGTACGCCTTCCTGGAGCAGCTCGTCCCCGCCGTGCCCGTGGGCGCGGTGCGCCGCGCCGCCGCCACGATGTCGCGGCACGCCGACGTGGCGACCGGCGCCGCGGAACTCACGGACACCGACAGCAAGGGGTGAACCACATGCCCGTCACCATCCGCCCGCGGCCGGCCGCCGCGCTCGCCGCCGGCCTGCTGGTGCTGGCGGCCACGGCGTGCGCGCCGGGGTCCTCGGCGCCCGCCGCCGCGCCGACGCCGGTGCCGACCACATCGGTGCGCACCGACCCGGCGGCGCTCGGCGACGTCACGCTGACCGTCTGGGACCAGGAGGTGCGCGGCGGGCAGGACGCCCAGATGAAGAAGCTCAACGCCGCCTTCATGGCCAAGTACCCCAACATCAAGATCAAGCGGGTGTCCCGCTCGTTCGACGACCTGAAGACCACCCTGAAGCTCGCGCTGAGCGGCAACGAGCCGCCCGACGTCGTCGAGGCCAACAACGGGCGCTCCGACATGGGCGCCTTCGTCAAGGCCGGCCAGCTCCTCCCGCTGAACGCCTACGCCGCCGCCTACAAGTGGGCCGACCGCTACCCCGAGTCGGTGCGCCGCTATTCCAGCTACACCCCGGACGGCAAGATCTTCGGCGAGGGCAACCTCTACGGGCTGCCGCAGGTCGGCGAGGTCGTCGGCGTCTTCTACAACGCCGCCAAGCTGAAGAAGCTCGGCATCGAGCCCCCGGCCACCTGGGCGGAGTTCGAGGCGGCGCTGGACAAGGCCAAGCAGGGCGGCGAGGTGCCGCTGCAGCTGGGCAACCTCGACAAGTGGCCCGCCATCCACGTCTTCGGCACCGTCCAGGGCCGCTCGGTGGCGCCGGACGCCATCCGCACCCTCGCCTTCGGCCGCCAGGGCGGCTCGTGGGGCACCCCGGAGAACACCCACGCCGCCGAGCAGCTGGTGTCCTGGGTGGACAAGGGCTACTTCAACAAGGACTTCAACGGGCAGGGCTACGACCCGGCCTGGCAGGACTTCGGCAAGGGCAAGGGCGTCTTCCTCATCGCCGGCACCTGGCTGCTGGCCGACCTGTCCAAGGCGCTCGGCGGCGACCTCGGCTTCATGCTGCCGCCCCCCTCGCACGCCGGCGCCCCGCCGGTGGCCACCGGCGGCACCGGGCTGCCGTTCGCGGTGACCGCCAAGAGCCCCAACCCCGACGCCGCCGCCGCGTACATCGACTTCATCACCGGCACCGAGGCGATGAAGACGCTCACCGAGACCGGCAACCTGCCGGTCGCCGACACCGCCCTCCAGACCGTCAAGAAGGGGGCGCAGAAGGACGTGTTCACCGCGTTCGGCACCGCCGCCAAGGCCGACGGCCTGGTCCCCTACCTCGACTACGCCACCCCCACGATGTACGACACGCTCGGCGCGGCGCTGCAGGACCTGCTGGCCAAGAAGACCACCCCGGCGCAGTTCCTGGAGCGCGTCCAGAAGGACTACCAGGACTTCGCCCAGGGCAACGGATAACCGATGACCGCCACCTCCGCGCGACCCGGCCGGACCACCGCACCGGCCCGGGCCGCGCGGCGCCCCCGGCCGGCCGGCGGCGCGCCACCCGGCGAGCCGCGCCGGGTGGCCTACCTGTACATCCTCCCGGCGTTCGCGATCTACGCGGCGTTCCTGCTCTTCCCGATCGGGCGCGCGGTGCAGCTGTCGCTGTACGACTGGGACGGGCTGTCGCTCGGCCGCTGGGCCGGCCTTTCCAACTACGCCGACCTGCTCGCCGACGAGCGGCTGCGCGCGGCGTTCGGGCACGCGGCCGTGCTGCTGGTGTTCTACGCGGTGCTGCCGCTCGCCGTCGGGCTGGCGCTGGCGGCGGTGCTCAACCACGCCAAGGTGCGCGGCCTCGGCTTCTTCCGCACCGTCATCTTCCTGCCCCAGGTGATCGCGATGGTGGTCGTCGCGGTGGCCTGGCGCCGCGTCTACGCCCCCGACGGCAGCCTGAACGACCTGCTGCGCGCCGTCGGGCTGGACGGGCTCGCCCGCGGCTGGCTCGGCGACTACGCCTTCGCGCTGCCCGCGGTCGGCGTGGTCGGCACCTGGTTCGAGAGCGGCCTGGTCACCGTGCTGCTGCTCGCCGGGATGAGCCGGGTGCCACAGCAGCTGTACGAGGCGGCCCGGCTGGAGGGCGCCAGCGCGGTCCGCGAGTTCTTCGCCATCACCCTGCCCGCGGTGCGCGGCGAGATCGCCGTCGCGCTCACGTTGACCATGATCGCCGCGCTGCGCACCTTCGACCTGGTGTACGTCACCACCCGGGGCGGGCCGGGCGACTCCACCACGGTGCCGTCCTTCGAGGTGTACCGGCGGGCGTTCGAGAACGGCCAGGTCGGCTCGGCCGCCGCCATCGGGGTGACGCTGACCGCGATCATCTTCGTGGTCTCCTTCGCGGTCAACCGCCTCACCGACCGGGCCACCGCCCCATGAGGATCTCCCGCGCCGAGCGCGCCGCCAACTACGCGATCCTGATCGTCTTCGCCGCCTTCGCGCTGTTCCCGGTGCTCACCATTCTGACCGCCGCCCTCGGCCCGGACGACAGCGCGGGCGCCGCGCCCGGCGGCTCGTTCGCCGGGGTGTACCCGGGCAACTTCGCCAAGGCCTGGGAGGTCGGCCGGTTCGGCGACTACCTGCGCACCAGCTTCGCGGTCTCCGGCTTCGTGGTCGTGGTGTCGGTGGCGCTGTCGGTGCTCAGCGGCTACGCGTTCGGCACCATGCGCTTCCGCGGGCAGCAGGTGCTGTTCTACCTGTTCCTGCTCGGCATCATGATGCCCACCGAGGCGATCGCGGTGCCGCTGTTCTTCGACCTGCGCCTGCTCGGCCTGACCGACACCTTCTGGGCGGTCGCGCTGCCACAGGTCGCCATGTCGGTCGCCTTCGGCACCTTCTGGATGCGCACCTACTTCCGCGCCACCGGCCGCGCCCTGGTCGAGG
>NZ_BOOU01000075.1 GCF_016863395.1 Sphaerisporangium rufum | reverse complement strand
CGGCATCAACGGCTGGGACGGAAGTTACCCGCACCGGGACGAGGAGGTGCGCGAGGCCCTCACCCTGGCCCCGCACATCCCGCTGGTGCGGACCGACGCGCGCCACCGCGACTCGGTGAAGAACACGCTCATCACGCTGGTGGAGCACGCCCTGACCATGCGCGTCGCGGTCCCCGGCTGGGGCGGCCGCTGACCTCCGGCCGCCCCCGGCGGGTCAGACCGCCGTGGCCTCGATCAGGCTGGCGTTGAACGGCAGTCCGACCACCTGGCGGATGCCCAGCCCGGCCTTCTCCAGCAGCACGGCGTACTCGCCGCGGCTGCGCTCGCGACCCTGCCCGAAGATGCCCAGCATCCGCAGGTCCAGATCCTTGCCGAAGTGCGGGGAGTCGTCGTCGGGCAGCACGATCTCCACCAGCAGCACCCGGCCGTCCTCCCGCATCGCCGCCCGCACGTTGGTGAGGATGCGCAGCGCGTCGGTGTCGTCCCAGTTGTGGATCACACTGCCCAGCAGGTAGGCGTCCGCCCCCCGCGGGGCCGAGGCGAAGAAGTCGCCGGCCACGAATTCGCACCGGTCGGCCAGCCCCCAGGAGGTGAACGCCTCCCGCGCGTCCGGGACGACGTGCGCCAGGTCGTACAGCACGCCGCGCAGGTGCGGGTTGGCCCGCAGCGCCGCCGCCAGGATGTGCCCGCGCCCGCCGCCCACGTCGACCAGCGTCTCGACGCCGGTGAAGTCATAGCGCTCGGCCACTCCGCGCGCCATGGGCACCGCGCGGTTGGTCATGTAGTCGTTGAACTCCTGCCCGAACTCCGGGTTGCGCGACAGGTGCTCGTAAAGGACGCCGTACCGCTCGACGAACGCCGACCGGCCGGTGCGCACCGTCTCGGTGAGCGACGACAGCGCGTACATCATGCACTCGTCGGTGGTGACGGTCACCGCGCTGCGCATCGACAGCGGCGCCTCCCGGTCCAGCGTGGCGCCCTCCGGGGTGAGCGCGTACCGGTCCGCGCCGGCGCTCTCCAGCAGCCCCATGGACGCCAGCGTGCGCAGCACCCGGGCCAGCGAGGGGGCGTGGGCACCACACCGCTCGGCCAGCTCGGCGACCGCCAGCGGGCCGTCGCGCAGGTGTTCGGCGCATTCCAGCTCGACCATCGTCCTGATCGCGGCCAGCCGGGCGCCGCCGCGGATCGCATCCCAGACCAGCGTTCCGGGATCGGTCATCTCTCCTCCAGTGATTTCACGAGACCACGCGCGGCCGGCCCGCCACGGGAGCGGCGGGGAGCCGGAGCCGCCGGGTCGTTCAGGGACGCGCGGGCGCGTGCTCGTCGCGGCCGCGCACCAGCCGGCCGACCTCGGCGCGCAGGTGCACGAACGCCGGATGCTCGCGGGTGGCGATCTGATCGCGGGGCGAGGGCAGGTCCACCTTCAGCTCGCCCGCGATCGTCGCCGGGGCCTTGGTCAGCACCACGACCCGGTCGCCCAGGTAGACGCTCTCGTCGATGTCGTGCGTGATCAGCAGCACGGTCATCCGGTGGTGGTCGCGTACCTTCAGCACCAGGTCCTCCAGGTCCTCGCGCGTCTGGGCGTCCACCGACCCGAACGGCTCGTCCATGAGCAGCAGCGCGGGCCGGTAGGCCAGCGCGCGGGCGATCGCCACCCGCTGCTGCATACCGCCGGACAGCTCCCACGGGTACTTGCCGGCCGCGCCGGAAAGGCCCACCTCGGCGAGGGCCTCGGCCGCCGCGGCGCGCCGGGCCGCCTTGTCCTTGCCGCGGCGGCGCAGCGGCAGGGCCACGTTGTCGCCGACCGTCACCCAGGGGAACAGCGAGCGCGAGTAATCCTGGAAGACCACCGCCAGGTCACCAGGGGTCCCGGCCACCTCGGTGTCGTTGACGCGGATCTGACCGCCGGTCGGGGTGAGCAGGCCGGCGATCGACCGCAGCAACGTGGACTTGCCGGCGCCGGACGGGCCGACGACGCACACCAGCTCGCCTTCGGCGACCCGCAGATCGATCCCGCCGAGGGCGTGGTGGGCCTTGGGGCCCGTCCCGTAGGTATGGCTCAGGTTGACGACATCGAGCACGGTGATTCCTCAGGTAGTCTGCTGGGCTTGCCGGTGCCAGGAGAGCACGCGCCGCTCCACGGCGAGGAACGTCGTGTTGAGCACGTAGCCGAGGATGCCGAGGACCACGATGATCCCCCACAACCGGGTCATGTCCATGAGCGACTGGGAGTCCAGGAGCTCGTAGCCGAACCCGTTGGTGCTGCCCACCAGCTCGGACACGACCATCAGGATGATCGACAGTGACAGGCCGAGCCGCAGTCCGGCGACGATCTTCGGGGCGGCCGCGGGGAGCATGAGCCGGAACAGCCGCTGGGCCCGGGACAACCGGAAGACCTGGGCGATGTCGGTGTGCAGCCGGTCCAGGTAGCGGGCCCCGTCGATGGTGTTGATCAGGATGGGCCAGATCACGCCGAAGACCACGGTGGCCAGCTGCATGTCGGTGACCTCGGCGAACAGCACCATGAACAGCGGGACCAGCGCGGACGGCGGCACCGCCCGGCCGAACTCGATGAGCGGGTCCACATAGTCGGCCAGCGCGCGCGACCGGCCGATGGCCAGCCCGAGCGCGACGCCGGCCACCGACGCGATCAGCCAGCCGCCGAGCATCCGGGCCAGGCTCGGCCCGAAGGTCTCCAGCGCCTCGTCGGTCAGGAACACCCGGCCGGCCGGTCCGGTCAGCCACTGCTCGTACATCCGGGCGGCGATCGCCGACGGCGGCGGGAAGAAGACCGATTCGGCCTGCCGGGTGCCGATCTCCCAGCCGGCCAGCGCCAGCGCGGCCAGCCACACCCGGCCGAGGACACCGAGGGCGCCGGCGCCGCGGCGCGGCGCCGGCCGGGCGGAGACGGCGGTCCCGCGCGGTCCGCCGCCGGTCGTGGTGACGGTCATCCGCCCACCGCCTTCATCGCGTGCCAGCGGAACGCCTGCCGCTGCAGGCCGACCAGCAGGGCGTTGGCCACCAGGCCGAGCGCACCCGTCCACAGGATGGCGGCCATGATGAGGTCGGTGCGCAGCGAGGCCCCCGCGGTGATCATGAAGACGCCGATGCCGCTGATGCCGCCGGACAGCAGTTCGGTGCTGACCGTGACGATGAAGGCCACCGAGGAGGCCAGCCGCAGCCCGGTCATCACGAACGGGGCCGTGCTCGGCAACGAGACCCGGGCCAGCACGCTCATCCGTCCGAACCCGAAGCTGCGCAACGTCTCCTTGGCCACCGGGTCCACCTCTCGGAGGCCGTACATGGTGTTGATGAGCAGGGGCCAGGTGGCCGCGAACACCACTACAATGATCTTAATGGTGTCGACGAACGGCACCACCAGGGTGACCAGCGGCACCAGCGCGATCGAGGGGATCGGCCGGAGGAACTCCACCAGCGGGCGGGCGGCCAGGTCGGCGCGTGGCAGGCTGCCGAGCAGCAGGCCGAGCGGCACCGCGACCAGCAGCGAGATGAGCAGGCTGGTTCCCCAGATCATGAGCGTCTTGCCCAGGCCCTCGGCGAACTGCGGGTCGGCGGGCAGCCGCACCGCCTCGACGAGCACGGTGGACATGTAGGGGACGACGCTCGGGTCGATCAGGCCGGTCCGGCCGGCGACCTCCGCTATGATCATGAAGCCCGCGACGCCGGCGGCGCCGCGGGCCAGACGACGGCCTCTCATTGCTGCGGCATGGGAACCAGCATCGGGGTGACGTCGAACTTCTCCTTGAGGTAGCCGTACTCCAGCATCAGGTCGGCGACCCGCTGGATGCGCTGGGCGCTCAGCGTCGTCGGGAAGTCCCCGAGGGTGATGGTGGAGATGACCGCCGGCGGGATCTTGGTGTACGTCGGCAGGATCTTCTCGATCTCCTTGCGGTCGGTCGCGGCGAGCTGCTGGGCCTTGGCGTACGCGCGCTGGAAGGCGGCGACGGTCTTGGGGTTGGCGTCGGCGAACTTCTTGGTCACCGTCCAGCCGGCGATCGGGAAGTCGGCCATCGCACCGGTCATGGTGTCGGTGAGCACCTTGGCGCCGTACTGCTGCTGCACCTGGGTGAGGAACGGCTCGGTCAGCCAGGCCGCGTCGGCCTTGCCGGTCGTCATGGCGCCCCACATCTCCGGGAAGGCGGTGGGGATGAACTCCACGTCCTTTTCCCGGTCCAGACCCGCGGTGCGCAGCGCGTTCCCGGAGGCCAGCTCGCCGATGCTGTTCTTCGCCGGTACCGCGATCTTCTTGCCCTTCAGGCCCTTGATGTCGGTGATCGGGGAGTCCTTGGGGACCACCAGGTCGAACACGTTGGGCTTGGCCTGGAAGGCGTCGGCGATGAAGCGGTACTCGCCCACCTTGGCGGCGCTGACGTTGATCATCGCGAAGTAGTTGCCGAGGATGACGTCGGTGCTGCCGCCGTTCAGAGCGGGGACCGCGTCGGCGCTGCTCTTCAGCGGGTTGATCTGGACATCCAGACCCTCGGCCTGGAAAAAGCCCTTGGCCTTGGCGATGTGGATGCCGGCCGAGTCCGGGATGGGAAGGGCGCCGATGACGATCTTGGTCTTTTCCAGCCCCTTCTCGCCGGCGGGAGCGGCGGCGGACCCTGTGTCGGAACCGCCGCAGGCCGCCACCGACAGGGCGGTGATCAAGCCCACGACAAAGGTACGACCCCTGAGCGCACTTCTCATCGAGCTGTCCTTTTAGGTTGTGAGGGGAAGAGTGCCGGGCACTGGCGCTGCGGAAGGCAGCTCTGACAGGCCGGTTGTGGCCCCAGTGACAGGCGAGCGTGAAGCCTATCGCAGAAGATCGGAGCCGACACGACAAGCGCTCCCATATCACGAAATCTAAACCTATATGGTCAAGATGTCGATACGGGTGTTTTATTTATATTTGTCCGTTGGACCGATACATGTCCGTTTTTTGGAGGGTGGTATGGCACGTCGGGCGGCGGGCGAGGTGGCACAAAGCGCGAGTGCAGGGCGCCGGCGTCCTGACCGAATAATGCTTTGGACCGGTCCAAAGACCCAGAGATGTTGGTCTAGCTCGTAGGCTTGTGCTCCAATTGCCCCTTGACTTGCCATGTGTCACAGAACACATGGCCTTTCCCTCCAAGAACAGACCAGCTTGGCGAGAGGTTGCGACCAGTGAGGACAGCAACAATCGAGAGCGGTCGCCGTACCGAGCCGGACGCAGCCCCACCGCCTGCCGATCCGGGCGCGCCTCAGGATCCAGGTCGCCCCGCCGGAAGGTCGTCGGCTCTGCGCAACTGGCGGGTACGTACCCGTCTCATCGCACTCATCCTGGTGCCCACCACGGTGGCCGTCCTCCTCGGTGGTTTCCGGGTGGCGTCCTCGATCCAGAGCGCCACCGAATACGAACGCGTCCGGACGGTGGCGGACTTCGTCATCGCCGTGAACGACCTGGTGCACGAGCTCGACTACGAACGCGACCTCACCGCCCGGTACGTCGCGGCCGGCCGCGCCGGCAACCAGGACAGGCTCATCAAGGACCAGCAGGGCGAGGTGGACGCCGTCGCGCAGAAGGTGCTGGACGGCCGGGAGACCGCCGAGTCCGCGCTGGGCGACGCCGGCCGCCAGAAGCTCACCGCGATCGTCGACCGCATCAACCAGCTTCCCCTGCTGCGCCAGGCGGCCGTCGGCAAGAACACCAACCTGCCGGCCCTGCCGGTCCTGGACAAGTACAACCTCGTCATCGACGACCTGCTCGCCATGCTCGACGAGACTGCCCGCGGCAGCACCGATGAGGGCCTGGACTCCTCCAGCGCCGCGTTCGCCTCCCTGGCCCGCTCCGCCGAGCAGGCCGCCCGGCAGCGCGGTCTCATGGTCATCGCCCTGGTCGAGCGGCAGTTCACCGTAAACGGCCTGAAGGCGTTCAACGCCGCCAGCGCTCAGCAGGGCACCGAACTGAGCGGATTCTTCCTGCGGGCGACCCAGGAACAGCGGCAGAAATACTTCGACAAGGTCACCGGCCAGCGGGTCGACCGGGCCGGCGCCATCGTGGCGCGCGTCCTGTTCCTCACCAACGAGGGGACGCCGCTGTTCCAGCAGCGGGTCGGCCAGTCCATCGACGCCTGGATGGAGGCCAGCGGCTTCCAGCTCGACCAGATGCACGACACCGTGCGCGATCTCGGCCGCTCCATCGTCGCCCGCGCCGCCGACCTGGCCCGCACCGACCAGAGCCAGGCCGCGGTCAACATCGGCGTCGTGGCCCTGCTGATCATCCTGGTGCTGGTCATCACCACCGTCATGGCCCGCTCGCTGGTCATCCCGCTGCGCCGGCTGCGCCGCGAGGCGCTGGAGATCGCCGGCCGCCGCCTGCCCGACACGGTGCAGCGGCTGCGCGAGTCGGAGGGCAACAGCGGCCCGCCCGACGTGCAGCCCATCGGCGTCTCCTCCAAGGACGAGGTCGGCGAAGTCGCGCGGGCCTTCGACGAGGTCCACCGCGAGGCGATCCGCCTGGCGAGCGACGAGGCCCAGCTGCGCAGCAACGTCAGCGCCATGTTCGTCAACCTCTCCCGCCGGACCCAGACGCTGGTGGAACGGCAGATCGCCCTGATCGACGGCCTGGAGCAGGGCGAGCAGGACGACAAGCGGCTCGGCGACCTGTTCCGCCTGGACCACCTGGCCACCCGCATGCGCCGCAACAGTGAGAACCTCCTGGTCCTCGCCGGGCAGGAGCCCGCGCGCCGCTGGAGCCAGCCCGTCCCGCTGCTGGACGTCACCCGCGCCTCGCTGTCGGAGGTCGAGAACTACGAGCGCGTCGCGATGAACGTCCCGGCCGGCATCACCCTTGCCGGCCAGGCGGTCAACGACGTCATCCACCTGCTCGCCGAGCTGGTGGAGAACGCCATCTCTTTCTCCCCGCGGGAGACCCGGGTCACCCTGTCCGCCAACCGCATCGACGGCGGCGGCGTGATGATCTCCATCACCGACGCCGGCATCGGCATGACCGAGGAGGAGCTGGCCCAGACCAACTGGCGCCTGGCCAACCCGCCGGTCGTGGACGTGTCGGTCTCCCGGCGGATGGGCCTGTTCGTGGTCGGCCGCCTCGCGCTGCGCAACGGCATCCGGGTGCAGCTGCGCCGGCACGACTCCGGCGGCCTCACCGCGATGGTCCTGCTGCCGGAGTCCCTGATGGGCTCACCTGCCGGCCAGGGCGCCGGCGGCGCCCCGGCGGCCCAGCCGACCTTCGCCGGCGGATCGGCCTGGTCCGGTACCGGCCAGCCCGCCGGGCAGGGGGCCTTCGCCGGCCAGGGCGCCGGGTTCGACACCCCCGGGCCGGGCCTGTTCGGCGGATCCTTCCCCGAGGCCGGCACGTTCGGCGCCCCGGCGACGGCGGGCCCGCTCGGCCCGACGACCGGCGGCGGCCTCAACGGGCCGGACTCCTTCGGCTCCTACGGCGGCCAGCCCAACGGCTCGGGCGCCTTCGGCGGCACCCCCGCCGGTGCCGGCACCTTCGGCGGGGCCGTCCAGGGCGGCCCCTACGGTCCGGGCACCGGCGGGTACGGCGGCGGCTTCGACGGCCCGCCGACCGGCGGTGGTTACGCCGGCCCGCCCACCGGCGGCGGTGCCGCCGGCCCCGCCTCCTTCGGCGGCCCGCCCACCGGCCCCGGCCAGTTCGCCACGCCCGCTCCGAGCGCCTTCGGCGGCCCGCCCACCGGACCCGCCGGACAGCCCACCGGTCCCAGCCTGTTCGGCCCGCCGACCGGCGATACCCCCGGCAACGCGGGACGCGCGCGCCCGCGCCGGTACGACAGCTCCGACCTGGACGCCGTCACCGGCCCCCTCCCGGCCGTCCGCAACAACCCCATGGAACACGGCGACGAGTTCCTGCCGATCTTCGCGTCGGTGGAATCGGCCTGGTTCCGCCGGGTGGACCGGGAACCTGACCAGGAGCAGACGGTCAGCACCCCCGCGTGGGAGGCGCCCGCCGACGCCGGATGGCAGGCCGCGGCCGTCGTCCAGGAGCCGGTGCGCGACGGCACCACCGCGGCCGGCCTGCCCAAGCGGGTTCCCAAGGCCAACCTGGTGCCCGGCTCGGCCAGTGCCGCCGCGGCCGGCGCCGCCCCGTCGCCGGCCCCGGCCATGCCGGCGCTCTCGCCGGACCGGGCACGCAGCCGCCTGTCCAGCTTCCAGCAGGGCATCCGCCAGGGCCGGGCGGTCGCCCGGGGCGAGCTGAGCGAGAACGAGGTGGCGTTCAAGGCCGATCTTTGGCGGACGCAGGGCGACAAGGAGGACAAGTGAGAGAGCTGAGCCAGGCCGCCCGCGGAGTCAACTGGTTGATCACCGACTTCGTCCGGAACGTCCCGGGGGTGGCGCACACCGTGGTGGTGTCGTCCGACGGGTTGCCGCTGGCCTATTCGGAGGGTTTCCCCAAGGACCGGGCCGACCAGCTGGCGGCGGTGGCCGCCGGGCTGATCAGCCTGACCCAGGGGGCCTCGCGGGTGTTCGAGGGCGGCGCGGTGACCCAGACCGTCGTGGAGATGCAGCGCGGGCTGCTGCTGATCATGTCGATCAGCGACGGCTCCTGTCTCGCGGTCCTCGCCGCACCCGACTGTGACATGGGTCTGGTGGCCTACCAGATGACGCTGATGGTCGAGCGCGCCGGTCAGGTCCTGACCCCTGCCGTGCGCGCCGAGCTTCAGGCGTCCAGTCCGCGGTGACCCCCATGGGTCCGGGCTGGGAGGACGGGCTCGGCCCGTACCGCCACGAGCCCTCGTCGCCGGTGCGGCCGTTCACCGTCACCGGCGGACGATCGACGCCGCGGACGCATCTGGCCATGGAGACGCTGGTCCACTCCATGATTCCGCACCACCAGGATATTTCCGGCCTGATCCCGGAGTACCAGGCGATCAACACGCTGTGCCGCCAGGTCCGGTCCGTCGCCGAGATCTCCGCGCTGCTCCGGGTGCCGCTCGGCGTCGCCCGGGTGTTGATCGCGGACATGGCGGGCGAGGGCCTGGTGCAGCTGCACCAGCCGCAGCTGGACGCCGGGAAGCCGGATCTCAACTTGCTTGAAAGGGTTCTCAGTGGACTTCGCAGGCTCTAGCGGCGGCGGGCTGACATCGACGAAGATCGTCGTCGCGGGTGGGTTCGGCGTCGGCAAGACGACCTTCGTGGGGGCGGTGTCGGAGATCCTGCCGCTCACCACCGAGGCGGTCATGACGGACGCCAGCGCCGGCATCGACGACCTGGGCCTCATTCCGAGCAAGACCACGACCACCGTGGCGATGGACTTCGGCCGCGTGTCGCTGGACAGCGAGCTCATCCTGTACCTGTTCGGCACGCCCGGGCAGCACCGGTTCTGGTTCATGTGGGACGACCTGGTGCGCGGCGCCATCGGCGCGGTCGTGCTGGTCGACACCCGCCGGCTGGCCGACAGCTTCCCGGCCATCGACTACTTCGAGGAGGCCAAGCTCCCGTTCGTCATCGGCCTGAACGGCTGGGACGGGCACCACCCTTACGGTGAGGAGGAGGTGCGCGAGGCCCTGACCCTGTCGCCGCACATCCCGATCGTGCGTACCGACGCCCGGCAGCGGGAGTCGGTCAAGAGCACGCTCATCGCCCTGGTGGAGCACGCGCTGACCATGCGCGTCTCGGTGCCCGGCTGGCGGGGTTAGCCGCGACCGGCCTCCCCGCCGCCCGCTCGGCACGCGTCAGCGGCCCGCCGAGCGGATAGGCTGGGAGGTCGATCCGCACGACCCCGGATGACCCGTAGCTGCAGAGGCTGGCCAATCACGTGTTCGAGACGCTTTCCGACCGGCTGACATCGGTTTTCTCCTCCCTGCGGTCGAAGGGGAGGCTGTCCGACGCCGACATCGACGCGACCTGTCGCGAGATCCGCATCGCCCTTCTGGAGGCGGATGTGGCGTTGCCGGTCGTGAAGGACTTCGTGGCCCACGTCAAGGAACGGGCCAAGGGCGCCGAGGTCTCCCAGGCGCTCAACCCGGCCCAGCAGGTCGTCAAGATCGTGAATGACGAGCTGGTGCAGATCCTCGGCGGCGAGACCCGCCGCCTGAGGTATGCCAAGCAGCCGCCGACGGTCATCATGCTGGCCGGCCTCCAGGGCGCGGGCAAGACCACCCTGGCCGGCAAGCTGGCCAGGTGGCTGCGCGAGCAGGGCCACGCGCCGCTGCTGGTCGCGGCCGACCTGCAGCGGCCGAACGCCGTCCAGCAGCTGCAGGTCGTCGGCGGGCGGGCTGAGGTCGCGGTGTTCGCGCCCGAGCCGGGCAACGGCGTCGGCGACCCGATCGCGGTGGCCCGCGACTCGGTCGAGCACGCCCGGCGCCAGCAGCACGACATCGTGATCATCGACACCGCCGGCCGGCTGGGCATCGACCAGGAGCTGATGAGGCAGGCCGCCGACATCCGCGACGCCGTCCGCCCCGACGAGGTCCTGTTCGTGGTCGACGCGATGATCGGCCAGGACGCCGTCGTCACCGCGCAGGCGTTCATGGAGGGGGTCGGCTTCGACGGCGTGGTGCTCACCAAGCTCGACGGTGACGCCCGCGGCGGCGCGGCGCTCTCGGTGCGGCACATCACCGGCCGGCCGATCATGTTCGCCTCGACCGGCGAGAAGCTCGAGGACTTCGACGCCTTCCACCCCGACCGGATGGCGTCCCGCATCCTGGACATGGGTGACATCCTCACCCTGATCGAGCAGGCGCAGCGCACGTTCGACGAGCAGGAGGCCGCCAAGGTCGCCGGCAAGCTCGTCTCCGGCGAGCGCTTCACGCTCGACGACTTCCTCGAGCAGATGATGATGGTCCGCAAGATGGGGCCGCTCAAGAACCTGCTCGGCATGATGCCCGGCATGGGGCAGATGCGCGATCAGATCAACCAGGTCGACGAGCGCGACCTCGACCGCATCGCCGCGATCATCCGCTCGATGACCCCCGCCGAGCGCCAGGACCCTAAGATCATCAACGGCTCGCGGCGGGCCCGGATCGCCCGCGGGTCCGGCGTGACGGTCACCGAGGTCAGCGGCATGGTCACCCGGTTCTTCGAGGCGCAGAAGATGATGCGCCAGATGGCCGGTGGCATGGGCATCCCCGGCATGCCGGGCGGGCGCAAGGGCGGCAAGGCCGCCCAGAAGAAGGCGAAGAAGGGCCGCAAGGTCAGCGGCGACCCGCGCAAGGCCGCCCTCGGCAAGGCCGGCGCGGCGTCCGGCGGGTCGAGCGCGCCACAGCAGCTGCCGCCCGGCCTCGCCGGCCTCGGTGGCAAGCTGCCGCCCGGCCTGGAACTCCCCCCCGGTTTCGACCCCAGCAAGCTCCGCCTCCCCGGCCAGCAGTAGCCCGCCCCCTGAGCCGCCCCTCCGGGCCGCGCGCGGAGCGAGCCGTTCCACCCGGTGCCGGCGCCTCCCGGGCCGGTTC
>NZ_BOOU01000074.1 GCF_016863395.1 Sphaerisporangium rufum | reverse complement strand
CCGGATCCGCGCGCGCGAAGCGCGCGCCAAAAAACACCGCGCGCCCGAGCCGTAACCCCACCGCCCACCCCTCCCGGTGGAGCAGCAGGTGACCCAGCCACGTCACCCACCCCGCGCGCAGCATGCCGTTCTCCCGTAGCCGGCCCCTCCCGGGCGGTTCGGGCGCGCCGGTGTTGTGAGGAGGAGGGAGTAAGCCTGAGGAACGAAGGCTTGCGAGCGACGAACGAACAACACCGGCTAAAGGGCGCCCGAACCCGCGAGCGGAGCGAGCCAAGCGAGCACAGCCCGGACCCGCGCGCGGAGCGCGCCAGGCAAACACGGAGCGCGCTAAGCAAGCACAGCGAGCCAAATAACACAACGGTCGGAACGTCTGGCAGAATGTCATGCTGGAACACCGTGAGTGTGGGTGCCCTCTCACCCCCGCGCGTCACGCTTGTCCCTCGGGCGGTCATCCCGTCGTGCCCCACTCGGCGAGACGCCCGCTCATTCGCGCTCGAAAGTCCAGGAGAGACCACACCCGTGGCAGTCAAGATCAAGCTCAAGCGGCTCGGCATGATCCGCAATCCGCAGTACCGCATCGTGGTGGCGGACAGCCGCACCAAGCGTGACGGCCGGGCGATCGAGGAGATCGGCCTGTACCACCCCAAGGAGCACCCTTCGGTCATCAAGGTGAACTCCGAGCGGGCGCAGTACTGGCTGGGGGTCGGCGCGCAGCCGACCGAGCCGGTCCTGAAGCTCCTGAAGCTCACCGGTGACTGGCAGAAGTTCAAGGGCGAGGCCGCCCCGGAGCCGCTGCAGGTCGCCGAGGCCCGTCCCGACCGGCACGCGATCTACGAGGCGGCGGCCAAGGAGGCCCTGTCCAGCGACTCCGCCGGCAGCACGGCCACCACGCCGCGCAAGGCACGCAAGACGGCGAAGGCCGACGACACCGCCGCGGCTCCGGCCGAGCAGGCCGCGGAGGAGAAGCCGGAAGGCGAGGCCTGAGGTGCTTGAGGAGGCCCTCGAGCACCTGGTCAAGGGCATCGTCGAGCATCCCGACGACGTTCTGGTGCGTGCCCGCCGCATCCGCAGCGGGCGCGTTCTTGAGGTCCGGGTTCACCCCGAGGACCTCGGCAAGGTCATCGGCCGTGGTGGCCGTACCGCCAAGGCGCTGCGCACCGTGATGAACGCGCTGGCCGACGGCAAGTACGTTCGGGTCGATCTGCTCGACCTGAACGAAGCCCGGTAACGACCGGGCGAGGAGTTCGACGGCAGGGGACCCCCGGCGACGGGTGGTCCCCTGTCACCGTTCCGGCCCCGGCCGGAAGTCAATTTCCGGCCCGGCCTGAAGACCAAGGAGAAGCGACGTGCAACTCGCCGTGGGCCGCATCGGCCGCCCGCACGGCATCCGGGGCGAGGTGACGGTCGAGGTGCGCACCGACGACCCGCAGGCGCGGTTCGCTCCGGGCAACGTGATCGCCACCGATCCGCCGCAGGCCGGCCCGCTCGTGGTGGAGAGCGGCCGCTGGCACAAGAGCGTGCTGCTGCTGCGCTTCGCCGGGGTGGCGAGCCGCGACCAGGCCGAGGCGCTGCGCGGCACCGTACTGGTGGTCGACTCCGCCGACGTCCCGCCCTCCGCCGATCCCGACGAGTTCCACGACCACGAGCTCATCGGCCTGACCATGGTGACCGGCGAGGGCGAGACCGTCGGCGAGGTCGTCGACGTGCTGCACCACGGGCAGGACCTGCTGGTCGTCCGCCGCCCGGCCGGCGAGGCGTACGTCCCGTTCGTCAAGGCGCTGGTGCCCGAGGTCGATCTGGCCGCCGGCCGCCTGGTCGTCACCGCGCCGCCGGGCCTGCTCGACCCAGAGGAGTCGGTGTGACCGCGGCGGGGCGCGCGGAGGCCCGATGAGCATGCGCGTCGACATCATCTCGATCTTCCCGGAGTACTTCGCCCCGCTTTCGGTGTCGCTGATCGGCAAGGCCCGCCAGAAGGGCCTGCTCGATGTGCGGGTGCACCAGCTGCGGGACTGGACGCACGACGTGCACCGCACCGTGGACGACACGCCGTACGGCGGTGGGCCGGGCATGGTGATGAAACCCGAGCCGTGGAGCGAGGCCATCGACGCGGTCGTCGGTGCCGCCGCCTCCCCGCCGCGCCTGGTCGTGCCCACGCCGAGCGGGCGCCCGTTCACCCAGCGGGTCGCGCTGGAATACGCCGGCGAGCCATGGCTGCTGTTCGCCCCGGCCCGCTACGAGGGCATCGACGCGCGCGTCATGGCCGAGTACGGTTCCCGGCTGCGGCTGGACGAGGTCAGTATCGGCGACTACGTGCTCGCCGGGGGAGAGGCCGCGGTGCTGGTCATGGTGGAGGCGGTGGGGCGCCTGCTGCCCGGGGTGCTGGGCAACGCCCGGTCGGTGGCCGACGACTCCTTCGCCCCCGGCGCGATGGCCGCCCTGCTGGAGGGCCCGGTGTACACCAAGCCTCCGGTGTGGCGAGGTCGCGAGGTGCCGCCCATCCTGCTGTCGGGCAATCATGGGGCCATCGCCCGCTGGCGCCGGGACGAGGCGCTGCGCCGGACCGCGGCCCACCGGCCGGAGTTGCTCGCCCTGCTGGACCCGGATCTGCTGGACAAGCGCGACCGTGCGGTGCTGGAGGAGGCTTCGTTTCGCTTCCCGCCGCGAGATATGGCAGACTGAATCGCTGCTGCCGACTGCCATCCGGTCGGCGAGGCGGGCCCGGCACCGACCGGCCCGGCCGCAGAGACGTAACCAGCCCAGCGCTCGTGTCTTCCTCGTCGCCGCGCCCTTCGCGCGGCCGGGCGGACCTCCGGGTGCTCGCTTCAAATGAGGGACCACCGTCATGCACACGCTGATCCAGGAGCTTGAGAAGGCTTCCGTCCGTAGCGACGTTCCGAGCTTCCGCCCGGGCGACACGCTGGAGGTGCACGTCCGCGTCGTGGAGGGCAACCGGTCCCGTATCCAGGTCTTCAAGGGCTTCGTGCTGCGCCGGCAGGGCGGCGGCGCCCGCGAGACGTTCACCGTCCGCAAGGTGAGCTACGGCGTCGGCGTCGAGCGCACCTTCCCGGTGCACAGCCCGGTCATCGAGAAGATCGAGGTCGTGACCCGCGGCGACGTCCGCCGCGCCAAGCTCTACTACATGCGCGAGCTGCGCGGCAAGGCGGCCCGTATCCGCGAGAAGCGCGACGCCCTGCCCGCCGGCAAGTAGCCGTCCGCGAGTGGCCCGCAGCTCCGACCGGGAGATGCGGGCCATTTTGCTGGGCACCGGAGCCGCCCGCCGGGTTTCCGACCGGATACCCGTTCCGTCGGCCCGCCGGATGCGTACTTCGTCCGATCAGCCCCATTGAGGGCGTTATCCTGTTTTGTCCGGCAAAGTGCGGGGTTTCTTTGGAAGGGTTGCCGAGTCCGCGACCCGCCGCAGAGGATGCATCATTTAGGCTCGACTCCGATGACAACCGATGGCCAGGGGCCGGCGGGCCGCGCCGCCCCGTCGAGGACGAGGTGGACGTGGTCGCGGAAGACACCAAGCCGGCTGCCAAGGACGGTAAGGACAAGAAGGGCTCGTTCTGGCGTGAACTGCCGGTTCTCGTAGTGGTCGCCCTGGTCCTGGCGCTCATCATCAAGAGCTTCGTGGTCCAGGCCTTCTACATCCCCTCCGAGTCCATGGAGAACACTCTCCTCGTCAACGACAGGGTGCTGGTCAACAAGCTCGTCTACCACACGCGGGACATCGAGCGCGGCGACATCGTGGTGTTCTCCGGTGTCGACTCCTGGGCCCAGGAGGTGGAGATCCCCGAGCCGAGCAACCCGGTCGCCGGGTTCTTCCGCTGGGTCGGCACCGCCTTCGGCGTGGTCCCGGGCGAGAAGGACTACATCAAACGGGTGATCGGTCTGCCCGGCGACACGGTCAAGTGCTGCGACGCCAAGGGCCGCATCACGGTCAACGGGGTGCCGCTGGAGGAGAAGGCCTACCTGTACCCCGACGACCAGCCGTCCCAGAAGTTCTTCGAGATCAAGGTCGAGAAGGATCGGCTCTGGGTGATGGGCGACCACCGCTCGGTCTCGCTGGACTCCCGGTCCCATCAGGGCGATCCCGGCGGTGGGGCCATTCCCAAGGACAAGGTCGTCGGCCGGGCGTTCGTCATCGTGTGGCCGTTCTCCCGGGCGGCGTCGCTCCCCATCCCGGACACGTTCGGCCAGAGCGCGCTCAAGGCCGCCGCGCTGGCCGGGGGCGCGTCCCCGCTGCTGCTCGGGTTCGCCGGCGCCGTTCCGCTCGTCGCGCTGCGCCGCCGCCTGTCCAGGCGGCGCGTGTCCCGCTGATCCGTCGGCCCGCGGCCCGGCGCGCAGCCGGCTCCGGGCCTCCCGCCGCGCCGGTCACCCGGCGCGGCGTTCCGGTCCCCTGACACGATCAAGGAGAGCAGGGCTCGCTACCTCCCGGCCGACCGCCCACCCCGCCAGGACCCCTGGTGTCCGGCGGCCGAGTTCTGTGCCCGTACCCCCCGATGAACCGCTCTGACGACGACACATCCGGTGTCACCTCCGGCCCGCCGCCCGCCACCGTGGCCCCGGCGGTGCCGGACACCCCCGACTCTCCGGACATCTCACCGGACCCGGATACCTCACCGCACCCGGACATCTCACCGGACCCGGCCGCCCGGCCGGAGCCGGAGCACGCCGCGGGCGACGACCCGCCGGGGGACGAGCCGCCGTCCGGGCCGGCCGGCGGCGGCCGAGCCTCCGTCCGCCGGTGGGAGTCGGTCCTGCTGGTCATCGGTGGTGTCGTGGCCGCGTTGCTGATCCGGACGTTCGTCCTCGACACCTTCTTCATTCCCTCCGAGTCGATGGAGCGGACGCTGATGATCGACGACCGGGTGGTCGTCAACCGGCTGTCCGGCGGCATCGACCGCGGCGAGGTGGTGGTCTTCGACGGCTGGGACGGGGAGACCACGATCAAGCGGGTGATCGGCGTGGGCGGGGACCGGGTGACCTGCTGTGACGAAGCCGGCCGGGTCGCGGTCAACGGCGTTCCGCTGCTTGAGGAGGCCTACCTCTACCGGGACGACGTCCCGTCCCAGGAGCGGTTCGACGTCGTCGTGCCCAAGGGCCGGCTGTGGCTCATGGGCGACCACCGGGCCGCCTCGCAGGACTCCCGCGCCTACCGGGACGACGAGTTCCACGGCACGGTGCCGGTGCGGGACGTGATCGGCCGGGCCGTCGTCCGCTACTGGCCGTTCTCGCGGGTCGGCACCCTGCCGGTGCCCGGCGCGTTCGACGGGCTCCGCTGACGCGTTGCCCGGCGAGATGGCGGCCGGAGCGCCGCCCGGGGAATCCGGTGGAGTATCGGCCCGGCCGCCGGAAGCGTAGGCTTGGACCATGGTCACGCTCGCGTCGCCGCCGACCGGCCCGAGGGCCCGCCTTCTCGGCGAGTCCGCTCCTGCCGGGCGAGGTGGCGGGCCGCGCACCTCATGACCGTCCTGTTCCGGCCGCGGCCGAGCGTCGTCCGGCGCGACTCCGGTCTCTACGGCTATGAGCGCGCGCTGGCCAGGCGCGGGCTGGCGCCGATCGCCGGGGTGGACGAGGCCGGCCGGGGTGCCTGCGCCGGGCCGCTGGTGGTGGCCGCGGTCGTGCTGCGCGCCGAGATCGACGGCCTGGCCGACTCCAAGCTGCTGACTCCCGCCCGCCGCGAGGCGCTGTACGATCGCATCCTCGCCACCGCGCGGGCGGTCAAGGTCGTGGTGATCACTCCCCAGGAGATCGACACGCGCGGTCTGCACAAGTGCAACATCGCCGGGATGCGGCGGGCCGTGGCCGGTCTGGGGTGCGATCTCGGGTACGTTCTGATCGACGGGTTCCGGGTGCCCGGCCTGCCCGCGCCGTCACTGGCGGTATGGAAGGGGGACCAGGTCTCGGCGTGTGTCGCGGCGGCCTCCGTCGTGGCCAAGGTGACCAGAGACCGCATGATGACCTCGCTGCACGATCGGCATCCTCAGTACGGCTTCGCCGAGCACAAGGGGTACGCCACCGCCTCGCACCGGCGGGCGCTCGCGGCGTACGGGCCGAGCCCGCATCATCGGTTCTCGTTCGTGACCGTGAACTCGGTGGTGCGGTCGGTACCTGAGGCCGAGATAGGCGAGAATGAACTGGGGGCCGGTGTGGTCTAGTCGGCCGCACCGGGGGAGGAAGGGAACTGGAGGACCGGGATGAGCGCAGAGGATCTCGAGAAATACGAGACCGAAATGGAGTTGCAGCTCTACCGGGAGTACCGCGATGTGGTCGGCCTGTTCACCTATGTCGTCGAGACCGAGCGGCGCTTCTACCTGACCAACTCCGTCGATCTCGACGTGCGAACCGCCGAGAACGGCGACGTGTTCTTCGACGTGAAGATGCAGGACGCCTGGGTGTGGGACATGTACCGCCCGGCGAGGTTCGTGAAGAATGTTCGGGTCGTCACGTTCAAGGACGTGAACGTGGAAGAACTGGCCAAGCCGGATCTGGAGATGCCCAAGGAGGGCTTCTCCGGCTGACGGCCGCACCGGCCGCCGGCCGGGCCGGGAGTTTTCCACAGGGGGCGGCGCCGAGCGCCCGGTCATCCACAGAATGACGCTCGGCGGCTCGCCGCACCGGTGACGTGCGCGAAGGTCGGGGCCGGAGGTGGTCCCCATGACCTCGGCACGAGAGCTGGGCAGGCAGGGTGAGCAACTCGCCGCCGACTATCTGCGGGCGGCGGGCCTGCGCATCATCGAGCGCAACTGGTCCTGCCCGGAAGGTGAGATCGACATCCTGGCGCGGGATGGGCCCGTCCTGGTGGTCGTCGAGGTGAAGACCAGGTCGGGCCGCAGTCACGGCACGGCCTTCGAGGCGGTCACCCCGGCCAAGCTCGCCCGGTTGCGGGGGCTGGCCGCGCGGTGGCTCAAGGGTCGGCCCGAGTGGTTCTCCGCGGTGCGCGTCGACGTGGTGGCGCTGGAGCGGTTCGCCGGCGATTTCGCCATCCGGCACGACCGGGGGGTGTGCTAGATGACCGTCGCGCGCACCCGCTGCGTCGCCCTGGTCGGGGTGACCGGGCACGTGATCGAGGTGGAGGCGGACGTCGGCCATGGCATCGCGGGCGTCAGCCTGATCGGCATGCTGGACACGGCGCTGAGCGAGGCCCGCGACCGGGTCCGGTCGGCGATCGTCAACAGCCGCCACGCCTGGCCGGACGCCCGAGTGACGATCAGTCTTTTCCCGGCCAGCCTCCCCAAGCGCGGCAGCGTGTTCGACCTCGGTATCGCGGTCGCCGTACTCGCGGCGGCCGGGCAGGTGCCCCGGGCACGAGTCGCCGGTCCGTTCTTCCTCGGCGAGCTGGGGCTGGACGGCACGGTGCGCCCGGTGCGCGGCGTGCTGCCCGCCGTGGTCGCCGCGGCGGCGGCCGGGGCCGGCCAGGTGGTGGTCCCGGTGGTCAACGCCGCGGAGGCGGAGCTGGTCCCCGGTGTCGAGGTGGTCGCGGTGCGCACCCTCGCCGAGTTGGTGGCCTGGCTGCGCGACGACGACCCGGCGGCCCCGCCGCCTGCCCGCCCGGCCGGCGAGCCCGGCGCCGAGGGCGACGCCGGCACCGGGCCGGCCCTCGATCTCGCCGATGTGGCCGGCCAGCCCGCGGCCCGGCGCGCGCTGGAGGTGTGCGCGGCGGGCGGCCACAACCTGTGGATGCTCGGCCAGCCCGGCACCGGCAAGACCATGCTGGCCGAGCGGCTGCCCGGCCTGCTGCCGCCGCTGGACCGCGGGCAGTCCCTGGAGGTCAGCTCGATCCACTCGGTGGCGGGCACCCTGCCGCCGGGCAGGCCGCTGCTCACCCGGCCGCCCTTCGTCGCTCCGCACCACACCGCGACGATCGCCGCCGTCGTCGGCGGCGGAAGCGGGGTGATCCGCCCCGGCGCGGTGTCCCTCGCGCACCGGGGCGTCTTCTTCATGGACGAGGCGCCGGAGTTCCCGGCGCGGGTGCTCGACGCGCTGCGCCAGCCGCTTGAGGCCGGCGCGGTGACGGTGGCCCGGGCGGCCGGCAGCGTGTCCTTCCCGGCCCGCTTCCTGCTGGTCCTGGCGGCCAATCCCTGCCCGTGCGCCCAGCCGGCCACGCCGGAGACGCCCTGCCGGTGCACGCCGCACCAGCGGCGCCGCTATCTCGCCCGGCTGTCCGGTCCGCTGCTCGACCGGGTCGACGTCAAGGTGACCTTGACCCGGTCCACCCGGCGGGAGCTGCTGGCCGACCGCCGGTTCATCGAGCCGAGCGCGGTAGTCGCCGAGCGGGTCGCCCGGGCCCGCGAGCGCGCCCTGCGCCGGTTGGCCGGCACGCCGTGGCGGTGCAACGCCGAGATCCCCACCGCCGTGCTGCACGGCGAGTTCCGGCCCCCAACATCCGCGATGTCACCGCTGTACCGCTGCCTGGACACCGGGGAGCTCAGCGCCCGCGGGCTGGACCGGGTGATCCGCGTCGCCTGGACGCTCGCCGATCTGCTCGGCAAGGACGGCCCCGAGACGGCTGAGACCACCGCCGCGCTCACCCTGTGGACCGGTGCCGGATGACCGGCCCCGGCCGCGCGGAACGGCCGGGCGACCCGGCACGCCTGGCTCGGGTGACGCTGATGCGGGTGGCCGAGCCGGGCGACGCGGTGATCGGGCGCCTGGTCGACGCCCTGGGCCCCGAGCAGGCTCTCGACCAGGTCTCCCGCGGCCTCCCCGATCGGTCGGTGCCGGCGGAGCCGGCGGGCGATGGGCCGGACGCGGGCCAGGCGCCCGCCCGGGAGCGCCGGGTGGCGGCCTGGCAGGCCCGGCTGGCGACGGCCGACGCCGGTCGCGACCTGGCCGCGGCCGGCGATCTCGGCGTGCGCCTCGTCGTGCCGGGTGATCCCGAATGGCCGACCCAGCTCGACGACCTGGGTCATCAACGCCCGCTCGGGCTCTGGCTGCACGGCGACACCGACCTGCGTTTCTCCTGCCTGCGGTCGGTGGCCGTCGTCGGCTCCCGGGCCGCCACGCCGTACGGTCACCACGTGGCGGCCGAGCTCGGCGCCGATCTCAGCGACGCGGGCTGGACGGTGATCTCCGGCGGCGCGTACGGCGTGGACGCGGCGGCGCATCGCGGCGCGCTGACCGGATCGGCACCGACCGTGGCGGTGCTCGCCTGCGGCACCGACGTGGCCTACCCGGCGGCCAACCACGACCTGTTCACCGCGATCCGCGGGCGCGGCCTGATCGTCAGCGAGTGCCCGCTCGGCGTCCGGCCCACCCGGCCGAGGTTCCTGATCCGCAACCGGGTGATCGCCGCGCTGTCCCGGGGCACCGTGGTGGTCGAGGCGGCGGTCCGCAGCGGCGCGCTGAACACCGCACGGCACGCGGTCGCGCTGCACCGCCGGCTGGGCGCGGTACCAGGTCCGGTCACCTCGGCCGGCTCGGCCGGGTGTCACCGGCTCATCCGCGACGCGGAGGCGGTCTGCGTGACCTCGGCCGCCGAGGTCATCGAGCTGGTCGGGGCGATCGGTGCCGACCTCGCCCCGCAGCCCGCGGTGCCGATCCTGCCGCGTGACGCCCTGGACGCCGATACCCGCGACGTGCTGGAAGCGGTGCCTGCCCGCGCCGCGGCCGGTCCGGCGACGATCGCGGTGGCCGCGGGCGTGGATCTCACCCGGACGCTTGGCTGCCTTGGCGGCCTGGCCGCCGCCGGATACGTCGAACGGGTGGACCGAGGCTGGCGGCTGCGCCGGGACGCCCCCCGCTGAAGGGACCCGGCGGCGAGGCACCGGGGCAGCCGGGGCAGCGGGGCATGGGTCAGCGGGTCGAGCGCCGGTGCGGGAGCAGGCGTACCTGGCCGAAGCCGACCAGCAGCAGGGCGTCGAGATAGCGGTACTCGTCGATCAGGCCCCAATGCAGGCAGCTGGTGGGGCAATGACCGGTGCCGGCCTCCAGTGTGCCGATCACCTGGCCGCGGGCCACCGGACGGCCGCGCCGCACCGTGGCGTGTACCGGCAGGTAGGTGGTGCGCAATCCATCCGGGTGGACGATCATGACGACGCCCCGGCCGGCGAGTGGACCGGCGTAACCCACGACCCCTGCCCCCGCGGCCCGCACGGCCCGCCCCGGCGTCCCGGCGAGATCGACGCCCCGATGACCCGGCAGCCACGGCTCCGCCGGCGGCGCGAACCGCCGCAGCACCCGCACCGGCCCGTCCAGCGGCAGGCACCACCGTGGCCCGCACCGCCGGGCCGGCTGTCCGGTGCCGCCGGGGGCGTCTCCGGAGGCAGGGACTCGGCCGGGCGGCCGGTGTGCGGCCTCAGTGGCCGCCGCCGGCTGCGTGCCGCCGAGAGCGGGCGCGGGGGAGGGTAGGGCCGGGAGAGGAAGGCCGAGGGCGGCCAGGGTGACGAGCGCCACCTTGGCCGGCCGGGCCGGCAACGCGAACATGGAAGGCAGCGTGGCCGGGCCGGGCCGCGTACCGGGCGGCCGAACGGCGTTCTGTGGATGAACCCCGGCCGGCGGGTTCCGGCCGCGACCGGGCCACGCCCTGACGGCGGGTGAGGGACCCGCCGCTCAGCTGTGCGCGACGACGGGCAACGGCCGACAGGAGGCGGTGCAGGTGATCGAGGACGTCATCCGGCGGCTCGGTGACGAGGTGGGGCTCACGCTGCCGGACGTACGGGTCACCGGCGAAGGTGATCCGATCCTGCCGACCGCTTTCAAGATCGGTACCGTGGCCGCCGCCACTACCGGCGCCGTGGCCGCCGCGGTGGCGCTGTACGGGGCCGGCCGGGCCGCGCCGGACGTCGCGATCGACGTGCGGGCGGCCGTCGCGCACTTCCTGGACGAGCGGTACTTCCGGGTCGACGGGGTGCCGGCCGCCCACTGGGCGCCGCTGTCCGGGGACTACCGGGCGGCCGACGGGTGGATCCGGGTGCACGCGAACTTCGACCACCACCTGGACGCCGCCCTGCGCGCGCTCGGACTGCCCCCCGGCGCGGACCGCGCGGCGGTCGAGGTCGCCTGCGCCGGCCGGGCGGCGCTGGAGATGGAGGAGATGATCGTCGCGGCCGGCGGGTGCGCGGCGGCGATGCGCACCCGCGAGCAGTGGCACGATCACCCCCAGAGCCGGGCGGTGGCAGCGGAGCCGCTGATCCGGCTGCGGCCGATGCGTCCCGCCGGCCGGCCGGACACCGGATCCGCTCCGGGGCGGCCGGCACCCGCCGTCACCCCCGGCTCACGCCGGAATGGCGGGGCGTGGACGGGCGGCGGGCCGCTGGGCGGGGTGCGCGTGCTGGACCTGACCCGGGTGATCGCGGGTCCGGTGGCCGGACGGGCGCTGGCCGCCTACGGCGCGGAGGTGCTCCGGGTCGGTGCGGCGCATCTTCCCGAGGTGCCCGGGCTGGTGTTGAGCACCGCCTTCGGTAAACGATCGTGCGAGCTGGACCTGCGTACCGAGGACGGCGCGGCAGCCTTACGGGAGCTGATCGCGGGCGCCGACGTGGTCCTGCAGGCTTACCGGCCCGGCGCGCTGGCCGCCCTCGGCTTCGGCCCGGGCGACCTGGCGGCCATCCGGCCGGGCATCGTCTGCGTGGAGATCTCCGCGTACGGTCCCTACGGCCCCTGGGCGGCCCGCCGGGGGTTCGACAGCCTGGTGCAGATGGCCTGTGGCATCGCCCATGAAGGTGGCGACGGCACCCGCCCGGTACCGCTGCCCGCGCAGGCCCTGGACCACGCGACCGGCTGGCTGGCCGCGCTCGCCGCCCTGGCCGGCCTGCTGCGCCGCGAGCCAGGCGGCCCGTCCTGGCACGTCCGGCTCTCGCTGGCCCGCACCGCGCTGTGGCTGGACCGGCTCGGCCGGGCCGGCCCCGCACCGGCGGGCGCCTTCCAAGCGGACGACCTGCTGGCGCGGCTGGACAGCCCGCACGGCGAGCTCACCTACCTGCCGGTGCCGGGCTCCATCGACGGATGGTCACCGGGCCCGCCTGCCACGCCGCCCAGCCGCGGGGAGCACCCGCCCCGCTGGCGCTGAGACGCCGGCCGCTGGGGACCGGACCGTCCCGGCCCGGCCGGCGACGACCGGCGACGGCGACGGGGCGACGCCGGTGCCGGCTGGACGGTCATGGGCGCCGTCGTGCGGCGAACGAGCCTCGGGCGGGGATCGGAGTGGGCGGGCAGGCCGGGCCGCCGCCGCGGGGGTGTGCACGGCATCCGGCTAGACCGTGCCGGGCCCGGCGGCGCCGGAGGCGGAGACATCGGTGGCCGGGCGGGCCGGCGCGGCGCGGTGGAGACCGCAGCGCAGGACCAGGAAGGTCGCGGCCGGCAGTAGCGCGGCGGCCACCCAGAGGGCGGGCCGCAGGCCCAGCGACTGGCCGAGCAGGCCGCCGGCGACGCCGCCGATGGCCATCACCCCCAGGGTGCCGACCGTCATGATCGAGTTGACTCTGCCCAGCATGTCGGCGGGGGTGTCGCGCAACTGCACGGTTCCGTAGCAGACGCTGAACAGCACCGTGATGACACCGCTGAAGACATAGGCGGCGACCAGGACCGGTACCAGGATCGCGGGTGAGCCGTGGGCGGAGGCGAGCGCGACGTACTCGAGGGGGAAGGCCGCGGTGACCGCGAGCAGCACGCGGCCCACCCCGAAGCGCCGGATGATCCGTGCGGCGAGCACCGACCCGAGCAGCCCGCCGGCGCCGAATCCGGCGGTGAACAGGCCGACGACGGCGGCGGGCAGGCCGAGCGTTCGCACCGCGAACAGCACGTAGAGCGCGCTCTGTGCGGCGGAGGCGAGGTTCACCACCATCCCGGCGCCGATCAGCGTCCACAGCACCCGGTGCGAGAGCACCGTCCGCAACCCGGCGCGGACCTCTGACAGGATGCCCGTCCGGGATGCCGCCGGGGTGGGGCGTTCCGGCGCCCGGATGGCGCGCAGGCACACCGCGGACACCAGGAAGGAGACTCCGTCGACCAGCAGGGCGATCGGCGCGGCGAAGGCCTGGACGAGCAGCCCGGCCAGGCCCGGGCCGCCGACGGCGGCGGCGGAGTAGACCGCTTGGAAGCCGGCGATGGCCGCGGTGCGCTGCTGCTCGGCGACGACGCTGGGCAGGTGTGGCAGCCAGGCGGCCCGGTAGAGCATGCCGCAGGCGCCGACCAGCAGGGCGACCCCGATCAGCCACTGGACGTTCAGCAGTCCGGCCGCCCAGCCCGCGGGCACGGTCAGCACGGCCAGCGCCGCGAGCACCTCGCAGCCGGCCAGCAGGGGGCGCCGCCGGGCCAGCCGGTCGGCGTACGCTCCGGCCGGCAGGCCGATGAACAGGTACGGAAGCCACGCGGCCGCGCTCAGCAGCCCCATCTGGAACGGGGTGGCGTCCAGTAGCGCGACGGCGGTGAGCGGCAAGGCCACCCGGGAGACCTCGGTCCCGGTCTCGGACACCGCGCGTGCGGTCCAGAGCAAGCGGTAGTCGCGCTGTCGGCGCAGCGGGGGAAGATCGGCCATATTGTGAAAATAATCCTTCATAACTATGAAGGCAACCCTTTATGTCTGCACCGGGCCGGCCGAGGCCCGCCCGGTGCGGCGGGAAGGGATTAGCGTTCGTCCCATGAGCGAGCAGAACCGGTTGATCGACGACCCGCGTGCCATGCGGGCGCTGGCCCACCCGGCCCGGGTGACGATCCTGCGGCGGCTGCAGATCGACGGCCCGGCGACGGCCACCGAGTGCGCGCGGGCCGCAGCGGTGTCGCCGAGCGCCTGCAGCTACCACCTGCGCATGCTCGCCAAGTACGGCTTCGTGGCGGAGGCCCCCGGCCGCGGGGACGCTCGCGAGCGCGTCTGGCAGGCCCGGCAGCGGGGCTGGATGCTCGCCGAGCCGGACGAGATCACCCCCGAGCTGGCCGAGGCGAAGAACGCCCTGGCCGGGACAGTGGTCGCCGAGATGGCCGACGAGGTGATGCGCTACCTCGCCGGCAGCCCGCGCGAGTCGAGGGAGTGGCGGCAGGCGGCGGTGTTCAACCACATGACCCTGCGGGTCAACGCCGACGAGCTGGCCGAACTGGGGCGGCGGGTGACCGAGGTCCTGGAGCCCTACCTGTCGCGCAACCGCCCGGGCGAGGCCGCGCCGCCGGACGCGCGGGTGGTCCAAGCCGTCGTCCACCTGTACCCCCGGCCGGCGGCGGGCCGAGCGCCGGCCGGCCGCCAGGATGCACCTAAGGGCGGGCGTCGCGGATGACCGGGTGTCGCCGCGTTCCGGGTACACTTTTGGTGGCCCGCCAGGCGGGCCGACTTCGCACGCCCATCGGCGAATCGTCCTCTCGGTCCGGGTCCTGACCCGGATGGGACGGCTCAGGGCGTCAGGGCGGGGGCTTCCACGCTCCCGCGGCCAACCGAGACACGCGCCGTAACGGCGCATTAACCAGGAGGACCATACTCATGGCCCCCGTCGTCACCATGCGGCAGATGCTGGAGAGCGGCGTCCACTTCGGGCACCAGACCCGTCGGTGGAACCCCAAGATGAAGCGCTTCATCCTCACCGAGCGCAACGGCATCTACATCATCGACCTGCAGAAGTCGCTGTCCTACATCGACCGCGCCTACGACTTCGTCAAGGAGACGGTCGCCCACGGCGGCACCATCCTGTTCATCGGCACCAAGAAGCAGGCCCAGGAGGCCATCGCCGAGCAGGCGGCCCGGGTCGGCATGCCGTACGTCAACCAGCGCTGGCTGGGCGGCATGCTCACCAACTTCTCCACGGTGCACAAGCGGCTCCAGCGCCTGAAGGAGCTCGAGGAGCTCGACTTCGACAACGTGGCCGGCTCCGGGCTCACCAAGAAGGAGCTCCTGATGCGCCGCCGCGAGAAGGACAAGTTGGAGCGCACCCTCGGCGGCATCCGGGACATGGCCCGCGTCCCGAGCGCGGTCTGGGTCGTCGACACCAAGAAGGAGCACATCGGGATCAGCGAGGCTCGCAAGCTGAACATCCCGGTGGTCGCGATCCTCGACACCAACTGTGACCCCGACGAGGTCGACTACCCGATCCCCGGCAACGACGACGCCATCCGCGCCGTCAGCCTGCTCACCCGGGTGATCGCGGACGCGGTCGCCGACGGCCTGATGTCGCGGGCCGGCGCCTCCCGCGGTGAGGACAAGCCGGCCGCCGCGGCCGAGCCGCTGGCCGAGTGGGAGCGCGAGCTGCTGGCCCGCTCCGAGGACGAGGCCGCCACCGAGGCTCCGGCCGCCGAGGCCCCCGCCGCCGAGACCGCCGAGGCTCCGGCCGCCGACTCCGCCGAGGCTCCGGTGGCGGAGACCGCCGAGGCTCCGGCCACCGAGGCGACCGAGTCCGCCGAGTCCGCTGAGGCCCCCGCGGCCGGCGAGGACGCCGACAAGCAGGCCTGAGACCTCCGCCGCGCGGCCCGGCCGCGCGAGCAGGGCTCCGCAACGGGTGGGTGCGCCGACGCCGGCGCACCCACCCGATCCACGACGACTTTCGACGAGGAAAAGACATGGCTTCCGTGAACATGGCCGACGTCAAGCGGCTTCGCGAGCTGACCGCCGCCGGCATGATGGACTGCAAGAAGGCCCTGGAAGAGGCGGAGGGCGACTTCGACAAGGCCGTCGACATCCTGCGCGTCAAGGGCGCCAAGGACGTCGGCAAGCGGGAGGCGCGCACCGCCTCCAACGGCCTGGTCGCCGTCAAGCACGAGGGTGAGGGCCTCGCCGCCCTGCTGGAGCTCAACTGCGAGACCGACTTCGTCGCCAAGGGCGAGCGGTTCCAGGAGCTGGCCGCCGCCGTGGTCGCGCACGTGCTGGCCACCCGCCCGGCCGACGTGCCGAGCCTGCTGGAGTCCGAGCTGGACGGCAAGACGATCAAGGAGCACCTGGACGAGGCCAACGCCGCGCTGGGTGAGAAGATCGAGGTGCGCCGGTTCACCGTGCTGGAGGGTGGCTACGTCGCCTCCTACATGCACAAGACCGATCCGCAGCTCCCGCCGGCCGTCGGCGTCCTGGTGCAGCTGGACACCGCCAACCCCGAGGTCGCCAAGGACATCGCCCAGCACACCGCCGCGATGGCCCCCAAGTACCTCAGCCCGAACTCCGTCCCGGCCGACGTGATCGAGAAGGAGCGCACGGTCTTCGAGCAGATGACCCGCGAGGAGGGCAAGCCCGAGGCCGCGATCGGCAAGATCGTCGACGGTCGGATCAACGGCTGGTACAAGGACTTCACCCTGCTGGAGCAGGCCTTCGTGAAGGACAACAAGAAGAGCATCGCCAAGGTCGCCGCCGAGGCGGGCGTGAAGGTCCAGGGCTTCGCCCGCTACAAGGTCGGTCAGGCATAGGGTTAGCCTTCAAAGAGGGATCTGACCAGCTTCGCAGGGCATCGTCGAGGAGGCCGCCGTCGTGCAGGAGAACCATCAACCCGCTGCGCCGGCGGCTTCGTCGTACAACTGGCCGCTCCGCTGGAAGCGGGTGATGCTGAAGCTCTCGGGCGAGGCCTTCGCGGGCGCCGAGCCCCTGGGCATCGACCCGGTGGTCGTCGCCAAGCTCGCCGACTCGATCGTCGAGGCGGTGCGCGAAGGGGTGCAGGTGGCCGTGGTGGTGGGCGGCGGGAACATGTTCCGCGGCGCCGCGCTGTCCGAGCGCGGCATGGACCGCGGGCGCGCCGACTACATGGGCATGCTGGGCACCGTGATCAACTGCCTCGCCCTGCAGGACTTCCTGGAGAAGCGGGGCGTCGAGACGCGGGTCCAGACCGCCATCACGATGCAGCAGGTGGCCGAGCCGTTCCTGCCCAGGCGGGCGATCCGCCACCTGGAGAAGGGGCGGGTGGTCATCTTCGGCGCCGGTCTCGGCTCGCCGTTCTTCTCCACCGACACCTGCGCCGCCCAGCGCGCGCTGGAGGTCGGGGCCGAGGCGCTGCTGAAGGGCACCCAGGTCGACGGGGTCTACGACTCCGACCCGCGGAAGAACCCCGACGCCGTCCGGTTCGACCAGCTCGACTACAGCGAGGTGCTCACCCGGGGCCTCGGGGTGATGGACGCCACCGCGATCAGCCTGTGCATGGACAACGGCCTGCCCATTGTGGTGTTCGACCTGATGGGCGACGGCAACATCCTGCGGGCGGTCCGCGGTGAAAAGATCGGCACGCTGGTGAGTCCGGCAGGGAAATAGGGAGTCGCTGTGATCGACGAAACCCTCCTCGAAGCCGAGGAGAAGATGGACAAGGCGGTCTCGGTCGCGAGGGAGGACTTCTCGGCGATCCGCACCGGCAGGGTGAGCCCCGCCATGTTCAACAAGATCAATGTTGACTACTACGGGTCGCCCACGCCGGTGCAGCAGCTGGCCTCCTTCCACGTACCCGAGGCTCGGATGATCATCATCCAGCCGTACGACAAGGGGTCGATGGCGGCCATCGAGAAGGCCATCCGCGACAGCGACCTCGGGGTCAACCCGGGCAACGACGGCGCGGTCATCCGGGTGGTGTTCCCCGAGCTGTCGGAGGAGCGCCGCCGCGAGTACATCAAAATCGCCAAGAACAAGGCGGAGAGCAGCAAGGTCTCGGTGCGCAACATCCGCCGGCACGCCAAGGAGATCCTCGACAAGCTGGTCAAGGACGGCGAGGCCGGCGAGGACGAGGTGCGCCGGGCGGAGAAGGAGCTCGACGACCTCACGCAGAAGCACGTCGCCAAGATCGACGAACTTCTGAAGCACAAGGAGACCGAGCTGCTCGAAGTCTGAGCGGCCGGCGGTTGACAGGTCAGGTCGGGCGCTTCCACTCCGGTCGGGAGGGGGAGCGCCCGCGCCGCGTCCCGGGCCCTTGGTGCTCCCTCCCCGCCACCACGGCGGCAACGGCACCAGCGGGCCCGCCCGGGCGGCGGCGGGCGGCATCGAGAGTGGGATCAGGTGGACGGTACGGCGGCCGAGTCGAACGCGGACGGCCGGGACGAGGGCGGCGGCCCACCCGGCGGGTCGTCGCCGGTGCCGGGCGGCACCGGGCGCCCGGCCGGCGACCCCGGCGAGCGCGGCCGCAGCCGCGCCGGGCGTAACCTGCCGGCGGCGATCGCCGTCGGCGTGGGCCTCGGCGCGCTGGTCATCGGTTCCCTCTACACGGTCAAGGCGCTCTTCCTGATCGTGCTGGTGGCCGCGGTCGGCCTCGGCGCGGTGGAGATGGCCCGGGCGCTGGCCGTCCGCGGCATCCAGGTGCCGGCGCCGATGGTGCTGGCCGGCCTGGTCGCCATGCAGGCCGGGGCGTTCTGGGGCGGGCCGGTCTGGCTGCTCGGCGCGTTCACCCTGACCGTCCTGGTGCTGCTGACCGCGCGCATGCTGCGCGGCCAGGAGGGTTATGTGCGGGACGTCGCGGGGAGCGTGCTGGTCGCGGTCTATCCGGCGCTGCTGGCCGGCTTCGTCCCGCTGATGCTGGCCCGGGACGACGGCGCGCACCGGGTGGTCATCTTCATCGCGGTCACGGTGTGCAGCGACACCGGCGGCTACATCGCCGGCGTCCTGTTCGGCCGGCACAAGATGTCTATCATCAGCCCGAAGAAGACCTGGGAGGGGTTCGCCGGGTCGGTGCTGGCTTGCGTCGTGTGCGGGGCGCTGCTGGTGCGCTACCTGCTCGACGGCCAGTACTGGCAGGGCGCGCTGGTGGGCGTGGTGGCCGCGATGTGCGCGACGCTCGGCGACCTGGTCGAGTCGGTGATGAAGCGTGATCTCGGCATCAAGGACATGGGCCACCTGCTCCCGGGGCACGGCGGCATGATGGACCGGCTGGACTCGCTGCTGGCGACGCTGGTGCCGATCTGGCTGCTGCTCAGCATCTTCGTCCCCCTCTGAGGTGCCCCTCTGAGGTGCCCCTGACGGGGTTCCCGGCCGAAGCTCCCGGCTGCCCGCACCGGCCCGCGGCGATCACGGGACGCGTCCGGCCAGGTCGAGACCGGCCGGCCCGCGCTCCGCGACCGCCTGGAGCTCCGGTTCGGTCAGCGGCACCAGCCACAGCCACCGCACCGGGTCCCCGCCGAAGGTGAAACCCGAAAGGTCCGGCATCCCGCCCGGCCGGTCGACCAGCAGCACCCCCTGGTAGCCGCCGCCGAGCGGGAACGAGGCGGCCTCCCGGTACCAGCGGGCGGTGTGCCCCTCGCCCAGCCAGGTCACCGAGTGCCACGGGTAACGCGCCAGCCACAGGAACAGCCGGGCGGCTTCGGCCCCCTCGCCGCGGGTGGCGACGGCCAGCTCGATCCGCGCCAGCAGCTCGGGGCGTTCGGCGTACTGCTCGACGGTCGGCATCCGCTGGCAGCTCATGCCGACCGTGGACAGCACGGTGTGGCCGTCGCGCGGCCGTTCGGTGATGCCCACCGCGGGCAGCCGCCGGCCGGCGATGTCCCAGTATCGCCCGGCCGGGCCGAGCCGGGCGTCCAGATGGCTCATCGCGAACTGCTGGAACGACGGCCACGCCCCCTCGCCGTCCCGCCACTCCCAGTACGACCGGGCGGTGGCGATCCGCGGCGCCAGCCCTTCCATGGCCTCGGCCAGCGGCCAGGCCAGCGGGGACTCCCCGACGGCGTCCCGTGCGTAGCCGGGCATGCCGCGCTCGGGGTGGGCCCAGCCGGGAATCACCGCGAGCAGCTCGCCGTTCTGGTACAGGGCGGCGCCGTCGCCCTCCTCGAACCACAGCACCGTAAGTTCCGCCGCGGTGAACGGCGGCGTGCCGCCGGGGAACCGGGTGCCGCCGGCCGGCATGAGCGGCGGCTCGCCGGGGGCGAGCCGCCCCAGGTCCATCGGGGCGGGAGCGTGGTTGGCGAGCCACACCGTCCCGTGGATGCCGTCCCTGGCGTCCCGAAGGTAAGCTACCGAGGCCACTCCATCGCTCTCGACGGTCACCGCGCGACTGCCGTAAGGGCTGGTGTCGCTGAGAATGACGTCGGTGCCGCCCAATTCGCCCGCCTTCCGGTGGCCCGTCCCCGTCCGGCCGAGGACCGCAACAGATCACACTGAATGGCTGTCCAGTGCAGCTTCCGGCAAACCGTTAAGAGAAGGACATGTCCGCCGAGCTAACCTTTGTCGCCCCCCGACGTGCGAAGCCGTCCCGGCATCTGGCCGACCTCTCGATGGACGAGCGGCGCAGCGCCGTCGTGGAGCTGGGGGAGAAGCCCTTCCGCGCCGACCAGCTGTCCCGGCACTACTTCGAGCGGCTCACCGCCGATCCGGCGCTGATGACCGACCTGCCGGCCGCGTCCCGCGAGCGGCTGGCCGGCGGGCTGCTGCCCGGCCTGCTGACCTCGGTCCGGGAGATCACCTGTGACGACGGCACGACGCGCAAGACCCTGTGGCGGCTGTTCGACGGCGCGATGGTCGAGTCGGTGCTGATGCGCTATCCGGACCGGGTGACCATGTGCGTGTCGTCCCAGGCAGGCTGCGGCATGAACTGTCCGTTCTGCGCCACCGGCCAGGCCGGGCTGACCCGCAACATGTCGACGGCCGAGATCGTCGAGCAGGTGGTGGCCGGAGCCCGCGCGCTGGCCGCCGGCGAGATCCCCGGCGGTCCCGGCCGGGTGAGCAACATCGTCTTCATGGGCATGGGCGAGCCGCTGGCCAACTACAAGGCCGTGATCGGCGCGGTGCGCCGCATCGTCGACCCGGCGCCGGCCGGCCTCGGCATCTCCGCCCGGGGCGTCACCGTCTCCACCGTCGGCCTGGTGCCGGCCATCGACAAGCTGGCCGTCGAAGGTCTCCCGGTGACCCTGGCCGTCTCGCTGCACGCCCCCGACGACGAGCTGCGCGACACGCTGGTGCCGGTCAACACCCGGTGGAAGGTCGGCGAGGTGCTGGACGCCGCCTGGCGGTACGCCGCCACCACCAAGCGTCGGGTGTCCATCGAGTACGCCCTGATCAAGGACATCAACGACCAGGAGTGGCGGGCCGACCTGCTGGGCCGGCTGCTCAAGGGGAAGCTCGCGCACGTCAACCTGATCCCGCTCAACCCCACCCCGGGCTCCAAGTGGACCGCCTCCCGGCCGGAGGACGAGCGGGCGTTCGTCCGCCGCCTCGCCTCGCACGGTGTCGCGGTCACCGTCCGCGACACCCGGGGCCGGGAGATCGACGGCGCCTGCGGCCAGCTCGCCGCCGCCACCCCCGACGCGTAAGCCCCGGCTGATCGGCGGCGGCAGGCGTAGGCCGGGGAGGGCGCGCTGTCAAAGGGCGCGGATGGTCTTGGCGAACAGGGCCAGCATCAGCAGGGTGGCCGCGATGACCACGATGATGTGCCGGAGGGCGGCCCAGGCGGCGTCCCGGGCGGGCGGCACCTTGGCGGCGGCGTCGGCCGCCGCCTTCTTGGCCTTGCCCCACCCGGCCCAGGTGTCCACCGCGCGCTGGAAGGCCCGCCCGACGCCGAACAGGATCATCGCCACCAGGATGACGATCAGTACGCGGCCTTCTGCCCGGTCCAAAGCGCGCTCCTGCGGTGCGGATTCCGAGGTGACGCGCCGAATCTACGGCCGGCGCCCCGGCGGCGGCGGCCGGATGTCCGGCTGGTGTCCCAACCCTGTGCCGCGGTCCTCCGGCCCGTCCCGGGCGCCCGGCCGGGGCCGGCCGTGGCCGAGCCGCTGGACGGCGTACGCCTGGACGGCCGGGCCGAGCCAGTCGGGCAGCCGCGGGTCGACGGCCGCGACGATGGCCCGCTGCTCGCGGTTCTGCCGGATGAGGTCACCGAGGGCGTGGTAGGCCGCCGGGTCGGCCGGCCACACGGCCCGGACGCCTCGATGATGTTCGGCCACCAGATCGAGAGCCTCCGGGGCGTCCGGCGCGACGCCGCGCTCGCGGGCCTGTGACATGCGGGTCAACAGCCGCCGCCCCTCCTCGGCGGCCCGCTCGTAGTCCTCGCGGGTCCACCCGCCCATGGCCTGTTCGGCGTGGGTCAGCTGCTCGGCGGCGGCCTGGCCGTACCGGGACCGCAGGTCCTCGCGCAGCCGCCGCCGGCCCTCGGCCAGGCCGGTGAAGAACTCCGCGTCGCCGATGGGCCGCTCGCCGGACAGATGGGCGATCGTCCGGTCGATGGTGCCGATCACCTGGTCCAGCCGGTCGCGCTCGCCGATCAGCCGCTCGCGGTGCCGGCGCAGCGCCATGATCTCATCGGTCTCGCCGTCCAGCGTCGCGGCGATGGCGTCCAGCGGCATCCCGAGCTCCCGCAGCAGCAGGACGCGTTGCAGGCGGAGCAGCTCCCCTCGGCCGTACCAGCGGTAACCGTTGGCCGACACGCGGGCCGGGCGCAGCAGCCCGATGTCGTCGTAGTGGCGCAGCGCCCGCGCGGAGATCCCGGCCATCCTGGCGACCTGGCTGATGGAGTGCTCCATGCCGCGAGGCTAGCGGTTGACCTTCTCGTTACGTCAACTTCTACCGTCGTCCGCATGAGCGCACCACGGCCCTTCACCATCACCGGCGTCCGGATCTTCGACGGCCACCGGGTCACGTCCGCGACGCACCTGCGCGTCGCGGACGGGCGCATCGCCGCGATGGGCGACGCCACGATCATCCAGGCCGGCGACGATCTGGTGGACGGGAACGGCGGCACCCTCATGCCGGGGCTCATCGACGCGCACGTCCACCTGATGCCCGGCTGCACCCTGCTCGCGGCGGCGTTCGGCGTGACGACGGTGATCGACCAGTTCAGCAAGCCGGAGGTGATCGACCCGGAGGTGGCGGCGATCGCCGCGTCCGCGCGGGGCGCCGGCCCTGCCCGCGCCGGCCTGCGCACCTCCGGCATCGGGGCCACCGCGCCGGGCGGCCACCCGACGGTGGCCTACGCCCCCTTTCCCTACGTCACCGGGCCGGCCGACGCCGAGCCGTTCGTCGCGGCCCGGCTGGCGGAGGGCGCCACCCACCTGAAGATCATCTATGACGACGGCTCGGGCGCCATGCTGGACATCCCGGCGCTGGACGTCCCGACGATCGAGGCCCTGGTCCGCGCGGCACACCGCGACGGCCTGCCGGTGGTCGCGCACGTCTCGACCGCCGCGGGGGCGGTCACCGTCGCCCGGTGCGGGGTCGACGTGCTGGCGCACACGCCGTTCGACCGGATGACCGACACCGAGATCCGCGACGTCGCCCGCAGCGGAGTCGCCGTGATCACCACGCTCGGGATCATCGACGGCTTCCCCGGCGCCGGCGGCATCATGCCGTTGCTGACCAGGCCCGCGCTCGCCGGTCGCCTGACGCCGCGGTGGCGCAAGGTCCTGTCCGCCCAGTCCCACCGGTGGATGCCGCCCGAGCCGCCGGACGGCGCGGCGGCCCGGTACAACACCGTCGCGCTGCTGGAGTCGGGGGTGAAGCTGCTGGCCGGCACGGACGCCCCGAACCCGGGCCTGGTGTTCGGCGCGGCCCTGCACCGCGAGCTGTGGCATCTGGCGAGCGCCGGGCTGCGTCCGGCCGAGGCGCTCACCGCGGCCACCGCCGCCCCCGCCGAGGTCTTCGGGCTGGCGGACCGGGGCCGGCTGGCGCCCGGCCTGCGCGCGGACCTGGTGCTCCTCGACGCCGACCCGGCGGCGGACATCACCGCCACCGAGTCGCTCCGGCACACCTGGGTGGGCGGGCGACCGGTGGACCCGGACGGCTACCGGGGGAGCGAGGAGGAACGGGCGGGCATCGCCTGGCTCCGGGAGTCGACCACCCGGATCATCGCGGCCATCGAGGAGAACTGGCCGGACATCCCGCGCCCTGAGGAGATCACCCGGGAGGACGGCGAGGTTCTGGGGCGCCTGGTCCCGACGTCCGGTGGCTGGCAGGCGCAGACGACGTTCGGCGCGCCGCTGGGCGCGATCGGCTCCCGGGAGGCGGCGCTCACGACCCTGCGGCGGACCGGGCTGTCCTGCCTGGCCGACCCGTGGTGGGTGCTGACGCCGGACGGTGGACCGTGGCGGGAGGCCATGCTGGTCGAGGTCGCGCCGGGGCGCGTCCGGCTGCGCTGGACCGACCCGATGGCCGACCAGAGCCCGGCCGGCCGGTGGTACGACACCGACGAGGTCGAACTGGCCCAGGAGCGGCCGGCCACCTGACGCGGTCCGCCGTACGCCGGCCGTAGGCCGCCCGATGGTCGACTGCAGGAGACCGGGCCGCTGGTGATCTCCTGTACCTGGCCGGCCGGACCTCAGGCGGGATGATCCCGCCGTCCGGAGTGGCGGGTCGACCCCGCCGGGCGTCCCGGCGCGAGGTCAGGCCCGGCAGATGATCTCGCCGTGCGGGATGGCGAACCAGCCGTCCTCGGCCGCGCCCCAGGCCCGCCAGCCGTCCGACATCCGCTCCAGGTCGCCGCGGGTGGCCAGGCCGGCCGAGACCGCGTGCCCGGCGATGGCCGAGTCGAGGATCCGGTCCGCCCACATGCCGCTCCACCACGCCCGATCGGCCGGATCGGCGAAGCACCACACCGACGCGCTCGCGACGACATCGGTGAACCCGGCCCGGCGGGCCCAGGACAGCAGCCGGCGCCCGGCGTCCGGCTCGCCGCCGTTGGCCCGCGCCACCCGCCGGTACAACGCCAGCCACTCGTCCAGGGCGGGCACCTCGGGGTACCAGGTGAACGCCGCATAGTCGGAGTCACGGGCGGCCACCACCCCGCCCGGCCGGCACACGCGCCGCATCGCGGCCAGCGCGCCGACCGGGTCGGCGAGGTGCTGCAGCACCTGGTGGGCGTGCACCACGTCGAACGATCCCGGCGGATACGGCAGGTCGTACACGTCGGCGGCCTGGCACGTCACGTTCGCGAGCCCGCGCGCACCGGTCGCCTCGCGAGCCTGCGCCACGATGCTCTCGGCCGGGTCGATGGCGGTCACCGGGCCCGGCGCCACCAGCTCGGCCAGGTCCGCGGTGATCGTGCCCGGCCCGCAGCCCACGTCCAGCAACGCCTGGCCCGGCCGCAGGTGTGGGAGCAGGTACGCGGCCGAGTTGGCCGCCGTCCGCCAGGCGTGCGAGCGCACCACCGACTCGTGGTGCCCATGGGTGTAGACGGCTTCCGGCATCGCGCTCAGCTCCTCGATCGGCGTACCCCGACGTTAGCCCAATGCTCACTATATGAGCAGATTCATTTCTCTATGTGAGACGCCTTGCCGGGCGGCTGCCGCGTTCCACCTGCTCGCGTGATCCGCCGCCGAGCCGGACGGTGCCGATCCGGCTCACCTCGACTCACCTCGACTCATGATGACGGGGGCCGCCTGCCGGCCGTCTCGGGGAGCGGTGCGCGAGCGCCCGCTGCAGTTCCTCCGGGCCGGAGGAGACGATGATCGTGCCCCGGCCGCGCAGCGCGTACCAGGCGTGCGCGATCACCAGGAACCCGTGGTCGGGAAACTCCGCCCGCAACCGGCGCAACCCCTCCCGTACCCACCTCTGGTACCCGTTCGACGCCGTCCGGGCGGATTCCGGCGCACGCCTTACCCCATCGTCAGAGGGTGCCGGCCGACGTGCTTCACTCGCGGGATCGGGCTCATCCGGGCCGCTGTCGCCCGTTGGCCGCCCGGCCGCGCTCGTTACTGGCACCTGCCCGCTCCCCGCTAGGCCGGCGTGTCCGGACGCTGGTGATCCGGCGTGCCCGGGATGGGGTCCGCCTGCCGGATCGGCAGGACGGCCCACACCAGGTGACCGCCGGCCGGATCACCGTCCCAGCCGACCCGGCGGGCGAGCGCGGCGACCACCGCCAGCCCTCGGCCGCCCTCGCGCGGCCACGGCTCGCCGGCCGCCGCCGTGTCGAGGTACCCAGCGGAGCGGGGGCCGGCCGGCTCGGCGTCCGGGACCCGGCCGGTACCGCCCGCCGGCCCGCCCAGGTCGTACACCCCCACCCGCACACCGTTCGGCCGGCGGATCACCTCGACCGCGAAGTGGCCGCCGGGCGCGCCGGACCGGGTGTGCAGCAGCGCGTTGCTCACCAGCTCGGCGGTGACCAGCTCGGCGTCGTCGGCGAGACCGGTGTCCGCCAATAGGGCCCGGACCAGGGCCCGGGCCTCGCGCGCCTGGTCCGGCCGCCCCGCGAAGTCGCGGCGCCACACCATCCGCCCGGCCAGCCGCCGGCGCAGCCCGGCCGCCGGATGTCCCGGCGCTGACAACCGGACGTCCGTGCTCTGGTCGGCCACGCGGGCCACCTCCTTCGTGCCGGGACGCGGGCTCGTCCCGCGCCGCCCAGCACTGTGACCCGGAACCCCCGCGCGTGCCGCCCCCACCGGCCTCGGCCCGATCACCCGGTCACCCGGCGTCCTGACCTGCGGATCCACCACGCACCGGTAAGGCGTATCGATCACCGTCCGTCGCCGGACCCACCGATCCGGCGAAACCGGCCCGTCCCTGGAACCGGCCGCGAGCTGGGATGCTGGGAGGGCGGCGCAGGCGAGCAGATCGAGGACGGGAGCGCATGCCGGCGGGACGAGACGAGGCGAAGGCGACCGGGCGGGTCGTGGAGATCTACACCGACGGCGCGTGCAGCGGCAACCCGGGGCCGGGCGGCTGGGGAGCGGTGCTCCGGTACGGCCGGGTGGAGAAGGAATTGCACGGTGGCGAGCCGCTGACCACCAACAACCGGATGGAACTGACCGCCGCGATCGTCGCGCTGGAGGCCCTTACCCGGCCGGTGACCGTCCGCCTGTACACCGACAGCACCTATGTCCGTGACGGCATCACCCGGTGGCTGGCCGGCTGGAAACGGAACGGCTGGCGGACGGCCGCGCGGCAACCGGTCAAGAACGCCGACCTCTGGCAGCGGCTGGACGCGGCGGCCCGCGTCCACCAGGTCGAATGGCTCTGGGTACGCGGCCACTCCGGCCACCCGGAGAACGAACGCGCCGACGCCCTGGCCCGCCGCGGCTCCGACGAGGCCCGCCAGGCCGGCACCCCCGGCTGATACGGCGCGAACGTCGGACACCCGGAGTGAGTGTCCGTATACTCTCCGGCGAGTGACATCTTGCCTGGCCGCCGGTCGTGCAACGACCGGCCGGTGACGGCACCGCCTCGGGCGGCGGCCAGGCGTTGGTCACGGCCACCGCATCGCGGACGGCGAGCGTCCATCTCCCCTCATCATCGGCGAGGTGTTCCGTCGTCATGCGGACAAGTGCGCAGCGCAGCGATCTCCGGCTCCGACTCTCCCGCCTCCGGCTGCGGCTGCCCGGCCGGGCGGCGACCGTTGGATCATCCCGGGCCGACCAGAGGGCCGGTAGGGTCGCCGGCGGTCGCCTGCACCGCCGCGTGTGGGTGGCACTGGCCCTATGGCTCGCCCTGACCCCGGCCGCGGCCTGCGACCGGGAGCACACTCTGGAAGAGGCGGCCCGCATCCTGGCCGAAGACGGGCGCGGTGTGATGACGTTCGATCCCCGGGAGAACCTGCGGATCACCGACGAGACCGGACCGGCCGGCACCGACCCGTCCCGCTGTCCCACCGGCACCGCGCGGCGCTCGTTCCGGGCCAGCGGCGACTTCCAGACGACCGACCCCGCCGGCGCCGCCACGATGGTGGACCATTCGCGCCTCATGTACGGCCTCGCGCTCATCGGCCGGGCCTACCAGGAGGACGACGCCGCCGGACTCACGCACCATGGCCGGAGCATTCGAGTGTTCCGCCGGCTGTTCCCGCCAGGCATCACCATCACGCTCGCCCTGGAGGCGGCCCGGCCCAACGTCGAACTGGCCGGTGTGACCGACTGCCTGCCATATCGCCCGCCCGCCGAGAGCCCGACCCCAAGTATCTACTGAGCACCATCGGCGCCGCTTTCACTTTCCGTGACTATTCGTGTACCATCAGCGACTAGATAGAACTGGCGTTCGAGTCGGCACATGTCGGTTCGACTCCGGCCCGCAGAAGGGGGTCCACATGACCGGCGAGGGGTATCGGGTGCTGCTGGCGGCGCGGCGGCGCAGTGACGTGCTGCGGGCCAAGGGCTTCACCTATGACCAGATCGCCGAGGTGCACGCGCTGGATCACGATGTGAGCCCGCTGCGCCTCTACCGCTTCGCGCACGGCCGGACCGTCGCCGACGTGGTGAACGCCTTCAACGACCTCGATCCGGCCGGCACCGCCACCCTCCGCGAGGCCCGGCTCTACGACTACGAGATCCATCCTCGCCCCGGCGGCCGCCGCCCGCCGGTCCGCGCCCTGACCACCCTCGCCCGCATCTACCAGACCCACGCCCGCAGCCTCGTCGCGCCCGCTGAGTTCAGCACCTACATCTCCATGGATAGACAGGCCCTCGATCTCGCTGACTATCGCCATCTGGACAGAAAGTTCATCCGGGTCTCTTCAGGGAAAATCGTCTGTGCAAACATGGAGAGCAAGGCAGCATGGCTGCCCGGGGTACCTGATGTTTCACTAGGGGTACAGGCGGAGCAATGCGCTGATCTGTTAAGTGCGCTCGGCGCTGAGGAGGGCGATGTGAAGCGTCGTGACCTGTTGCTCGAATTAGCGCTGAGCCTCGGTGGCCTGCCCGCGCTTGCTCTGCTTCGCCATCTGAGCTCCGCCGAGACCGCGCGCATGACGGCCATAACCCGCGCCGAGGGAAGACTGGACGAGTCTGCTGTCGCCGTCCTAGAAAAACTCACGGCTCAGTGCCGTCGCCTCGATGATGATCTGGGACCTAGGGGTGTCGTTCCGGTGGTCGACGCGAAGCGGCGGCTTGCTGCTCGGCTGCTGCACCGCGAATCGCTCTCTCCAGCCTTGCGTGAGCGATTGGTCTCCGTATATGCGGAGCTTTCACAGCTCTCGGGCTATTTGCACTACGATCTAGCGGAATATGAGTTGGCGACGCTACGATTCAAAGATGCTCTTGAAGCCGCACTCGAGAGTGGTAACGCAACGCTGCTCGCATACATTCATCACTGGCTGAGTGATATGGCCAGCTTTCGTGGCGAATCCACTAAAGCCCTGGACCACGCGTATGCAGCCCAAGGTTGGGCTAAGCGGAGCCCCAGCCGCCTATTGCGTGCCCGCACTCAGTTTGTGGAGGCGTGGGCGCTAGCCCTTGAAGGGGAGCAAACGGCCAGCCTGCGGCTACTGGAAACTGCTCGAAGTGTCGCGAAGCCAACGGACGCCGACCCTTCTTATCTCTATTGGGTTGCGGAGTCCAGTGCGCTCGGCGGAACGGCCGCTGGCTTCTGTCTGAACGCATTGCGGCTGCCAGATGCCGCAATCAGCACCGTGAATGCCCAGCTCAACGGCATCGGAGGCAGTGGTTATAGCAGGACGCGCGCATTTGCTCTGATTCAGTATGCTACTGCACTCGTCCAGAAAAAGGAGATTCCGCAGGCCGCCGCTGTGCTCACAGAAGCGGCTCAAATATCAGCGTCTCACTCTTCGGCCCGCCTCCTGCACAGCTTGCGAATCTCTCGTGGCCACCTTCAACCGTGGGCCGGCTACACCTATGTCAATACTCTCGATCGCAAACTCGCGGCTCTGGGAATCGGTGTGGGTACTCAGTAACGCTGACCTGTGCGCTGCAATGGCAGGTGCAGGCGACTGATGCGGGGTGATCCTTACTTGTAGGGAGCTCCAGTGTAGTGCTGCCGAAGGATGTGGAGGTTCTGTACTATTGGCAGAATGCGAAGTGTCGGAGTGTGCATCCTGGCGTTACTCTTTCTCTCCTCGTGCAGTGATGGTCCCGATCTAGACCAAGTAGCCGAAACCATGCGCCGAGACGGCGCAGAGGTCGCTGCGACTCAGTACATGGCTAACCAGCGGATAGCCGACCGAACAGGCGCTCAGGGCGACGATGCGACCGGATGTCCAGCGGGGACAGTGCATCGCATCTACCGGGTCACGGGTGACTTCGGGAAGAGTGAAAAGTACACGGTCGCGGAGTTGGCGGATTTGGCCGGACCGCCGCTTCGTACTGCATTCCGCGGTCTGGGCTACGAGTCGGACAAAAAGGCATCGAGCGGTGATGCCGCTGCTCGCAGCTTTGCCGTTCTCCGCAAAGAGAATCTTGGAATCACCTTCACTGTTACCGTTCGATTGAGAAGTCCCAATATCGAGATAGCTGGCAGAACCGATTGCTTGTCGCCGGGTTAATAATCGCCGCTGGGGATCATTATTTGTCGATTGATGTCAGCTGTTATGCGGAACGACGCAAATTCTGTGCGGCCGTTCTGCATTGCTCGGCCAAGCGACTCACCTCGGATTCATATGTCTTCAGGCCTCCTGTGAAGCGTTGCGCGGCATGGCCGGTCCAAATAGGTCCGGTGGAACCCGTGCCCGTTCTGACGGGGTCAAGCAGTGTCGCCAGCTGTCTAGCGTGCTCTTCTAAACGGTCGGCTAGTAATGAGTTTTCCTGTGATTGACGTGAGTTCGCGTCAGTCAACACCAGCTCACCCTCCTCTCTCTTTAAGAGAATCGAGGACTACAGGCAGCAGAAGCCCACGGAACATGGTTCTCAGATATGCCACATCACTGGACGGCAAGGGACTCAGCCCGTGCTGTTGGCGCGACGCTTCCACTATGGCCATCTGGCGGTCCAGAAGCGAGTTGGTCAGATGCGTAGCCTCTTCCGGTGAGGCGCCATCCCAAAGATCTTTGAGGAAATCCTGTCCTGGATTCTTGAGGACAAAATCTGCCATCTTTCCGATGGCCGCATCACTGGCTAACCCTCCTCCTATCCCGCCGCCGAAAGCGCCTACCGCTATATCGACAGGGAAAAACATCAGTTGTATCTGTGCATCGCGAATCGCTTCGGCGTTAAGGTCCGCTAGGTGCGTTCCGCTGATCAGCAAGGACGCCACGCTGGCGGCGATGGTGGCTTTGGCATGGAAGGCGTTTCGCTCTGCAGTGCGATCCTGAGCGGTAGGACCATCACCGAAAGGATGGTCTCGGCCGAGGTCCAGGCCTTTGACGAAGCCTTCGTAGTCCTTAATCAACGCTGCCGCCATCTCGGGGCTGCTGAGCAAGGCCCCAAAGAAATTGGTGACCTCCTCCACGTTGAGATCACGCCAGCCTTGGCCAGGCGGCGGACCCTTCTCATCCACCTCTTTGATGGCCCAGACCGGGGCCAGGTCGGCGAAGTATTGGTGGATGTGTTTGGTGAGGACCTGGGCTATGGGGGAGGGCGTGGCGGTGGACATGGGACGGGTCGGGTCTCGGGCCACGGTGGGGGCGAGGGAGGGCCAGGCCGACCGGTCGCCGAAGACTTTGATGACGTTGATCCAGGCGGCCCGGCGGAGGGTGTCGTCGCCGGCGGCCGGGGCCAGGGCCTTGTCCAAGGCGGTGGCCAGGTGGCGCTCGAAGTCGGGGGTGCCGGTGCCCTTGACCACCTCCGGGCGGAGCAGGAGTTCGGCGTTGCCCTTGGTGGCAAGGAACTGCTGGGTGGCGTGTAAGTCCTTGCCGAGGGCCTGGACCAGCCAGTGGGTGTTCCAGTTCGGTGCCGGGTTCTTGTGGCTGCTGCCCTTGGCGAGCCGGGTGCCCGCCGCGGCGACGAAGCCGCTGGACTGCGGGGCGAGTGCCAGCAGGGCGGCCAGATCGTCCAGCGGCACATCGTCGAGGAGACGTTTCTTCAGGTCGGCCGGTGCCTTTCCGGCGCTGTCGGCGGCGCCGAGGGCGTCGGCCAGCGGGCCGAGGTCCTTGCGTACCCGGGCCAGGTCGGCGGGGCTGTAACCGCTGCGGCTGTTCTGGTGGCGCCGGCTCTCGGTGCGCATGATGCCGGCGAAGGCCCCCGCGCCGAGCTGGGCGAGCAGCCCGGCCGCGTACTCGGTGTCGGAGGTCTTGCCCTGCCGTCCGGCCAGCGCTGCCTGCACCGCCTGCCAGGTCTCCGGGCTCGGGTCGGCCTGGTAGGCCTGCCAGGCGGCCTTCACCTGGCCGCCCGCGACCGTGCCCGCCGCGCGGGCGGACTCGGCGCTGGGGAAGAGGAACTCCGCACCCTTGACACCGGCCCGTACCTCGGCGTCCTCGGTCCGTTCGATCGTCTGGACCCGCCAGGTCAGGTCCCGGTGCGCTTCCAGCAGGAACCGGCGGCAGCGGTCGAGCACCTCGGCTCCCGGCCCGGCCGGCCAGTCGGCGCCCGCCTCGGCGATGGACGCGGACAGGTTGGACCGCAGCGCGGCGGCCCGCTGGGCGGTGTCATCCATCGCCGCCAGCAGATTACGCGCGGCGTGCGGATTTATCCCGACAAACTCCCCCATTTGCCCGGTCTCCTCGCGGGTAGAGACGCCAGAGCAGAAACCACAGCATGCTAGCGGTCCCGGCGAGGGGGAGACAGTTTTAGATAAGCCGCGTATGGCGCCGGAGCATGACAGGAAGGACGCCTCCGCCCCGCATTCCCGCGAAAGTCCGCGATGGCGGAGGCGCCGGAAACAAGCATCCGGCCACCCCGGAATTCCGGCCATCCCCGGAACCCATCGGGGAATCCCCCGTTACATGTTCGCGTGGACCTGCGTGGATGTGATCGGCCCCGGCGGGTGTCCCGCGCCGGCGATCGGCCTGTTCACCGCGTGGTTCCGCTGCCGGCCGGGCATCGGAACGACTGCCTCCTGCCGCCGGCACCAGGCGCCACCTGTAGTGACCAGATCGGACCCTGTCGAGCCGTGTGATGGGTCACGGCCAGGTGATCAGCCCGCACCGGCGACTCCATGACCGGCGATGTCGGGGATGATCTAGATTCGAGGGCCGGACTCGGCCAATCGAATCTGGGGGGTTTGTCCGCCGTAGTGAGTCTTTCCGGCTAAAGTGATCTTGATTGAACATCTGCGCCGGGGAAGAACCATGGAAGCCCTCACCGTCCCCTCACTCCCCTCACTCTCCCCTCCACCCGACTTCTCTGCCGTCATGGCAGGTCTGAGCCGATGATCCGGCCGGTTCGCTCTGGCGGGCGATCCCGCCATCTCCTGGCGCGGGTGTGCCGGGCCGGCCGGGCAGGTGGCGGCGCTTGTCCGGCCTGAATCTCAACGATCTTCCGGAGCCGGTGCGGTCGCTGGTCCCGTATCTGGTGGGCGGTGTGTATCCCGAGGCGGAGCCGAGTCTGCTCGCCACGCTCTCCGATGAGCTGGTGGAGTGCGCGACTGCGGTGACCGCCCTCAACGCCGACGGTGTGAGCTCGGTGGCCCGGCTGCTGGCGTCGGACGCCTGGCAGGGCGCGGCGCACGCCCGGTTCGCCGCCATCTGGCAGGGACTTGGCGGTGAGAAGGGCGCGAATCCCTCGATCGAGCAGTTCGTGCAGCTGATCGCGGCGGCCGTGGCGGAGGAGTCGGCGGCACTGCGGGAGCATGCGGTGCGCATGCAGTACACGCGGTGGATGACGTGGGCGTCGTTGCTCGTGCTGGCGGTCACGCTGGTGGCGTTGATGTGGAATCCGGCGGGCTGGACGATGGTGCAGCCGCGCATCATGCTGACCCGGTTGTCGCTGCAGCAGTTGCAGCGGCAGGTGCTGCTCGCGATGGTGAAGTTCGGTGCGGTCTCAGGTGCGATGGACCTGGGAGTTCAGGCGGCGCAGATGACGCCATGGGGGTTGCGCCGGCCCGGCGAGTTCGACTGGGCGTCGATCGGGACGTCCACGGTGGCCGGTGCGGCGGGTGGCGCGCTGTTCGCCGGGCTGGGCCACGCCGCGGCGCGGCTACCGCAGCAAGGGCTGGCCGCGCTGTCGCAAGGGGTGGCGGGGCAGGCGGTCTTGGGCGGGGTGTCCAATGCGGCGGCGGCGGTACCGCTGCTGGCGCTGAGCGGTGATCTGGACGGCGCGCACCTGCTCCAGGCGTTGTCCTCTGGAGTGATCGGCGGCATCGGCCCGGTGGGGGAGCATAGGAGTACCGATCTCGCCGCCGCCGCGCCGGATGCGTTGCATCGGGTGGTACCGGACCTGGGAGATCTCCATCCGGAGGGAGCGAGCCCGCCGGGCCAGGCCGGACCCGGCGGGCCGGCCGTCCTCGGCGCCGGTCGGCCGGCGGCCGGTGCGGACTCGGCCCTCGGGCGGTCGGGTCCGCCAGGTGGCGGCATCGCCGAGGGGCCGACGGCGCGGTCGGTCCGGCCGGACGTCGGACGGCCGGACGGGGGAGGCGGGTCCAGCGCCGCCCGGCCGAGTGCTGAAGTCGCCGCCGCCGGCCGGCGACCGGGGGACGTCGCCGAGGACGGCGGGCGTCGGTGGAGCCAGAGCGGTGACGACGAGCGGACCGCAGCCGATTCCGCGTCCCGATCCGCTGCCCAGCCGGCTTCCGAGAGCCACCAGCCCGCGGCCCGGGACGCCGGGCCGGCCGGCCGGGACCCGGGGGCCGGCGCCTTCGATACGACACCATCGCGTTCCTTGACGGGCGATCGGCCGGACGGTGCCGGGGACCGGTTCACCGCCGCCCGGCAGACGCCGCCGGCGGGCGCCGGCCCGCCGGTCGCGGACCGGCTGGGCACGTCCGCAGATGTCCCGCCGCTCAGGTCCGGCGGACGGACCGGCGACGTCACGCCGGCCACCAGCCCGGCCGGTCACCCGGGGCATGGGCCGTCGCCCGCGGACAGCGGCGCTCCGGGCGTCCGGCCGGAGCGGCCGGCCACCCATCCCGTCGCCGGCGGCGGACCGCCCCCGGTCCTCGTGCGGGAGACGCCGGTGCCATCCGCCGGGCAGTCGCCACCGCTCCATGCCGGGCAGCCGGCACCGCATGCCGGACAGCCGGCATCGCTCCATGCCGGAGAGGCGGGCAGCCGGCTCGGCGACCGGCCGCCGGCCGTGCCCGCGGGCCGTGCGGCCGGTCCCGGGCCCGCCGGCCGCGCCGATCATGCCGGCCCGGCGGTCAACCGCATCGAAGCGCTCATCAACCAGCCGGCCACCACGCCCGCGCCATGGGCCGGTGGGACGGACACGGCGCCGCCGGCCACGCCCACGCAGGCGGATCACCGCGGCGGATACCACGTCCCGGCGGCGCCGGCCGGCGACACCGGCTCGTCATCGGTGCTCCGCTGGATGAAGAAGGTGTTCACCGGTCCCGGCGAGGGGTCCGAGGCGGCCGAGCGGTCCCCGTACCGGGGGGACGTCGACGGCTCCGCGCCGGCGGTCACCCGGCCGGACGGATCCGACGGCCGGGTGCCGGTCCGCCGCATCCTCGACGACGAGCAGGCGGCCAGGCTGCGCGGGCGCTACGCCAATGTCATCACGGCCCGCGAGACGCCCGTCTACCCCTCGGCCTGGGCGGACCTGCCGCACTGGGCCGTGCGGTCGTCCGACGTCCCCTCCATGATGGCCAGCTCCGACCTCACCGTCCGCCGGTTCGACGTCCGGGGCAACGACGGGGTGATCCGTTCGGTCACCGAATTCACCCTGACGGTGACCTTCGCCGACGACTTTCCCCCGCCGCGGGTGATGGAGCGGGCCCGCGAGGCCGTCGACCGGTACTTCAACTTCCAGCACCGGCTGCCGGACGGTTCCCAGCTCCACGTCCGGCTCGAAGCGGCGGCCGGGAGCGGCCGGCCGGACGCGCTCGTCGAGGTCCGGCCCGGCCGCGGGGACCGCCCGGACGAGCGGGCGAACGCGAACCTGTGGTTCGTCGACATGCCGCGGAGCGTCTACGCGCACGAGATCGCGCACCATCTGGGTTTCCCCGACGAGTACGTCGAGGCGGGCCGGCACGGTCATGGGTCGCTCACCGCCACGAGGGTCAGGCCGGACGACTCGCTCATGGGAAGCACCCGGCAGTGGCTCCAATCGGGCTACCTGTGCGATCCGCTGGGCAGGCCGGTTCCGGCGCTGGTCTCGCTGCGCGATCGCCACATCGAGGACCTTTTCGCCCGCGCCGAGGAAGGCGGACTCGGCAGCGGCCCGCGACCCGCGCCACATGAATCCACCCGGCCCGCCATCGAGCCGAAGGACTGGCGGCAACCGTCCCGGTCAGGTGACTTCGCCCCCTGGCAATATGCCGACCTGAGGATCCGGTTCCCCGCCGGCGACCGCTCGCCGCTCGAACACATCCTGCTTCTGGATCAGATGACCGCGGTTTTCGACGAGGTCCCCCGGCTGCGGCTCAAGCCCGGACACCTGGCGTACACCGAAAGCCTTCTCCAGGCCGCCGGGGAGATCTACGACAGCCCGCGCCTGGATCTCTACCATGATGGCGAGCTGCGCCGGCTGCGGCGGCTCGCCGAACTGTGGAGGATGAGCGCGGGGGGCCTCGCACCTGACGCGGAGACACTGCGCCTCAGGACGGGGCAGGTGCTCGGACTGCCGCCGGGAGCGGTTCCCGAGACGGCGCAGATCGACGCGCTGGCACGCCTGCTGAGCCTGCCTTCGGGCCGCGGCACGCCGGCGGCCGGGCCGGTGCCCGGCGGTGACATGGTGCTGCACCGGCGCGCCGCCGAGTATCTCGGTGCGCCCCCGTCCATCGAGACCACCAGGGCGGCCGTGCGGATCATCGCCGAGGCCGCGGCCGCCGACCCGGGTCTGCTGGCGGTCGGCGGTGAGCCGCTGGGCCGGACGATGACGAGGATGGGGGACGACTACCTGGTCGAGGCGGGGCATCCGCCGAAGGTGTTCGAGCGGCTCATTCCGGACGCGGCGGACGCCGCGGCGATCCGGGTGGTGGCGGACGGAGCCGGTCGGCACGTCCTTCAGCTGCTCCACAAGAACCGCTACATGTCCGACGACTTCGCGCTCGGCGCCGACCCGAGCCGGCTGAGTCCCAGCATGAACGAGTCCGAGTTGCTGGCTGCCGCCGACCTGCCCCTGCTCCGGCAACTGCCGGCGGCCGGGTTCACGCGCGTGCTCGTGGGCGTGTTCTCCACGGCTCAGGACGCACCGCTGATCGAGCTGTGGCGCCACCATGAGGGAGGGCAGCAGGTGATCGCCGAGGTGCACGACGGCCGGCTGGCGGAACTCTACGTGGAAAGATACCGGGATTCGGCGGATGGCCTGCTGGCCGGCTCCCGCCCGCTCGGGGCGGTGCCCGTGATGGATTCGAGGGACGGGTCCTGGGCGAAAGGCGTCAGCGGGCTGCGGCTGGCCACGCCGTGGATGTCGTATACGCTCGCCCGGATCTCGATCGGCGAGCCGGTCCACGACGTACTGATCTTCGATGACATCCGTCCCGAGGATCTCGGGGTCGACTCGGGCCGGCCGCGGACCGAGCGCACCGGCTTCGTCGTCGGCGGGGTGAACGAGACCGGACTGGTCCGGTCACTGGACGAGATCTCCGGCCGGCGGCTCCTGCCAGAGGACCGCGAGCTGCTGGCCCGGGACAACGAGGTCGTCCGCGCGGCCGGACTGTCCCACTCTGACGTGGCGGCTCCGGCCCGCGCGCTCGCCCGCCTGTACGAGATCGGCGCGCTGGAGGCGTCCCGGACGCACGAGATACCGTTCGGCGGGCGCCGCTACCTGGTGAGCGCCGAGATGGTGCTCAGGCTGCCGTCCGCCTTCGACGGTGAGCTGCGCGACTTCGCGCACATCACGGTGGAGGACCCGGTCACCGGGCAGCGGCTCACCATCTCCAGCCGCACCGCCGAGGAGATCGCGCGCTACGGCCACTACGGCGACCCGGAGCCCGGGGGAGAGCCGCCGACGGCGGCCCGGGTACCTCCCGAGGACCTCATCCGGCTGTTCCGGCTCGCGCCGGCCGGCGGCTGAAGGTGGCCGGCCGGCGCGCGTTCGGACATTCCTGGAGCCGCACCGTCTCCGCCTGATCGGCCGCCCCGGTGGCTCTCATCGGCTGACGAGGCGGCAGGCGGCGAGGCCGCCGGGGTGGGCGACGTGGACCGTCCCGCCGGCGAGCGCGGACAGGGCCAGCGGGACGCCGGGCGCCGCCGCCTGCCCGATAAGTTCGCCGTCCGGCAGGCGCCAGGCGTGCACCGTGCCGTCGTCGCAGCCGGCCAGCAGCGTGGTGGTGCCGTCCGGGCCCGGGTCCAGGCGCAGCGCGGTGACGAAGCCGTGATGGCCGGGCAGCGCGGTGAGCTGTTCACCGGAGGTGGCGTCCACGACCCGGATCAGCCCGTCATAGCCGCCGGACGCGAGCACCGGCCGCCCGTGCAGGGAGCCGAACGCCAGCCGGTAGATCGGCAGGGGCTGGCCGGGCATGGCCAGCAGCGGTGCCCCGGTGACCGCGTCCCAGGTGCGCACCTCGTGGTCATAGCCCGCCGAGGCGACCACGGCCCGCCCGCCGACCTGCCCGGTCGCGACCGTGGTGACGCCGGCCGAATGCCCGAGCAGCCGTAGCAGCGGCCGTCCGGTGTCGGCATCCCAGGTGCGCACGGTGCCGTCGGCGCTACCGGAGACCACGATGCCGGCGGGCCCGGCGAGTGCCAGGGAATGGACCGGGCCGGTGTGCGGGGTGAGCACGCCGGTCACCCGGCCGCCGGTGATCTCCCGCACCGCCACCGTGCCGTCGTCGGTGCCGCAAAGGAGGGTGAGGGCGTCCCCGGCCATGCTGAAGGCCACCGAGGTGATCGCGCCGTCCCGGCCGGTCGCGGCGAAGGCCGGCACGCCGGTTGCGGCGTCCCACAACCGCAGGGTGCCATCCTTGTGACCGGCGGCCACCAGGGTCCGGTCTCCGGCGGTCCAGGCCGCCATCGCCGCGACGACCGAGGGAGCGGAACCGGCCGCCAGCACGCGGGGCGCCGTGGAACCGGCGAGGTTCCAGAGCAGCACCGTCCCGTCGTCACAGCCGGCCACCACCGCCGGCCGGCCGGCGATGTCCGCCACCGCGACGCAGGCCGGCCGGGCACCGCCGGCGTGCCAGGTGCGCTCCAGGTGGCCGGACGCGGCGTCGAAGGCGCGCACCGTGCCGTCGAATGCCGCCGCGGCCACCACCGGCCGGCCGTCCACCAGGGCGAGCGCGACCGCCATGACGCTGTCGCGGTGTCCCGCGCACTCGGCGACGGCGGCGCCGGTGGTCGCGTCCCAGACCCGGACCGTCGCGTCGGCGCCGCCGGACGCGATCAGCGCTCCGCGCCCGTACGGCAGGATCGCCACGGCGTTCACCCAGCCGCCGTGCGCCCGCACCGCCCGCACCGGCCGTCCGGTGGCGATGTCCCAGACATGGACCGTGCCGTCCTCGCAGCCGGCGACGAGCAGGCTCGTCTCACCGGCCCGGCCCGCGCACAGCGCATTGACCGCGCCGGTCTTCCCCGCCGGCCGGCCGAGATCCGCACCCGAGCCGAGGTCCCAGGCCAGGACCCCGTCGCCGCCGGCCGAGAACGCGAGCGCCGACCCGCGCGCGGTGATGGCGGCCACCGAACGGACCGAACCGTCGTGCCCCTCCCGGGCGGCCAGGGCCGCCCCGGTGCGGGCGTCCCACATTCGGATCACCCGATCCTCGCCGGCCAGCGCCAGCAGATCCCGCTCGCCCGCGCGGCCGAGGAGCACCGCGTGGGCCGGCCGCTCCAGCGGCTGCCGCTCGCGCACCCGTCCGTCCGGCACCTCCAGCAGGGTGAGATCCAGATCCGGGCCGGCCAGCGCCAGCACCGGCGCACCGGCGACCGATCCGAACGCGGCCGCGCCGGGGCCGGCCGCCGGCTCCTCGCCGCCGTCCCGGCGAACGTCGTGCACGACGCTGGGCAGCTCGTCCACGGTCGCCCGCACGCCGCCGTCCCCGCACTGGCGCACCAGCGCGTCCAGGATGCGGAACACCTCCCGCACCTGCGGGTCGCCGAGGTCCTGCCAGTCGAGCACGGCCGTGCCCTCGGGGTCGACGCCCACCACCTCCAGCTCGCGCAAGGTGGCGCCGGGTACGTGCGGGGCCGTCGGCAGATCAGGGAAGACCGCGTCGCGCAGGGCCTCGATCAGCCGCGGCCAGACGGCCGCTTCCAGCCGAGCCGACCACACGCGGGTCCGGCCGGCCCGGTCGTGCCGTAGCCGCGCCTGCCCGGAGGAGGTGACGGTCAGCTCGAACCGCCCATGCGGATGCACTGGTGAGTGAGTGGCGCCGGACCGGTAAACGACATGTGGCGGCTCGGGATCCGGGCGGGCGGCGGAGTTGTCGACGGGCACGTCCGCCATGCTGCCCTGTTCCGCGAAGGTCCGCATGCGCGACGGCCGGCGGGCTTTCGGATTCGCCGGCGGGATGGCCGGGGCGCTGAGCAGGCCGCGTCCTCCGCTGGATCGAGTTTCACTCCCTATCCGGTATTCGCCGTAATAGGGTGATCTTCTGGGCGTGATATGCGGGGTGGGCAGGGCTTGCGGCACGTCCGCCTCCAGCCCGGGGATGTCGGCCGGGTGGATCGGGTGGCGGTGCTCCGATGGCCGAGGCCTGTGGTGGCCTCGGCCGGTTCGGAGCCGGGAGCCAGGGGCGGCTCCCGGGGTGCGCGAGGCCTCCAGCGGGCCGGGCGGCCGGATGGGGGGGTGACGCGTGTCGGGGTTGAACCTCAATGATCTTCCGGAGCCCGTGCGGTCCCTCGTGCCGTGGCTGGTGGGGGGTGTGTACCCGGAGGCGGAGCCGGAGGGGCTGGCCGGGTGTGCGGACGAGCTGGCGGAGTGTTCGAGGTCGGTATCGGAGCTGCAGGTCGATGGTGCGGCCCGGGTGGACCGGTTGCTGGAGTCGGATGCCTGGGATGGGACGGCTCGCGATCGGTTCGCGGCGGTGTGGCAGGGGCTTGGTGGTGAGCGGGGTGCTGCTCCGACGGTCGGGGAGTTCGTCGAGTTGATCGCCGCGGCGGCGGCGGATGAGGCGGCGGCGCTGCGCGAGCATGCGGTGCGGATGCAGTACACGCGGTGGATGACATGGGTGTCGTTGTTCGCGCTGGCGGTGTCGTTGGTGGCGCTGGCATGGAATCCGGCGGGCTGGACGATGGTGCAGCCGCGGATCGTGTTGACCCGGTTGGCGCTGGAGCGGTTGCGGCGGCAGGTGCTGATGGCGATGGTGAAGTTCGGTGTGGTGTCGGGGGGGATGGATCTCGGGGTGCAGGCGGCGCAGATGACGCCGTGGGGGTTGCGCCGGCCGGGAGAATTCGATTGGGCGTCGGTCGGGACGTCGACGGCGGCGGGTGCGGCGGGTGGGGCATTGTTCGCCGGTCTCGGGCGGGCGGCGGCGCGGCTGCCGCATCAGGGGCTGGCGGGGTTCTCGCAGGGGGTGGCGGGGCAGGCCGTCATCGGTGGGGTGTCGAACGCGGCGGCGGCGGTGCCGTTGCTGGCGTTGAGCGGTGATCTGGACAGGGCCCACCTGTTGCAGGCGTTGTCCTCCGGCGTGATCGGCGGCATCGGCCCGGTCGGCGGGCACGAGAACACCGACCTGGCCGGCGGGACACCATTGCACGGCATCGACGGCGACAAGCCGCCGGTGATCAAGGCTCCGGACCTGGGTCAGCGGGCGGACCCGGCCGGTCCGTCCGCCGGGCGGCCGCCCGGAGGGTCGGATACCCCGCCCGGTACCTCCGCCCTCGCCGGATACGAAGGTCCGGTCGTGCGGGAAGGTCCGGTCGTGCGGGAAGGTCCGGTCGTGCGGGAAGGTCCGGTCCTGCGGGAAGGTCCGGTCCTGCGCGACGACCCTGCCGGGCGGGTGGGCTCCGTCGTGGGGGTAAGCCACGGCGAACCTGACGGCCCGGCCCGGCCGTCCGCAGCCGGAGACCCGGACCAGGGCCGGAATGGTGGGCCGGCCGCCGCGCGGACCGCCGGAACCGAACCGTCCGGCCGCCCGGCCGCGGCACCTCGCGATTCCGCCGTACCCGAGGCCGAGCCACCGGCAAGGTCCGGCTCCGGGGACACCCCGGCGCCGGCGGTGCAGCACGCGCCGCCGGATCAGCACGGGCCGGTCTCGGACGGCCGGCCGCCGGCTGCCGGTTCACCGCCCGCCCGGCCGCACCTCCCCGAGGACGGATCCGGCGCGCCGCCGGAAAGCCGCCGCCCGGCGGCCGGCCCGGGCACGCATCCGGCCGCCCTGACCGGTGCGGACGCCGCACAGGCGTCCACCGCGGGCCGGCCGCCGCCCCTGAACGGGGAGCCCGCGCCGTCGGGGCACGGCGCCGGCCTGACATGGGCGGATGCCGCCGGGGCGCAGGGCCGGGCATCCGGGCCGGCGCCGCACCTGGCCGATCCGGTGCTGGCGGGGACGGTACCCGCCGGCCTGTCCGGCGCACCCGCACCGCACCGCACCGCGACGGATCCGGCCACCGGCGCGGGACACCGGATCGACGAGCTGATCAACGGGGGCCGCCCGGTGCCGGGTGGAGGTGAGGCGGCGCCCTCACCGGCTTCCATGGCTCCCGCTCCACCGGGTGATCACCACTGGGACGGCGCGGCGGCGAGCTCGGAGCGTGCCCACGGGCGCCCGGCCGGCGACGTCCCGCCATCATGGCTGGGACGCATCAAGAAGATCTTCACCGGCGTGGCCGGGACGCCGGACGGTCCCGGCGCCCCGAACCGGCCTCGGGGGGACGTCGGCGGGATCGCCGCCCGGCCGGACGGTGCCGCGCCGGCCCCGACGCGTGAGATCGACGGCCGGGTGCCGGTGAGATGGATTCTCGACGACGATCAGACCGCCGTGCTACGCGGGCGCCATGCCCATGTGATCGAGGCAGAGGAGAGACCCGCCTATCCCAGTGAGTGGGCCGGGCTGCCGAAGGACGTGGCACCGTGGCACCGGATCGACACGCGGACGGGAAGCTCTGAGATCTCCGTCCGGCGGTTCGACCTCCAGGGGGCCGATGGGTCGGTGCGCCCGGTCACCGAGTTCAAGGTGCGGCTACGCCTGTCGGACATCGGTGTGCTGGAGAAGGCCCGGCAGGCGGTGGACCGCTATTTCAACTTCCAGCACCGGCTCCCGGACGGCTCCCAGCTGCACGTCCGGGTCGAGGCGGTGCAGGCGAGGCTGAAGCCCCTGGTCGAGGTCAGCCCGGGCAGGGGCAACGGTGCAGGCGAGCGCGCGCACATGGACCTCTGGTACGCGGACATGCCGCTGAGCGTCTACGCCCACGAGATCGCCCACCATCTGTGGCTGCCGGACGAATACGCCGAGGCGGGTATCCGGGGTCGCGGATCCCTCACCGCCCCCGGTGTCCGGGCCGACGCCACGCTGATGGGAGTCACCAGGCAGTCCTTCGGACGGATAGGCACCCAGGACCCGCTCGGCAACGAGGTGCCGCCGGTGGCCTCGTTGCGGGATCGCCACATCGAAGACCTCGCCGCACGCGCCCGGACGTCGGGGATCGGCGATGAGGAGCACCGGGTGCCCTACCCGGCGGCCGCCGCCATCGAGCCGACCCCCTGGCGGATCGATCACAGTCGGGAGGCTCTTCAGGTCCCAGCGTTGATCGACTCCCTCATGGCGGATCTCAAGCCGGCGACGGGGACACTGCTCGACCGGATCATGCTGGTCGACCACCTGGACCGCCTGTTCCCCGCGGTGCCCAGGGAGAAGTTGACCGTCGAGCACCTGCGATACACCGAGAAACTGATCGAGGCCGCCAGCCAGATCTACGAAACCCGGCGCAACCACACTTACCGGGGGGGATACCTTTCCCGGCTGCGTGACCTCGGCGAGATGTGGGACATGGGCCTGGGCGGCACCGCTCCGGATGCCACCCGGTTCCGCGAGCGGACGGCGCAGGTGCTCGGTCTGCCCGATGGCGGCGGGCCGACGGCGGCGATGGTCGACCGGCTGGCCCGCCTGGTCTCGCTGACCGGTGGTGCGCCGGAGCACGGATCGCCACGAGGGGACGCGGCCCTGCACCAGCGCGCCGCGCGGTACCTTGGCGCGCCGCCGTCCGCCGAGACCACCGCCGCCGCCACCCGGATCATCGGCGAGGTCACCGATATCGACCCGCGCCTGCTGGACTCCGCCGACGAACGGTTCGGCGGGCCGATGACCAGGATGGGCGACGTCCTGGTCGACACCGGCCATCCGCCACGGCTGTACGCCCCGCTGCGACAACCGGACGAGGAGATCGTCGGGTTCCGCATGACGCGTCACCGGGACGACCATGCCATCCAGCTGGACGTGGCGGAGCAGGGGACCGGCGGCAGGCGGGTCGCCCGGTCGTTCCTGTACCGGCTGGGACCGATCGCTTCGCCGGACGGTCCGGGCGGGATCGGGTCCGCTCTGATGAGCGGGACCATCGAGTCGTCGCGGATGAGGGCGGCGGGCTTCGTCCGCGCGGATCCACACGGCGCCGGCCTGCGCAGATCCGAGCTGTGGCGGCACGAGGGGGGAGGGCGGCCGGTGTTCGTTCACCTCGCCGAAGGAAAGCCGGTGGCAGTCTATGCCCCCGCGCCGCCGGCGCCCGCGGACGACCTGGTCGCGCACTCGCGGGTCGTGCGGACCATTCCGGTGCTGGAGGAGGGTGGCGCCGCGCATCACGGGCTCAGGATGGCCACATCCTGGATGTCCTATACGTTGCGTGGGCCCGGATACCTCGATCCGGTACGCGACGCGATCATCTTCGGCGATGTCCGTCCGGAGGATCTCGGTGTCGGGGCAGGGGACGGACCCGGGCCCGGCCTCGGTGATCAGGCGGTCGCGGCGCCACTGCGCGCGCTCGCCCGGCTGTACGAGCTCGGCGCGCTCCAGGCCGGCCGCCGGTACCGGATCCCGTTCGCGGGGCATGGTTACCAGGTTTCCGCCGAGCCGGCGACGCCGTCCTCCGCCCTGTTCGGCGGGCGGCGCGAGGGCGGGATGCGCATCACGGTCGAGCAGCCGGAGTCCGGGGCGCGGCTCGCGTTCTCCGGCCAGGCGGCCGAGGAGATCGCGCGAGGACGTCACCCCGACTCGGACTCCGGTGAACGGATCCGGCCCGAGGACGTGATCAGGCTGTTCCGCCTCGCGGGATGACGAGGCCGGCGCCTGGATGAGTAGGCTGGCATGGGAGATCGGCTTGGTCGAAGGGCACGGGGGCCGGGATGACGTCCGACGAACGCCTGGTGGTGGAGGTGGAGCACCTGCGGGTGCTCGAACGCGAGGTGGAGGAGCTCGGCCGGTCGGCGGGCGCGGCGCGGGAGCGGTTCGCCGACGTGGCCGCGCGGGTGCGGGTGGCGGTGGGCGACGACGAGTACGGGCGCGCGTACCGCGAGCAGCACGGGCCGCGGCTGGCGGCCATCGAGTCGGCGCTGGCGTTCCTGGAGGCGTTGCTGAAGGAGCGCCACGGCCCGGCGCTGCGGAAGGCGGGCGAGAACTACCGGGAGGCCGAGCGGCGGTCGACGATGGGCTTCCCGGACTGACACCGGTCAGGGGCGGGTGCGGCGCAGCCGGGTGTAGGCCAGCAGGGCGAGGGCGCACCACACCACGGTGATCGCGGCCGGCCCGGGCAGCCCGGCGGTCAGGAAGTCCGGACGTCCGGCCGCCCGGATCCAGCCGAGCACCGGGACGGTGAGCCAGGGCACCGGGACCAGGCCGAGCAGCAGGACGCCTGCGTACCCACCGAGCAGGGCCAGCGCCGAAGTGGCCGGGTCGCGCAGGATCGGCCGGCTGGTCAGCGCGCCGAGCGCCACCCCGGCCACCAACGAGAGCAGATGGAGCGCCAGCCCGCCCACGATCGTCGCCGGGCCGGGGAACGCGGCGAATCCGATGCCGAGCGGGACCGCGACCGCCAGGGCGGCCAGCGTGCCGGCGACCGCGCCGGCGGCCAGCAGCCCGGCCGCGACCTCCCGGCCCGGCCGGCCGGCGGCCGTCATGGAGATGAGCCGCTGCACGTCGGGTTCGGCGTCCAGCAGGCCGCGGGCCGCCCAGGCGAGCACCGGCACGAGCATCGCGGCCGAGTCCGCGTAGGCGGGCAGTTCCTGGCCGGCGGGTGCCCGGGTCGAGTACAGGACGATGATCACGACCAGCAGTCCGAGGAACGGCTGGACCACCCGGTGCGACCGCAGGTATGCCGCGATCTTGAACGCCGCCAGCCGCGGCACCGCCCGTGTCAGGGCCGGCTCGCCGGTCAGGGTCGCGGTGGTCATGACGCTCCTTCGGACGGGGTGTGCGCGCGCAGCCGGGCCTGGTAGCCGTCGGCGCGGAGCTTGCCGACCACGGCCTCGGCGTCGGCGGCGTCGACCAGCACCTCCACCACCGCCTGGCGCGGATGGGGGACGGGCTCGCCATCGGGTTCGCCGGCCGGCGCGGCCCGGCCGGCGCCGAGTCCGGCTGCGGCGGCCGCCTCCGTGCGGGGCTCGGTTGTGCGGGCTTCGAGCGTGCGGGCTTCCACGAGGCCGGTCTCGAACGTGGTGACGGTGACCGTGCCGGCCGCGACGGTGAGGCGTAACAGGCCGGGGTGGCCGGCCAGGCCGTGCTGGTGGTCGCTGACCACGACGATGCCGCCCGCCGCCGCCACCTCCGCGGCGATCAGCGGCAGTTCGGCCCGGGTGCGCTCGTCCAGGCCGGAGAACGGCTCGTCCAGGACGAGCAGGCCGGGCGGCGCCAGCAGCGCCTGCACCAGGCCCACCTTGTGCGCGCTGCCCTTGGACAGGTCGCGCAGCGGCGTGTCCAGCAGGTCGGTCAGGCCGAGCCGCTCGGCCCACAGGTCCATCGCGGCGGCCGGCCGGTCCCGGACGGCGGCCAGGTGGCCGAGGTAGGCCCGGGCGGTGAACGCCTGCTCCACCGGGAAGATCTCCGGCGCGTACCCGACGACCGGGGGTCGTCCGGTGATCGAGCCGCGGCCCGGCGGCACCGCGCCGGCCAGCAGCCGCAGCAGGGTCGACTTGCCGGCCCCGTTGCCGCCGGTCACCTCGGCGACCGTGCCGGGGGGCAGCTCGAAGGACACGTCGGTCAGCACCCAGGGCGCCCGGCGGCCGTAGCGGAAGGAGAGGTCGGTGATCCGCATAGGAGGAGCACATTACCCGCCTGGATTAACAATCTGGATTTCGCCTCGTCAGCCCTCCAGAATGGGAAGGAAGGGATTCCTGGCGGGGCAGTGAAACGGGAGGAATGGGTGTGAACCGTTTTCCGCGCGTGCTCGCGGTGCGGACCGGATACGACCCCGATCAGGTGGACGCCCTGATCCAGCGGATCGAGGCCACCCTCGGCCGTGGCGTGCAGACCGGCGAGCCGATCACCGCCGACGAGATCAGGGGGGCCAGGTTCGCCACCAGGCTGGGCGGATACAACGAGCTGGCGGTCGACTACGCGCTGGACGCCTTCGTGGTGGCGGTTGAGATCCACGCGGCCCGCCGCACCCCGGATCCGGCGGCCCCGGCGGTCCCCGAGCCCCGGCGATCGTCCTCGGCCGCGCCGCAGGCCATGCCGCCGCAGGTCACTGCGCCAAAGGCCATGCCGCCACAGGCGGCGTCCACACAGGTCACGCCGCCGCAGGCCGCGCCGGTGCCGGCCGTGGCGGAGGACGACGAGGCGCCCACCTGGCCGGGAGCGGCCGGCGCGCCGGACGTCGCGGAGATCGAGGGGTACGGCGGTTCCGCGGGGTCCGGGCCGGCCGCGGGGACGGGGACCACCGTCCCGGGGGAGCCTGGCAGGCACGTCCGGGCGGCCGGGCCCGCCGCCGGCGGCCCGCCCGCCGCGCATGACGTCCAGCCTGGTGACGACGTCCGGCTCGGTGGGGGCGCCCGGCCGGGTGAAGGCGCTCGGGCCGTTGACGGTGCCTGGCCGGGTGAAGAGCGGGCCGGTGAAGGTGCCTGGCCGGGTGAAGAGCGGGCCGGTGAATCCGTGGGGTCCGGTGGGGAAGTCTCCCGCCCCGCGGAGTTCGCGGCGGAGGACGGGCCGGTGGCCGGTGCGCTGCGGGAGGCCTGGCTGGAGAGCCAGGCGGTCCGGGTGGAGCGGGTGGCGTTCCGCCCCGGCCGGCTCGGCGCCGGCTACGACGAGGACCAGGTGGACGACTTCCTGGACCGCATCGTGGCGACGCTGCGCGGCACCACCGACCGCCCGGTGACCGCCGAGCAGGTCCGCCGGGCGACGTTCTCCACCGTCGTCTTCAAGACCGGGTACGCGGTCGCGCAGGTGGACGCGTTCCTGGCCGAGATCGCCGACGTCCTGGACGGCGGCCGCGGCGCGGACCCGGCGGACGGCCACGACTCCCCGGTGACCAGTACCGCGCGCTCCTGAGCCCGCGACCCGCCGGCTACCGCCTCCCGCTCGACGACCGGTGGCATCTTTTGCGCTGACCGACGCCGATTCCGGCCACTCCCAACTTTCCTGCTCCGGGGAGCGTCGAAGCCTGTGTCTCCGATGAAAGGAAGAGAGCAGAGATGACTACTTGGGCACGCCGGGTCCCGGCCGCCGCGGTGGCGGCGGTCACCATGACCGCCTTCTTCACGGCGACCTTCCCGGAGACGGCGATGGGCGCCGTACGGTCCTCGGCGGCCTCCCAGGCGCCGGGGACGGCCGTCAATCTCAAGGTCACCGACAAGGTCCGCCACGCGCTCGCCGACGCCTTCTGGAACCAGTACTACGGCAAGCCTGGCGGGCACCGTCCGGTGACCAGCCGCAAGAAGGTGGACGGGCCGAAGAAGGTCTACTACGGCAAGGTCAGGAGCGGCGGCAAGACCGTGTACTGGGCGGTGGGCTCCATCGGCGTGCGGGGGGACCTGGTCAGCTACCAGGACGGGCCGCACGTGTGGCGCAGGAGCGCGCACGGCGCCTGGTCGTACCGCGGTGACACGGGCGGCTGCCTGGAGAAGGCGCCGAAGTCGCTGCTGAAGCTCTGGCGCCTGCGCTCGTACTGCTGAGCCGGACGGGGCCCTGGTCCGCGACCTCCTGGCGCCGCCCAAGGGGTGCGCGGAATCTCGTCCTCGGCGTCGATGGTGCCGTGCGCTCCCCCGGCCGGCGCGCCCGCGGCGTGCCGCCGGGAGGACCGGCGGGGCTTGCGGTGGAGTGCGCTCCAGGTCGTACGGTACGCCCTGGGACGGCGACCGAAAGGCGAGCATGCGTTATCGAGTTCTCGGCGGCACCGGCATCGAGGTCAGCGTGCACTGCCTGGGCGCCATGATGTTCGGCGCGGTGGGCAACCCCGACCACGACGACTGCGTGCGGATCATCCACGCGGCGCTGGACGGGGGGATCAACTTCCTCGACACCGCGGACATGTACTCCGCGGGCGAGTCGGAGGAGATCGTGGGCAAGGCCCTGCGCGGCCGGCGGGACGACGTGGTGCTCGCCACCAAGGTGCACTTCCCGATGGGGGAGGGTCCGAACCGGGGCGGCAACTCCCGGCGCTGGATCATCAAGGAGGTCGAGGAGAGCCTGCGGCGGCTCGGCACGGACTGGATCGACCTATACCAGGTCCATCGTCCCGACCCGGCCACCGACATCGAGGAGACCCTCTCCGCGCTGACCGACCTGGTGCACCAGGGCAAGGTGCGGGCGTTCGGCTGCTCGACCTTCCCGGCCGAGGAGATCGTCGAGGCGCACCAGGTGGCCGAGCGCCGCGGCCTGCTGCGGTTCCGCACCGAGCAGCCGCCCTACTCGCTGCTGGCGCGCGGGGTCGAGCGGTCGGTGCTGCCGGTGTGCGACCGCTACGGGATGGGCGTGCTGACCTGGAGCCCGCTCGCCTCGGGCTTCCTGACCGGCCGGTACCGCAAGGGACGCGCCATCGACCTGACCTCCGGCCGCGCCGCGCTGACCCCGGCCCGGTTCGACCCGGCGATCCCGCAGAACGTCGCCAAGCTGGACGTGGTGGAGAAGCTCGTCGAGGTGGCCGACGACCTGGGCCGCACGCTGCCGGAGCTGGCGGTGGCCTTCCCGGTGACGCACCCGGCCGTCACCTCGGTGATCACCGGGCCGCGGACCATGGAGCAGCTGGAGTCGCTGCTGAAGGGCGCCTCGCTGGTCCTGGAGGACGACGTGCTCGACCGGATCGACGAGATCGTCCCGCCGGGCACCGACCTCTACCAGGCGGACGGCGCCTGGCGCCCGGTGTCGCTGACCGACCCGGCGCGCCGCCGCCGCCCGCTCGCCGGCCGGGCCGCCGCCTGAGCCGCCCGTCCAGGGTCGCCCTGCAAGGCTCGCCGGGTGCCCCGCAGGCTCAGCGGGTGCCCCAGGTGTAGGTCTGCTTGTGCAGCTTGAGGTAGACGAAGGTCTCGGTGGCGCGCACCGCGGGGATGGCGCGGATCTTGCCGAGGATCTCCAGCAGGTGGCCGTCGCCCTCGCAGACCACCTCGACCATGATGTCCAGCGAGCCGGCGGTCAGCACGACGTAGTCGATCTCGGGGATCGCCCCCAGCTCGCCGGCGACGGTCTCCAGGTCGCCCTCGCACTTGATGCCGATCATCGCCTGGCGGGGGAAGCCGAGGGTGAGCGGGTCGGTGACCGCGACGATCTGCATGACTCCGGTGTCGAGCAGGCGCTGTACCCGCTGGCGCACCGCCGCCTCCGACAGGCCGACGGCCTTGCCGATCGCGGCGTAGGGGCGGCGCCCGTCCGCCTGCAGCTCCTCGACGATCCGCTTGGAGATGTCGTCCAGCACGACGGCGGCGCGGGGCTCGCCGTTCTCCCGGTTCTCCCGGCGGGCCTTCGGCGGCATCGTCATCTCCGGCGTCCTTTCCTGGCCGTCAGGTGGCCGAGGCGGGGCGGCCGCGCGGCCGCACGGCAAGGCTGCCGTCCTGGTGCGACATGGTGTCAGCTCGGCGTGGCCTGTCAAGCGAATTCGTAGCAATTTGATATATTCGCGACGAAATCCCTTGTCGCGGTGATAACGCTCTGCCAGAGTCGCGACGATCCAGCCACCTACGAGGAGGTCAATGGTGACCACCCGTCTGCAGAACTACATCAACGGCGAGCTCGCGGACGCGCGCGGCGGCCGTTTCTCCGACGTGATCGACCCGTGCACGGGGGAGGCCTACCTCCAGGCGCCGGTGTCCGGCCAGGAGGATGTGGACGCGGCCTACGCCGCGGCGCGCGCCGCGTTCGAGTCGTGGGGGCAGACGACTCCGGGTGATCGGGCCGGGTACCTGTTGAAGATCGCCGACGCGATCGAGGCGCGGGCCGAGGAGCTGGTGGCGGCGGAGTGCCGCAACACCGGCAAGCCGCGGGCCCGGATGGCCGAGGACGAGATCCCGCCGGCCGCCGACCATTTCCGGTTCTTCGCCGGGGCGGCGCGCACCCTGGAGGGGCCGACCTCGGGCGAGTTCCTGGCCGACCACACCTCGATGATCCGGCACGAGCCGATCGGCGTCGTCGGGCAGGTCACCCCGTGGAACTACCCGGTGATGATGGCGGTCTGGAAGATCGCGCCGGCGCTGGCGGCGGGTAACACCGTGGTGCTCAAGCCGTCCGACACCACGCCGGTGTCCACGGTGAAGCTGGCCGAGATCATGGGCGAGATCCTGCCCGCGGGCGTGTTCAACGTGGTGACCGGCGACCGGGACACCGGCGCGCTGGTGGTCTCGCACCCGGCCGCCTCCATGGTGGCGATCACCGGGTCGGTCGGCGCGGGCGTGCAGGTGGCGCACTCGGCGGCCGACGACCTCAAGCGCGTGCACCTGGAGCTCGGCGGCAAGGCACCCGTCATCGTCTTCGACGACGTGAAGGACATCGGCGCGGTGGCCGAGGCGATCGCCGGCGCCGGGCTGTACAACGCCGGGCAGGACTGCACCGCGGCCTGCCGGGTGCTGGTGCACGAGAGCATCCACGAGCCGTTCGTGGCCGCGCTGGCCGAGGCGGCCGCCGCGACGAAGACCGGCGGGCCGGACGTCGAGGACGCCTACTACGGCCCGCTGAACAACGCCGACCAGCTGGCCAAGGTGGAGGGCTTCCTGGCCCGGCTGCCCGGCCACGCCAAGGTCGTCACCGGCGGCCGGCGGATCGGCGACAAGGGTTTCCTGTTCGAGCCGACCGTGGTCGACGGCCTGCGCCAGGACGACGAGATGGTGCAGGACGAGGTGTTCGGCCCGGTGATGACCGTGCAGACCTTCACCGACGAGGCCGACGCGCTGTGCAAGGCCAACGACGTGCGGTACGGGCTGTCGGCGTCGGTGTGGACCGCCGACCACGGCCGGGCCATGCGGGCGTCGCGCCGGCTGGACTTCGGCGTGGTCTGGGTGAACACCCACATCCCGTTCGTCTCGGAGATGCCGCACGGCGGGTTCAAGCACTCCGGCTACGGCAAGGACCTGTCGGTGTTCGGTTTGCATGACTACACCCGGGTCAAGCACGTCATGCACTACATCGGAGAATGATCCAGGCCGGAGATCCCGGCGGCCGGCCCTCGGGTCCCGGCCGGCGCCCCCGGCCGTGAGGGACGTCGGCACGTGGAAGAGAGATCGCCGGGAATGACGGACATCCAGCAGGACATGGCGGCGGCCGAGGCGGGCGACCCGGCCGCCGCGCCGGTCCCCGCGATCGAGCTCGCCGGGGTCGTCAAGGAGTACCACGCGCGGGGCGAGGTCGTGCCGGCCGTGCGCGGGGTGGACCTGTCGATCGCCGAGGGCGAGTTCTTCGCCCTCCTCGGGCCGTCCGGCTGCGGGAAGACCACCACCATGCGGATGGTCGCCGGCTTCGAGGACCCCACCCGGGGCACGGTGCGCCTGCACGGCCGGGACGTGACCGCCGTGCCGCCGAACCGGCGGGACGTCAACATGGTCTTCCAGTCCTACGCCCTGTTCCCGCACATGAACGTGTGGGACAACGTCGCCTTCGGCCTGCGCCGCCGCGGCCTGCCGCGCGAGGAGGTCCGCCGCCGGGTGGCCGAGACGCTGGAGATCGTCGACCTGGCCGGCCGGGAACGGCGGCGGCCCCGCGAGCTGTCCGGCGGGCAGCAGCAACGGGTCGCGCTGGCCCGCGCGCTGGCCAACCGGCCGCGGGCGCTGCTGCTGGACGAGCCGCTCGGCGCGCTGGACCTCAAGCTGCGCCAGGCGATGCAGGGCGAGCTCAAGCGCATCCAGCGCGAGGTCGGCATCACCTTCGTCCACGTCACGCACGACCAGGGCGAGGCGCTGGCCATGAGCGACCGGATCGCGGTGATGAACGACGGCCGCATCGAGCAGCTGGGCCCGCCCCGCGAGGTCTACGAGCGGCCGGCCACCCGGTTCGTCGCCGGGTTCATCGGCACCTCCAACCTGCTGGCGGGCACCGTGGCCGAGGTCGTCGGAGACCTGGCGGTGCTGCGCGCCGGCGAGGACGGACGGGTGCTGCTGCCCGCGGGGGACCACCTCCGGCCGGGCGGCCCGGTCGAGATCACCGTGCGGCCGGAGAAGATCTCGATCGAGACGGTGGAGCCGGTCCCGGGGGTCAGCGCGGTGCGGGGCACGGTCACCGACGCCTCCTACCTCGGTACCGCCAACAGCTACCTGGTGCGCCTGCCGGAGGGCACCGAGTTCACGGTCTTCGAGCAGAATGTCCACGACAGTGGGCTGACGGCACGCCGCGGCGACACCGTCTGGCTGTCCTGGCAGCCACAGCACTCGTACGCGATCGGAAGTCGGACCCCCTCATGAGCACCCCTGCGCACGACGCCGCGCTGCTGCGCGGCCTCACCCGCCCCCGGGCCCGCGGGCCGCTGACCCGCCGCGACGCCCTGCGCGCGGCCGGCCTGTCCGCCGCCGGCCTGGGCCTGGCCGCCTGCGGCGTGCAGGGCCGCACGACCGCCCCGCCCGAGAAGGACGCCGTCGCCGAATACTGGACCGGAAAGCAGCAGAACGGCACCCTGCGGTTCGCCAACTGGCCGCTGTACATCGACAAGGCCGGCAAGCGGTACCCGACGCTGGAGAGGTTCACCAGGGACACCGGCATCCGGGTCACCTACCGGGAGGCGATCCAGGACAACCCCTCCTGGTTCGGCAAGATCCAGCCACAGCTCGCCGCGAACCAGGACATCGGCTACGACCTGATGGTGATGACCAACGGCATCCACCTCGGCCGGGCGATGGCGCTCGGCTACCTGGTGCCGCTGGACCACTCCCGGCTGCCCACCTTCGCGGCCAACGCCGGGCCGCGGTTCAAGGACCCCGCCTACGACCCCGGCAACGTCTACACCGTCCCCTGGCAGTCCGGGATCACCGGCATCGCCTACAACCCCAAGTACGTGGACGAGGAGATCACCCGGATCGCCGACCTGTGGAACCCTAGGTACAAGGGGAAGGTCGGCATGATGGTCGACACCCAGGACATCGCCAACTTCGCGCTCCTGTCGCTCGGCGTGGACCCCGAGTACGCCACCGAGGCCGACTGGCGCCGGGCGGCGGCCCGGCTGCAGGAGCAGCGCGACGCCGGCATCGTGCGCAAGTACTACGAGAACGACTACGTGGACGCGCTGGTCCGCGGGGACGTCTGGGTGTGCATGGCCTGGTCGGGGGACATCTTCCAGCAGGTCGCCGAGGGGCAGGACCTGAGGTTCACCGTCCCGCTGGAGGGCGGCACCATCTGGACCGACAACATGTGCGTCCCGAAGACGGCGCGCAACCCGGTGGACGCGCTGACCTTCATGGACTACGTCTACCGGCCGCCGGTCGCCACCGCCCTGGCCGAGTACATCAACTACATCCCGCCGGTGCCCGCCACCCAGGACCTCATCCGCAAGGACGCCGCCGGGGCCGACGGCGAGGACCGCGAGTCGCTGAAGCTGCTGGCCGGCAGCCCGCTGATCTTCCCGGCCGCGGCGGACCTCGCCCGGCTGCGCACCTACCAGACGCTGAGCGGCACCAGCGAGAAGGTGTTCGAGCGGATCTTCCAGCCGGTCACCCAGGGCTAGCCGCCGATGAGACGGAGGATCACCCCCTACCTGCTGGTGCTGCCGGGCGGGCTGTGGCTGCTGGCCTTCCTGGTGGTGCCGCTGGTGTTCATGGCGTCGGTCTCCACCCAGCAGGGCGACGTGGTGACCGGCTTCACCCAGGCCTTCCGGCTGGCCAACTACACCGACGCGCTGGTGGCGTACCGCACCCAGTTCCTGCGCTCGGCCGGGTACGGGCTGGCCGGCACCGGCCTGGCCCTGCTGCTCGGCTACCCGGTGGCGTACTGGATCGCCTTCCGGGGCGGGGCCCACAAGTCCACCTACCTGCTGCTGGTGCTGCTGCCGTTCTTCGTGTCGTTCGTGCTGCGCACGGTGGCCTGGCGGTTCCTGCTCGCCGACGACGGCATCCTGCTGCGGCCGCTGAAGGACGCCGGCCTGCTGCCGGAGGGCTTCCACGTGCTGCAGACGGCCGCGGCGGTGATCGGCGGGCTCACCTACAACTACCTGCCTTTCATGATCCTGCCGATCTACGTGGCGCTGGAGCGGATCGACCCGCGGGTCGTCGAGGCCGCCCGCGACCTGTACGCCACCGGGCGCGCGGCCTTCACCCGGGTGGTGCTGCCGCTCTCGCTGCCCGGGGTGTTCGCCGGGGTGCTGATGACCTGCGTCCCGATGACCTCCGACTACGTGAACGCCTCGATCCTCGGCGGGCCGGCGAACACGATGATCGGCAACATCATCCAGACCCAGTACCTGGTCAACAACGACTACCCGGCCGGTGCGGCGCTGTCGTTCATCCTGATGGCGGCTATGCTGGCCGGCATCTTCGCCTACGCCCGGGCGCTCGGCACCGAGAACGTCCTGCGGGTGGTGGCCCGATGACCTCGGCGGCCGCCGGCCCGGACGCCGCCGCGCCACCCCACCGGGGCCGCCGCCGGCCCCGGTGGGGTGACCGGCTGCTGCGCGCCTACACCTGGCTGGTGCTGGCCTGGCTGCTGGCACCGGTCGCGGTGATGATCGCCTTCGGCTTCAACGACACGCGCAGCAAGTCCAACGTCAGCTGGCAGGGGTTCACCACCCGGTGGTGGGGCCGGCTGGGCGACTACCCCGACCTCACCGCCGCGGTGGTGAACTCGCTGGAGATCGCGGCCATCGCCACCGTGGTGGCCACCGCGCTCGGCACCGGGATGGGCGTCGCGCTCGGCCGTTACCGGTTCCGCGGCCAGGGCGGCACCGATCTGATGATGTTCGCCGCGATCTCCGCACCGGAGATCGTGATGGGCGCGTCGCTGCTGTCGCTGTTCGTCAGCCTCGGCGTGCCCACCGGCTTCGGCACGATCGTGCTCGCCCACGTGCTGTTCTCGGTGTCGTTCGTCGCGGTCACCGTGCGCGCCCGGGTGGCCGGCATGGACCCGGCGGTGGAGGAGGCGGCCCGCGACCTGGGTGCCTCCGCCTGGGCCGCCTTCTGGCGGGTCACCTTCCCGATGATCCTGCCCGGCGTGCTGGCCGGCGCGCTGCTGGCGTTCGCGCTGTCCATCGACGACTTCGTCATCACCCAGTTCACCGGCGGGGCGACCGTCACCTTCCCGCTGTGGATCTACGGTGCGGTCCGGATCGGGGTGCCGCCGCAGGTCAACGTGCTCGGCACCATCATCTTCGGCATCGGGGTCCTGGTCGCGGTGCTCAACGCGGTGGCCGGCCGGCGCCGCCGCGGCTGACCCGCCGGCGTCCGGAGAACGCGTCGCACGCCGCCGGGCGCGTACCACCCCTCCACCGGGCATTTCACCATGGGGTCATGGTCATTGTGACGTGCAACAGCGCCGTTTCGGGGCAGAGGCCGGGAAACAACGCCTTTGGACAAGGATGGTGCGATGACGGGTCTCGCGGAATCGGTCGCCGTCGGCGTCGAGGAGGAGTTCCACGTCGTGGATCTCCAGACGCGCCGGCTGGTGCCCCGCGCCGGGAAGCTGCTGGAGGCGTTGCCGGACGACCGTTTCACCCAGGAGTTGCAGCGTTCGGTGGTGGAGGCGAACAGCCGGCCCTACGTGCGGCTGGAGGACCTCGGGCACGACCTGACCGCGCTGCGCCGGGCGGTGGTGTCGGCCGCCGACGCCCAGGGCGTCGGCATCGTGGCCGCCGGGACCGTCCCGCTGGTCGACCCGGCGGCGCTGGAGATCTCACCGGACGCGCGCTACGAGCAGATGCTGGAGGACTACCAGCTGCTGACCCGCGAGCAGCTGATCTGCGGCGCGCAGATGCACGTCGACGTCGCCGACCGCGACCTGGCCGTGCAGGTGGCGCACCGGGTCGCCCCCTGGCTGCCGCCGCTGCTCGCGATCAGCGCCAGTTCCCCCTACTGGTCGGGCGCCGACACCGGGTACGCCAGCTCGCGCACCCTGGTCTGGCAGCGCTGGCCGACCACCGGCCCGGTGGGCCCCTTCGCCACCGCCGCCGACTACGACCGGATGGTCGACGGCCTGATCGCCGCCGGGGTGATCAGCGACCCCGGCATGATCTACTTCGATGTCCGGCCGTCCGCGCACGTGCCCACGGTGGAGCTGCGCATGTGCGACGCCTGCCCGCGGGTCGAGGACGTCGTGCTGCTGGCCGGGCTGTTCCGCGCCATCGTGCTGCGCGAGCTGCACGCGATCGAGGAGGACCGCCCGGCGCCGGTGGTGTCGATGGAGCTGGTACGGGCCGCGACCTGGCGCGCCGCCCGGTCCGGGCTGGAGGGCACGCTGGTCGACCCGGTGGCCGGCACCGCGATGCCCGCGGCCGACGTCCTGCACCGGCTGATCGACGGCCTGCGCCCGGAGCTGACGGCGACCGGCGACCTGGAGCTGGTCGAGGACCTGACCGCCGACGCGTTGCGCCGCGGCAGCTCGGCCGCCGCGCAGCGGCGGATCGTCGAGGCCGGCGGCAGCCTGGCCGACGTGGTGGACGCGCTGGTCACCGCCACCCGGGCCGACGGGCCGCGGGCCATGTTCGGCGGGCCGGAGGCCGGGCTGCTGCGCGACTACGAGGCGGTGCAGGACGAGGTGGTCATCGAGCGGATCGTCCGCGAGCCCTACCGCCCGGTGTTCAAGGTGCTCGACCGGCTCGGCCCGGCCGAGCTGCGCCGGCGCGGCGAGCTGCGCGACGCCTACATGCGCGACACCGGCATGACGTTCGACCTGCCCGGCACCGAGCAGCCCGAGGGCACCGAGGAGGGCACTCGCAAGCTGCCGGTGGACCTGGTACCCCGGATCATCGCCGCCGACGACTGGGCCAAGATCCGGGAGGGCATGCCGCAGCGGGTGCGCGCCCTGGAGGCGTTCCTGCGCGACGTCTACGGCCGGCGCGAAGCGATCAAGGAGCGGGTGCTGCCCGCCTGGGTGGTGGACGAGGCCCCCGGCTACCGGCCGGCCGGCTGGCGGGTGCACGGCGGCGCGGTCCGGTGCTCGGTCGCCGGCCTGGACGTGGCCCGGGACGGCGCCGGCCGCTGGGTCGTCCTGGAGGACAACGCCCGGGTGCCGTCCGGAATCGCCTACGCGGTGGCCAACCGGCGGATGGCCGAGCAGGTGCTCCCCGAGCTGGACCGCTCCGCGGTCGCGGCGCCGGACGGGGTGGCCGAGGCGCTGCGCGAGGCGCTGCTGGCCGCGTCCCCGGTCGCCGATCCGGCGCTGGCCGTGCTCACCTCCGGGTCCGCCGACCCCGCGCACTACGAGCACCGCACGCTGGCCGAGCAGATGGGCGTGCCGTTGGTCGAACCCGGAGACCTGACGGTGCGCGACGGTGTGGTCAGCGCGGGCGGCCGACGGCTGGACGTGCTGTACCGGCGGATCGACGAGGACGACCTGCTGGCCGCCCCGGTGGGCCCCGGCCTGCTGAACGCGGTCGAGCGCGGCACGCTGACCCTGGCCAACGCGCCCGGCAACGGCGTCGCCGACGACAAGAGCGTCTACCGCTACGTGCCCCGGCTGATCGAGTACTACCTGGGGGAGCGGCCGTTGCTGGCCAACGTCCCCACCTACCTGTGCCGGGAGGCGGAGGACCGCGAGGAGGTGCTGGACCGGCTGGCCGAGCTGGTCGTCAAGCCGGTCGACGGCTTCGGCGGCGCCGGTGTCACCATCGGGCAGGACGCCTCGCCCCGCGACCTGGAGCAGGTGCGCCGGGACATCCTGGCCGCGCCGGAGCGGTGGGTCGCCCAGGAGACCGTCGCGCTGTCCACCCACCCGACCTTCGACGGCGAGCGGATGCGCCCGCACATGCTGGACCTGCGGGCCTTCGTCTTCATGAGCGGCCGCCCGGTCGTCCCGCCCGCCGCCCTGAGCCGGGTGGCCCCCTACGGAAGCATGATCGTCAACTCGTCGCAGGGCGGCGGGGCGAAAGATACCTGGCTGATGAAGGAGACGGCCTGATGTGCGGGTTCAGCGGGGAGATCCGCTTCGACGGACGGGCGGCGGACGCCGGCGCGGTGGAGCGCATGACGGCGGCGATGGCCGCCCGCGGCCCGGACGGCACCGGCCTGTGGTCGCTCGGCCCGGTCGCGCTCGGGCACCGCCGCCTGAAGATCATCGACCTGTCCGAGCGCGGTGCCCAGCCCATGGTCGATCCGGACGCCGGGCTGGCCGGCGTGTTCAACGGCTGCCTGTACAACTACCGCGAGCTGCGCGCCGAACTGGCCGGGGAGGGCCACCGGTTCTTCTCCACCTCCGACACCGAGGTGCTGCTCAAGGCCTACCGGCACTGGGGGCCGCGCTGCGTCGACCGCTTCCACGGCATGTTCGCCTTCGCGATCGCCGAGCGCGACACCGGCCGGCTCGTCCTGGGCCGCGACCGGCTCGGCATCAAACCCCTCTATCTCACCCGGGACGGCGACCGGCTGCGGTTCGCCTCCACGCTGCCCGCGCTGCTGGCCGGCGGCGGGGTGCGCACCGACATCGACCGGGTCGCCCTGCACCACTACATGACCTTCCACTCGGTGGTGCCCTCCCCGCGCACCATCCTGACCGGGGTGACGAAGCTGCCGCCCGCCACCGTGCGGACCGTCGAGCCGGACGGCACCACCCACGACGACCGCTACTGGAACCCCCCGTTCGCCCGCACCGGCGACCCGATGGCGGCGGGGGAGTGGCGCGACGCCGTGCTGGCCGCGCTGCGCACCGCCGTCCGGCGGCGCACCGTGGCCGACGTGCCGGTCGGCGTGCTGCTGTCCGGCGGCCTGGACTCCAGCATGATCGTCGCGCTGCTCGCCGAGGAGGGGCAGCGCGACCTGGCCACCTTCAGCGTCGGCTTCTCCGCCGCCGGCGGCGAGTCCGGCGACGAGTTCGCCTACTCCGACCTGGTGGCCCGGCGGTTCGGCACCCGCCACCACCGCATCATGGTGGACGACCGGCGCCTGCTGCCCGCCCTCGGCGACGCGGTCGCCGCGATGAGCGAGCCGATGGTCAGCCACGACTGCGTCGCCTTCCACCTGCTGTCCCAGGAGGTGTCCCGGCACGTCAAGGTGGTGCAGTCCGGGCAGGGCGCCGACGAGGTGTTCGCCGGCTACGACTGGTATCCGCCGCTGGAGCACGTCGCCCTGGCCGACGCGCCGGACGCCTACGCCAAGGTCTTCTTCGACCGCCCGCACGCCGACCTGGCCGGCGTCCTCGGGCCGGAGTACCTGGTGGACTCCGACGTCAGCGCGGCCTTCGTCCGCGAGCACCTGGCCGCGCCGGGCGCGGACACCGCCCTGGACGCGGTGCTGCGGCTGGACACCACCGTCATGCTGGTCGACGACCCGGTCAAGCGGGTGGACAACATGACCATGGGGTTCGGCCTGGAGGCCCGTACTCCGTTCCTGGACCACGAGCTGGTCGAGCTGGCCGCCCGGTGCCCGCCGGAGCTCAAGCTCGCCTCCGGCGGCAAGGGCGTGCTCAAGGCCGCCGCGCGCGGCCTGGTGCCGGACGAGGTCATCGACCGGCCCAAGGGGTACTTCCCGGTCCCGGCGATCCGCCACATCCACGGGCCGTTCCTGGAGATGGTCCGCGACGCGCTCACCGGGCGGGCGGCCCGCGAGCGCGGCCTGTTCCGCCCGGAGGCGGTCGACCGGCTGCTGGCCGCGCCCGACGACCACCGCACCACCCTGGGCGCGAACGCCTTGTGGCAGGTTGGACTCCTGGAACTGTGGCTGCAAGCGCAAGGAGTCTGACCGTCGACCTCGCCTGGACCTGCCGGTCCCCCGCCCTCTCACCCGACAACGCCGCCGTCGCCTACATCAGCGACCGCGACGGCTCGCCCCGCGTGTGGGTCCAGCCGCTGCCGCCGCCCGGCGCGGCCGGCCCGCCCCCCGGGCCGCCCGGCGCCGCCCGGGTGGTCGACACCGGCCCCGAACCGGCCCGCGACGTGCTGTGGTCGCCGGACGGCCACTGGCTGGCGGTGCTCGTCGCCCCCGGCGGCGGCGAGCGCACCCAGGTGTGGGCCGTCCGCCCGGACGGCACCGACCGGCGGCTGCTCGCCGGCCCGGAAGGCGCCGGCTCGGGAGGGTCGGCGGCCTTCGTCCGCTGGACCGGCCAGGGCTCGACCCTGCTGCTGGCCGAGCTGAGCCCGTCCGGGCAGGCCGAGGCGGTGCTGGTCGACGCCGGGCTCGGCCACCGCTCGGTCATCGCCGCCGGCCCGCTGATGTGGCCGACCGCGGTCAGCCGGGACCACCGCCGGGCGCTGCTGCGCCACGGGCCGCGCGGCCAGCGGGAGATGGCCCTGGCCGACCTGCCCTCCGGCGAGGAACGGCCGCTGCTGCCGCCCAGCACCGACCTCGGGGCGCTCTCCCCGGACGGCGAGATCGCCTACGTCCGCTCCAACGCCGGACGGGACCGCACCGCGCTGCTCGCGCTGCCCGCGGGCGGGCCGCCCCGGGTGGTCGCCGAACGCGGCGACGCCGAGCTGGACCGGTTCTCGGTCAGCCTGGACGGCCGGGTGGCGGTGCTGGCCTGGAACGTGGCCGGCCGCTCCGAGCTGGAGATCGTCGACCTGCCCGCCGGGACGCCGCGGCCGCTGCCGCCGCCCCCGCTGGACGTGGTCGGCTCGCTGCGGATGTCCTACGACGGCACGCTCGCGGTGCTCTCCGGCGAGCGGCCGGACGTGCCGTCGTCGATCCTGGTCTGCGACCTGTCGACCGGGGTCTACCGTCCGGTGGCCGGCGACGAGCCGCTGCCCGGGAAGATCGACGCCGAGCTGGTCCGGTTCCCGGCCCGCGACGGGCTGGAACTGACCGGCTGGCTCTACCGGGCCGGCCCGCGGCCCGGCCCGGCCGCCATCTGGCTGCACGGCGGTCCCGAGAGCCAGGAGCGGCCCACGTTCAACCCGCTGTTCCAGCGGCTGCTCGCCGACGGGGTGAGCGTGCTGGCGCCGAACGTCCGGGGCTCCTCGGGGTTCGGGCGGGCCTTCCAGGACGCCGACAACCACGCGCTGCGCTTCCACGCCATCGACGACGTGGCCGACTGCGCCGCCCACCTGGTCGAGACCGGGGTGGCCGACCCCGGCCGGCTGGCCTGCATGGGCCGCTCCTACGGCGGATACCTCACCCTGGCCGCGCTGGTCACCCACCCCGAACTGTTCCGCGCCGGCGTCGACGTGTGCGGCATGGCGGACTTCGCGACCTTCTACCGGGACACCGAGCCGTGGATCGCCGCCGCGGCCGTCGGCGAGTACGGCGACCCGGCGGCCGACCGTGACCTGCTGCGGGCGCTGTCGCCCGTCCACGCGTTCGACCGGCTGGCGGCGCCGCTACTGGTCGTGCACGGAGCGCAGGACACCAACGTCCCGGTGCACGAGGCCGAGCAGGTGGTGGCCGCGGCGACCGCGCGCGGCGTGCCGTGCCGCTACCTGCTGTTCCACGACGAGGGGCACGAGACGCTGCGCAAGGCCAACAAGGCGGAGTTCGTGACCGCGGTGTCGGCCTGGCTCGGCCGCTGGCTGGCCGCACCGCCCGGCCTCGCCGCACCGCCCGGCCCGCTCGGGGCCACCGGCCCGGCCGCCGTGCCCGATCCGCCCGATCCGCCCGGCCCGGCGGAATAGCCGGGCGGGCGGCGAGGGTTCTTCGGGCATGGCCGATGACGTGCAGTTCACCGCCGACGGGATCACCCTGGCCGGCGACCTCCGGACGCCGCCCGGGGCCGGGCCGCATCCCGCGCTGGTGCTGACCGGCCCGTTCACCGGGGTGAAGGAGCAGGTCACCGGCCGGTACGCCGCCCGGCTCACCGAGGCGGGGTATGTCACGCTGGCCTTCGACCACCGCAACTTCGGCGCCTCCGGCGGCGCGCCCCGCCGGCACGAGGACCCGCAGGGCAAGCTGGCCGACCTGCGGGCCGCGGTGTCGTTCCTGCGCGGGCGCCCCGAGGTCGACGGGACGCGGATCGGCGCGGTCGGCGTCTGCCTCGGCGCCGGGTACGCCCTGCGGTTCGCCGCCTTCGACCCGCGGGTGAAGGTCTTCGCCGGCATCGCCGGCGCGTACAACAGCCCGTACGCCATGCGGTCCGGCATGACCGACCAGGGCTACCAGGGCGCGCTGACCGAGTTCACCGAGATCCTCGAACGCCAGGACCAGGGTGGCGCGCCCGAATACCTTCCCGCGGTGGCCGCCGACGGCCCGGCGGCGATGCCCGGCGACGAGCCGCGCGCCTACTACGGCACCGAGCGCTCGGCCGCGCCGTCGTGGGCGAACGAGGTGACGGTCGCCTCGCTGCGCGAGCTGGTCACCATGGACAACATGCTCGGCGCCGACTTCCTCGGCCCCAAGCCCGGGCTCATCGTGCACGGCGTGGTGGACCGCTTCTGCTCTCCGGAGGGCGCCGAGGAGGCCTACAAGCGGATGGACGGCCCCAAGAAGATCGTCTGGCTGGACGCCCACCGGCACATCGACCTGTACGACGCCGAGCCCTACGTCAGCCAGGCCGTCACCGCCACCGTCGAGTTCCTCGCCGAACACCTCTGATCCGCCGCGCCGGCCGCCGGGCCGGCTCGGCGCCTCAGGGCCGGCGGTCCGGGGCGCCGGCCTGCCGGGAGTCGTACTCCTCGCGATGGGCGGCCACCTCGTCCATGTGCGCCTCGGCCCACACCTTCAGGCCGCGGATCACCTGCTGGAGCGAGCGGCCGAGCTCGGTGAGCTCGTAGGTGACGGTGACCGGCACGGTCGGTGTCACGGTGCGGGACACCAGGCCGTCCCGTTCCAGCGAGCGCAGTGTCTGGGTGAGCATCTTCTGGCTGACCCCGGCCAGCTTGCGGGCCAGCTCCGAGTAGCGCATCGGCCGCGGTTCACCGGCGGCGTGGTCCCCGGGGCCGAGCGGGCCGGAGCCGCCGAGCGCGGCCAGGATCAGCGCGACCCACTTGTCGGAGATCCGGTCCAGCAGCCGGTGGCTCGGGCACCGCGCGATGAACGCGTCGTACTCCGCCTTCGCCTGGTTGCGCCGCTGGGCCGCGGTGGTCGTGGGCATCGGCCGCTCCTTGCCGGACAGGGGAGGGAGTTACGCACCTTGAAGTGCGTACTTCCCACTGGAGAGTTACCCCCCGATAGTGGGGCAAGGGCCCGGCGAGTACAAGCCGCGCCCGGCCGGCGGGACGACCGTCCGCTCCCGCCGGAGCGACGATGCCTCATGCGATGGAACGGAACGACAATGATCTGGACAGCCGCTTTCCGCACCGCGGTGATCAGCCCCGACGAGCCGATCCGCTTCAGCGAACCACGCGCGTTCGCCGGGCAGACGGTGCGGCAGACCCTCCACCTGGCCGGCGGCGGCGACCTGCTGCGGGTGCTCCTGACCAACCGCTACGGCCGCACCCCGCTGGCCGTGGCCGCGGCGCGGGTCGCCACCGGGCACGGGCAGGCCGCCCTCACCTTCGACGGCGCGGCGGCGGTCACCGTCCCGCCCGGCACGGAGATCGCGAGCGACCCGGTGGAACTGCCGGTCTCCCCGGGCACCGACCTGTCCCTCAGCCTCTACCTCCCCGAGGAGACCGGCCCGGCCACCGGTTCCCACATGGCCATGGAGACCGCCGAGGTGGCCGCCGGGAACCAGGTCGCCGCCGCCGCGCTCCCGGAGGCCGAGCGGGTCGAGGGCCGCTTCTTCGTCTCCGGCGTGGACGTGCGCGCTCCCGAAGGCACCGCCGTCGCGGTGGCGTTCGGCGACTCGTGGTTCGAGGGCGTCGGCACCACGACCGGGGCGAACAACCGCTCGGTCGACTTCCTCAACCGGCGCCTCACCCGGGGCTGGGTCGTCAACCAGGGCATCGCCGGCAACCGGCTGCTGCGCGACGGGGTCGGCGAGCACGCGGGGGCGCGCTTCGACCGCGATGTGCTGTCGGTCCCCGGGGCGACCCACGTACTGGTGCACTTCGGCATCAACGACCTCGGCCTGCCGGGCATGACCGGCGAGCCGCCGGTCACCGCCGGCGCCCTCATCGAGGGCTTCCAGGCCCTGGCCGGCCGCGCCCGCCAGGCCGGCCTGAAGATCCTCGCCGCCACCGTCGGTCCGTTCGGCGGCGCGGCCTACCCCGGGATCAGCACGCCGGAGGGGCTGGCCGTCCGGCGCGAGGTGAACGACTGGCTGCGGACCGCCGGTACCTTCGACGCGGTCTTCGACGTCGCGCGGGCGGTCGAGAACCCCGAGGACCCGGACCGCATCCACCCCGCCCTGGACGGCGGCGACGGCATGCACCTCAACGACAAGGGCGCCGAGGCCATGGCCGGCGCCGTCGACCTGGCGACCCTCGACCTCTAGCCGACCGCGCCGGCCCTTCCCCGCGCCGCCCTCCCGGAGATCGCGCCGGTGCGGTGGCGGGACCGGGCGGTGGCCTATCGTGGCGCGGGTGTCATCGCGCGAGCTCGTCGTCCTGGGCACCGGCAGCCAGGCGCCCACCCGGACCCGCAACCACAACGGCTACCTGCTGCGCTGGGACGGACTCGGCCTGCTTTTCGACCCGGGTGAGGGCACCCAGCGGCAGATGATCCGGGCCGGGGTCGCGGCGACCGACGTCCACCGCGTCCTGGTCAGCCACTTCCACGGCGACCACTGCCTGGGCCTGCCCGGCGTGATCCAGCGGATGTCGCTGGACCGGGTGCCGCACCCGGTGCACGCCCACTACCCGGCGTCCGGCGAGGAGTACTTCCGGCGGCTGCGGCACGCCAGCTCCTTCCACGAGACGGCGACCCTCGTCCCGGAGCCGGTCCGCGCGCCCGGCGTGATCGCCGAGGGGGACTTCGGGCGGATCGAGGCCCGGCCGCTGGACCACCCGGTGCCCGCCTTCGGCTACCGGCTGGTCGAGCCGGACGGCGTGCGGATGCTCCCCGACCGGCTGCGGGCCCTCGGGGTGCGCGGGCCGGCGGTCGGCGAGCTGCTGCGGGCGGGCACCATCGTGGCCGGCGGGCGCGCGGTCACGCTGGCCGAGGCGAGCGTGCCCCGGCGCGGCCAGCGGTTCGCCTTCGTCATGGACACCCGGCTGTGCGACGGGGTGTTCGCGCTGGCCGAGGGCGCCGACCTGCTGGTGATCGAGTCCACCTTCCTGGACGAGGACGTCCGGCTGGCCCGCGACTTCGGCCACCTGACCGCCGGCCAGGCCGGCCGGGTGGCGGCCGAGTGCGGGGTGGGCCGGCTGGTGCTCACCCACTTCTCCCAGCGCTATCCGGACCCGGCCGCCTTCGGCGCGCAGGCCCGCCGGCACTTCGCCGGCGACCTGGTGGTCGCCGAGGACCTCACCCGCGTCCCGGTCCCGCCGCGCCGCCCCCACCCCGCGCGCTGACCGCACACCATCGCCTGGCATCTGCGAACCCACCACCGGCGCACCGTGTCCTGAGCTGTTCCGCTTTGGTGGGGGGCGGGACGTCCCGGCGCCGGGCGGAGCGAGCACGCAGCCGTCCTGGCCGGTGGATTGAGATCGCGCACGTCAAGATCCCGCGACATACGATCGGGGCATCGACGTTTCGGGGCCGGACGAGGGGTATCGGGCATGATCGCACGGGGTCACGGTCGCCTTCGGCGTCTGTTATTCACACTCTCCATGATCTTCGCGCTCGCGCCGCCCGTGACGGGGTTCGCCGCGACCGCCTCCGCCGACGAGCCGAGCGAATCCGTCCCGGTCCTGGCCTACGGCATGGAGGAGGGCCAGGGGACCACCGTGCTGGACTCCGCGGGCGGTGGCGCTCATGGAACCCTGGAGTCGGCCACCTGGTCGCCGGACGGCAGGTACGGCAAGGCTCTCTCCTTCAGCGGTGGCCAAGGACGACTGCTGCTCCCCGCCTCCGTGTCGTCGCGCCTGTCCGGCGGCATGACCTTCGAGGCGTGGGTGCGGCCCGCGGATGTCCGGAGCTCTGGCATCTTGCTGAGCAACCGGGACGACGAGGACGAGGAGGCGTGGAACGAGTACGTGCTCCGGGTCCGCGGCGACGGGAGTGTCTACGTCTCCTTCTATACCCCGGACACCTCTTACGTGGTCGCCGGCCCGCCGCTTCCGCGGAATGTCTGGAGCCATCTGGCCGTGACCCACGATGGGTTCTCGATGCGCCTGTTCATCAACGGGAACCAGATCGACGCGGTCGAGCCGGTCAATGAGCTGCCCATCTTCACCAATCCTTGGAGCGTCGCAGGGTATCCCTTATCCGGTGGGAACCCGAGCTTCCAGGGGTTGGTCGACGAGGTCCGCCTGTACGACGCCGCGCTGTCCGAGGAGCGGATCCGCGCCGACATGGCCACCCGGGTCAACGATGTCGTCGACGCGCCGCCGTCGGCCACCGGACCGCTCACCGCCATCGGCGGGCCCGGCGAGGCGCGGCTGTCCTGGGGGCCGGCGACGGACGATCTGGGCGTGACGGGCTACCAGGTCCACCGGTCGACCACATCGGGGTTCGAGCCGTCGGCGGACACGCTCGTCGCCACCGTCGCCACCCCCGGTTACGCCGATCTCAACCTGGAGCCGCCGGGGATGTACTACTACCGGGTCCGAGCGGTCGACTTCATGCGGCAGCACGGTCCGCTGTCGGGCGAGGCGCCGGCGGCGGTGGGGCCCGTGACCCGGCCGCTGACGGCGCTCGTCGCCGCGTACGGGCTGAACGAGGGGACGGGGGTGTCGGTCGACGACTCCTCCACCAGGAACAATGACGGCCTCGTCCGGGGGGCGGTGTGGGCCGACGGCAAGAACGGCAAGGGGCTCTTCTTCCCCGAGGTGTTCAAGCGGGTGACCATCCCCGACTCGCCGAGCCTTCGGGTGACCACCGGCCTCACCATGGAGATGTGGATCAAGCCGCAGGCGCCCCCGACGGGCTACAGCCGGTACTTCCTGAATAAGGAGGTGGCCGGCGTCACCCGCACCTCCACCTACCGGATCGGCACCTGGGGCGGCACGTACTTGGGGGCGGAGGTGAGACTGGTGAACCTAGGGTCGATCCAGGCCAATGCTCCCGCGCCCCCGGTGCACGTCTGGACGCACATCGCGGTGACCTACGACGGCCAGGTCCTGCGGCTCTACTACAACGGCGTCCAGCAGTCGCAGAGCAAGTGGGCGGGCACCATCGCCGCCCAGCCCGGACCGCTGTACCTGGGGGAGGAGAACATCACCCCGGAAGAGTTCATGGCCTGCTCGCTGGACGACGTGCGCATCTACTCGACCGCTCTCACCGCCGCGCAGATCAGAGCGGACATGAACGAAGCGGTCATCTGATCTGCGAAGGGCCACGGGATGACCGTGGCCCTTCATTCTTATGTGCCTCAGCTAGGCGAATGGCGTGATTTCCTTCAGCGTATATCCCGCAAGCGCCCGGTGGGGTGCACGTCCGCATCGTCCACGCCATCACCGGCGAACTCCTCCGCGAACTCACCATCGACCCCACCCGCGACCACCAGCCCCAGGCAAACCCTGAAAACAAGAAACCCCCGAACCCGTAGGTTCGAGGGTTTCCGATGTCTCGAGACATCACATGGTAGCGGGGGCAGGATTTGAACCTGCGGCCTCTGGGTTATGAGCCCAGCGAGCTACCGAACTGCTCCACCCCGCGTCGACACCTCAACGATACCGCTGATCTCCGCACGCGCAAATCGAGACGGCCGCGGGCCCGCCGGGCCGCGCGGCCGTCCTATTGACCGGCAGCGCGGGCCGAACCTAAGGTACGCCTGGAAAGCGCTTTCCCAAGCGGCCGCCCGACCTCCGGGGCGTCTCCCGGCGAAGGAGCCCGATGAAGAGCCGAACCCTGGGCGTCGTGATGAACGGTGTCACCGGCCGGATGGGCCACCGCCAGCACCTGGTCCGCTCGGTGCTGGCCATCAACGAGCAGGGCGGTGTTCCGGTGGCCGGCGGGGAGCGGGTGCTGCTGGAACCGGTGCTCGCCGGCCGCAACGAAGCCCGGCTGCGCGAGCTGTGCGAGCGGTACGGGCTGGAGAGGTGGACCACCGACCTGTCCGGCGCGCTGCGCGACCCGGACAACACCATCTACTTCGACGCCCAGGTGACCTCGGCGCGGGTCGGCGCCATCACCGCCGCCATCGAGGCCGGTAAGCACGTCTACACCGAGAAGCCGCTGGCCGGGACGCTGGACGAGGCCGTCGCGCTGGCCCGCCTGGCCGCCCGGGCCGGGGTGCGGGCCGGGGTCGTGCAGGACAAGCTCTTCCTGCCCGGCCTGCTGAAGCTGCGCCGGCTGCTGGACGGCGGCTTCTTCGGCCGGGTCCTGTCGGTGCGCGGCGAGTTCGGCTACTGGGTGTTCGAGGGCGACTGGCAGGACGCGCAGCGGCCCTCGTGGAACTACCGCGCCGAGGACGGCGGCGGCATCACCCTGGACATGTTCTGCCACTGGTCCTACGTTTTGGAGAACCTGTTCGGCCGGGTGGAGGCGGTCACCGCCCGGGCGGTCACCCACATCCCCGAGCGGGTGGACGAGGCCGGCCACACCTATCCGGCGACGGCCGACGACGCCGCCTACGGCATCTTCGAGCTGGCGGGCGGCGCCATCGCCCAGATCAACTCCTCCTGGTGCGTCCGGGTGGACCGGGAGGAACTGGTGGAGTTCCAGGTCGACGGCACGCACGGCAGCGCGGTGGCCGGGTTGCGCGGCTGCCGGGTCCAGCACCGCGCGGCCACCCCCAAGCCGGTCTGGAATCCCGACCTGCCGGTCACCCACTCCTTCCGGGACGACTGGCACCAGATCCCGGACAACGCCGAGTTCGACAACGGGTTCAAGGCCCAGTGGGAGATGTTCGTCCGGTCCGTCGTGGCGGGCACCCCGTTCCCCTACGACTTCCTGGCCGGGGCGCGCGGCGTTCAACTGGCCGAGGCGGGTCTGCGCTCGTCGGCCGAGGGCCGCCGGATCGAGCTGCCGGAGATCACGCTGTGACGGCCGTCCCGGCGGAGGCCCGCCGATGATCACGCTGCCCACTGCCGAGGGGACCCTGGAGCCGTACCGGACCGGCCGGCCCGGCGCCTGGCCCCGCCCGTCCGGGCCGCCGCGCGCCCGGGTGGCCTACGCCGCGGCGCACGTGGTGGCCGACCCGCTCGGCGGCAACGCCCCCGGCGCGCCGGCCGCGGTCGACTGGCCGGCCACCATCGCCTTCCGCCGCCATCTGTGGTCGCTCGGCCTGCGGGTCGCCGACGCCATGGACACCGCCCAGCGCAACATGGGCCTGGACTGGCCGGCCACCCGCGAGCTGATCCGCCGCAGCGCCGCCGCGGCGGCCGACTTCGGCGACCCGGCCGACCTGGTCGCCTGCGGTGCCGGCACCGATCACGCGCCGGGCGCCGCCACCCGGGCCGAGGTGCTCGCCGCCTACGCCGAGCAGGTCGAGGCCGTCCAGGCCGCCGGGGCCCGGGTGATCCTGATGGCCAGCCGGCAGCTCGCCGCGATCGCCGCCGGCCCGCAGGACTACCGCGCCGTCTACGGAAAGCTGCTGGCCGGGGTGGACCGGCCGGTCATCCTGCACTGGCTGGGGGAGATGTTCGACCCGGCGCTGGCCGGCTACTGGGGCTCGCCCGAGGTCGGCGCGGCCACCGAGTCGCTGCTCGCGCTGATCCACGACCATCCCGGCCGCGTCGACGGGGTGAAGGTGTCGCTGCTGGACGCCGAGCACGAGGTGGCGCTGCGCGCGGCCCTGCCGGACGGCGTGCGGCTGTACACCGGGGACGACTTCAACTACGTGCCGCTCATCGAGTCCGGCAGCGACGCGCTGCTCGGCGTCTTCGACCCGATCGCCCCGGCCGCCGCCGCGGCGCTGGCCGCGCTGGACGTCGGCGACCCCGCCCGCTACCAGGAGATCCTCGCGCCGACCGTGCCGCTGGCCCGCAAGATCTTCGAGGCGCCGACCTTCCACTACAAGACCGGCATCGTGTTCCTCGCCTGGCTGGCCGGCCACCAGGACGCGTTCTGCATGGTCGCCGGGGCGCAGTCCGCCCGGTCCCTGCCGCACCTGGCCGAGGTGTTCCGGCTGGCCGACCGGGCCGGGCTGTTGCCCGACCCCGAACTGGCCGAGTCCCGGATGCGCGCACTGCTCGCGACGCACGGGATCGCCGGATGAGCGCCCCTGACCCGGCGGCCGGCCCGATGGCCGGGCCGATGGACGGGGCGGCGGACGGCCGGGCGGATGGCGTGGTGGACGTGCCGAGCGGGCGCCCGGCGGCCGTGCCGACTCCGCCGCCGGGCGACCCGCGGCTGGCCCGGCTGTCGCTGAACCAGTGGACCACCCGCCGGCTCGGGGTCGCCGAGGCGGTGGACGCGTGCGCCCGGTTCGGCATCCCGGCGATCGGGCTGTGGCGTCAGCAGGTGGCCGAGCAGGGCCTGGCACGCAGCGCCGAACTCGTCCGCGCGGCCGGCCTGCGGGTGTCCTCGCTGTGCCGGGGCGGATTCCTGACCGCCGCCGGCCCGGCGGAGGCCGCCGCCGCGCTGGACGACAACCGGCGGGCGATCGACGAGGCGGCCGCCCTGGCGGCCGGCTGCCTGGTACTGGTCGTCGGCGGCCTGCCGGACGGCTCGCGCGACCTGCCCGGCGCCCGGGCCAGGGTGAGCGACGCGCTCGCCGAGCTGGCGCCGTACGCGCGGGCGGCGGGCGTGCGGCTGGCGCTGGAGCCGCTGCACCCGATGTACTGCGCCGACCGGGCCGTGCTGTCCACTCTCGGCCAGGCGCTGGATCTGGCCTCCCGCTGGCCGGCCGCGACGGTGGGCGTGGTGGTGGACACCTTCCACCTGTGGTGGGATCCCGCACTGCCCGAGCTGATCGCACGGGCCGGCGAGCGCATCGCGGCCTTCCAGGTCTGCGACTTCCTGGTGCCGCTGCCGGCCGACCTGCTGCTCGGCCGCGGCATGCTGGGCGACGGCGTCATCGACTTCCGGCCGGTGCGCGCCGCGGTGGACGCGGCCGGCTATCGCGGCGACATCGAGGTGGAGATCTTCAACGCCGACGTGTGGGCCGCCGATCCCGACCAGGTGATCGGCACCATGCTGCGCCGCTACGTCACCGAGGTGCTGTGAGCGCTCAGCCGGCCGGCAGGCAGCCGGTCCGGCCGGAGACCTGCACCTCCGGGGCGCGGTCGCGGATGGCGATGGTGAAGACGATGCCCAGGGAGCGCTTCTCCACCACGCTGACGTTCACCCCGAACCGCGGCTCGGGATTGTCGCCCTCCTGGTAGCCCATGCGGTGGAGCTCCGCGGCCAGCGCCGAGGCGACCGCGGCGGTGGCCGCGGCCCGGTCTCCGGTGGCCGGCAGCGCGCCGGTGAGGGCGTAGACGCTGCGGCGGGTGCCGGGCTCGCACCCGGCGCGGTCGTCCGACAGCGCCGCCGACTTGCCGTCGAGGGCGACCCGGCTCAGCGCGGCCCCGTCCTCGCGCAGGATGCCGGTCACCTGTGACAGGGTGGGCCGGTCGCCGCAGCCCGCCGTCACCGCCAGCAGCAGGGTGAAGATCGCGAGACGTCGCACTCCTGCCACTCTAGCGAGCGGCGGCCCTGCCGCGGCGGGGCCGGTGGTGAAACGTTCAGCGGCCCGGGCGGCCCCGGGGCGCGCCGCCCGGTCCGGGCCTGCGGATTCGGCCGGGCGCCGTTCACCAGGAGCCCGGCCGGTCATCGCACGTTGACAGCCGGCGACGCCCGGCCGACGATCACCGTGAGCATCCCGGAGTTCTCCCGCGCCCCGAGAAGGTGAACCATGCGCTCGATCCAGCGTCTGGCGGCCGTCGCCGCCGCGGCCCTCGCGCTCGCCGCCGTCCCGGTCGGCTCCGCCCAGGCCATGTCCCTGACGCCGGCCGGCGCCGCCATGAGCGCGGACGTGCAGCCGCCGTCCCCGCCCACCGGCCTGTGGGTGTGCGGGGCGGACTTCGCCGGCGCGGTGCCGTTCTGCTGGACCGCCTCCACCGACGACGTCGGGGTGGTCGCCTACGACGTGTACCGCAAGGACGGCGACACCTTCGTCAAGATCGGCACGAACCAGGCCACCGACGGCCGGCCGCCGCAGACGCTGTACGTGGCGAGCGGGCTGGTGCCCGGCCAGTGGTACACCTTCCAGGTGGTGGCCCGGGACGCCGCGGGCAACGCCAGCGCCCCGTCCGCGCCGCTCACCGCGCAGGCGGAGTACGGCCTGCCGGTGCCCACGCCGACGCCGACTCCCACGGCCGGGCCGAGCTGCAAGGTCGGCTACCGCACGCAGGACTGGAGCACCGGCTTCACCGGCTACGTCGACATCACCAACACCGGGAAGCAGAACATCGACGGCTGGCGGCTGAATCTGCGGTTCCCCGGCGAGCAGAAGGTCGCCTACTCGTGGGGCGCCACCTTCGTGCAGACCGCGTCGGACGTCACCTTCACCGGACAGAGCTGGAACTCCGTCATCGGTGCTGGCAAGACGGTGTCCTTCGGCTTCACCGCCACCAACCGGGGCGTCAACGCGCCGCCGGAGTCGTTCAGCGTCAACGGCTCGCGCTGCACGACCGCCTGACGCGCTTCATCCACCCTCGCGGCACCGGCGGCGCAGCGCCGGGGACAGCTCCAGCCCCGAGGCGGCCACCAGCGCCCGGATCCGGTCCCGGCCCACCCGGCTCTCCCGCATCCAGGGGAACTGCCCCAGGAAGTGCTCGGTGAGGATCGGCGGATCGCCCGGCATCGGCCAGCGGTCGACGTCCTGCCCGGCGGACTGGATGACCCACACCGGGGTGGCGGGACGCATCGCGAGCAGGCCGCGATGTAACGACAGCCGCGGGTCGCCCGGCCAGCGGGTGCGGGTCAGGCCGCGGCAGTCCACCGCCGGTGACCGTTCCCGCCGGTCACCGGGTAGCGCCGGCCACACCGTGCGCAGGAATTCGAAGGCGGTGAGCGCGTCGCCGAGCCGTGCGCCGCCAGGGCCGAGTTCCGGCAGCCGTCGCAGCATCTCCAGATCAAGCGCGGCCTGCGTGGCGGGGTACCCCGCGGGCAGCCGCAGCGCGGGCTCGGCGGAACCGCCGCCGCACCACGACTGCAGGTCGCGGAACACCGAACGGTAGTCGCGCCACCCGCCCGCGTTGCCGGTCGGGGCCGGGCCGGGGAACTCGGTGCCGCCCAGCAGGAACTCCGCCACCAGGCTGTTGGTCAGCTCGGCATCGGCGAGCATGGTGTTGATCACGCGCAGCGCGCCCCCCGCCCGCAGCATCGCCGTCTCCCAGGCGGCCGGCGGGGCCGGCACCCAGACCCGGTGACCGGCCGGGACCTCGGCGGGCGAATGATCGCCGGCCGTCCACGGCGCCGGCGGCGCCGAGGGGGCGAGGGGCATCAGGGACACGACCCGCGCCGCCGCGAGCACCCGGGCCGGCGGCGCCGCCGCGCGGGCCGGTGCTCCGCCGGGCATGGGCATCCGGCTCGCCTCCTCCCAGTCGGCGAAGGCGGTCGCCAACCGGCCCAGGTCACTGGTGGCCAGGTCGGCCACCCACCGCCCGGCCAGGAAATCACCGCGCTCGACCAGGTGGCGGGTCAGCTCCGCCTCGCGCCGGCACCACGGCGAGTCGAGGTAGCCGGGGGAGTGCACCCGGACGATCCCGGGGGTGGCGGCGAACAGGCTCCACACCATGCCGGTGTTGGTCTCCCACCCCGGAACGGAGGTCGCGTCGATCCCGCACCGGCCGGACGCCCACAGGCCGGTCCGGCGCAGCGCCGGTTTCACCTCCGGCGACCGGTGGCTGACCGCCACGGCCGGACGAGGCCAGGCGGGGCGGATCGCGCCGAACGCGAAACAGGCCAGGTCGGCCGGCCGCACGTCGGCCCACTCCTCGCGCGCCGCGTCCTCCAACCATGCCATCGCGCGCAGGGCGAGCAACCAGCGCCGGGCGACGCCCACCGCGAGCAGGCCGGTCACCGGATCGGCGGACCCGGCCGCCCGGCGCAGCGCGCCGGCGAGCGGGGCGTGGCGCATCAGCCGGGCCGCCAGCCGGGCCGCCGCCGCTACCTCGGCGAAGCTCCCGGCGGCGCCCAGCCGTGCCCAGTGCTCGCGCCAGACTTCGCCCTGCCCGGCCCGGACCGTGGCGGTGTCCAGCGGGGCGAGCCGCCCGCCCGGCCCGATTTGCAGGTTGTAGAGCAGGTCCAGCCGCCGCCCGGCGAACGCGTCGGCCGGCCGCCAGGGCGGCGGCAGCTCGATGTGGCTCGGCAGGGCGAGCCGCTCGGCGGCCGCGGCCTGCAACTCGCCACCGGGGGCGTCCGGGGTCAGCAGCACGCCGCGCAGCAGCGGGCCGACCGCGCCGCCGAGCCAGGCCTCGGCCTGCTCGCGGACCGCGCGGGCGGGTTCGCCGGCCGGGACCGGGGCCGGCGCGGCGGCGCTGGGGGAGGTGCCGCGGGCCGCCGGCGCGCGGTGCCGGGTACGGCGGACCGCCGGGGCGAGCGCGGCCGCGAACCCGCCCGTGGCGGGAGGCGGCCAGGCGTCGATCAGGTCCGGCGGGCTCCAGAGCCCGCCGGACCGGCCGTCTCTGGCCAGCCAGGGGTCGGAGTCCGTCCAGCCGTCCGTCCAGCCGTCCGTCCAGCCGTCCGTGCTGGCGCCTGTGCCGGCGCTGGTGCCGGACCCCGCCCGCATCGCGGCCCGCACCTGCGCCCACCGCCCGGCCACCGGCGCGCCGAGCGCCTCGACCAGCCAGGCCAGGGTGGCCACGGACTCGTTCCCCGCCGCCGGGTCCGCGCCCGCCGGCCGGCCGGGCATCTCGTTCGCCGTCACGACCGGCGCTCGCCTCCACGTTGCGGACCGGCAGCCGGTCGACCGGACAGAATCCCCCAAAAATACTCGGTACATCCGGTCCGTGTTCGCCGCGCGCCCGGCCGGTCAGCCCGCGGGTGGTGCGATCAGGACCCCGCCGCCGGTCCCGTCCACGGTGATCGTCTGACCGTCGGTCACCGCCGAGGTGGCGCCGGGCACGCCGACCACGGCCGGGATGCCGTACTCCCGCGCCACCACCGCGCCGTGCGAGTTCGGGCCGCCCATCTCCATGACCAGGCCGCCGGCGGTCAGGAACAGCGGCGTCCATCCCGGGTCGGTGGACGGGGCGACGAGGATCTCGCCGGGCGCCAGGCGGGCACCGACCGGGTCCAGGACGACGCGCGCGATCCCGGTCACGGTGCCCGGGGAGGCGGGCGTGCCGGTCAGCGCGCCCTCGGCCGGCGGCGCCGTGGCGGTGGCCTCCGGTTCGGTGCCGTCGGACAGCAACACCCGGGGGACGTGCCTGCGGCGCATCTCCCGCGCGTAGGTCGCCCGCCGCCGCTCGACCAGCTCGCGCCGGTCGGCGCCGGCGACCGCCTCGCGCGCCTCGGCCAGGCTCAGCATGAACACGTCCTCCGGAGCCGCCAGCAACCCCCGGCCGGCCAGCTCGGCGCCCACCGCGGCGAGCTGCTCGCGCATCGCGCCGAGCGCCCCGACCACGAGGAACTTCGGCGTCTCGCGCGCTCCGGCCAGCGCGCGGGCGCGGCGCAGCGCGAAGCGGACCAGCGGTCCGCGCACCGGCCCGGCCCGGCGGGCCAGCGTGGCCACCATCGCCTCCGCCTCGCGGGCACCCCGGGAGAACTGCGCGTCCGGCGCCGCGGCCGGGTCGTCCACCCGCAGGTAGTTGGCCAGCACGCCGAGCACGTGCGCGGGATCGTCCGACCAGCGCGGCACCCCGAGATCGATCTCGGCGACCGCCCGGTGCCCGTAGCGGTCAAGGAAGGCGGCCAGCTCGGCGCGCAGCACCGGCGGCAGCTCGCCGTCCGGCGGCCCGTCGCCGGACAGGGCGCACACCGACGCCTCGTCGGCACGGACCCGGGTCGCGGCGTCCCACAGGGCCAGGTCCATCTCGGTGGTGACGTTGTGCGGCAACCCGCGCAGCACGGTCAGCAGCTCGCCGGGCCGGGTGCGGCCGCGCAGCAGCCGCGCGGCCAGCGCGAACATCAGCAGCCCGGCCAGCGGCCCGGGCGCGATCAGCGGCAGCAGCGGCATGACCTGGGAACCCAGGCAGCGCTCGACGTGGTCCAGGCGCTGCCCGGCCGTCGGGTTCCCCGGCGGGGGCGCCAGGCGGCGCCCCAGCAGTTCGGCCACCTGATCGATGCGCCGTCGCGAGGTGCGCGGGTCGGCCAGCGCGGCGGCCATCCGCGCCGGGAGGCGGTAGGTGAGCGCCAGCCGCGCCGCGAAGCGCAGCGCCGCGAGCGGCCGGCCGCGGCCGGGGGTGAACCGCGGGTCGTCGAGCAGCGAGCGCAGCACGACCGCCGAGCGCGCCTCCATGATGTCCAGGACCCGCGGCAGCACGGCGCGGCCGATCCGTCCCCGCAGCGGGCCGGTCATGTCGAAGAAGAGCCGCATGGCCGGGTCGTCCGGCAGGACGTCCTCGGCGCGCCGGCGGGGGTCGTACAGCCCCAGCACCGAGGAGGCGATCAGGGTCATCGCCGAGCGGCCCATCGGGGTGATCGGCCGGTGCAGGCCCTGGGCCAGGCTGAAGCAGAAGTACACCCGCCCGGTGCGGCCGGCGCCGAGCAGCGGGTACAGGGTGGTGATCGGCCGGGCCTGGGTGAGCCACAGGGTGCCGGCCGCGTCGATGGCCCACTCGGTGTCCTGCGGCGCGCCGTAGTGGTCCTCGACCCGGGTGCCGAGCCGCGCCAGCGCCAGCACCTGCTCGTCGGTCAGGCAGGCCGCCCCGGCCGCCGGCCCGTCCCGGCCGACCCGCTCCACCCCGCCGCCCTCGGCCGGTCGGACGGCGACCAGCTTGTCGCCGAGCCGCCGGGTGACGATCTCGCCGGACGGTGTCACCACGAAGTGGTCGGGGTTGACCGCGCCGGACACGACCGCCTCGCCGAGTCCGGGGCTCGCGTCGATGACCGTCTGGTGGCGGCGGCCGGTCACCGGGTCGGCGGTGAACATCACGCCGGCGACCTCGGCCGCCACCATCCGCTGGATCACCACCGCCAGCCGGACGCCGGCGTGGTCGACGCCGTTGGCGGCCCGGTAGGCGACGGCGCGGTCGGTCCACAGCGAGGCCCAGCAGCGGCGGACCGCGTCCAGCACCGCGTCCGGGCCGGTGACGTTGAGGAAGGTGTCCTGCTGGCCGGCGAAGCTGGCGTCCGGCAGGTCCTCGGCCGTGGCCGAGGACCGGACCGCCACCGGCTCGCGGGCCGCCTCCCGCACGGCGGCGGCGATGTCGTCGGGTACCGGCGCGGCCAGCACCAGCTCGCGGGCGCGGGCCGCGAGGGCGGCCAGCCCGGCGGTGTCCTGCGCGGGGGTGCCGGCCAGCGCGTCCAGCACCTCCGCCAGGCCCGCGCCGCGGGTGACCCGGCGGTAGGCCTCGGTGGTGAGGCAGTGGCCGGGCGGCACCGGGAAGCCGGCCCGGGTGAGCTCGCCGAGGTTGGCGGCCTTGCCGCCGGCCAGGCCGGTCATCTCCCTGGTGATCTCGGTGAACGGGAGGATCAGCGGCCTGGCGCCGGCCCGTGACCCGGCGGCGGGGTCGCCCTGAGTGGTGAACATGGAGTGGTCTCCCTCCGGCACGCCGAAGCGTGATGCGTGCCCTCACCATAAACTCATCACATGATGAAATCAACGAGTGATGAGATTCCGGCTCGCCGCCGCAGGGGAATGGACCGGCCGTAACTAGCTCATCGTCTTGCCGCCGTTCACCGCGAGCCGCTGGCCGGTGATGAACCGCGCGCGCGGGGAGGCCAGGAACGCGACCGCCTCGGCGACGTCCTGCGGCACGCCCATGTGCCCGAGCGGCAGGCTGTCGCGGTACTCGCTCACGTCGTCGCCCTCGTGCCGCTCCACCGGGATCCATCCCGGCTCGACGGTGTTGACCGTGATGCCGTGCGGCCCGAGTTCGCGCGCCCACGACCGGGTGAGGCCGTGCATGGCGGCCTTGGCGGACACGTAGTGCCCGAACTCGGCGTTCCCCAGATCGGCCACCTCACTGCCGATGTTGATCACCCGGCCGCCGCCGGCGGCCCGCAGATCGGGTAGCGCCGCGTGCAGCAGCAGCAGTGGCGCCTTGACGAAGAAGCGCAGCTGGTCGAGATGGTCCTGCCAGGTCTGCTTCTCGACGGGCATCATCGGCTGTGGCCCGGTGGCGTTGTTGACCAGCACGGTCACCGGGCCCACGGCCTCCCGGATCTCCGTGATGCCCTGGCGCACCGCCTCCTCGTCGGTGACGTCGAACCGGCGGACGTGGGCCCGTTCACCGATGCGGGCGGCGACGGCGGTCGCTCCCGCCGTGTCGTGCGCGTAGTTGAGCACGACCGTCCAGCCGTCCTCCGCGAGCCGCTCGGCGATCACCGCGCCGAGCCCGCGTGATGCTCCGGTGACCAGTGCGCATCCCATGACCATGTCCTTTCTTGGCCCCTTATTGGGGGAAATGCTGCCATCCTTCCTGATCGGTCAGCGGACGGCGCCCTGCACCTCGCCCGCCGGGATCCGGTCACCCCCGCCGTCCACGGCCGGCGCGGATCGGCGGCGGCGCAGGTGGCGGACCACCTCGGTCACCGCGGTGATCGTCAGCGCCAGGCCCAGGCCGAGCAGCAGGCCCTTCAGCGGGTCGTTCTCGAACGCCAGCCCGCCGAAGTAGCCGATCATCGTGCTGTACAGCGCCCACGACACGGCGGCGAGCGCGTCGTAGGCCGCGAACGACCGCCGCGGGTGGCGGACCGCGCCCATCGTCATGGTGACCGCCGTCCGCCCGCCCGGGATGTAGCGGGCGACCACCAGGGCCATCCCGCCCCGCTCGGCCAGCACGCGCCGGGCCGCCGCGAACGCCGCCCGGCGGCGCCGTCCCCGCTCCAAGCGCCCGACCGCCGACCGGCCGATCAGGTAGGAGACGTGGTCCCCGGCGAAGGCGCCGAGCGCCGCCACCACGACGACCGGCACGAGGTCCGGCCGCCCGGACGCCGCGAAGACGCCCGCGGTGATCACGGCCGTCTCGCTGGGCACCGCGGGGAAGAAGCCGTCCACCGCGGCCAGCGCGAACAGCGCGAGATACACCCACGGCGAGTTCATCGCCTGGTTCAGCAGGTCGAGCAGAGCATGCGTCATGGCTCGAACGCTAGGAACCGGGACGCCCCGCCGCCTCCTCCCAAGGTGGCCACCGGCCCCTGACTTTCGTCAGGGGCGGACCCCTACCTCCGGCGGAGCCGGCCGCCCGGCCCGGCCGGTAGCGTCGCTGCCGTGACGGGACGGAACGGGACGACCGGCGGGGTCTGGCGGGAGCGGGGGCGCGACCTCGCCCTGGCCGGTGCGCTCTGCCTGCCGGTCATCATCGACGGCGACCCCACCGGTCGCCTCGCCGCCGGCCTGCGGGTGCCGGTGACCCTGGCCGGCCTGCTCCTGGTCTGCCTGGCCGTCGCCCTGTCCCGGTCCCGCCCGATGGCCGCGCTGCTGCTGGTCATGGTCGCCGGCCCCTGGTTCGTGCCGGACGGGGTGGCGACCATCTCGATGAGCCCGATGCGCACCCCGGTGAAGATCTGGCCGCTCAACGGCTACTCCGCCGCCGTCGCCGCGCTGGCCTTCCTCGCCGGCCGGCGGATGTCGAACGCCCGCCCGGCCACGCTCATGTTCGGTGCGATCATGACGGCCGGCGTGGTGGCCGCGCTGGCGGTGACCTGCGGGCCGACACCGCCGATGCAGGACGCCGTCGAGGTGGGCTTCTGGATCACCCTGCTGAGCGGCGTGCTGTTCACCGCCGTGCTGCCCTGGCTGTACGGCCGCCACCGCGCCGGGCGGGCCAGGCGGCTCACCAAGGAACGCGCGATGGCCGTCGACCGGGCCCGGCTGCGCGAGCGGGCCGGCATCGCCCGGGAGATGCACGACTCGCTGGGCCACGACCTGGCCCTGATCGCGCTGCGTGCCGGCGCCCTCGAGGTGTCGCCCACGCTGGACGAGGAGCACCGGCGGGCCGCCGGCGAGTTGCGCGCCGCGGCCGGCGCCACCACCGAGCGGCTGCGGCGGATCGTCGGCGTGCTGCGCGACGAGTCCGGGCCGGCGCCGCTCGTCCCGGCGGGCGAGAGCGTGACCGGCCTGGTGGACCGGGCCCGCGAGTCGGGCATGCGCGTGGAGGTGGAGGAGCGCGGCGCGGGCGTCCCGGTGCCGGAGATCGTCGCACGCACCGCCTACCGGGTGGTCCAGGAGTCACTCACCAACGCCGCGCGGCACGCCCCCGGCGCCCGGGTCACCGTACGTCTCGCCCACCGGGCGGCCGGCGAGGTGGACGAAGGCCTCACGCTGGTCACCGTCGCCAACGGCCCGCCCGCCACCGGTGCCGCGCGGGACGGGGCCGGTGGCGGCTTCGGGCTGGCCGGCCTGGCGGAGCGGGCGCTGCTGGCCGGTGGCACGCTGACCGCGGGCCCCCGGGACGGCGGATTCCAGGTGACCGCCCGGCTGCCGCACGGCGGTGCGCGATGACGGCCGCCGGGAACGGCGGGCCGGCGGCGATCCGCGTGCTGCTGGCCGACGACGAGGCCATGATCCGCGCCGGGGTACGGGCCATCCTCGCGGTCGATCCGGGCGTCGAGGTGGTGGCGGAGGCGGGCGACGGGCGGGAGGCCGTCGAGCTGGCCCGCGCTCACCGGCCGGATGTCGCGTTGCTGGACATCAGGATGCCGCGGCTGGACGGGCTGGCCGCCGCGGACGAGATCCGGCGGCTGGTCCCGGAGACCACGGTGGTCATGCTCACCACCTTCGGCGAGGACGAGTACGTGGCGCGGGCCCTCGGCGCGGGGGCGGGCGGGTTCCTGCTGAAGGCCGGCGATCCGCGCGAGCTGCTGGCCGGGGTCCGCGCGGTGGCGGGCGGCGGGGCGTACTTCTCCCCGCTGATCGCGCGGCGGATCATCGCCGAGCTCGGTGGCGCGCGGCTGACGCGGATCACCGAGGCCCGCGCCAGGATCGCCGGGCTGACCGCCCGCGAGCGGGAGGTGCTCGCGCTGGTCGGCGCGGGGCTGTCGAACGCGCAGATCGCCCGGCGCCTGCACCTGGTGGAAGGGACGGTGAAATCGCACGTCAGTGCGATCCTGCTCCGGCTGGAGGTGCCCAACCGGGTGCTGGCCGCGATCGTGGCGCACGATGCCGGCCTGGTCGGCCCGGACGTGGTGCCCGGCTGAGCCGGCTCAGGCCGCGGTGATCGCCGCCGGCCCCGGCGGGTCGGCGTGCAGCCGGCGGAGCATCCGGCGGAAGGCGTAGATCGACACCGCGATGGCCGCGCCGCTGATGGCGGCCACCACCGAGGTGCGCACCAGCAGATAGGTGCTGATCGACTGGTGCAGCAGCAGCCAGATGCTGACGGTGGAGTTGGCCAGCAGCACGAACGCCCACAGCAGGGTGATCCGGGCGAAGAACCGGCGGACCCGCTCGTGCCGGAGCACGGCGGCGGGCAGGTGGATGTAGTCGAGGGTGAGCCGCTGGACCAGCGGCCGGTTCAGCCGCACCGACGCCAGGAACGCTACGCTGATGCAGATGGTGCCGAGTTCGGGTTGCAGGAAGTAGACGACCGCGCTGCCCGTCCACCAGCCGAGGGCGGCCCGCGCGGTGATGGCGATGGCGGCCAGGATCATCGTGCCGGGCACCGGCCGGCGCAGGACCAGCCGCCACAGCACGCCGGCGTAGACCCAGGCGACCGCGGCGATCAGCGCGCCGTCCAGGCCGAGCAGGGCGAGCGCGGCGTAGAAGACCGCCAGCGGGGCGACGACCCCTTCCAGCAGCCGGGGGACGGCCTGCCGCAGCAACGCGGTGATCCTCGGGAAGGTGAAGGGCGGATGGTCCATGCTTCCCCCACGTACGACGGCGGAAGACCGACGCTAGAGCCTGTGCGGCTACCCGAGGACCGGATCGTCGAAACGTGGAGGAAAAGCATTATTGACATCATTTGTGGTCGGTCGCCCGCAATGTCCGGCCAACCTGCCCATAGAACACTATTCCGACGGAATGCCGGACCGGCCGGGTCGCCGGTCGTAGTGCGATCGTAACGTTGCGCACACGCGTCCCGGTGGAGGCCCGCCGTCCCCGCGCGGCGCCGATCATCCCAGGCCGGCGCTCGCCAGCCGGGCACCGAAACCGACGAAGAGCACACCCACCCCGGAGGTCAGCCCGGCCGCGAGCCGGCGCCGCCGCCGGAACTGCCCGGCCAGGTAGACCCCGGCGAAGATCAACGTGGACAGGTACACGACGCTGAAGAACTGGCAGATGGCGCCGAGGATGAGGAACGAGATCACCGGTGCCCCGTAACCCGGGTCCACGAACTGCACGAAGAACGAGATGAAGAACAGGATGGCCTTGGGGTTCAGCAGGCTGACGGTGAACGCCCGCCGGAACGGGTCGCGCGTCTCGGCCGGGGGCGGTGTCCCCTCGGTGGCCCCGGCCGGGTCCGGTCTCCGCCAGGACGCCACCGCCGACCGGATCATGCCGAGGCCGATCCAGGCGAGGTAGCCGGCGCCCGCGTATTTGACCACGGCGAACAGCGCGGGTGTCGACCTCAGCAACGAGGCGGCTCCGGCCGCCGACAACACCATGAGCACCGTGTCGCCGGCGAACACCCCGGCCGCCGCCCGGTAACCGGCCCGCACCCCGCGCCGCGCGCCGGTGGACAGCACGTACAGCGAGTTGGGGCCGGGGAGCAGGATGATCAGGAACGCGCCGATCACATAGGCCCAGATGTTGGTGATGCCAAAGAACATGCCGCCAGCTCCGCATATCGAAGGACGCATCACCTTATAGCGCGACAGGCGGCGGCCGGCATCCCGAACCGGCGTGACCGGCCGCCAGGGCCCGGCCCGCCGCGCCGGCCGGACCGCGCCGGCCGGACCGCGCCGGCCGGACCGCGCCGGCCGGACCGCGCCGGCCGCACCGCCCGGCCGGGCGGTGCGGCCGGGCGGTGCGGTCCGCCGCGGCCGGCACCGGGACGGTTCACCATGGTCACCGGCCGCTAGCAGTACGTCGGCGCCTCGTTCTCCGGGGGAATGGCCGGCATGGAGTCGACGATCTTGACGGCCATCATCGCCGTGCCGCCGCGCATGACCTCCCGGCTGCGTCCGTCCTCCTGCTCCATTTCCCCCCAGCTCCGCCAGCCGAGGAACCGGTACGTCCCGGGCTCGAAGATGAGCTCCTCCCGCTCCGGGCCGTCCGGGCCCTGATAGCGGATCGAGGCGCCGACCCCGTGCCGGCCCGCCGGATCGGCCAGTCCCGGAACCAGCGTCGTGCCGGGGAGTTTCGCCAGGGCGCCGAAGACCGCGGCGCGCGTCCGGGCGGAGCCGAAGGGATTCTCGGCCAGCGAGACGAGTTCCGACGCCACGGTCCGCTGGATCCTCCGGTCGATCTGCTCGCCGCCCGGCGGAGTCTCTCCGAGCGCGGGCTCCTCAGTACGGACGAGCGCCTCCGCGTTCTGCCGAACCCGATCGAGAAGCCGGTCGGGGTCGGTAGGGAGGTTCCCGATATCCCGCGACGGCACGTGCAGAACGTCCATGTGGCACTGACCGGCGCGCTGGTACTCCACCGTTCCGGCGGGCAGGCCCGGCAGGTCGCCCCGGCCGCTGATCAGCCGCTTCTCACCGTAGGTGGAGCGCGCCACGGCCTTGCCGGGGTCGGCGGGGAACCACACCTCCCGGCGAACATCCTGCTCGTATTGCGACATTCCACGGCGCGAGACGCTGAAGCTGTAATCGACGTCCTTACGATCGACGTAGACGAACTGATCCGCGCCCGGCCGAGGGTGCTCGCCGGCCGCCGCCACGGCCGCCTGCCGGAGCAGGTCCGCGGCGTCGGCCGGTGGCGTGCCCAGCAGCGGAGAGCCATCGTCGCCGCCCACCACGATCACTCCCGCGGTCGCCGCCGCCGCGAGCCCGGCCACGACGCCGGCCCGTAGCGCGACGCGGCCACGACCGGCCGGGCGCCCGGGACGCGGCACCCGCCGCGGAGCAGGAACGCCACCGGCCCGCCCGGCCTCGGCCACCGCCTCGGCCGCCAGCCGCTCCCGCGCTCGCGCGGCGACCTCGGGAGCGGGCCCCGGAAGGCCGTCGTGGAAGTTCTTGAACGTCTGCAGGTCGTTCATCACAGGGCCTCCTGGTAGGGACCGATGATCGTGCGGAGCTTCTTCCGGGCGCGGCTGAGCCGCGATGCGACCGTGCCCCGGGGTATGCCAAGGGCGTCGGCCACCTCCTCGTAGCCGAGCTGGGCGCACGCGACCAGCAGCAGAACGTCCCGGTCGGCGGCAGAGAGCCGGGCCAGACCGGCGGCCAGCCGCGGCTGCATGGCCGCCGCGGACACGCGCTGGATCACGCGGTCACCGTGATCGGCGACGTCGGAGGGCTCGGCGCTGCGGGCGAGGGCCCGGTACCTCCGCGCCTCGTTGCGCCGGTGATCGGCGACCAGGTTGGAGGTGATGCCGTACAGCCAGGCGCGGGCGCTGGGACGTCCGACGTCATAGCGATGCCGGCAGCGGAAGGCACGCAGGAAGGTCTCCGCGGCGATGTCGTCCGCGGCCGGCTCGCCCAAGCGCATGTGCACATAGCGATGAACGGCCGCGAAATATCGATCGAACAGGACGCCGAACCGCTCGGGGTGACGCCATGATTGCTCGATCAGGTCGGCGTCGGTGATCTCGATCGGAGGTGCCGGGCCTTGCAGGGGAACGGACATGCACGCTGTTCCTTCGGAGGAGGGCGTCGGACACGAGTAGTTCGGCGCACCCCCGGTCCGCGTTCACGGTCGGCGCTTAACCAGCGGTTCCCCAGCGCTCCGGCGAGCCCGGCACCCGCGCCGGCGGCGGCGGCGGCCGGATCTCACCCACAGTTGCCACAAAACTTCTTTACGTGAACAATTCTGGGCGAAAGGTGCCAATTTTCGCCCCCGAGTGGTGGGGTTGGGGCGACGTCCGGCAGGCTAGTGCGCGTCATGGACTACGCAATTCTCACGGGGATCGTCCTCGTCTCAGGTGTCGTACTGGCGATCCTCGCGCAGTGGAAGGGCTGGCGGCCCACGCTGCTCGTCGCGCTGGCGGTGGGCATCGGCGTCCGCGTGCTCATCATGTCCTTGTCCGTGGTCGACACCTGGCAGCCGGTCGACTTCGTGAACAGCTTCCAACCGGCGGGCCAGGCCATCCTCGAACGCAAGGACCCGGTCCTGGAGAGCAACGGGGGCTGGCATTTCCTGCCCACCATCCCGTACGTCTACGGACTGCTGCTCTGGCTGAACATCCCCTGGGAGATCGCCGGCCGGCTGGTGACCGTGGTCGCCGACATCATCCTGATCCCGCTGGTCGGCAGGCTGGCCGGCGGCAAGGACGCCGGCCTCCGAGCGTTCCAGTACGCCTGTAACCCGCTCGCGATCCTGGTCGCCTCGGTGCACGGGCAGGTGGAGCCGGTCTCCCTGGTCTTCGGCGTGGCGGCGTTCATCGTCGCCCGCAACGCCAGGACGTCCCGGCCGGTGCGCAACGCCATCGTGGCCGGCCTGCTGATGGGTCTGGCGCTGTGCGCCAAGAGCTGGCCGATCTGGCTGGTGCCCGGCATGCTGCTCTTCCTGCCCGATCTGCGGGCCCGCGCCTACGCGTTCTTCGCCACCGGAGTACCGCCCATCTTCTTCCTGGTCACCCTGCCCATCGGTGCGGGAACCTCGCTGGACCAGCTGCCCGAGGTGATCAGGACCATCGGCGACGTCCGGCCGATCATCGGCGAGTGGGGCTGGACCGCCATCGCCGTCGGTGGCGACTGGACCCTGGACGCGGAACTGGCCCGCTACGGCCAGTGGATGATCTATAGCACGCTGCTCGTCGTCGGCCTGCTGTGGCGCCGGGCCGATCCGGTGGACCTCACCACGGCACTGTTGCTGGCCTTCATGGTCGTCACCCCGCGCCTCGGCGCCCAGTACCTCCTGTGGTTCATGCCCTTCCTGGTCGCCCGTCCCACCCGGTTCGCCTGGCCCGCCATCATCGGCACCTCGACCTGGGCGGCGGTCGGCTATCTGTACCTGACCCAGTTCAACGACGCCCGGTGGTGGATCTACCACTCGCCCTGGGCCATGAGCTCGGTGATACTGCTCCCGGTCCTGGTCGCCGCGATGCCGTGGGGTGCGCGGCGCACCGGCGAGGTGACGGCCCCGCCCAGCCCGCAACGGCCGCGGTCGCCGATGAGCACGCCCGCCTGACGTCTCGGCCGGTCAACCCGGCCGCGACGAGCCCGCCGGCGGCTCCCCGGAGACCAGCGCGCCGGACCACTTGGCCCGTGGGTCGCTGTCGATGAGCAACGCGCGGGCCAGCAGGGTGAGCGGAATGGCCAGCAGCGCGCCGAGCGGTCCGAGCACGGTCGCCCAGAGGATGAGCGACAGGAAGGTCACCGTGGTCGTCAGTCCGACCGCGTCCCCGAGGAACTTCGGCTGGATGAAGGACTGCACCACGATATTGATCACCATGTAGGCCACGATGACGAAGATCATCGTCTTCGGGCCGCCGGTGAGCAGGCCCAGGATCGCCGGCGGCACCAGGCCGATCACGAAACCGATGTTCGGGATGTAGTTCGTGATCAGCGCCAGCACTCCCCAGAGCAGCGGGAGGGGTACGCGCAGGAAGTACAGGGCCACCACGTCGAGTGCCGCGCACACCAGCCCGAAGATGGTGGAGACCAGGATGTAGCGCCGGGTCCTCCGGGCGAACGTCGTCAGGGCCGAAGTGAGCGCGGGCCGCTCGGCCTCGGCCGCCGCGATCACCCGCGTCATGATGGGTGCGTCCAGGCTCATCGCGAGCAGCAGTACGACGATCAGGAACAGGCTCGAGACGACCCCCAGCACGCTGGACAGCAGGCCTTGCGCCAGCGTGAAGATCTTTCCGGGATCGATGGACTGCAATGCCTTGTTGACCTGCGGTTCGATGCCCCGCTCGGCCGCCCACTTCTGCGCGTCCGCGGTGAGCTGGTTGAACTGGGGCGCGTAACCGGGCAGCAGCACCGCCATCTGCACCACTGCAGTCGTGAGGATGGCCACCATGCCGAGCAGCATGGTGATCACCGTCGCCAGCGGGACGGCGACCACCAGCCAGTGCGGCGCGTTCCGGCGCCGCAGCAGGTCGCGGATCGGCGAGACCGCGATCGTCAGGACGAGCGCCAGCACCACCGGACCGACGATGGAGTCCACCGCCTTGATGCCGGCCAGGGCCACCACCGCCGCCGCCACCGTCAGCAGCGAGAGCAGGGCCCGGGGTATCGCTCGATCTGTCACGGCCGGCCTCTATCCATTCGGGAATCCACTAGGTGCATGGCCTGTTGTAGTGGTGCTGCCCCGATCAGCGGAAGCTTCTCGCCCGCATCGTCGCCGGATTGTGGATCGAGCGCGGGTCGAGGGCTGCTAATCTTGTGACGTCGGCATCGCCCGGCCATCTCCCTCGCATCACCACCCCTGGTGGTCGAGTCGTGTGCTGGCCGTAAGCCTGCCGATCCCTGCAACCAAAAGATCTTCCTGCTGGCGCTTGCGCCGGCGAGCGAGATTGAGTATGTTAGCA
>NZ_BOOU01000073.1 GCF_016863395.1 Sphaerisporangium rufum | reverse complement strand
CCGAACCCGCGCGCGCGAAGCGCGCGCCAAGAAACACAGCAATGGGATTGGCCAGCTCTCCGGCGAACTGCAGGGCCGCCGATGGGTCGGCGAGGTCGACCATCCGCCGGTTGTCGCGCAGCTGCAGCCGGTTCAGGCAGGACCGCGGGAAGGTGGCGGCGAACAGGTCGTACCGGTGCGGCCGCCCGCCCGGTTCGGGTACCGCGTCCTGGTAGCCGGCCACGCATTCGGCGACCGTCCGCCAGAAGTCGTCCTCGGCGAGCACGCCGCCGGTGGCGAGGATCGCGTTGAGGAAGCGCAGGAAGCAGTCGAAGACGTCGGTGAAGACGGCCAGCGGCCGCTCGTGCTCGGGGACGTGGGCGCGCACCCGGTGGACCTCCGGCGGCAGGTCGGCGTCCGGGTCCATCACCACGACCTCCTCGGCGATGTCCTTGAAGATCACCCGCTCCACCACGTCGCCGTGCAGCACCAGGATGACGTTCTCGCCGTGCGGCATGAACGCCAGGTCGTAGGCCTGCAGGCAGTGCAGCACCGGGATCAGGTAGGCGTCGAGGTAGCGGCGCAGCCACGCGCGGGGCGGCAGGCCGGACCGCTCGATCAGCGCGGCGGCGAAGGACCGGCCCTCCCGGTCCACGTGCAGCAGGGACGCCATGGTGACCGGCCGCCGGCCGGGGGCCAGGCCCGGCACCGGACTCTCCCGCCACAGCGCCGCGAGCATCTTCCGGTACGGGGAAGACCGGCCGGTGACCGCCTCGAACCGCCGGTGGTGGTAGCCGATCGCGGCCCGCTCGCGCAGGATGGTCAGGCCGGTGCGGCGCAGCACCTCGTCACCGGCGATCAGGCCGGCCACCCACTCGTTGATGGCCGGGGTGCCCGCCATGTACTCGGCGGACAGGCCTCGGGTGAAGCCCATGTTGAGCACCGACAGCGCGGTCTTGACGTAGTGCCGCTCCGGGGTGTCCCGGTTGAAGAAGGTGCGGACCGACTGCTGGGCCAGGTACCGGTCGTCGCCGGGGCCGAGGCAGACCAGCCGGCGTTCGGCCAGCTCGGCGGCGAAGGTCACCGAGATCTTGTGCCACCACTGCCAGGGGTGCACCGGCAGCAGCCGGTAGTCCGCGGGGTCCAGGCCGTGGCCGGCCAGCACCCCGGCGAACCGGTCGAGGGTGGCCGCGCCGAGCTCGCCGAGCATCAGCCGGTCGTAGTCGGTGTCCGGCGAGCAGGTGAAGGTGCAGTGGTCGCGGTGCGCGGCCAGCCAGATCAGCCGCACCGGCCGGGCCGCCTCCGGCGCGTACCGGAGGTGGTCGTGAACGCCGTACCCGAGCCGCCCGTTGTTGGCGACGAAGCACGGATGCCCCTCGGTCATCCCGGCCTCGACGTCCTGGAACCCGGCCCCGGCGAGCTCGGCCGCGGGGACCGGCGGCCCGGCGAGCTTGAACGCCGCGCCGGCCAGGGTGGACCAGATCTCCTCAAGGTAGACCGGCAGGACCTCGTCGCTCAGCCCGAGGGCGCCACGCAGTTCGACGATCAGGTCGGCGGCGTCCAGCGGCAGGTCCACGCCGTCGCGGTGCCGGGTGATGCCGGCGGCGTCGATGTGCCAGTGGTCCAGGGACAGCACGGTCGCGGTGAAGCGATACTCCACCGCGCCGCCGTCGCCGCGCACGGCGTACCGGCCGCCGCCGAGCGGTTCGGGGGTGATCAGGCGTTCGTGGGCGAACTCGGCCAGCGCCTTGCGGACCAGCGCGCGGTTGGCGCGGGCCCAGGCGTCCGGAGTCAGGTGGCCGACGGCGGATCGCGGGTTCACCCGGCCACCTCCCCGGCCGCGGCCCGGAACCGTTCGCGGGTGCAGAAGGAGAGCAGCGCCGTCTTCTCCGGCTTGGCCAGCGGCCCGGCGACCTCGAACCCGACCGCGGCGTTGAGCGCGTGCACCGCGGTGTTGCGCACGTCCGGCTCGACCACGACCCGGCGGACCGCCGGGTCGGCGAACAGCATCTCCAGCACCGTGGTGATCACTGCGCGGCTGAAGCCGTGCACCGGGGCCTCGGCCGGCGCGCACAGGAAGTGCATACCGACGTCGCCCTCCCGGGCATCGTAGAGCCCGGCCAGCTCGACGCGGGCCGGGTCGTAGCGCTCGGCGAGGAAGGCGGGCCGGCCATCGGCCAGGCCGACGAACGCGTCGTGGTGCGGGTCGGCGTCGATCGCCCGGTACACCTCTGCGACCCGGGCGACGTCGGCGTCCCGCATCATCCAGAACCCGGCCTTCGGATGGGTGACCCAGGCGTGCAGCATCCCGGCGTCCGCGGCCGGGTCCACCGGCCGCAGCGACAGCTCGCCGGCCCGCGGGTCGGTGCGGGTGAAGACGATCCCGGTCACCGGATCGCCCCCTCGGGCGCGCCGAACTCCTGGAAGGCGATGGCCTTCTCGATCGGGTAATGCTCGCGGCCGAGCATCTCCCGGATGATGCACGAGTTGCGGTACGGGCCCATGCCGAGGTCGGGCGAGGTGACGCTGTGCGCGTGCGTGGCACCGTTCTGCAGGAAGATCTCGCGGCCGGTGACGTCCACGCTGTAGTTGCGCGCCACCGCCGGCCGGCCCTGGTCGTCCAGGAGCAGCCGGTCGCGCACCGGTTCCAGGAAGTCCGGCGGGCGGTACCGGTGGCCGGTGGCCAGCACCAGGCCCTGGGTGGCCAGGGTGAAGTCCCGGCCCTGGTCCAGATGGCGCAGCGTCAGCGTGTACTCGCCGCGGCGCTCGTCGTGCGCGGCGCCGGTGAGCTCGGTGGCGGTCATCAGCCGGACCGGGATCGGCCCGGCGGCGGTCTTCTCGTACAGCAGGTCGTAAATCCGGTTGATCAGCTCCGCGTCGATGCCCTGGTACAGGCCCTTCTGCTCGCGGTCCAGCCGGTCGCGGACGCCGGCGGGCAGCGCGTGGAAGTGGTCCACATAGTCGGGCGAGGTCATCTCCAGGGTGAGCTTGGTGTACTCCAGCGGGAAGAACCGCGGCGACCGGGTGATCCAGGTCAGCCGGGGGCCGTGCGTGCCGATGCCGGCCAGCAGGTCGTGGAAGATCTCGGCCGCGCTCTGCCCGCCGCCGACCACGGTGATGCTCTCCTTGACGCGCAGCGCGTCCCGGGCGCCCAGGTAGCCGGAGCTGTGCACGAGGTCGCCGCCGAGTTCCCGGCAGGCGTCCGGCAGGTGCGGCGGGGTGCCGGTGCCGAGCACCAGGTGCCGGGCGCGGTGCTCGGTGGCCCGCCCGTCGTCCCGGACCGCGTGCACGACGTACCGCCCGGCGGCCGCGTCGTGCTCCACCCGGGTCACCTCGTGGCCGAACCGGACGCCGCGCAGCCGGCCGGCCGCCCACCGGCAGTAGGCGTCGTACTCGGCGCGCAGCGCGTGGAAGTTCTCCCGGATGTAGAAGGGGTACAGCCGCCCGGTCTCCTTGAGGTGGTTGAGGAATGAGTACGGGGAGGTGGGGTCGGCCAGCGTGACCAGGTCGGCCAGGAACGGCGTCTGCAGGGTGGCCGAGGGGAGCAGCATGCCCGGATGCCAGCCGAAGCCGGGCCGGCGCTCCAGGAACAGGCCGTCGAGCTCGTCGATCGGTTCGGTCAGGCAGGCGAGGCCGAGGTTGAACGGGCCCAGGCCGATCGCGATGAAGTCGTGCGTCGACATTCGGTCCTCCGGTACGGGGGTCGGGGACGGGACGGTCAGCCGGCGTTCGCCCAGGCGGCCGCGCGGGGGGCCTGCTCGCGTGCGTACCGCTCGGCGTGCCCGGCGAGCAGGTCCAGGACGTGGGCGACGTCGTCCAGCGAGGTCTCCGGGTTCAGCAAGGTGATCTTCAGGTGGGCGCGCCCGCCGACCGTGGTCCCGGCCACGACGCCCGCGCCGGAGGCGGCCAGCGCCTCGCGGGCGTGCAGGTTCGCCGCGTCGGTGACGCGCCGGCCGGCTCCGGCGGGCAGGCAGCGGAACACCAGCGTGCTGAGCTGCGAGCGGGTGACGACCTCGAAGCGCGGGTCGCCGTCCAGCAGCGCCCAGACCTCGGCCGCGCGGTCCACCACCGCGTCGAACAGCTCGCCGATGGCGTCCGGGCCCATGACGCGCAGGGTCAGCCAGAGTTTGAGCGCGTCGAACCGGCGGGTGGTCTGCAGGCTCTTGTCCACCTGGTTGGGGATGAGCCGCTCGGCCATCCGGGCCGGGTTGAGGTAGTCGGCGCGGTCGGTGGCGTGCCGCAGCACCGCGCCGTCGCGTACCAGCAGCGCGCTGGAGCTGACCGGCTGGAAGAACGACTTGTGGAAGTCCACGGTGACCGAGTCGGCGTGCTCGATGCCGGCCAGCAGGTGCCGGCGGGTGGGCGACACCAGCAGCCCGCAGCCGTAGGCGGCGTCCACGTGCAGCCGGAAGCCGTGGCGGTCGCGCAGCGCGGCGATCTCGGCCAGCGGGTCGATGGAGCCGAAGTCGGTGGTGCCGGCGGTGGCGACCACCGCCATGACCGGCAGGCCGGCTCGGGCGCAGCCGTCCAGGGCCCGCTCCAGCGCGGCGGGGTTCATCCGCCGGTCCGGGCCGGTCGCCACCGGGACGACGGCGTCGGCGGCCAGGCCGAGCAGCCGGGCCGACTTGCGCACGCTGAAGTGGGCGGCCTCCGAGGCGAGCACCCGCAGCCGGGGGAGCGCTCCGTCTCCGGCCCGGTCGCGGGCCTCCTCCCGGGCGAGCAGCAGCGCCTGCAGGTTGGACTGGGTGCCGCCGCTGGTGAAGACGCCGTCGGCGTGCGGGCCGAGGCCGGCCCGGCCGGCGGTCCAGCCGATCAGCCGCCGCTCGATGAGCGTGCCGCCGGCGCTCTGGTCCCAGGTGTCCAGCGAGGAGTTGACCGCGGTGAGCACCGCCTCGGCGACCAGCGCGGGGATGGCCACCGGGCAGTTGAGATGGGCCAGGTAGCGGGGGTGGTGGAAGTAGACCGCGTCCCGCAGGTAGACCTCTTCCAGCTCCTCCAGCGCGGCCGCGGCGCCGAACAGCGGCCGGTCCAGGTCGATGCCGGCGATCTCGGCGGCCAGCGGCGCGGGGGTGATCCCGGTGCACGGGCGGTCGGTGCGGGCGATCCGGGCGGCCACCCGGACGACGCCGTCGGCCATGGCCCGCCGGTAGGCGTCCGCGGTGTGCTCGTTGAGCAGGTGGTGCCGCGGTGCGGGCCGGCCGGCGGGGCGCGGGTCGGGCGGGGGAGGCGGCATGCGTCCGTCTTCCTCTCGTCGGGGGGTCGCATCGGGGTCGCGTCGGGCGGGCGTCGTCCGGAAAGCCCGGCGCTCGGCAGGAACTTAGGTTAACCTAACCTAAGTAAATGTCCAGAGGGCCGGACCGACACCGAGGAGTGGGGTTGACGATCCGCACCTACCGGGACCCCTGGGGCATCCCGCACCTGCGGGCCGGCGATCACCGCGAGTTGGCGTTCGCCCAGGGACGCAACGCCGCCCGCGACCGGGCCTGGCAGATCGAGGTCGAACGGCACCGGGCCGGCGGCACCTCGGCCGCCTTCCTCGGCCCGTCCGCCGCCGCCTGGGACGTCTTCGCCCGCCGCGCCCGGCTGGCCGACACCGCCCGCCGCTGCTTCCGGACGCTGGACCCGGACACCGCGTCCTGGGTGGGCGCCTACGTCGACGGGGTCAACGCCGGGCTGCCCTGCGGTGCCCGCCGGGCACCGGAGTTCGCCGCGACCGGGCTGGCACCCGGCCGCTGGGCGCCGTGTACGCCGCTCGCCGTCTGGCTGGCACACCACATCCTGTTCGCCGGATTCCCCGGCAAGCTCTGGCGGGACACCGTCGCACGGCGGCTCGGCCCCGGCGCGGCCGAGCTGTTCGCCACCGAAGGCCCCGGCCCGGCCGGCAGCAACGGCTGGCTGGTGTCCGGCGCGCGCACCGCCACCGGCGCCGCCCTGCTCGCCGGCGACCCGCACCGGTTCATCGAGGACCCCGGCGTCTACCAGCAGATCCGCCTGACCTGCCCGCGGTACGACGTGATCGGGCTGGCCGTTCCCGGCGTCCCCGGCATCCCGCACTTCGGGCACGCCGGCCCGGTCGCCTGGGCGATCACCAATGCCATGGCCGACTATCAAGACCTCTACCACGAGCGGCTGCGGCGCCGCGGCGCCGGCGTGCAGGCGCTCGGCCCGGACGGCTGGCGTCCGGTCGCGGTGTCCGTCGAGGTCGTCGAGGTGGCCGGCGGCGACCCGGTGCCGGTCGAGGTCATCGAGACCGGGCGTGGCCCGGTGGTGAGCGGCGGGCCGGACGGCGAGGGCGCCGCCGTCAGCCTGCGGTACCCGCCGCGGGTCTACCGCGAGCTGGGCTTCGCCGCGCTGCCCGCGCTGCTGCGCGCGCGGTCGGTCGCCGACGTGGACCGGGCGCTGGCCGGCTGGGTCGAGCCGGTCAACGTGGTGCTGGCGGCCGACACCGCGGGCGGGCTGCTGCACCGGGTCGCGGGCGTGGTACCGGTCCGCCATCCGGACAACTCCCGGTGGGTGGTGCCCGCCTGGGAGCCCGGCCACGAGTGGCGCGGGCGGCACGCGCCGATGCCCCGGGCGCCGGTGGACGGCGTGGCGGTGATGGCCAACGAGCGCGGGCTCGCCGCGCCGCTCGGCGTCGACTTCGCGCCGCCGCACCGGGCCCGCCGCATCCGCGAGCTGCTGGCGGCCGCGCCGGCCTGGTCCGCGGGGGCGATGGCCGCCGTGCACACCGACACCCATCTGGGGTCGGCCGAGCCGCTGGTGGCGCTGGTGGCGGCCGCGGCACCGGCCGGCCGGCTGCGCGACCTGATCGTGGGCTGGGACCGCCGGATGGACGCGGGCAGCGCCGGCGCCGGGGCGTACGCGGCCGTGCGATCCGCGCTGGTCCGCCGGCTCGCCGCGCATCCGGCGCTCGCGCCCCTCGCCGCGCCGTCGGGCCATCCGGAGGTCTTCGCACCGTGGCTGGACCTGGTCTCTCGGGTGGGCTTCGCGCTGCCCGGCCTGCTGGCCACCGGGCCGCCCGGGCACCGGGCCGACCTGCCCGGGCTGGTACGGGCGGCCGTCGCGGAGGCGGCCGACACCGGAACCGAGCCGTGGGGACGGACGCACCGGCTGGCGCCGTGGTCGGCGCTGCCCGGCGCGGCGACCGGCGAAGGGCCGGGCCTGTCCGGTGACCATGACTGCGTGCTGGCCACCTCCAGCGTGCCCGGGGTCACCGATCGCTGTGCCCGGGGCCCGGCGGCGCGTTACGTGTGGGACCTCGCCCGGCGCGACGGCAGCCGGTGGGTGGTCCCGCTCGGCGCCTCCGGCGTGCCCGGCGACCCGCACCGGTACGACCAGCTGCCGCACTGGCTGCGCGGCGAGTTGATTCCGGTGACCTGTGACCGGCGCCTGCTGACCGAGGAGCGAGATGACGGCTGAATTCCCCCATGTCCAGGTGATCGACGGCTTCGGCACCGTCCGGATCGACCCGCTGCGGGTCCCGGAGGACATCGAGGTCGTCCACCGCTGGGTGAACCAGGAGCGTGCCCGGTTCTGGGGCATGCTCGGCCTGGACCAGGAACAGGTGGCGGAGATCTACACCCACCTGGACGCGCTGCCCACCCATCACGCCTACCTGGTCCGCCGGGACGGCCGGCCGGTGGCCCTGTTCCAGACCTACCGGCCGGACGCCGACCCGGTCGGCGAGTGCTACGACGTCCAGCCGGGGGACATGGGCGTGCATCTGATGATCGGCCCACCCGAGGACGGACCGGAGCCGGGTTTCACCGGCCACCTGCTGGGGGCGTTCCTCCGGTTCGTCCTGGCCGACCCGGCCACCCGGCGGATCGTCGCCGAGCCGGACGCCCAGAACGCCAAGGTGATCGACCGCTTGCTCCGGACCGGGTTCACTCTCGGCCCGGAGATACATCTGGCCGAGAAGCGGGCCCGGCTGGCCTTCCTCGACCGGGATGCCATCACCGAGTGAGCACGATGTTTCATGTGAAACGTTCATTTCTTCGGCATACCTCCAGGAAGCGTTTCATGTGATAGAACAGCGTTCCGCGGTATAGACCAATCGCGCCGCGCTGAGCATCGCCGCGGCGACGCTTGACCACCGGTGCCGTCGCACATACAAAAACCGAGGAGTCGGACAGCGCTTCCTTCCACCATCCGGAGCGCCCGCATGGACGACCCGTCTGGCGCGCCGCTTCCGGCACGCCGGGCCCGGCCCGCGCCACCGGCCAGGTGGCGGCGGCGGGCCCGCGGGTGCGCGTCCCGGCGGGAGGTCCCGGGTGCGGTACGTCACGCCAGCACGTGGCCGCGGCCTCCCGCCGCGCCACGTCCCGGCCGGCCCACGGCACGGGCCGGCCGGGAATGACGGAACTGGAGGTTCCCCGTGCGGACAGGAACGGAGCGCGGCGCTCGACCGGCACTCGCCGCACTCGTCACAGCGATCGGCGCCCTGCTCATCGGACTGCTCACCGCCATACCAGGCGCGTCGGCCGCCACGCTGTTCGGCGACGACTTCGAAGGCGGCGACACCGCGGGCTGGTCACGATCCGGCGGTAGCTGGTCGGTGGTCACCGACGGATCGCGGGCGCTGCGCCAGAGCGGCACCAGCGCGGACGCCCGGGCCATCGTCGGGGCGGGCTGGACCGACCAGGCCGTGCAGGCCCGGGTCAAGCCGATCTCGTTCAACGGCACCGGCCGCAACGTCGCGGTGCTGGCCCGGGCGCAGAGCACCAGCGCCTACTACTACCTGGGGCTGAGCAACGCCGGCTCGGTGGTCCTCGGCGTGCGGAACGGCGGCGGCCTGACCACGCTGGCCTCGGCCGGCGCGAGCGTGGCGACCGGCACCTGGTACACGCTGCGGCTGGAGGTGTTCGGCACCACGCTCCGCGGCTTCGTGGACGGCGTCCAGGTCGTCACGGCCACCGACCCGACCTTCTCCTCCGGCCGGGCCGGCCTGGCCGGCCACTACGCCGCCGCCTCGTTCGACGACGTGCTGGTAACCGATGTCGGCGGTCCTACCGGCTCGCCGACGCCGACCCCGACGGTGAGCGTCCCGCCCGGCACCTGCGCCACCTCGGGCTCGCCGATCGGCTTCGCCTCGGTCAACGCCTGGGGGCGGTCCGGCACCACCGGCGGCGCCGGCGGGCCCACCGTCGAGGTGGACACGGCGAGCGAGCTGATCGCCGCGATCGGGCAGAGCGGACCGCTGAACATCTGCGTCCGTGGCATGATCACCGTCCCGGCCGGCATGTACAACGTCGCCTCCGACAAGACCATCGTCGGAGTCGGGGCCGGCGCGGGCATCTCCGGCGGCGGCCTCAACATCGGCCTGCCGATCGACGACGCGGTCACCACGCCACCGGCGAACGCGGTGAACAACGTCATCATCCGGAACCTGTCGTTCCGGAACGCCAGCGACGACTCCGTCAACGTGCAGATGTTCTCGCACCACATCTGGATCGACCACAACGACCTGGCCAGTGGGTACGACGGCCTGATCGACATCAAGCGCGGCTCGTCCTACGTCACGGTGTCGTGGAACCACCTGCACAACCACACCAAGAACATGCTGCTCGGTCACGACGACGGGAACGGCGCGCAGGACATCGGCCGGCTCAAGGTGACCTACCACCACAACTGGTTCAACGCGACCCCGCAGCGCAACCCGCGGGTGCGGTTCGGCGAGCCGGTGCACGTGTTCAACAACTACTACTACTACAACACCGACGTGGGGGTGGCCTGCCAGGCCAACGCCGGCTGCGTGGTCGAGGGCAACTACTTCGACCGGGCGGAGGAGCCGGTCACCAACTCTTACGCCGGACCGGCGGGCCGGTGCGTCGCGCGGAACAACGTCTTCGTCAACGAGTCCGGACAGCCCGACTGCAGCGGCACCGTGCAGGAGCCTGGCAGCTACTACAGCTACGTCCTCGATGACCCGAACTCGGTGAAATCCCTGGTCACCGCCGGGGCAGGTGTCGGAAAGATCTGACCTCCCCCGCAGGCGGGGCCCGGTGGACGTCCCGCCGGGCCCCGCTCCTCGCGACGCCCTGGTTGATAGGTAGGGAATCTCCTACCTATACTTCCGGGCATGACGACGACCGGGGACCGGCCGGCCGGAACGGTGGACCAGGTCTTCGCGGCGCTGGCCAGCCCGGTGCGCCGCGAGGTGCTCCGCCTGCTCCGCGAGGACGGCCCCCAGCCGGTGCGGCGACTGGCCGGCCGGTTCGACATGGCCCGGCCCAGCCTGTCGGAGCACCTCAAGGTGCTGCGCGACGCCGGCCTGGTCAGCGAGCGCCGGGCCGGCCGCGAACGGCTCTACCGGCTGGAGCCGCTCCCGCTGGCGCAGGTACGCGACTGGCTCGGCCCGTTCGAGCACTTCTGGCGGGAGCGGCTGGCCGGCCTGCGCGACCTGCTGGACGAGCTCCCCGACGACCCGTCCCGCGGCCCGGACCGCGAAGACCAGGACACCGGAGGCCGGAACCCTGAAAGCGGAGACGCCGGAAGCCGGGACGCGGACGGCCTGCCGTGACCGGTGACCCGGACGCGATCCACGCCGACCAATTCCTGCCGCACCCGCCGGCCAAGGTGTGGCGGGCGCTGACCGAGCCGGACCTGCTGGCCCGCTGGCTGATGCCCGGCGACTTCCGGCTGGAGATCGGCCACCGGTACACCATGCGCGTCCCCGCCATGCCGGGTGCCGGCTTCTCCGGGGTGGTCGAGGCCGAGGTGCTGGCCTTCACCGTGCCGGAGATGCTGCGCGTCCGCTGGTCGGACGCCGGCCCGGCCGGCGATGGAATGGCCTGGACGATCACCTGGACCCTGCGGCCGGAGGGCCGCGGCACCCGGCTGTTCCTGATGCAGGAGGGCGCCGACCCCGGCCACCCGCTGCACGCCCGGGTGCGCCAGATCATGGACGGCGGCTGGCGTACCCGGCTGCTGCCCGCCCTGACCCGCGTCCTCGCGGGCACCCCCGACCCCATGAAAGGCAGTGCCATGTCCGATATCGCAGACCGATACACCCGGTTGTCCGGCGACTTCCTGGCCCGGATCGAGGCGACCCCGGCCGACCGGTGGGACCGCCCGAGCCCGTGCGAGGGATGGACCGCCCGCGACGTGGTGGCGCACGTGGTCAACGGGCACCGCGGGATCGTCGCGATGGCGCGTGGCACCCGTCCACAGCCGGGGCACGGCGTCGGTCTTTCCGGTATGGGCGACGCCCCCGAGGTGCATCCGGACGCCGACCTGGCCGCCGCGTTCGCCGAGTGCCGGGCGAACCTGCTGGCCGTGCTCGCCGACCGCGACCTGGCCGCCCGCCCTTTCCCGGCGCCCATCGGCCTGGTCCCGCTGGAGCGGGCGGTGGACGTGGTCGGCGCGCTGGAGCTGCTCGTGCACACCTGGGACCTGGCCCGCGCGGTCGGTGGCGACCAGACCCTGGACGCCGAGGCGGTCGCCCGGACCCACGAGGCACTGCTGGCCCACTACGACGACCTGCAGGCCACCGGCGCCTTCCTCCCCCGGCTCGACCCGCCGCCCGGCGCCGACGCGCAGGCCGCCTTCCTCGCCTTCACCGGCCGCCAGGCCTGACCGCGCCGATCCCCTGGTGGAGCGGCGTTTCCGGCCACCGGGTCACCCGTACGGTGAACCTTTCAGCCGTCCGCCGAACCGTTCCATCAGTCCCCCGTGGTCACACCCGCCCGGTGTCCCGGGCGGGTGGGACGGACCTGGCCGCCGCGATACGTCGGTGCGATAGTGCGAGTGCCGCCCGCCCGGACCGCGGGTGCCCAGCAGCGGCGTGCCAAGTTCGACCTCTGGAGGAATCGGATGCGCAAGTTACGGGCCCTGTTGCTCTCCGCCGCAATCGGCACCGGCGTGCTGCTGTCCACGACCGCCGCCCCCGCGCACGCGGAGAGCATCCGGTACGTCTACTACCTCCAGTCGGACTGCTACAACGGCGGCAACCTGGGCATCCAGTGGGGCTGGTGGACCTACTACCACTGCGACCTGGACTACGCCAGCAACCGCTGGTACCTCTGGGCCTGACCGCCCGACCGAGGCCGGCCCGTCCGGGCCGGCCTTCGTCATGCCATGCCCGGGAAGGGCGGTCGCAACGGCCTGGTCACCGTGGCCGCCGGCCGGTGCCGTGGATCCCACGGATCGTGTCGCGAAGCACGCGCAGCATTGCGTTTTTCGGCTTGCCGGAAACAAGAGCCGGCGACCAGCATTGTCGATGCAGTTCTTCCGGTCGAAGGAGAGTTCATCGTGCGACGCCTTATCGCAACCCTGCTCGCAACGGGCGCGGCCGCCGTCGCGGTCATCACCGTCTCCGCCGGCCCGAGCGCGGCCGACGGCGACAGTGTCCGCATCACCGGCAGCTCCGTGGTGGCCGATAACCGCGACTTCTGATTCCTCCGCCCGGGCGGGGGCGGCACCGGGAGCATGCCGGCCCACCCCCGGCTGACCACGGATCCCCTCATTGTCGAGCGGAACCGAACAACGGCGCCTTCCCGCCTTCCCGCGGCACGGCGGCCGGCCGGGAACGGGCCGTCCGCAACCACCGGCCGATCGCCGTCAGGTTCACCGATCAGCTCGGATAGGGTCGGATGACCGGCGGCTCGTCGGGACCCGCCGACCCGGTGTCCGCACCTCTCGGAGACAGGTCGTCAATGCGTCTACATCAAGGTGAGCCCGAGGCCGTGGGCCGGCAGGTCGTATCCCTGCTCGACGCCGTCCGGCGACTTCGCGACGCGGCCCCCGACGTCATCGGGCGGCCCCGAGTGATCGCGATCGACGGCCGGGGCGGGGCCGGTAAGACGACCCTGGCCGAGCGGCTGCGCGAGGTGGTGCCCGGCTCCGCCATCGTGCACACCGACGACATCGCCTGGAACCACGCCTACTTCGACTGGGGCACCCTACTCCTCGAGAACATCCTGCGCCCCCTGCACCGGGGGGAGGCGGTGGATTTCCGGCCGGAGGCTTGGACCACCCATGGCCGGCCCGGGTCGATCACCGTCCCGGCCGGTGCCGACTACGTCTGGGTCGAGGGCACCGGCATCATCCGCCGAGAGCTCGCTCCATGGTTGGACGCCTCGGTGTGGATCCAGGGCGACCTCGACGAGCAGGAACGCCTCCTGGTCGCCCGGGACGGCGACTCCCCGGAGCAGCTGGCGCACGTGGCGAGCTGGCTGCAGGAGGAGTTGCCCTTCCTGTTGCGAGAACAGCCCTGGGCCCGAGCCACCATGATCGTCGCCGGCTATTCGCTGATCGACCACGACCCGGAGACCGAGCTGGTCGTCGCTCCGCCGACCGCCTAGCCGCGCCCCGCCCGCCGTGGCCGGTCCGCAGGCCGTATTTCCACCACCTCCGGTCCGGCCGCTCCACCGGCGGAAGTGAACATCCACTGCGATCGGGAGCCGGCCGGCGACCGCCGGTCGCCGGCCTGGCCCTGGACCTGGCCGGACCGCCCGGGCCGGCCATCTCGCCCACCGCCGGGGTGGAACGGCTCGCGGCAGCCGGGCAGAACTGTTGAGCGAGTTCTACCAGTATCAGCAGAACGCCGGGCGGGACCAGGACGATCACCGTGAGGATTTTGATCAGGCGCGGCACCCGCGTCTGCCAGACCTTCCACGCCGCCAGCAGCAAACCCATCCCGACCGTGAACGGCCATGAGATGACCGCGTCCACCACCTCGATCACCGGATGGGACCGGGACGGCCGCCGCACCGGCGGACGCGACAGATCGACGCTGTCGTACCGATCAAGAGCGGCCATACCCCCAATGTAACTCGCCGGTTCCGCCGGTACCGCACGATATGGGTCGCAGATGTGGGTCGCAGCGACCGGTCCCGGCGTGACGGCCATGGAGGGCACCGGCGGCCAGATGAAAGAAGATCGGCGGGTTGGTAGGTTCCGGGAGACGTGCAGGTACCTGGCGGCCCTTTCGGCCGCTCGAAACCGGTGGTGCCGAGGACCTCGGCGCGGCGGGTTCGGCTCCCGTCCGTCTCCGCCATCTTCCCCGGAGGTTCTGTGGGCATCGACGAATACCTGAGAGCGGCCCGGATGGGCCTGCACCGGCTCACGCCCCGGCAGGCGTGGGCCGCGGTGACCTCGGGATCGTACCTGGTGGACACCCGGCCGGAGTTCCAGCGTCGCCGCGACGGCGAGGTCCCCGGTGCCATCGTGGTCGAACGCAACCACCTGGAATGGCGGCTCGATCCGCGGTGCGCGGCGCGGATCCCGGAGGCGACGTCCACGGACGTCCACTGGATCGTCCTGTGCGACGAGGGCTACTCCTCCAGCCTGGCCGCCGCCGCGCTGCGGCGGATCGGGCTGGCCGACGCGACGGACGTGATCGGCGGCTTCCAGGCCTGGCTGGCCGCCGGCCTCCCCTCGCTGCGGCCCTCGCCCCCCACACCGCCACGGGGCCCCGGCCAGAGCGCCATCACCTCCGCCACCGGTTCTCCCGATACCGCGGGTTGACGGCCGACCAGCGGGACGGCCGGGCTTTCGTGAGACTTCTCCCACTCGGGGTGCGCGGAGAACCCGCGGACCTATGCCCGCCGGGCCTACGTTTCCGCGGCCGACAGGATTTCCATGATGATCGCGCCCAGGCAGACGACGCCCATGACGATCACCCAGATGAGCATGTCATTCATCCTCGCCCCATGAAAGCCCGCCGGTCGTTCCGAGCCAAGGCGATGCCTCTTCACCAGGGAAGCGAAGCTTCGGCCGGTGCTCCGAGGGGAGCGGTCGTCGTGGATCACATCTTCGAGACGTGATCGGGAACGATAGTCACTCAGCTGGACACTCAGAAAGCGAAACGGCCGCCTTCCGGAGATCGGAAAGCGGCCTTTGCTGGTCAAGCGGGTGGGGCTACCAGGACTTGAACCTGGGACCTCTTCCTTATCAGGGAAGCGCTCTAACCGTCTGAGCTATAGCCCCGCTAGGCGGTGCAGAGAAGACTAGCGCCTCCCATGAAGGGAAGCGAATCGTCGCTCTGACAACGGAAAGCTTACCGTGCTCTGGCGGTGTCCGCGCCAGCCGGCGGGCACTTCGTCCCGCCGATCCGGCACCGGGCCGCCGTCGAAGGCCGGTGGCCATCGACGGCGGCGGCCCGGCTACTCGGCCTCGCTGAACGTCACCTCGACGCCGCCCACCAGGTCGGCGGCGACGTTGTAGATCACGGTGCCGAGGGTGGCCAGCGCGGTGATCAGCACGACGTTCACCGCGCCGATGAGCGCGGTGAAGCCCAGGATGCGGGCCGGCTCGAACCACGACCGGATGTCCAGGCCGTTGGTGCTCTTGCCGTCCGGCACGGTGAGCTGCGTGACGGTGTTCACGATCGAGTCGAAGACGCCGAGCGCCGACAGTACGCCGTAGAGCACCGCGACGGCCACGAACAGCACCACGAAACAGACCAGCGAGACGACGAAGCTGAACTTCATCGCCGACCAGGGCTCGATGCGCCGCAGCACCAGATGGGCCTTGCGCGGCGCCTTCGCGGTGGCCTTCTGCCGCTGTTCGGGACGGGGCGCCGGGTCGGGCGTGGCCAGCGAGGAGACCGCGCCGAGGCCGCCCGGCTGCGCCGAGCCGGTGCCCGGCTTCGGCCGGGCGGCGGGCGGCGCGGGCTGCTTGGCGCCAGGGCCGCCCGGGCGGGCACCCGGAGCCGGCCCCACCGGAGACTGCCCGGGACGGCCACCCGGGCCGGACGGCGCGGCCTGGCCCGGCCGGGCACCGGGGCCGGCGGGCGGCTGCGGGCGCGCACCGGGCGCCGGCCCGGTGGCGGGCCCCGGCGCGGGACGCGACGGAGCGCCGGCCGGACCCGGTTTGCCGGCCGAAGCCGGTTTGGCGGGCGCCTGGCCGGGCCGGGCGGCGGCGCCGGGCGCGGGACGCCGGGCGGCCGCACCGGTGGCCGGGCTCGCGGCGGCGGAGTCGGAATCGGCCGGCTTGGCCGGCGGCTGCTGGGCGGGCCGTGTCGGACCGCCACCCGGCCCGTCGGCGGCCGGTGACCACGACTTCTCGGGAGCGGCGGACGACCGGATGCGCAGCGTGGGGTCGGCCCCCTTGCCCTCGTCCTCCGGCGTCACGCCGGCGTCTTCGCTGGACACGACGACAACACTGTCATCATTGCGGTCCGCCGGGGCAGGGCCTTTACCCTTGCCGTCCGTGGTGTTCACGTTCTCCGTCACCTGGTTGCGCGTGGAAGAGTTCACCGAGGAGGCGGGACGGGCTGCCTTTGGCGTGTTGCGCTTGCGGTTCGCCGGGGTGCCGGTCTTGCCGGCTCCGCCCGAGCCGCCGGCACCGCCGGAGCCGGCCTGAGGGCTCATTCCTCATCTCCAAGGTTCTCTTCGGTGTCCAGCGATTCGGCGTTGCGGGCGAGGGCAACGACGCTGTCTCCCTCGGAGAGATTCATCAAGCGTACTCCCATGGTCTGGCGGCCGGACTGCTTGATCTCGCCCGCACTGGTCCGGATGACCCCGCCCGCCGAAGTGATCGCGAACACCTCGTCTTCGGGACTCACCATGACTGCTCCCACCAGCTTGCCACGGGCACTGACAATCTTCGCAGTCAGCACGCCCTGCCCGCCCCGGCCCTGCAGCGGGTACTGGTCGGCCGGTGTCCGCTTTGCGTACCCGCCCTCGGTGGCGACCAACACGTCCGCGCCGTCCCCGATGACGTTCATGGACAGCAGCTCGTCGCCGTCCAGGAAGCGCATGCCGATGACACCGCTGGTGGCGCGGCCCATCGGGCGCAGCGTGTCGTCCGAGGCGGTGAACCGGATGGACTTGGCGCCGCGGGAGACCAGCAGCAGGTCGTCGTCCTCGGAGACCAGCCGCGCGGCGATCACCTCGTCGTCCTCGCGGAGGTTGATGGCGATGAGCCCGCCCGACCGCGGCGAGTCGTACTCGCCGAGCCTGGTCTTCTTCACCAGACCGCTGCGGGTGGCCAGCACCAGATAGGGCGAGACCTGATAGTCACGCAGATCGAGAATCTCCATGACATGTTCGTCGGGCTGCATCGCCAGAAGGTTCGCCAGATGCTGTCCCCGGGCGTCGCGCCCGGCGTCGGGCAGCTCGTACGCCTTGATGCGGTAGACCCGGCCCTTGTTGGTGAAGAAGAGCAGCCAGTGGTGCGTCGTGGTCACGAAGAAGTGCTCGACGATGTCGTCCTGGCGCAGCTGGGCGCCGCGCACCCCCTTGCCGCCGCGCTTCTGCGCCCGGTAGAGGTCGGTCCTGGTGCGCTTGGCGTAGCCGCCCCGGGTGATCGTGACGACCATGTCCTCTTCGGCGATCAGGTCCTCGATGGACATGTCGCCGTCGTAGGCGATGATCTCGGTCCGGCGGTCGTCGCCGAACTTGGTGGTGATGTCGGACAGCTCGTCGGAGACGATCTGCCGCTGGCGCGGCTCGGAGGCCAGGATCTCCTGGTAGTCGGCGATCTGCGTCATCAGCGCTTCGTACTCGTCGATGATCTGCTGGCGCTCCAGGGCGGCCAGCTTGCGCAACTGCATGTCCAGGATGGCCTGGGCCTGGATCTCGTCGATCTCCAGCAGCTCCATCAGGCCGCCGACCGCCTGGGAGGCCGAGGGCGACCGCCGGATCAGCGCGATGACGTCGTCCAGCCGGTCCAGCGCCTTGAGCAGCCCGCTCAGGATGTGGGCCCGCTCCTCGGCCTTGCGCAGCAGGTAACGGGTCCGGCGGACCACGACCTCGATCTGGTGGGCGATGTAGTGCCTGATGAACTGGTCCAGCCGCAGCGTGCGCGGCACGCCGTCGACCAGGGCGAGCATGTTGGCGCCGAAGGTGGTCTGCAGCTGGGTGTGCTTGTACAGGTTGTTCAGCACGACCTTGGCGACCGCGTCGCGCTTGAGCACGATCACCAGGCGCTGACCGGTGCGCGAGGAGGTCTCGTCTCGCACGTCGGCGATACCGGTGACCTTGCCGTCCTTGACCAGCTCGGCGATGGTCAGCGCGAGATTGTCCGGGTTTACCTGGTACGGCAGGGCGGTGACCACCAGGTTCTGCCGCCCCTTGGCGTCCTCCTCGACCTCGACGATGGCCCGCATGGTGATCGAGCCGCGCCCGGTGCGGTAGGCGTCGTCGATGCCGCGCCGGCCGACGATCAGCGCGCCGGTCGGGAAGTCCGGGCCCTTGACCCGGGTGATCAGACCCTCCAGCAGCTCCTCGTCGGTGAGGTCCGGGTTCTCCAGCGCCCAGCGGACGCCCGAGGCCACCTCGCGGAGGTTGTGCGGCGGGATGTTGGTGGCCATGCCGACCGCGATGCCGGCCGAGCCGTTGACCAGCAGGTTCGGGAAGCGGGACGGCAGGACGGCCGGCTCCTGCGAGCGGCCGTCGTAGTTGGGCCGGAAGTCGACGGTCTCCTTGTCGATGTCCCGGAGCATCTCCATGGCTATCGGCGCGAGCCGGCACTCGGTGTACCGCATGGCGGCCGCCGGGTCGTTGCCGGGGGAGCCGAAGTTGCCCTGGCCGTCGACCAGGGGATAGCGCAGCGACCACGTCTGCGCCAGCCGCACCAGCGCGTCGTAGATCGCGCCGTCGCCGTGCGGGTGGTAGGAGCCCATCACGTCGCCGACGACGCGGGAGCACTTGAAATATCCGCGGTCCGGCCGGTAGCCGCCGTCGTACATGGCGTACAGCACGCGGCGGTGCACCGGCTTGAGGCCGTCCCGCACGTCGGGCAGCGCGCGGGACACGATGACCGACATCGCGTAGTCCATGTAGCTGCGCTGCATCTCGGACTGGATGTCGACGAGCTCGATGCGGTCAGCCGGCGTGCCCGACGGGATGTTGACTTCGGTCACAGGTGGTATGTCCTTTTCGAAGGTGAGTCGGTACGGCTGCCGTTACACGTCCAGGAACCGGACATCTCGTGCGTTCCTGATGATGAACGACCGTCGCGCCTCGACGTCCTCGCCCATCAGCACCGTGAACATCTCGTCCGCCTGGGCGGCGTCGTCCAGGGTGACCTGCAGCAGGACCCGCGTGTCGGGATTCATCGTGGTCTCCCACAGCTGGGAGGCGTTCATCTCGCCGAGGCCCTTGAAGCGCTGCACGCCGTCGTGCAGGCGGGGGTCGCGCCGGCCCTGCTGGATGCCGGTCTCGATGATGGCGTCCCGCTCGCGGTCGCTGTAGGCGTAGCTGGCGTCCTCGCCCTTGCGGTCCCACTTGATCTTGTACAGCGGCGGCTGCGAGAGGTAGACATGCCCGGCCTCGATGAGCGGGCGCATGAAGCGGAACAGCAAGGTGAGCAGCAGGGTGGTGATGTGCTGGCCGTCCACGTCCGCGTCCGCCATCAGGATGAGCTTGTGGTAGCGGAGCTTGGCGATGTCGAACTCCGCGTGCACCCCGGTGCCCAGCGCGGTGATCAGCGCCTGGACCTCGTTGTTCTTCAGCACCCGGTCGATGCGGGCCTTCTCCACGTTGAGGATCTTGCCGCGGATCGGGAGGATCGCCTGGAACTTCGGATCACGCCCGCCCTTGGCCGAACCACCCGCCGAGTCGCCCTCGACGATGTAGAGCTCGCACTTGGCCGGCTCGGTCCACTGGCAGTCGGCCAGCTTGCCGGGCAGGCCGGACCCCGCCTCCAGCAGCGACTTGCGCCGGGTGAGGTCACGCGCCTGCCGGGCCGCGATGCGGGCGCGGGAGGCCTGCAGCGACTTGTTGATGATCTCCTTGGCCTCGCCCGGGTTGCGGTCGAACCAGTCGCGGATGAAGTCGTTGCACGCCTTCTGCACGAAGGACTTCGCCTCGGTGTTGCCGAGCTTGGTCTTGGTCTGCCCCTCGAACTGCGGGTCGGCCAGCTTCACCGAGATGATCGCGGTCAACCCCTCCCGGATGTCGTCTCCGGTGAGGTTGTCGTCCTTGCCCTCCTTGAGGAACTTCTGCTCGCGCGCGTAGCGGTTGACGATGCTGGTCAGCGCGGCGCGGAAGCCTTCCTCGTGAGTGCCGCCCTCGGCGGTGTTGATGGTGTTGGCGAAGGTGTACACCGACTCGGCGTAGGAGGAGTTCCACTGCATGGCGATCTCGACGGAGATGCCGTCGCCCTCGGACTCGAAGTCGATGACCGATTGGTGGACCGGCTCCTTCTTGCCGTTGATGTGCCGGACGAAGTCGGAGATGCCGCCCTCGTAGTGGTAGGTGACCTCACGCGGTTCGCCGTTGACGTGGTCGGGGCGCTCGTCGCGCAGGACCATGGTCAGGCCCTTGTTGAGGAACGCCATCTCCTGGAACCGGCGCGACAGCGTCTCGAAGCTCCAGGTGGTCGTCTCGAAGATGGTCTCGTCGGCCCAGAAGGTGATCGTGGTGCCGGTGTCGGCGGTCGGCTCGCCCTTGGCCAGCGCCGCGGTCGGCTTGCTGCGGTCGTACGCCTGCCGCCAGAAGTGGCCCTCCGTCCTGACCTCCACCTCCAGGCGGCTGGACAGGGCGTTCACCACCGCGGCGCCGACGCCGTGCAGGCCGCCGGAGACGGCGTAGGACTTGCTGTCGAACTTGCCGCCCGCGTGCAGGACGGTCAGCACGACCTCGACCGCCGGGCGCTGCTCGCCCGGCACGATGCCGACCGGGATACCGCGGCCGTTGTCGACGACCCGCACGCCGTTGTCGGCGAGCAGCGTCACCTCGATGTGATCGGCGTGCCCGGCCAGCGCCTCGTCCACGGAGTTGTCCACGATCTCGTAGACGAGGTGGTGCAGGCCACGCTCTCCGGTCGAGCCGATGTACATGCCGGGGCGCTTACGAACCGCCTCAAGTCCTTCGAGAACGGTGATAGAGCTAGCGTCGTAGGACAAGTGCGAAATCCTCCTGCCGTGGACACGCGGCAGGCGATGCCGACCTGCGGCGCCCTGCCGTGCCCGTCACCGTCGTGAGTGCCTCGATGCGATCACCCGTGGGGATCGGCGCGAAGCCGGGGGTGACTCGCAGCGGACGTGTCCGGAATCCGAATTCATTCTACCGCCCGCGAGCGCATCAGGTGGCATTGACGGCCGCTGTGATGGCCTGTCGTCCGTTCACCACCCCGGTCAGCACCCCCCCACGAGGATGGGGGTCGCTACCGTCACCGTGATTCTGACCGGTTTCCCCGGGGGTGACGCCCCGGGTTCGCCGATCGGTCGGCCGGACGGGCGGGCTCAGCCGTAGGTGTCGCCCGGGCCGCGGCTGCCGGTGACCCGCAGACCGCCCGCCGGGCGGGGCCCGTACTGCGGGCCGCGCACCGTGACCCGTCGCACCGTACCGTCGCCGAGCTCCTCGTTCAGCCGCCTGACCAGGGTCGATGCCAGCAACCTCACCTGGGTCGCCCAGGCGGTGGAGTCGGCGGTGACCACCACCTCGCCTTCGGTGAAGCTCTCCGGTTTCGTGTGCGCGGCCAGGTCGGGGCCGACGATCTCCCGCCACCGGCCGAAGACCCCGCCCACGGCGACCGGCTGCTCCCAGCCCCGGTCGGCGAGCAGCTCCCGGATGGCACGTCCGAAAAGCTGCGGATCGCCGGCGTCACGGCGGGCGGCGCCGCGGCGCCGCGGCTCCCGGCGGGGCAGCCGGCCGCGCCGGGCCGCGTCGGCCTTCGCCTGGGCCAGCTTCTCGCGCGCCAGGGCGGCGCCGCGTGCCGTGACGCCGTCCGCGGACCGGCCGCCGGGGGATTCCGGCTCATCGGACACGGGTCACGCTCCCTTCCGACACGTCGAACCGCGCGCCCGCCAGCCGGGCGGGGACGTCCTCGGGCACGGCCGCGGTGATCAGCACCTGCTCGGCGGGCGCCACGATGTCGGCGAGGGCGGCCCGCCGCCGGGCGTCCAGCTCGGCGAACACGTCGTCCAGGATCAGCACCGGGTCGCCGCCCTCCGCCCTCAGCAGGTCGTAGGCGGCCAGCCGCAGGGCCAGGGCGAACGACCACGACTCGCCGTGGCTGGCATAGCCGCGGGCGGGCAGATCACCGAGCATGAGCCCGAGATCGTCCCGGTGCGGGCCGACCAGGGTGACCCCGCGCTCCAGCTCGGCCCGCCGTACCTCGAGCAGGCCCGCGCGCAGGGCCTGCTCCAGCTCCGCGGCCGTGGCCGGACCGGCGGGCAGGGTGCCGCGGTACTCGATGTCCGCCGGCGGCGAGGCCGGGGCGAGCAGGGCGTAGGCCTTGGCGACCAGCGGGCGCAGCGCCACGACCAGCTCCAGCCGCGCGGCGAGCAGCTCGGCGCCGTGCCGGGCCAGGTGGGCGTCCCAGACCTCCAGGGTGCTGAGCGGGTCTCCGGCGCCGGCGGCGGCGAACCCGGCCTCGGCCTCCTGCCGCCGCGTGCCCGGCCGGCGGCCGCCGCGCGCCTGCGCGGCGGTGCGCAGCAGTGCCCCGCGCTGCTTGAGCACCCGGTCGTAGTCGGCCCGGACCCCGGCGAACCGCGGTGCCCGCGCCACCAGGAGGTCGTCCAGGAAGCGGCGGCGGTCGGCGGGGTCGCCCTTGGCCAGCGCGAGATCCTCCGGGGCGAACAGGACCGTGCGCAGCAGGCCGAGGATCTCCCGCGGCCGGGCCACCGGCGCCCGGTTGAGCCGGGCACGGTTGGCGCGGCCGGGATTGATCTCCAGCTCGACCAGCGCGCGCCGGTCGTCGCGGACCACCGCGCAGCGGACGATCGCGCGCGCGGCCCCCTGGCGCACCAGCGGCGCGTCGGTGGCCACCCGGAAGCTGCCGAGCGTGGCGACGTAGCCGATCGCCTCGACGAGGTTGGTCTTGCCCTGGCCGTTCGGCCCGACCAGCGCGGTCACCCCGGGGTCGAGCTCGAGCTCCACGGCGGGGTAGGACCGGAAGTCGGTCAGCGACAGGTGGGCGACACGCACCCCACGAAGGTTAGCCCGCCCCTAGGACAACACGGGCACGCCCCGCCCCGATCGTTCACATCGGCCCCGGCGGCGCCGGCATCACCCCTGCGGATCGACCGGCGGGGCCACGTCGGCACCCGGCGCGTCGGCGCCCTTCTCGCGCTGGCCCTGGACCGCGGAGACCGCGTGACCGCCGAACTGGTTGCGCAGGGCGGCGACCATCTTCATCGCGGGCGAATCCTCCTGCCGGGAGGCGAACCGGGCGTACAGCGCGGCGGTGATCGCCGGCAGCGGCACGGCGTGGTCGATGCCCGCCTGGACCGTCCAGCGGCCCTCGCCGGAGTCGGCGGCGTATCCCTTGAGCTCCGACAGGTCCGGATCCTCCTGCAGGGCGCGGGCGACCAGGTCCAGCAGCCAGGAGCGGATGACGGTGCCGCTGCGCCAGCTCTTGAAGGTGCCCGCCACGTCGGTGACGATGTCGGTGGCCTCCAGCAGCTCCCAGCCCTCGGCGAAGGACTGCATCATGCCGTACTCGATGCCGTTGTGCACCATCTTGGCGAAGTGGCCGGCACCGACCTCGCCGGCGTGCACGAAGCCGTCCTCGCCCTCGGGCTTGAGCGACCGGAACACCGGCATGAGCATCTCGACGTGGCGGGGGTCGCCACCGACCATCAGGGCGTACCCGTTCTCCAGGCCCCAGACGCCGCCGCTGACCCCGACGTCGACGAACCCGATGCCCTGGCCGGCCAGCGCCTCGCTGTGCTTCCGGTCATCGAGGTAATGCGAGTTGCCGCCGTCCACCAGCACGTCACCGTCGGACAGCAGGGCGGCGAGCTCCTTGACGGTGGCCCTGGTCGGGTCGCCCGACGGCACCATCACCCACACCGCGCGCGGCGCCTGCAGCCGCTCGACCAGCTCGGCCAGGTCGCCGACGTCGCTGACCTTCGGATCACGGTCGTACCCGACCACGTCATGGCCCGCGCGGCGCAGCCGCTCGGCCATGTTGCCGCCCATCTTGCCCAGTCCGACCATGCCGATCTGCATCGCTGCCACTCCTCGTGAAGGTCTCCGCCGTCCCCTGTCCGCCCGCGCGCCCCCGTACCCGGCCACCGGCCGTCCAATCGGGATCGACGCGGAGGATCCTAGCTCGACAGGCGAATCGGCATGATGAGGTACCGGTAGTCGGGGGTGCCGCCGTCGTCCACCGGCTTTCCACCGGTGAGGATGGCGGGCTTGGTCGAGGTGGTGAACTGCAGCCGCGCGACGTCGGAGTCGATCGCGCCGAGCCCCTCCAGCAGGAACTGGTGGTTGAAGGCGATGTTGATCTCCTCGCCGTCGAAGTCGACCGGCAGCACCTCCACGGCCTGCGCCTCGTCCCCGCTGCCGGCCTCCAGCACCACCTCGCCGCCGCGGAAGGCCAGCCGGACGGGGGTGTTGCGCTCGGCCACCAGCGCGACGCGCTTGACGGCCTCCACGAACGCCGACGTGGCGATCTCGGCGTGCGAGGAGAACTCGGTGGGCAGCAGCGAGCGGTACTTGGGGAACTCCGGATTGAGCAGGCGGGTCGTGGTACGCCGCCCCGCGCTGGCGAAGCCGATCATGCCCTCGCCGGTGCCGCCGGTGGAGCTGAGCGCGATCTCGACCTCGGCACCGGTGGTGAGCGACTTGGCGGTGTCGGCGAGGGTGCGGCCGGGGATCATCGCGATCGCCGAGATGTCCGGCTGCTCGGGCTGCCACTTCAGCTCGCGGACCGCCAGGCGGTAGCGGTCGGTGGCGGCGAGGGTGACGGTGTCGCCCTCGATCTCCATCCGCACCCCGGTGAGCATCGGCAGCGTGTCGTCCTTGCCCGCGGCCACCGCGACCTGGGCGACGGCGGAGGAGAAGACGTCGCTGCCCACCCGGCCCGCGGCCGGCGGCATGGCGGGCAGCGTGGGGTAGTCCTCGGTGGGCATCGTCAACAGGGTGAAGCGGGCGCTGCCACAGGTGACGACGGCCTTGGCGCCCTCCACCACGAAATCCACAGGCTGTGCGGGAAGCGAGCGGGTGATCTCGGCGAGCAGCCGCCCGGAGACGAGCACCACGCCGGGGTCCCCGGTCTGCAGGTCCAGCGTCACCTCGGCGGAGACCTCGTAGTCGAAGCCGGAGAGCTTGAGCTGGTGCTCCTCGGTCACCTCCAGCCGCATGCCGGCGAGCACCGGCACCGAGGGCCGGGCGGGCAGGCTGCGGGCGGTCCACGCGACCGCCTCTGCGAGTACGTCTCGGTCGACCCGGAACATCACGTGGATCCGCCTCCTGTGGGTGGTGTGTGGCTTGTCGCGGCCTTGGTCCCGGCCCGACCGGCGCTGGTTCAAGTGTTCACCCTCCCGCCAGGGAGAGCGCCCAGAACCCTTCTATGGGTCTTGAGTTCTTAGTAGAGAGAGATACAGGTCATCTCAGTAGGGGGTGTGGATACTGTGGAAGTCTAATGTCCCCGCAGGTCAGGGGGCATTTTTTGTCCACCGGCCCTGTGGGTGGGCGGTGGACAACCCGGCGCCGCCTGGGGATGACCGAAGGTTTCCCACAGGCCGTCCACAGTTTCCGGGGGCTTCATCCACCGGTCATCCACCATGTTTCCACCGGTTATCCACGGGGTAAAAGACAACCTAGGTGTCGACCGAAGCGCGTTCGCACAGGCCGTCCCCAGGTCATCCACCGGTTGTCCCCAGGTCTTCCCCAGGATGTCCCCAGAGTTGTCCACAGGCGGGACGAGACGGGAATCCGGCCGAGCGCTTGCTTGTGAGTCGGTCGGCGGGGGATTTGGTCGATTCATCGGAACTATGCCCTGATCCACAGAGATATCCACAGGCTGTGGATCATCAAGCGCTTCGTGAGTTCTGTTTGATGCGATTCGTCAGTTCAGTTACCTGGTTGTACATAGAACGACGCTCGGCCATCAGGGAACGGATTTTGCGTTCCGCGTGCATCACCGTGGTGTGGTCGCGCCCGCCGAACTGCTGCCCGATCTTCGGCAGCGAGAGATCGGTGAGTTCCCGGGCCAGGTACATGGCGATCTGCCGGGCCGTCACCAGCACCCGCGAGCGCGACCCGCCGCACAGGTCGTCGATCGACAGGCCGAAGTAGGCCGAGGTCTGGGCCATGATCGTGGCGATCGTGATCTCCCCGCTGGAGTCCTCGGTGATGAGGTCCTTCAGCACCACCTCCGCCAGCTGCAGATCGACGGACTGGCGGTTGAGGCTGGCGAAGGCGGTCACCCGGATCAGGGCGCCTTCCAGCTCCCGGATATTGGTGGAGATCTTGCTGGCGATGTACTCCAGCACATCACCCGGCGCGGCCAGCTTCTCCTGGATGGCCTTCTTGCGGAGGATGGCGATCCGCGTCTCCAGCTCAGGCGGCTGGACGTCGGTGATCAGCCCCCACTCGAAGCGGTTGCGGAGCCGGTCCTCCAGGGTGACCAGCTGCTTGGGCGCCCGGTCGCTGGAGATGACGATCTGCTTGTTGGCGTTGTGCAGCGTGTTGAAGGTGTGGAAGAACTCCTCCTGCGTCTGCTCCTTGCCCTCCAAGAACTGGATGTCGTCCACCAGCAGGATGTCGACCGCCCGATAACGGGCCCGGAAGCCGTCCGCCTTGTGGTCGCGGATGGAGTTGATGAAGTCGTTGGTGAACTCCTCCGAGCTCACGTAGCGCACCCGCGCGCCGTCGTAGAGACGCTGGGCGTAGTGGCCGATCGCGTGCAGCAGGTGCGTCTTCCCCAGGCCCGAGTCACCGTAGATGAACAGCGGGTTGTACGCCTTGGCCGGGGCTTCGGCGACGGCGACGGCGGCGGCGTGCGCGAAGCGGTTGGAGGCGCCGATGACGAAGGTCTCGAAGGTGTACTTCGGGTTCAGCCGGGCCGGTTCGCTCGGCTTGCCGCCCCGGGCGTCCCACCGGTTCTGCGTCGGCCGGTCGAAGCCGTCGCGGGCCTGCCGGGGCTGGTCGTCGGGGCGATCGGCGAACGGCGCCGGCCCGCCGAAGCCCCCGCCGTGCCGGGGGTACGGCTGTGCCCCGTCCGCCGGTGGATAGGGGCGGGACGTGGAGTCGTCCTGTGGATAGCCTTTGGCCGCCTCGTCCCTGGGGAACGGCCGCCCCTGGTCGCCGCGCGAAAACGCCTGGCGTCCGTCGTCCTCCCCGGCGAAACGCGCGGACCGGCCGTCGGTCGATGCCGGCCGGCGGTCCTGGTGCGCGTCGTCCTGGCGGCCGCCGAAGCCCTCGGCGGGTGGGTAACCGCCAGGGGAATGTCCACCACCAGGACCGGTGCCGGAGTCGGCGGCGTAGGAATCCTCCCCGCCGCCATACCCCTGGGGATAACCCTGCCCCTGTGGCCGATCCTGTGGATAAGCGGTGGACGAGCCGGAGCCGGCGTAGCCCTGACGTCCGTCAGAACTCGCTCTACCAGGGGGTTCATAGCCCAACTGCTGTTGTCCACCTTGGGGATGACCGGACTGCACACCCTGTGGATAACCTTCGGCCCGGGGCGCCGGCGGGTTGTCGGTCGGCTGCTCCACGATGACCGCCACCCGCACCGGATGGCCGAACTGCCGGGTCAGCGCCTGGCTGATCGGCGTGCGCAGCTTGGTCTCCAGGACATCCTTGGCGAAATCGTTGGGCGTCACCAGGATGATCGTGTCGTTGGCCAGGCCGATCGGGCGGGTCATGGTCAGCCAGACACGCTGCTGGTGCGGAATGGCACCTTCGGAGAGGCTCTCGAGCGCTCGTGTCCACAACAGGCCGAGGTCGACACCGTCCATCGGTCGGCCCTCCTCCCTTACGCGGCCCCCGTGCGCTCACCGCGCTAGTTATCCACAGTCGCGCCGGCCGGAGTCGCCTTCCCGGCGCCGGGCCCGCACGCCCCTCTCCACAGCGTTGTCCGCAGGCTCCCTTCGGCGATCCACAGCGTATCCACACGGTATCCACAGGCCCGGCACGGAGCCCGGGTGCGTTGACCATATGAAAGACGGTACGGAAGGGCCGACGGTAGCACCGTGCACATCCCTGTTGAAGACGTTGTCCACAGCCTAGTGGCAGGCTGGGGGCAACACGATGCACATCCTGTGGATGACGTGACGCCGGTGGATAACCACCCTGTGGATTAGTGGATAACTCAGCGTGATGGGCGCGTGGCGACGGGCGCGGCGGGTGATGCCGGCGGCATGTGATGGCCGCGGCGCACCGGCCGGCGCCCGAGTCTCGGCGAGGGCGCCGGTTTGACCTCAGGGGCGCCCGCCCCGTAACGTACGACGGTCGGCTTGTCGCGCGACGCCACTTCGGCGTGCCCGCGCCACTCGGCAGGCCGTGCCCTGTGTGTCAGTCGCCCGCACCGTGTGCGGGTGAGATAAAGCCTGGAGCCCACTCGTGAGCAAGCGTACTTTCCAGCCGAACAACCGTCGCCGCGCGAAGACCCACGGCTTCCGGCTGCGCATGCGCACGCGGGCCGGCCGTGCGATCATCGCCGCCCGCCGCCGCAAGGGCCGTGCGGAGCTGTCCGCCTGACAGCGCCGAGCGCCCGGTGCACGCGCCTCGCCCGTCGGAATGATGACCGGCGGGCGATAGCCGTGCCCGGGCACATGTCCGTCTGAAAGCAGGTCCCGTCGTGCTGCCGTCCCACTCCCGTATGCGCCGGGCCGGAGAGTTCGCGGCCGCGATCCGCGGTGGAAGGCGCGCCGGCCGGCCGACCCTGGTGGTCCACCTGAGCGACCGCGGTGATCCGCGGCATGCCCCCCTGGTGGGCTTCGTGGTGAGCAGGGCGGTGGGCGGGGCCGTCGTGCGCAACCGGGTCAGGCGCCGGCTACGGCATCTGGTGCGGGCCAGGCTCGACATGCTGCCGGGAGGTAGCCTGCTTGTTGTACGCGCCAATCCACCGGCGGCGTCGGCGCGCAGCGAGCAACTCGCCGCCGAGCTCGACGTCGCGCTGGACCGGTTGATCGGGCGCCGGGTGCCGGGACGAACCCCCCGATCGCCGGCGGTTACGGATGGACGAGCATGAACAGCGGTGATCCGCGGGTGAAGGAGCAGGACGGGACGGCTACCGTCGCGTCCGCGGGCCCGCCAGAGCGGGCTGCGGCCCCTTCTGTGCCCGTGCGGCTCCTGCTGGCCCCCATCCGGTTCTATCGAGCATTCATCAGCCCCCTTCTCGGGCCGCGATGCCGGTTCGAACCATCATGTAGTGCCTATGGCCTCGAAGCGATCGCCGTGCATGGCGCGCTGCGCGGGCTCTGGCTGACCGCCAGGCGTATCGGGCGTTGTCACCCATTCCATCCGGGAGGCTACGACCCGGTGCCTCCGCGCCCGGTCCGGTCCCACGACGAAACGCAAGGGAGCTAGCTCGGTGGAGCTGTCATTCCTGGAGCCGCTGTACACGGCGGTCGCTACGGTGATCGCTTGGATTCACTACGCGTACACCCTCATCATCCCCCCGGACAACGGGCTCAACTGGGCGCTGACCATCATCACGCTGACCGTGCTGATGCGTCTGCTGATCTTCCCGCTGTTCATGAAGCAGATGCGCTCGTCGCGCAAGATGCAGGAGCTGGCTCCGAAGATCCAGGACATCCGTAAGCGCTACAAGAACGACAAACAGCGCATGAACCAGGAGGTCATGAAGGTCTACCAGGAGGGCGGCGCGAACCCCCTCGGTGGCTGCCTCCCGGTGGTGGCGCAGTTCCCGATCTTCATCTCCGTCTTCACCGTCCTCCAGGCCATCGCCCAGAACAAGGCGCGATTCGGCATGGAGCCGTCGATGGTCGCCAGCGCCCGGTCGGCGCACATCTTCGGCGCGCCGGTGCCGGCCACCTTCTTCACCAGCGCCAAGGACATCATGGGCTTCGGCGCCGACCCGGTGGCCACCAAGATCGTGCTCGGTATCTTCGTCGCGATCAGCTCGGCCACCACCTTCCTCACCGTGCGGCAGAGCGTCACCCGGTCCATGGCGCAGATGCCGGACAACCCGATGGCGCAGCAGCAGAAGATCCTGATGTACATCTCGCCACTGTTCGCGGTGTTCAGCCTGAACTTCGCGCTCGGGCTTATCCTTTACTGGGTCACCACCAACCTGTGGACGCTCGGTCAGCAACACTGGTTCTACAGCCGCCATCCGATGCCGGTCGTCGACGCCAAGGGCAATGTGGTGCAGCCCGAGCCGAAGCCCGGGGTGCTGAGCAAGATCCTGCCGAGCCGTTCCGCCAAGGCCCCGCAGGACGCTCCGGCCCCCGAGTCGCAGCCGGAGCCGAAGGTCGTCCGCCAGCAGCCGACCCGGCAGCCGCGCAGCAAGCGCACGGGTTCCAAGAAGTCGTAGCCGGTTGTCGTGAAGGAGAGTCCGGACGTGACCGAAGTCAACGAGGAAAAGGCCGCCCCGGCCGCGCCCGACGTCGCCGCCCTCGAACAGGAGGGCGAGATTGCGGCGGACTACCTCGAAGGGCTGCTGGACATCGCCGACGTCGACGGCGACATCGACATGGACGTGGAGGGCGATCGGGCGGTCGTCTCCATCGTCGACATCAAGGGCAGCGATCTGGTGGGCACCGGTGGTGAGGTACTGGAGGCGCTGCAGGAGCTCACCAGGCTCGCCGTGCACCGCCGCACCGGGGAACGCTGCCGGCTGATGCTGGATGTGGCGGGCTACCGGCAGGGCCGCCGGGCCGAGCTGAGCAAGCTCGGGGCGCGGGCCGCGGAGGACGTGAAGCGTTCCGGCCAGTCCAAGTCCCTGCACCCGATGACCCCGTTCGAGCGCAAGATCGTGCACGACGCGGTGGCCGCGGCCGGGCTGCGCAGCGAGTCGGAGGGCGAGGAGCCGGAGCGTTACGTCGTGGTGCTGCCGTCCTGAACACCGGCCGGTAGCCGCGGGCGACCGGCGATTGACGATGACCTCCGCCTGGTGCACTGACCGGTGCGCCGGACCGGCCGAGACGACGAGGGCCGCCGATCCGTTCGGGATCGGCGGCCCTTCGGTTCTGCGCCGGTCCGGCTCGGCCGGACCGGCGATCCGATGCGTCATCTCCTTTGTAGCCCTCCTGGCACCGCCAGGCTCGCCGCACCTGGCGGCTTGTCGCGATCATGGGCGGAAAATGACCGGGGGATCACGGCCGTCTTGCCGTGGCTCTGGCATAGTGCCTCTTTCGCCGGAGCGCCTGGGTGCGGCCCCGTTCGGCGGCGGGACCGCCGGGCCGCAAGAGGGCCGGCGCCGTGGCACGTTCGTCCACAGGTGCCGCGTCACCGGGAGGAACGCCGGTCAGGGCGGCTACTCTTACGCGAAGATGTTGTGACCGTTCTAGTTGAGTGAGTGATGGCGGAAACCGACGAGCTGCCCCAGGCGCCCGCTGTGGCGCGCGAGGTCTTTTCCGGTGACGCCTGGCCGCGTGCGCAGGCGTTCGCCGAGATGCTGGCCGGGCCAGGGGTGGTGCGCGGGCTGCTCGGCCCACGAGAGATTCCGCGTATCTGGGACCGCCACCTGCTCAACTGCGCGGTGGTCGCCGAGGCGGTTCCGCAGGGCGCCCGGCTGGTGGACATCGGGTCGGGCGCCGGCCTGCCAGGTCTCGTGCTGGCCATCGTCCGGCCTGATCTCCAGGTGACGCTGCTGGAGCCGCTGCTCCGCCGGACGATCTTCCTCGACGAGTGCATCCGGGATCTGAAGCTGGCCAATGTGCAGGTGCTGCGCGGCCGGGCCGAGGAGATCGCCGGCAGTGGCGAGTTCGATGTCGCCTCCGCGCGGGCCGTGGCGCCCCTGGAGCGCCTGCTGTCCTGGGCGATGCCGTTGCTACGGGTCGACGGGCAGTTGCTGGCGATGAAGGGGGAGCGGGCCGCGGCCGAGTTGGCGGAGGTGCGCGACCAATTGCCGCGTTATGGGGCGGCGACCGCCGAACTTGTCGTGGTCGGGCGCGATATGGTCGATCCGCCCGCGACTCTGGTCCGGGTGGTCGCCGGACGCCCGCCCGCTCGGAGCGCACAGGGTACGCGGCGCCGACGGAAGAGGTGACGGTTATGCCGGATACGGCAGGTGGCCTGGGCTGGCCGCGCAGTCATGTCTCCCGCTCGGCGGGACGGCCGACCGGTCTTGGCTGGCCGATCGCCGCTGTCTCCGCGCCGGCCGAAAGGACGACCGCTTTGCCCCCTCAGCCCCCTGCCCGTCCCGGCGATTCGCCCCTGGTCCGAGAGGCGCTCAGCTCAGTGGTTTCACGTGAAACAGCCCCGTCCACGCCGGCGGCCGCCACCCCCGTCGGCTACTCGTCCGCGAGCCGGGAGGGGCAATGGCCCCGGCCGCCGAAACGCCGCGTCATCACCATCGCCAACCAGAAGGGCGGGGTGGGCAAGACGACCACGGCGGTGAACCTGGCCGCGGGGCTTTCCATGCACGGTCAGCGAGTGCTGGTGCTGGACCTCGACCCGCAGGGGAACGCCTCCACCGCGCTGTCCGTGGAGCACCGAGGGGACATCCCGTCGGTCTACGAGGTTCTGGTGGAAGACCTGCCGTTGAAGGAGATCGTCAACCCGGTCCCTGACATGCCTGATCTCTACTGTGCGCCGGCCACCATCGGCCTGGCCGGCGCGGAGATCGAGCTGGTTTCGCTGGTGGCCCGGGAGGCCAGGCTGAAGCGGGCGCTGGAGGCCTTCGACTCCATCGACCTCGACTACATCTTCATCGACTGCCCGCCCTCCCTCGGGCTGCTCACCGTGAATGCCATGGTGGCCGCGGAGGAGGTGATGATCCCGATCCAGTGCGAGTACTACGCGCTGGAGGGGGTCAGCCAGCTGCTGCAGAACGTGGAACTGGTACGGGTGCACCTGAATCAGGCACTACGTGTCTCCACCATCCTGCTCACCATGTACGACGGCCGCACCCGGCTGGCGTCCCAGGTCGCCGAAGAGGTCCGGTCGCACTTCGGGGAGACGGTCCTCAATACGGTGATCCCGCGCAGCGTCCGGGTGTCCGAGGCGCCGAGCTACGGGCAGTCCGTGCTCACCTACGACGCGGGATCCAGCGGTGCCCTCGCGTATATGGACGCCGCACGGGAGATCGCCTTCCGGGGTGCGGCGACCACCGAGTGATCGAGGCCGGTGGCGGTACCCTCCTGTGGAGTGGTCCGCTCGCCGGGCGTATCAGTACATCCGCAGCAATCAGCACGTTCTCCCGGGGATGGTGACGGTCTCCCGGGTGGGATGTCGGGCGAGGAGGAGTCGTGGCCCAGCAGAGGCGTGGACTGGGGAAGGGACTGGGAGCCCTGATCCCCACCGGGCCTGCCGTCGAGAGGCCGGCCGCGTCGGCGGCCGTGCCGGAACCGGCCGCGCCGGCCGACGACCGGCTGGTGCCGGTCGCGGGCGCCTACTTCATGGAGATCCCGGTGGAGGCCATCGTGCCCAACCCCCGGCAGCCACGAGAGATCTTCGATGACGAGGCGCTGAGCGAGCTTGCGGACTCGATCCGGGAGGTCGGCCTGCTGCAGCCGGTGGTGGTCCGGGCATCAGGACCGGGACGGTATCAGCTGATCATGGGGGAGCGGCGCTGGCGTGCCTCCACGCTCCTGGGTCTCGAGGTCATTCCGGCGATCGTCCGCAGCACTCAGGACGACGACCTGCTCCGGGACGCACTCATCGAGAACCTGCAGCGGGAGCAGCTCAACGCGCTGGAGGAGGCGGCGGCCTACCGTCAGCTGCTCGACGACTTCGGCGCCACCCACGAGCAGCTCGCCCAGCGGATCGGACGCTCGCGCTCGCACATCACCAACACCCTCCGCCTGCTCAACCTCCCGCCCAACGTCCAGTTGCGGGTGGCGGCCGGCACCATCAGTGCGGGCCACGCCCGGGCGTTGCTGACGCTCAGCGATGGGGCGGCTCAGGAGCACCTGGCCGGCCGGATCGTGGCCGAAGGCCTCTCGGTGCGCACCGTGGAGGAGATCGTCTCGATGGGTGAGGCGACCGCCGCTCCCGCGCCGCGGACGAAGCGGGCGAAGGATGCGCCGGAGCCGGCACTGGCCACCCTCGCGCACCGGCTGTCCGACCACTTCGAGACCCGGGTGAAGGTGGACCTCGGCCGGCACAAAGGCCGGATCGTCGTCGAGTTCGCCTCCATGGACGACCTTGAGCGCATCATCGGCGCAATGGCTCCTGGAGCCGCCGCGGCCATGAACGTTCTCGACGACTGACTTCCGGCCGAGCGTCATGGTTTCACGTGAAACAGCTAGAGGACGTTCTTGCCGCGGGGGCGAAAGAGTCGGCCGGTTTCACGTGAAACAGTGACCGCATGCAGCACGATCGGGCGTGCCGGCCCAGGCGATCGAGGGCGGCGGTGAGGTTCGCCGGTGATGTTCCCGGGCCGAGCCGACCGCCCATGGCAGCCGTCGCCGGTGGCCGAGGAGCCACAGGGTCGAGGAGCCACAGGGCCGCCGACGGTGGATCTTCGACCGGGTCGAAGCGGGTCGATGCCCGGGGACGCCCGCCGATGATCCGCCGCGGCGTAGCCTTACCGGGTGACCGACTCCCGTTACCCGAAGAGTTTCGCCAGCGACAACCACGCCGGGACGCATCCGGCGGTACTCGACGCGATCAGCGCGGCCAATGTCGGTGACGCGCCCGCCTATGGGGACGATCGCTGGACGAGTGACTTCGCCGGCCGGATCCGTGCCGAGTTCGGGGCGGCAGCGACCGGTCTGGCCGTCCTGAACGGGACCGGTGCCAACATGCTGGGCCTCGGGGCGATGCTGACCCGCCGCTACGACGCCGTCGTCTGTGCCGACACCGCGCACATCGCGACGCATGAGACCGGCGCCACCGAACGCGTCCTCGGCGTCAAGCTCGTCACGGTGCCCACCGCCGACGGCAAGCTGAGCCCGGATGACGTCACGGCACGGCTCGGCGGTCGCGGGAACATCAGCGAGGTCCAGCCGCGCGTCCTGTCCATCTCGCAGGTGACCGAACTCGGCACCTGTTACTCGCCGGACGAGATCGCCGCGCTGGCCCGGACCGCGCACGACAACGACATGTTGCTGCACATGGACGGCGCCCGGCTGGCCAACGCGGCGGCCTTCCTCGGTTGCTCGCTGCGCGACCTCACCACGGATGCCGGCGTGGACGTCCTCAGCTTCGGCGCCACGAAGAACGGTGCGCTGGCGGGGGAGGCGGTCGTGATGCTGCGCCCCGAGCTGGCCGAACCCGGCCGGTTCCTGCGCCGCCAAACGCTCCAGCTCGCCTCGAAGATGCGGTTCGTCTCGGCTCAGCTCACCGCGCTGTTGACCGACGGATTGTGGCGGCGCAACGCCGCCCACGCCAACGCGATGGCCCGCCGGCTGGCCGACGGCATCGATGATCTACCGGATCTGCGGATCCGCTGGCCGGTCGAGTCGAACGCGGTCTTCGCCTCGCTGCCCGCACCGGCGATCAGTGAGCTCCAGGACCGCTATCTCTTCCACGTCTGGGATCCGGCCGCCGGAGTCGTCCGCTGGATGACCGCCTTCGACACCTCGGCGGAGGACGTCGATCGATTCGTCGCCGACATCCGCGGAATGCTGAAGGACTGATCGCCGAACGGAAGCCCGTTCCGCCCGCACCTGGCTGCGGCACCCGGCCCCGCCGGCGAGAAAGTGCGGCGGGGGATCAGCGGCGGTCGCGTGCGACCTGGAGCAGACGGTGGCAGATGGCGCCGAGGTCCTTGCCGGCGGCCTCGACGGCCATCGGCAGCAGGGAGGTCTCGGTCATGCCGGGTGCCACGTTCACCTCCAGGAAGTGCGGGCGGCCATCGGCGTCGACGATCATGTCGGTCCGGGACAGGTCGCGCAGGCCGAGAGCGCGGTGCGCGGTGACCGCGAGCTCCGCGCAGGCGTCGGCCACCTCGGGGCGCAGCCGCGCCGGCGCGAAGAACTCGGTGTGCCCGGCGGTGTAGCGGGCCGAGTAGTCGTAGACGCCTTCGTCCGCGACGATCTCCACCGGCGGCAGGGCCTCCGGGCCGTCACCGAGGTCGATCACCGAGACCGCGACCTCGACCCCCTCCACGTACCGCTCGATCAGCGCGGTGTCCCCGTAGGCGAAGCAGCCGACCATGGCGGCCGGCAACTCGTCGGCCTTGCGGACGATGGAGCCGCCGAGAGCCGACCCACCGCGAGACGGCTTCACGAACAGCGGCAGCCCGAGACGCTCGATGATGCGGGCGAGCACGGCGGACGCGCCGAGGTCGTGGAAGGTCTCCTTGGGTAGCACGACGGCCTCGGGCGTGGGCACGCCGACCGAGCGCACGACGGTCTTGGCGGTCGGCTTGTCGTAGGCGATCCGGCAGGCGTCGGGAGTGGCGCCGACGTACGGCAAGGAGAGCAGCTCCAGCACCGACCGGATGGCGCCGTCCTCGCCGCTGCCGCCGTGCAGGGTCACGAAAACCACGTCCGGCGGATCGGCGAGCACCGCCGGCACCAGGCCGGCGTCGGTGTCGCGCACCTGCACGTCGATCCCGCCGGCCCGGAGCACGTCGCTCACGCGGCGTCCGGAGCGCAGGGAGACCTCACGCTCGTAGGACAGGCCGCCTGCCAGCACCAGGACATGGCCGAGATCGCTCATCTAGCGCCCTTCTCGTGTCAGCGGAAAACGGTGGCCGGCGCCCGCCACTCGTGCGGTCGCCGGCCGTGGAATCACCGGTCGGTCACCCGGTGCCAGGATCAGGTGACGTCGGGGCCGGGTGTGTCCACCCCGCCGTGCGCACGCACCGAGCCGGTGCCGAAGGTGTCGCGCAGCAGAAGATCCTGCTGGACGACCCCGGCGAGGCGGCGGACGCCCTCGCGGATGCGCTCCGGTTCGGGGTAACAGTACGACAACCGCATGTTCCTTACCCCGGCGGCGTCGGCGTAGAACCCGGTGCCGGGCACGAAGGCGACCCGCTCGGCGACGGCACGCGGCAGCATCGCCTTGGAGTCCAGCCCTTCCGGCAAGGTCAGCCAGACGAAGAAGCCGCCGGCCGGCCGGGTCCAGCTGCAGCCGGGCGGCATCAGCGCCTCCAGCGCGCCGAGCAGCGTGTCCCGCCGCTCGCGGTACAGCTCGCGGAACGCCTTGATCTGCTCTCGCCACGGCTGCGTCGCCAGGTACTGCCCGACGGCGAGCTGGGTGAAGCTGGAATGGGACAGCACCGCCGACTCCAGGGCGAGCACCAGCTTGTCGCGGACGGCGTGCGGGGCGAGGGCCCAGCCGACCCGGAACCCCGGGGCCAGCGTCTTGGAGAACGACCCCAGGTAGACCACCCCCTCGGGGTCGTCCGCGCGCAGCGCGCGCATCGGCTCGCCGTCGAAGCCGAGCAGGCCGTACGGGTTGTCCTCCACCACGAGCACGCCGGCGCGCCGGCAGATCTCCAGGACCTGGTGGCGGCGGGCGGCGCTGAGCGTGACGCCCGCGGGGTTCTGGAAGGTGGGCACGGTGTAGAGGAACTTGATCCGCCGGCCGGCCCGGTCCAGCGACGCGATGGTCTCGGCCAGCACCTCCGGGATCAGGCCTTCGTCGTCCATGTCGACGTGCACGACGGACGCCTGGTAGGCCGCGAAGGTGCCGAGGGCACCGACGTAGGACGGCCCTTCGGCCAGCACGACGTCGCCCGGGTCGATGAAGATACGCGTGATCAGGTCCAGGGCCTGCTGCGAGCCCACGGTGACGACGACGTCGTCGGGGGCGGCGTCGATGCCCTCGAGGCGCATGAAGTCGCAGATCTGCTCGCGAAGATGCGGGTCGCCCTGCGCGGAGCCGTACTGCAGCGCGACGGTGCCGCGCCGGGCCACCAGATCGGCGACCAGCTCGCCGACCGCGTCCAGGGGGAGGGCCGTGACGTACGGCATGCCGCCGGCCAGCGAGACCACCTCGGGCCTCGACGCGACGGCGAAAAGAGCTCGGATCTCGGAGGCGACCATCCCGGCGGCACGCGCGGCGTACCGGTCGATGTAGGTGTCGATTCGCGACCCCTGGGCCGCCGTCCGCCGACCGTGATCCTGCTCTTCCGGCACGGTCCACCTCCTAGGTCAATAGCGGGGCTATGACGTCGTGAGAGTCCAGCGTACGGCAGTGCGCCGTCCAGCCCTTCCGGTTTTACTGACTAAAGGTGCAGTTCATGACATATGACCTGGTGGTACCGGCTGCCGGCCGCCCAGATCATCCAACGGACGGCGCGGGCGACCGGAAGGGCGGCCCGGGGCGAGGGATCACCGCCGGCGGCCTTCCCTCGGCTACCATGCCAGTCGGGAGACGCCGTATCGGCGCGCCTTTCCGCCATGACTCGCGTTCGTCTTCGCCAGGATCGGGGGCCCGGGTGTCGCGTCGGCTGGTGAACGTCACGCTGGACAACCTTGACGACCTGCCTCGTCGTTGCCGGCGGTGCGTCTTCTGGGAGCTCGACCCGGTGACCGGGGAACGGGCCCAGCAGGCGGGTGATCCCGGCCTGGAGAAGGAGGCGTGGGTCTCGGCCACGCTGCTGGAGTGGGGCAGCTGCGGCAAGATCTGCTACGTGGACGGAGTGCCGGCCGGTTTCGTGCTCTACGCGCCGCCGCTGTACGTGCCTCGCGCGGTCGCCTTCCCGACCTCCCCGGTCAGCGCGGACGCGGTGCTGCTCATGACCGCGCACATCGTGCCGGAGTTCTCCGGCGGAGGCCTCGGCCGGATGATGATCCAGGGCGTCGCCAAGGACCTCACCCGGCGCGGGGTGCGCGCCATCGAGGCCTTCGGCGACCTGAAGTGGGAGCAGCCAGGATGCGTGCTGCCCGCCGAATACCTGCTGGCCGTGGGGTTCAAGACCGTCCGGCCGCACCTGCGCTATCCGCGGCTGCGCCTGGAGTTGAAGACCGCCGTCTCCTGGCGGGAGGACGTCGAGGTGGCGCTGGAGCGCCTGCTGGGCTCTATGAGCCCGGAACGCGCGCTGCGCCCGGTCTGAACCCGGTATGAGCCCGGTTGAGCGGCTCCGGTGGCCGCCGCGCCGGACCGGATCCGCCGCCACGCCCGGTTCGCGGACCCGGCGGCCACCACCGGTTGCGCGGGACATGTCCGGCCCGCTGCCGGATCCACGCGGCGAGGCGTGCCGGTGAGGCAACGTCGCGATCCCCGAGCCGCCCGCCGGCGGCGTCGCACCGCCGGAAACGCGAAGAGCCCGCCGCGACCGGCGCGGCGGGCTCAGCGTGGCCGGCTAGATGACGCCGTCGAGCTCGCGGAGCAGCATCGCCTTCGGCTTGGCACCGATGATCTGCTTGACCACCTCGCCGCCCTTGTAGACGTTCAGCGTCGGGATCTGCAGCACGCCGTAATCCCGCGGGACCTGCGGGTTCTCGTCAATGTTGATCTTGACGATCGTCAGCTTGTCGGCGTGCTCGTTCGCGATCTCCTGCAGGATCGGCGCGACCTGGCGGCACGGACCACACCACTCCGCCCAGAAGTCGACCAGGACGGGTTTGTCACTCTGCAGGACCTCGGTGTCGAAGGTCGCGTCGGTGACGGACTTGATGGCGCCCATGATGATCTCCCCTTAACTGTTGGCGCTGGCGTGGTCGGCCAGCCACCGCTCGGCGTCCAGCGACGCCGAGCAGCCGGTGCCGGCGGCCGTGATGGCCTGGCGGTAGGTGTGGTCGACGACGTCGCCGGCGGCGAAGACGCCGTCCAGGTTGGTCCTGGTGGACGGCGCGTCGACGACGACGTAACCCTCCTCGTCGAGATCGAGCTGCCCGCGGAAGAGCTCGGTGCGCGGGTCGTGGCCGATGGCGATGAACAACCCGGTGACCGGAAGCTCGCTCTCGTCTCCGGTCTTCAGGTTGCGCAGTCGCACGCCGGTGACCCTGGACTCGCCCAGGACGTCGATCACCTGGCTGTCCCAGACGAAACGGATCTTCTCGTTGGCGAAGGCCCGGTCCTGCATGATCTTGCTGGCCCGCAGTTCGCCGCGCCGGTGCACCACGGTGACCGACCGGGCGAACCGGCTCAGGAAGGTGGCCTCCTCCATCGCGGTGTCGCCGCCGCCCACGACCACGATGTCCTGGTCGCGGAAGAAGAAACCATCACAGGTGGCGCACCAGGAGACCCCGTGGCCGGACAGCCGCTTCTCGTTCGGCAGGCCGAGCTCGCGGTAGCCGGAACCGGTGGCGACGATCACGGTGCTCGCCAGGTAGGTGTCGGTGGCCGTCTTGACGACCTTCGGCGTACGCGCCAGGTCGACCTCGACGACGTCGTCGGCGACCAGCTCGGCGCCGAACCGCTCCGCCTGCTTGCGCAGATGGTCCATCAGGTCCGGCCCGAGGATGCCGTCGGGGAACCCGGGGAAGTTCTCCACATCGGTGGTGTTCATCAGGGCGCCGCCCGCGGTGACGGACCCCTCGAACACGAGCGGGTGCAGGTCGGCACGTGCCGCGTAGATCGCGGCCGTGTAACCGGCCGGCCCGGATCCGATGATGATCACGTTACGGACGTCGCTCACGCCTGTCGCCTTTCCTGCCCTTGGTAGTCGCTCCCGGCCACCCGGTGCCCCGGCCGGGTCGTCTTCGTGCCGGTGCAGTGGCGTCAACAGATCCTAGGCGCCTGGTGTTCCCGGCCGGCCGACGCCCCGCCCCGACATGGCGAAGTCCCCCGCGGATCGCCGCGGGGGACTCCGATCGTCAGGCGGGACGCACGGTCACTGCCAGCGGCTGACCACCGGCTGGCGGACGTTCTGGCAGCGGTCGTCCACCACGTACACCCAGACCGCGTTGTGCAGGCGGTCCTTCCAGAAGGCCATCATGGTGGCGTCCTTGCCGCGGTACTGCGCCCGGTCGACCCCGATCGGGTTCGGCGACCGCTGGAGGTTCAGCCGGCGGCCGACCCTGGCCGAGATCTGCGACACGCAGCGGGTGACCGCCGGATCGGCCGAGGCGTCGTTGCCCGATCCGGGGGTCGCGCCGAGGTAGGTGTTCAGCGGGCCCTTGAGCGCGGCGGCGGAGTAGTTGTAGCCGCTCTTGCCGATCACGTACCGGCGGCCGGCCGACGCGCGCTCGGTGCCACCGGGGGGCCGCTGCGCCGCCCCCGGCACGTCGGCCGGGTGCTGTCCCTGGGCGACGGTCGCCGGCGCGGCGCCGGTGCCCGTGGCGCTCAGCAGATTGACCGTCACACCGCCGACGCCGATGGCGCCCGCGGCGGCCACTCCCGCGGCCAGCGGCGCCAGCCAGCGACGGCGCCGTCCGGGCCGCCGGGACCTGGCCGGCGTGATCGAACCGTCGCCGGCCACCACGCCGAGACGCGGCACCGGCTCGGGGGCCGGTGCCGCGGGCAGCTGGGGAACGGCCGGCTCCACCGGCGTGGCCGGGACCTCCCACGGCGCGCCGGCCATCATGCGGTCCCAGTCCGGCGCCTCCGCCAGTTGCAGGCCGCCCCGCGCCTGCCGGGCCTCCGACTCGGCGGCCAGGGCCTTGTCGACGCGGAGCGCGACGCCCATGGGCATCGCCGGCACCGGCATCGCCGCGAGCACCTCGCGGACCGCCGCCAGGTCGGCGAGGCTCTCCCCACAGGGATCGCAGACCGCGAGATGCTCGCGGACCCGCGCCGCCGTACCGGCGTCGAGGAGACCTTCGGCCAGATCGCCCAAGGTCTCCAGGTCGTAGTGCGTATCACCCGTCACGAAGTTGTGCTCCCTTCGCGGATGAGACGCGAGTGAGATCTGATCGGTTCCGCAGATGCGCAAGAATCGGGGCGAGTTTGGCGCGGCCCCGGGCGCACCTGCTCTTGACCGTGCCGGTGGGCACGTCGAGCACCTGCGCGGCGTCGTCCACCGAGTAACCCATCATGTCGACCAGCACCAGCGCGGCCCGCTGGTCGGAGGGCAGCAGCTTGAGCGCGGCCGTGACCTCCATGGAGACGTCGCGGTCCCCGGTCTGGTCGGGCACGGGCGTGTCGCGCTCGGCGGCCTCCACCAGCTCGTCGTCGGCGACCGGGCGGATGGCCTTGCGGCGCATCCGGTCCAGGCAGGCGTTCACGACGATGCGATGGAGCCAGGTGGTGACCGCCGCCTCGCCGCGAAAGCTCTCGGCCTTGCGGTAGGCGGAGACGAAGGCGTCCTGGACGGCGTCCGCCGCCTCGTCGGGGTCGCCCAGCGTGCGCAGCGCGACCGCCCACATGCGGTCGCGATGTCGCCGGACGATCTCGCTGAAGGCGTGTGGATCGCCGCCGATATGGCTCGTCAGCAGGTCGGCGTCGGACAACGCGGACCGTGCGGAGGCCTGGGCCGCCGGCGGGCTGTCGGGAGGAGGGTTCACAACGCGTGTCCTGTTAGGCCGATCCGGGAGAGTGCACCACTACGTCATAGATGGTGCCACGAAACTTCCCTTCAAATGCTGGAAGGCGCGTAAACCAGATCAAAACGTACTGGCCGGTGGCCGCCTTTTCCGGGGTGAGGGTCACCGTGCCGGAGATGTTGTCCTGCTCAGCGACCTTCTTGAGGGACTTCAGGTCGGTGCTGTCGCCGACCCGCAACTCCAGCGACGCGCCGGGCGTGTCGCCCAGGGAGACGACCACGTCGGAGACCGGCGTCTGCTTGCCCATGTTGAGGACCAGCCCGACCCCGGTCTTCAGCCGCCCGAAATCGGCGCTCTGGTAACTGTCGGTATGCCATTCGGTGGACGGCTTGCCGTCGATCGCCATCCGGGCCCACTCCGGATGCTCGACGCCGTCGCCCAGCGGGTCGAACCCGTCGGCACCGACCGGTTTGACCGTCACGATCTTCGGCGGGGCCGGTTGGGAGGCCTGCGGGGTGTTGCCCGGCTCCGGCTGCCGCCGGCCGAGGCTCTGGCCCAGGCTCCACGCGCCGAGCCCGACTGCGGCGATGACCAGCAGGATCACCATGGTGACCATTACCCGGCCCGCCGCGCCCTGGCGGCGCGGACCGCCCAGCGCGTGCGGGGACGTCTGCTGGGCCGGCCGCGAGACGGTGGCGGAGCCGCCGCGGGGGTCCTCCGGCGCCTCGGCCCGCAGCGCCACCGCGGGCGGCGCGGACGTCACCGGCACCGGCGCCGGACGTGGCACCTCGGCGAGCGCGTCGGCCACCTCGGCCGGGGTGGCCAGCGCGGGCAGGCCGCGCCGGGCCTCCTGCAGCATGGCCCGGCAGGTGATGGCGTCCAGGAAGCCGGGCACGCCCGCGGTGACCTGGCGGGGGGTGCACACCTTCCCGTCGTCGAGCGGCGCCGGCGGCAGATCGACGTCGCCGCCGCCGGGCCAGTGGCCGGTCAGCGCGGTGTAGAGCAGGCGGCCGAGCCCCTGGGCGTCCTCCTGGGCCGGATCGTCGCTCTCCTCGGCGCACAGCGCGGCGTCCACCGCCAGGCCGAGCAGCTTGACGGTGTTGCCCGCCGTCCAGATGAGCCGGTCGGGAGTGAGGCAGAGATGGGAGAGACCGGACTGATGGGCGTGGGCGACCGCCTCGGCGGCCTCGGCCACCAGCGCGGCCGCGCGTTCGGGGGCCAGCGGGCCGGCGGCCACCATGTCGGTGAGGGTCTCGCCGGTGACCCACTCGCTCACGACGTACGCCTGCCCGTCCTCCTCGGCGGCGTCGAAGACCTGGGTGAGCCGTGGATCGGTCAGCCGGCTGGCGCCGCGCGCCGCCGTCACCACCTCGGCGGTCCGGTCGAAGTCCGGCGCCAGCGTCAGGACGCAGACCGGCCGGGCCAGCACCTCGTCGATGGCCTTCCACAGGGTGGCGCCACCTGACTCGCTGACGCGATCCTCCAGGCGGAACCGGTCGGCCAGCCGGCCGCCGGGCTCCACGGCGGGGGCGCTCATGAGGCGGTCCTCTCTCCGGTCGTGGGCGATGTCCGAGCGAATATCCCCACGCCCCTCCTGCTGCTCCTTCGGCCGGTGGTGCCACATCTCCACCGCGCGTGCGCACCATCGTAGTCCGGAGCGGGTGCCGCCGGGGTTGCGCTTGCGACACCGGCGGCGCGGACGTCCGGGCCTTCCATGCCTAGCGGCCTACCCGGCCGGCCACAAGTCCAATGATCGAGGTGATCTCCGCGATGCGCATCCGCTGTGACGTGACCAGGTAGATCAACCCGGCCAGCCCGCCGCCCACCACCACGGTGATTCCCGAGGTCAGCGGGCTGAGCCCGGCGATCCGCTGCGTCGCCCACAGCGCGGCGAGCGCCACGGCCGCCGCGGGGATCGCCGCGACGTACATGCGCGAGAGGCCGGCCGCGACCACCCGGCCGCCGAGACCGCCGCCCACCCGCCGGCTCGCCAGGTTCCACGCCACCGCGCCGCCGACGCTGTAGGCGACGGTGAAGGAGAACGCCAGTCCCATCACGATGAATCGGGGCGGCAGCGTGTAGTAGACGATCAGGCTGCCGGCGATGTTCACCACGACGTTGCCGACGGCGATGAGCGCCGGGGTCCGGGTGTCGCCGAAGCTGTAGAAGACGCGCAGCAGCAGCTGGTAGATCGAGAACGGTACCAGCGCCAACCCGAACACCTGCAGGACGTTCCCCAGGTTGATCGCGTCGCTGATCGAGGTGTTGCCGTGCGCGAAGATCAGCACGGCCACCGCCGGGCCGAGCACCATGAGCAGCAGCCCGCACGGCACGATCACGCAGGAGACCAGGCGTACCCCCGAGGCGAACTCGTCGCGGACCAGGTCGGGCCGGCCCTCCTGGACGTACCGGCTCATCCGCGGCAGCATCGCGGTGATCACCGAGACGGCGATGATGCCGTAGGGCAGCTGGAAGAACTGGTAGGCGAAGCTGTACTGGGCGATGCCCGCCACCTGTTCGGCGCCGGCCCGCCCGGTCGCCCCGGTGGCCAGGTTGCTGGTGACGGTCAGGCCGATCTGGTTGGCGATCACGAAGGCGAACGTCCAGGCGCCCATCCGCCCCATCTCGCCGAGGCGCGCGTTGCGCAGGTCGAATCGCGGCACGAACCGGAACCCGACCCGGTGCACGGCGATGATGAGCACGATGGCCTGGGCCACGATGCCCGCGGTGGTGCCGAGGCCGAGCAGGGTGAGGTCCGCGCCGCTCACCCGGGAGATGTCGCCGCCGGCGGTGCTGACCACGTGGTAGAGCAGCCCGACCCCGATGACCACGATGTTGTTCAGCACCGGCGCCCACATCGGCGCGGCGAACCGGTCGCGGGTGTTCAGGATGGCGCCGGCCACCGCGCCGACGCCGAAGAAGGCGATCTGCGGCAGGATGTAGCGCGCGAGCGTGACGGTGACCTGGGCCTCCGTCGGTGACAGGTCGGTGGTCAGCAGATCGACGAGCAGCGGGGCGGCGAGCACGCCGGCCACCGCGATCGCCACCAGCACCATGGTGGCCACCGTCATCAGCCGCTGCTCGTAGGCGCGACCGCCGTCGGCGTCCTGCTTCTGCGCCCGGATGATCAGCGGGACGACGACGCTGCTGAGCACCCCGCCGATCAGCAGGTCGAAGAGCATCATCGGGATCATGAACGCGACGTTGTAGGCGTCGCCGAGCGCCGCGATGCCGATGGCGGAGGCCAGCACCGCGGTGCGCACGAAACCGGTCAGCCGGGACACCATGGTGCCGGCGGCCATGATGGCGCTGGCCCGCAGCACCCGGCTCATCGCGGGCCCGCCGGCGGGTGCGCGGCCCGGCACCGGACCGGTGCCGGTCGCGGGGGGGAGGTCAAGAGGGCCCCTCTCGGTTTCGGGCGGGTTCGGGGACGGTGGCCACCGGCTCGGGCGGGGCCGCCCGGCGTCCCTTGGCCGGCCGCCGGGCGTGCCGGCGCAGCACGCGCAGCACCACCGCGGCCAGCATCACGGTGAGGCCGGCGCCGACGATCCACAGCGTGATGGCGGTGTAGCCGGTGACCCGGACCGTGACCGAGACCGGCTTGCCGTACCGGATGAGGCCGTCCGCCGTGGTGAGCTGCACCTTGACCGTCGTCGAGCTGCCGGCCCGGTGCGCGATCATGGGGATGTCGATGGGTTTGGTCTTGCCCGGGCTGATCTTCACTTGCGACTCGTAGCGGCCGATCTCCAGCACGCGCTCGTTTCCCGAGGTGATCCGTACCCCTAGCTCGACGTCCTGGCCGGCCAGGTCGTTACGGATGCTGATCGGCACCACCCCGTTGTCCCCGGCGAGCGTGCGCTGGGTGACGGTGTTCACCGACACCTTCTCGGTGCGCTCGGTGACCGCGGCGTCGACCTGGTCGAACAGCGGACCCGCCTCCTTGATCCGCCCACGCCAGGCCGACGAGGCCAGGTTGAGCAGCGCGGTGTCGAAGATCTGGCGGTGGTCGTCGGTCACGGTGGCGGTCACCTCGGCACGCAGCCCGAGGCGGCGGACCTTGGTCAGGTAGGAACGGTCGAGCTCGGCCTGCCGGTCCTTGTCGGTGTAGGTCAGCGGACCGCGCGGCACCTCGTCCGCCGCCTTGATCGAGCCGAGGCCGGCCGGGCGCAGCCAGGGCGCCGAACCGGCGCTCTTCAGCAGCGCGGTCACGTAGGCCGGATCAGGGCTCCAGCGGCGGGCCGGGGCGACGACCACGCCGCGCGGCCCGCCGCCCGGCTCGGCGCTGATCATGGCCGTCTCGGCGAGGAACCGCTGCGCGGCCAGCGCGGGAGTGTCCGGGGCGGTCGCCCCGCCGAAGAGCTGCCCGAGCAGCGGGTCGGCCAGCAGCACCTTGACCTCGTGCCGGACGGTCTCCAGCGTCGCCGCGGCGTTCGGGGTGAAGGTGACCGGCGGCTGCGGCGGCAACGCGGTGGCGGCCAGCAGGACCGTGCGCACCCCGCCCATCGCCAGCGCGTCCAGGCCGTCGTGGTCGACCACCCCGCCGGCCGGCCAGCCGACGGTGGTGCCGATCTCCCGGCCGAGCAGCGCGGACGCGACGGTGGCCCCCTTGTCCAGCGCCGTCCGGGTGGCGGCCTCCAGTCCGTTGTGCGCGGCGGCGGCCACGTCGGGATCCGCGTACGGGGTGGCGGCGACCGTCCGGTCGGCGAGTGCCTCGCGCATCCGCCGCAGCCACTCCGCGACCTGACGGTCACCGGGCCGGGCGGTCGTCCCGTCCTTGGACCTGAGCCGGTACCCCTGGGCCATGGCGCTCGCCTCGTCCAGCAGGGCCGGATCGACGAACCAGGTCACGCCCTTGCCCGGCGCCTCGGCGATCTTCAGCAGGTCGTCCAGGCGCCCGCCGGCCGCGACCGCCTCGCGCAGCCCTTCGTCCAGGAAGACCTCGTCGGCGCTGCCGCCCGCCTGCCCGGGCAGGTCGGCTCCGCGATGGGGCTGGTCGATCAGCGGGAGCGCGAAGGAGACGCGGGTGCGGGACACCGCGACGCCGCGCTGGGCGTAGGGCAGGAAGGTGCGCTGGGCGGCGAGCTGCCGGGCCGCGGTGTCGACCAGCTCCACGGTGAGCGGGTAGACGCCGAAGCGGAAGCCGGTGATGCCGAGCTCGGCCGGGCTGGTGGTGAACTCGAAGGCGGCCTTGCCCGCGGCCGGCAGCTGGCTGAGCGGCCTGCTCTGCTTGGTCTGGTCGAGCACCTGCCCGCCGTCGGCGAACGCCTGCATCTGCGCGCGGTCGGTGAACGCGCTGCGGGAGAAGCGCAGCCGGATGGAGATCCACGACAGCGGGGCGGAGCCGGTGTTGGTCACCGTGCCGGAGATCTTGATCGGCTGGTCCGGATCGCGGGGTGCCTGCGGCGAGACGGAGTCGATCGAGATCTGCGCCACCTGCCGCCGGGCGGCCTGGCCGGGCACCGGGGCGGAGACGGCCTGGGCGGTCGCCGGCGCACCCGCCGCGCTGCGCGCGTCCGCCGCCGGGGCACCGCAGAGCGCCGCCGCGGCGGTGGCGCACGCCGCGGCGAGGACGGAGACGAGGGCGGCTCCGCGGGTCACGTGCCGGCCAGGGGTGGAGTTCGGCGCACGCCCAGAATGGTATGGCCTATCGCGGGGCGGGCGGCGTCGTCAGCACGTGGCGCCCGCGGCCGGCCGGGCCTCGCGGTGGGCGGTGTGCCGCCCGTGGCGGTGCCGTGCCGCCTGGAGGTCGACATGTTTTCCATGAATGAGGGAGAGAAGGTCGAAGGCGCGGATCCGCAGTGCCGTACGGCGCTCGCCGGTCGGGGTGTGCACCGGCTGGTCGGGGTCGAGACCGGCCGCCAGCCGCTCGTCGACCAGCACGGTCAGCTCGTCGGGCAGCAGCAGCGGCGCGACGGCCGACGCGGCGTAGTCTGTGGCGGAGTTCACCAGGAAGGCGGGGGCCGGGCGCACCTTACGGGCGCCCAGCAGGGCGGCGACCGCGCCGGGTCTGGGCGGGGCGGCGACGGCGCCGACCACGGCGACCGGCCGGCGTTCGGAACGGGCGGTGACCTCGAAGACCGTGACCCGCACGCAGCTCGCCGGATCCACGTGCAGAATGTCGGGAAGGTCGTCGGCGCACGTCATGGCGCGCGGAAGTCGTACGATCTCATGGTGGATCTGAAGCGACAGCAGGCGGCGGTGGATCGCGAGGGCGTCTTTCATCTCTCGTGCTCCTTGCCCTGCCCGGCTGCCCGCGGCAGATCTACGACCGACCAAACCTGGTGATCGCGCAGGGTGCGAACCCGGCGGGTCAGACCAGGGCCAGCGCGGAGATTCTCGTCCGTAACCGAAGGACCTACCCAGCTTGTCCGTCTCAAACCTGAGTGTCAGCCAACAGAAGGCCGTGACCGATCTGTTCCGGCGGATCGCCCCCGTCGCCGACGAGCTCGGCGAGGTGTTCGCCCGCCAGGGCCACGAGCTCGCCGTGGTCGGCGGCTCGGTTCGCGACGTCTTCCTCGGCCGCATCGGCAACGACCTCGACCTGACCACCGACGCCCGGCCCGAGCGGGTGCTGGAGATGGTCAGCGGCTGGGCCGACTCGGTGTGGACCATCGGCATCGATTTCGGCACGGTCGGGGTCCGCAAGGGCGACTGGATCCTGGAGATCACCACCTACCGCAGCGAGTCGTACGACCCCAGGTCCCGCAAGCCCGAGGTCGACTACGGAGACACCCTGGAGGCCGATCTCGAGCGCCGCGACTTCGCGATCAACGCGATGGCGGTGCGGCTGCCCGGCCACGAGTTCGTCGACCCGTACGGCGGTCTGGCCGATCTGGGCGCGAAGGTGCTGCGCACCCCCGGCCCGCCGGAGCGGTCCTTCGACGACGACCCGCTGCGCATGCTGCGCGCCGCGCGGTTCGCCGCGCAGCTCGGCTTCGCGGTCGACCCGGCGGTGGTCGCCGCCATGACCGCGATGGCCGACCGCATCGAGATCGTCTCGGCCGAACGCATCCGTGACGAGCTGGACAAGCTGATCTGCGGCGCGTTCCCGCGTGCGGGCCTCGCCCTGCTGGCCGACACCGGCCTGGCCGAGCACGTGCTGCCCGAGCTGCCGAAACTGCGGCTGGAGATCGACGAGCACCACCGGCACAAGGACGTCTACGAGCACACGCTGATCGTGCTGGAGCAGGCCATCGCCCAGGAGGCGGCCGGTCCGGACCGCGTGCTGCGCTGGGCGGCGCTGCTGCACGACATCGGCAAGCCGAAGACCCGCCGCTTCGAGGAAGGCGGGCGGGTCTCCTTCCACCACCACGAGGTGGTGGGCGCGCAGCTGACCAAGAAGCGCCTGACCGAGCTGCGTTTCCCCAAGGACGTGACCGCCGACGTCTCCCGGCTGGTGGAGCTGCACCTGCGCTTCCACGGCTACGGCACCGGCGAGTGGACCGACTCCGCGGTGCGCCGCTACGTGCGCGACGCCGGTCACCTGCTGGAGCGGCTGCACAAGCTCACCAGGGCCGACTGCACCACCCGCAACCGCCGCAAGGCGCAGGCGCTGTCGCGCACCTACGACGAGCTGGAGATCCGCATCGCCCGGCTGGCCGAGCAGGAGGAGCTGGCCAAGATCCGCCCCGAGCTGGACGGCAACGAGATCCAGGGCGTCCTGGGCGTCGGTCCCGGTCCGGTGGTCGGCCGGGCGTACAAGTTCCTGCTCGACATGCGGCTGGACCGCGGGCTGCTCGGCAAGGACGCCGCCCGCGAGGCGCTGCTCGAATGGGCGCGCACCGAAGGCGTCCTTCCCGCCTGATCGGCCGCGCCGTAGGGTGACGGCATGGACGCCGAGACGCTGCGCGACCTCGACCGCCGTCACCTGTGGCATCCCTACGCCGCGGCCGGCGCGGCCGGCGCACATCCGGTGGCCGGGGCGGACGGCGTCCGGTTGCGGCTCGCCGACGGGCGGGTGCTGGTGGACGGCATGTCCTCCTGGTGGGCGGCGATCCACGGCTACAACCACCCGCGGCTCAACGAGGCGGTGCGCGCGCAGCTCGGTGACATGGCGCACGTCATGTTCGGCGGGCTGACCCACGAGCCGGCCGTCCGGCTGGCCCGGCGGCTGTCGGCCATGACCGGGCTGGACAAGGTCTTCCTGGCCGACTCCGGCTCGGTGGCGGTGGAGGTCGCCATCAAGATGGCCGTGCAGTGCACCGGGCGCGGCCGGCTGCTGACCGTGCGGGGCGGCTACCACGGTGACACCTTCGGCGTGATGGCGGTGTGCGACCCGGTCAACGGCATGCACCACCTGTTCTCCGGCGTGCTGCCCCGGCACGTCTTCGCCGACCGGCCGCCCGGCGGGTACGGCGTCCGTCCCGGCGCACCGGCCGGGGAGGAGGCCCCGGTGGACCAGGCCTACCTGGCCCACCTGGACGAGATGGTGGCCCGGCACGCGGCCGAGCTCGCGGCGATCATCGTCGAGCCGGTGGTGCAGGGCGCCGGCGGCATGCGCTTCTACCACCCGGCCTACCTGCGCCGGCTGCGCGAGCTGGCCGACCGGCACGGCCTGCTGCTCATCGCGGACGAGATCGCGACCGGCTTCGGCCGCACCGGCGAGATGTTCGGCTGCGACCACGCCGGCGTCCGGCCGGACATCATGTGCGTCGGCAAGGCGATGACCGGCGGCTACCTCACCATGGCCGCGACCCTGTGCACCGCCGAGGTGGCCGAACGGATCGGCGTGCTCATGCACGGCCCCACCTACATGGGCAACCCGCTGGCCGCCGCGGTCGCCGAGGCGTCGCTGGCGCTGTTGGACGAGCGCCCCTGGCGGGAGGACGTCAAGCGGATCGAGGCGGGTCTGGCCGACGGGCTGGCCCGGGCGGCGCGGTCGCCGAGGGTGGCCGATGTCCGGGTGCTGGGCGCGATCGGCGTGATCGAGACCGAGCACCCGGTGGACGTGCCGCGCGTCCAGGACATCGCCATGGCGCACGGGGTGTGGCTGCGCCCGTTCGGCCGGCTGGTGTACGCGATGCCGCCCTACGTCACCGGCGACCAGGACGTGGCCGCCATCACCGCCGCCATGGTCGCCGCCACCGCGGCGCCGCGCGGCTGAGCGCGGCCCGGCACGGTCAGCCGGCGACCCGCTCGGGCCGCGGCGAACCGGCGCCGCCGCTGATCAGCCGGTATCCGATGGCGCTCAGCACGTACCCGGCCGAGGCGAGCACCAGCACCGGGTAGGACCGGCCGTCCGGCGGCAGCATGAACGCGGCGACCACCGCGGCCAGCACGAACGCCCCGTTGAACAGCATGTCGTAGATCGAGAAGACCCGGCCGAGGTAGGCGTCCTCGACGTCGCGCTGCACGATGGTGTCCGCACAGATCTTGACGCTCTGCCCGGTCACCCCGAGCACGAATCCCGCGGTCAGGAAGCCGATCTGGTGGAACGGCAGGCACAGGGCCAGCTCCAGCACCCCGGCACTGGCCAGCATGATGGGGATCCACGCCTCGGGCCGGAACCGGCGGGTGGCCCACGGCGTGATCAGGACGGCCGCGAAGAAGCCCAGCCCGGAGGTGGCCAGCACCCCGGTCATCTGGTTCAGCCCGGCCTCGGCGTCGTGGGTGAAGTAGTAGCGGTACAGCATGACGGTCATCACGATGCTCAGGCCGTACATGAACCGGTGCGCGGCCATGCCGGCCAGCGCCGCCGCCGGGGTGCGCGCGTGCAGGACGTGCCGGGCGCCGTCCACCAGGCCGGCCAGCACGTGCCGCACCGCCTCGCGCGCCTCGGGCAGTCCGGGGTCGAAGGACGGGCCGAGCAGCGTGCGGTGCATGGTCGAGGCGACCAGCGCGCTCAGGCCGAACACCACGCCGGAGACCACGAGCAGCACGGCGGTGCCGGTGTGCTCGGCCCCGGACAGCGCGCGGAGCAGGTAGCCGACACCGGCTCCGACGAAGGTGGCGATGGTGCCGGACGTCGGGGTGACCGCGTTGGCCAGCAGCAGCCGGTCGGCCGGTACCACATGCGGCAGCGAGGCGCTGAGCGCGGCCAGGAAGAAGCGGTTGACGCCGAGCACGCCGAGCGCGGCGGCGTAGAAGCACCAGTCCGGCGCGCCGAGCCCGACCAGTAGCGCGGCCACCGCCAGCAGGGCGCCCCGCACGACCGGCGCGACCACCAGGATCTGCCGCCGCGACCAGCGGTCGATGAAGACCCCGGCGAACGGGCCGAGGATCGAGTAGGGGAGCAGCAGCACGGCGAACGCGACGGCCGCCTCGGTGGCGGTGGTCTGCTTCTCCGGGGTGAAGAACGCGTATCCGGCGACCGCGAACTGGAAGACGCCGTCGGAGAACTGCGACACCAGGCGGGTGGCGAACAGCCGCCGGAAGTCCCTGCCTCGCAGGAGGGTACGGAGGTCGGAGACGAAGGACACTCGATCAGACTACTGGCCGGATCTCCGGCGCCACATCGGGAACATCCCCGATATCCCGGGCGGGGACGCCGATCCGGCGGCGGGCGCACGCACCGGTGGCGGTCGTCCGGTGGCGGCGCGGTAGACGGTTCACCGACCGGGGATGAAGATTTCCCGCCCGCGAGGGACACCTGCTCCGGACGGACCGGCGCGGCTCCGGCCCGGCGGCGGCGGACCGGACATGATCTCGTAGTCTCGACAGGGTGACGCTAGAAGAGCATGTCGTACTGGTGGACGCCGACGGGCAGGCCATCGGAACCGCGCCCAAGGCCGCCGTGCACGGCACCGCCACGCCGCTGCACCTGGCGTTCTCCTGCTATGTGTTCGACGACGAGGGCCGGGTGCTGCTGACCCGCCGCGCCGCGCACAAGCGCACCTGGCCGGGTGTGCTGACCAACAGCTGCTGCGGTCATCCCCTGCCGGGCGAGGCGCCGCCGGACGCGGTCCGCCGCCGGCTCGCCTACGAGCTGGGGCTGGCCGTCGAGCGGGTCGACCTGGTGCTGCCCGAGTTCGCCTACCGGGCGGTCATGGACGACGGCACCGTGGAGCACGAGATCTGCCCGGTCTACCGGGCGGTCATCGCCCGCGAGCCGGCACCGAACCCGGACGAAGTGGACGACGCGCGGTGGCTGCCGTGGAAGGAGTTCGCCGACGACGTGCTGGCCGGCCGGCTGGAGGTGTCCCCGTGGTGCGCCGAGCAGGTGCCCGCGCTGGTCGCCCTCGGGCCGGACCCGCACACCTGGGCCGTCGCCGACCCGGCCGCGCTGCCGCCGGCCGCGCGCCCGCCGTCCGCCGCCGGCTGAGGGGCCGGAGAACGGCCGGCACCGGCCCGCCGGAGCGGTGCCGGTGCCGGTACGCCGGAAGGGGAGCGGGTCAGCGCTCGACCTCGCCGCGGATGAACCTTTCAACGGATTCGCGCGCGTCGTCGTCGGAGTACTGCTCCGGCGGCGACTTCATGAAGTACGAGGACGCCGACAGGATCGGCCCGCCGATGCCACGGTCCATGGCGATCTTCGCGGCCCGGACGGCGTCGATGATCACACCGGCCGAGTTGGGGGAGTCCCAGACCTCGAGCTTGTACTCCAGGTTGAGCGGCGTGTCGCCGAAGGACCGGCCCTCCAGGCGGACATAGGCCCACTTGCGGTCGTCCAGCCACGGCACGTGGTCCGACGGGCCGATGTGCACGTCCGCCCGGGCCATCTCGTGCGGGATCTGCGAGGTGACCGACTGCGTCTTGGAGATCTTCTTGGACTGGAGGCGCTTGCGCTCCAGCATGTTCATGAAGTCCATGTTGCCGCCGAAGTTGAGCTGGTACGTGCGCAGCAGCTCCACCCCGCGGTCCTCGAAGAGCTTGGCCATCACCCGGTGGGTGATGGTGGCGCCGACCTGGGACTTGATGTCGTCGCCGACGATGGGCACGCCGGCGTCGGTGAACTTCTTCGCCCAGACCGGGTCGGAGGCGATGAACACCGGGAGCGCGTTCACGAAGGCCACCCCCGCGTCCAGCGCGCACTGCGCGTAGAAGCGGTCGGCCTCCTCCGAGCCCACCGGAAGATAGGAGACGAGCACGTCGGCCCGGGACTCGCGCAGCGCGGCCACCACGTCGACGGCGGCCTCGTCCGACTCCTCGATCATCTCGAGGTAGTACTCGCCGAGACCGTCGTAGGTCGGGCCGCGCTGCACGGTCACCCCGGTGGGCGGCACGTCACAGATCTTGATCGTGTTGTTCTCCGAGGCCACGATCGCCTCGGACAGGTCACGGCCGACCTTCTTGGCGTCCACGTCGAACGCCGCCACGAACTCCAGGTCACCGACGTGGTAGTCGCCGAACCTGACGTGCATGAGGCCCGGAACCCGGGTGGCGGGGTCGGCGTCTCGATAGAAATGCACGCCCTGCACCAGTGCGGCCGCACAGTTGCCGACGCCGACGATGGCTACGCGCACGGAACCCATGGCACTCGCTCCTTTACTCACTTGTGTTATCAGGAGCTGGGCCGGCGTCCTGCGCCCGCGCCCCCTCCGCTCTTGCCCGGACGGCCTGCGCCCGTTCGGTGTCGATCAATTCGTTCAGCCAGCGCACTTCGCGCTCGACCGATTCCAAGCCGTGCCGCTGCAGTTCGAGGGTGTAGCTGTCCAGCCGCTCGCGGGTGCGGGCCAGGGCGGTGCGGACCGCGTCCAGCCGCTCCTCCAGCCGGCTGCGGCGGCCCTCAAGGATGCGCAACCGCACCTCCGCCTCGGTGTGGCGGAAGAACGCGAAGTGCACCCCGAAGCTCTCGTCCTCCCAGGAGGACGGCCCCGCCTGGGTGAGCAGCTCCTGCAGGCGCTCCTTGCCCTCGGCCGTCAGCCGGTAGACGATCTTCGATCGCCGCCCGGCCAGCGGGAGCGCGCCTTCGCGCGGCGCCGGCGCGGCGGCACCGCGGGTGGTGTCGACAGGCGGCTCCTCGGTGATGAGGCCGTTGCCCAGCAACTGCCGCAGGCACGGGTAGAGCGAGCCATAGGAGAACGCACGGAACATCCCGAGCAGGGCGTTGAGCCGTTTGCGCAGCTCATAGCCATGTAGGGGCGTCTCGTGCAGCGAACCGAGCACGGCCAGTTCCAGCACTCCGCCTTTGCCGACCGCCACTGGAACCGCCCCCTCTCCCCCTGATGTGACCTGTCGATGTATCGAGCCGATACATCAGGAGGATACGTCCAGCTGGCATACTGTGCAATCGAGAAATGCGTCAAGTGGTTGGGCGGAATCGATAAAAAAGTCGTAGTCTGGCGCCCATGTGGTCACAGCGAGCGGTCGTGGACTACGGCCTCGCGAAGCGGGCGGCGGTCCAGTCGCTCCGCTCCGGCCGCATGGCCAGGCAAGATGTGTGCGACGCCCACCCCTACCTCCTGCGTGCCGCTCGGTACCACGGCGAGCCCACGCAACGCGTCTGCCCCATCTGCGAACGTCGCAACGTGACCCATGTCACATATGTGTACGGCGACCAGCTCGGCCGGGGTACCGGCCGGGTAAAGGCCACGTCAGACCTCGCCGCGATGGCCCGCGAATACCAGGAATTCCGGGTCTACGTGGTCGAGGTCTGCCAAGGTTGTTCATGGAATCACCTGACGGTTTCCTTCGTCCTCGGCAACGGCGGGCCACCCGGTGACGCCGGCGCGGACGGACGGACCGCGGAGACGTAGGCCGGCCCCGGCCGAGACCTGCCCCTCCGAAAGGCGCGCCGCCGCACCGTGGAGGGACGTGCCAGACCCAGATCGCCAGATGACCCGACGAGGACGCGTGAGTTACAGCAGCTATGGCCCCGAGCCGACCGGCCGCCCCGGACAACCGGAGGGTCCCGAGGGATCCGGCCGCGCCGGGCGGCGCCGTCGCTCCACCTCCGGCGACACGCCCGCCGGCGGGCGACCCGCCTCCACGTACGCATCCGCCCCGCAACCGGTGCGCCGAGCCGCGCCGGCGGGCGAGCCGACCCAGGTACAGGGTCGCCCCGCGGCCCCCCGGGGCCGCGACTCCGGCGACCACCCGGCCGGCGCGGCCGGTCCGCGTACCGGCCGGTCCGGCCGGCGTGCCGAGGCGGCCTTCGAGGACACCGCGTCGATGGGGCAGGTGTCCGGCCGGCCGGGCGGCGAGTCGCGGGCCGCGGCACCGGGGGGCGCCGCCACCCGCGCCGGCGGCCTTGATGCCGGCCCTGGGGGCGCCCCAGGTGGCGGCCCCACCCGATCCGGCGTGGCCGCCGCGGAGACAATGGTGAGCCGGGAGCCGGGCGGACGTCGGCGCGCGCGCACCGGAGGCCCGGGCGGTCCCGGCGGGTCGGGCGGCCCCGGGGACGGCCCGGGCGGCGAGGGCCCCGGCCGCCGCCGGGCGCGCGGCGGCGGGGACGGCCCGCCGCGCCGCACCGGCTGGCGGCGCTTCCTGCCCAGCTGGAAGATCCTCATGGTCGGCTTCACGGTCATCGCGGCCGGTGTCTTCGGCATGATCGCGGTGGCCTACGCCACCACCCCGCTGCCGGACGAGAAGAGCGCCAAGGCGGACGCGATCGCCCAGCAGAGCACGATCTACTACGGCGACGGCAAGACGGTGCTGGCCCGGATGGGCACCGAACGCGTCACGCTGACCGACCTGAAGAAGCAGGTCCCCGAGGTGGTGCAGGACGCGGTCATCGGCGCGGAGAACGACACCTTCCGCGAGGACTCCGGCATCTCGCTGTCCGGCATGGCCCGCTCGGTGTGGAGCACGGTGAGCGGCCAGCAGGTGCAGGGCGCCTCCACCATCACCCAGCAGATGGCCCGCAACTATTTCAGCAGCCTGAGCACCGACCGGACGATGACGCGGAAGCTCAAGGAGATCTTCATCGCCGTCAAGCTGGACAAGCAGTGGGAGAAGGACAAGGTCCTGCTCTACTACCTGAACACGGTGCCGTTCGGCCGCAACACCTACGGCATCGAGGCGGCCGCCCGGCAGTTCTTCCGCAAGCACACCTGGGAGCTGAACGCCGCCCAGGCGGCCTACCTGGCCGGCCGCATCCAGCAGCCGGGTAACTTCGATGCCCAGGAGACGCAGGGCAACTACGCGGGTACCCAGGAGCGCTTCCGTTACGCGCTGGGGCAGATGGCCAAGATCTGGCCGACCAAGAAGACGCCGTCCGGGCAGACCTACGCCTCGCTGCCGGCCACGGTGAAGTTCCCCAAGCCCAAGCCCAAGAAGGTCAGCGAGTGGAAAAAGGGCTTCGGTGGCTACATGATCGAGGCGGTGCTCGACGAGCTGAAGACCAAGGCCAGCCTCACCGAGGAGGACATCAACGAGGGCGGCTACAAGATCTACACGACCTTCGACAAGCGGCTGATGCAGGCCGCCGCGGACGCGGTGATCAACAACACCTCGCCGCTGTCCCCGGAGATCCACACCGGGCTGGCCGCGGTCGACCCGCGCAACGGCCGGGTCATCGCCTTCTACAGCGGCCGGAACTACCTGGGCAAGAACCCCGACCAGTTCAACGACGCGTTCCGAGCTCGCAAGCAGGCCGCCTCGGCGTTCAAGCCGTACGTGCTGGCCGCCTGGCTGGAATCCAACTACAACCTCAACAGCTTCGTCCCGGGCAACGAGACGGTGCCGAAGACGCTGCCCGGTACCACCCCGGTCACCAACGAGCACAGCATGCCGGCCGCCATCGACGTGACCACGGCGACCGCCCAGTCGATCAACACCGCCTACGCCTCGATGGCCTACAAGGTCTCGCTGGAGAAGGTGAAGGAGATCGCCGCCGGCGCCGGCCTGTCCGAGAAGGACCTGCAGGACAGTATCGACGCGCACAAGTACCTCTTCTCCATCGGTACCGCCGGGGTCACCCCCGTGGAGCAGGCCGGCGGCTACTCGATCTTCGCCAACGAGGGCAAGCACTACGAGACGCACGTGGTGGAGAAGGTGCTCAACGCGGAGAGGGTGGTCGCGTACAAGGAGGAGAAGAGTTTCACCCAGGTGATCTCGCCCTCCGCGGCCGCGGACGCCGACGTGGCGCTGCAGGCCGTGGTCAAGAAGGGCACTGGCCGGGGCGCCGCCTTCCCGGACCGGCCGGTGGCCGGCAAGACCGGAACCAACAACGAGAACAAGGAAGCGTGGTTCGTCGGCTTCACCCCGCAGGTGTCCACCGCGGTGGGCATGTTCCGCGAGGTGTGCGTGAAGGGCAAGAAGACGATCACCGGTAAGGCGGTCTGCCCGCCGGACAGCCGGACCAAGGAGATCTCGCTCGGAAACATTCAGGGCGCCACCTATCCCACCAAGGTGTGGCGGGCCTTCATGGCCGAGGCGATGAAGGGCAAGCCGGCCGAGCAGTTCCCGCCGCCGGCCAACGTCGGCGACCAGACCAACCTCGTGCCCAAGCCGGTGCCCACCCCGACCCCCGACCCGGAGAACGGCCTGCCCGACGACAACTTCCCGAATGACAACAACTTCCCGAACGACGACGGGTTCCCGAACGACGACGGGTTCCCGAACGACAACGGCGATGGCGGCGGCGGCAACGAGTGTGTCCCCTGGGACGACTCCTGCAACGGCGGCGGGAATGGAAACGGCAACGGGAACGGCAACGGGAACGGCGGCGGTAACGGGAACGGCGGCGGTAACGGGTTCGGCGGCAACCAGGGGTCGGCACCGGTCACCGCGCCTCCGTCCGCACCTGCTACGGGCCGGCGCTCGACACCGGGGCCTGGGCAATGATCGGATGACGCCATGAGCCGACCGACCGAGACGCGCCGGGTCCCCGGCCCGGCGCGTGCCGCCCTGCCGTTACTGCCCCTCGGCCTGCTCGCCGCGCTCGGCGCGGTGCTGGCCTATGCCTGGAAGGCGCCGTGCCGGTTCGGCGGCGCCTGGAACGACGGCACGCAGCAGTTCCTGCACTTCTGTTACACCGACATCTATCCGCTGTGGTGGAATGAGAAGCTGGACCAAGGGCTGGCCCCGTACTTCGGGCACCCGGTGGAGTATCCGGTCGGTATCGGCGCGCTGATGTGGTTCGTGCAGCGGCTGATCGGCGGCCTGCGGGCGATCGGGCTGTTCGGCGACATCAACGAGCCGGGCGTGTGGTTCTACGACATCACCGTGCTGGTCATGGCGGTGTCCCTGGTGGTGGGCGTGCTGCTGATGGCCCGGCTGGCCGCCCGGCAGGGGCGCCCGTGGGACGCCGCCTGGTACGCGCTCGCGCCGGCACTCGTCCTCACCGCGTTCATCAACTGGGACCTGCTCTGCGGCGCGCTGGCCCTGGGCGCCTTCCTCGCCTGGGCGGACCGGCGGCACGTGCTGACCGGAGTGCTCCTCGGGCTCGCCGTGGCGACCAAGTTCTACCCGATCGTGCTGTTCGGACCGATCTTCCTGCTCGCGTTGCGCACCGGGCGGCTGCCGGCCTTCCTGAAGGCCCTGGCCGGCACCGCGGTCACCTGGGTCGTGGTCAACGTGCCGTTCATGCTGCTCGCGTTCGAGGGGTGGAAGCGGTTCTACGTCTTCAGCAGCGAGCGCGGGGCCGACTGGGGGTCGCTCTGGTACTACTTCCAGATGCGGCAGTGGCCGGTCCTCGGTGACGCCGCCGTGCTGGACAAGCTGGGCATCGCGTCGTTCGGCCTGCTCTGCCTGGCCGTCGCGGTGCTGGCGCTCACCGCGCCGGTCCGGCCGCGGCTCATGCAACTGTGCTTCCTGGTCCTGGCCGCCTTCATGGTCACCAACAAGGTGTGGTCGCCGCAGTACGTGCTGTGGCTGGTGCCGTTCGCGGTGCTCGCCCGGCCGAACTGGAAGCCGCTGGTGCTGTGGCAGTTGTCGGAGATCTGGTATTTCTTCGCCATCTGGCTGTACCTGGTGGGCATCCAGCCGGGGAACGAGGCGCTCGGCATCAGCGACACCACCTACTTCACCGCGGTCTGGGGCCGGGCGCTGACGATCGCCATCATGGCGGCGTTCGTGGTCCGTGACATCCTGCGGCCGGCGCACGACGTGATCCGCCAGGGCGGCGTGGACGATCCGGCGGGCGGGGTCTTCGACGGCGCCGAAGACCGCTTCGTGCTGCGGCGGCCGCGCCGGGTGGATCCGGAGCCGGAGCCGAGTGCCGCGTGAGCCCGGTTCCCCACCGGGGAGGCGTCGTCTCCACCGGCCACACTCCGGGATGACCCTCTATTCTGCTGGGCGTGGAGACCCCCAACCCGCAGCCGGACCCCGGTCCGGAGACCGGCCCGCAACCGGAGTCACAGCCGGAGTCACAGCCGGAGTCGCAGCCGGCCCCGCGGTCATCGGAGTCACAGTCGGATTCGGAGCCAGAGCCAGAGCCGGACTCGCGGCCGGGGTCGGACACGCCGGACCGGCCGCGCCGATGGCCGGGCAGTGATGCCCTTTTATCGTGGGCCGGCTCGCGGGCCGGCATCCTTCTGGTGGCGACGGTCGGGGTCGGCGTCCTCGACCTCGCCAAGAACATGCCACCGTTCCTGGAACGCTGGCAGCACTGGGACGCCCAGCTGCTGGTGCAGATCGCGAAGTTCGGGTACGACGGCGACCCGGCGGCGGACCACCGCGACCCGGGGCTGCCGGCCTTCTTTCCGGGTATGCCCATCGCGCTGCGCCTGATGCATCTGATCGTGCCGGACTGGTCGCTGGCCGGGCTGCTCATCTCCTTCGTCGCCGGGGCGGTGGCGATGGTGGCGCTGGCCCGGCTCGCCGACCTGGAGATGCCCGGCGCCGGCCGCTGGGCCGTACCGGCCCTGCTGCTGTTCCCCACCGCGGTGTTCCTGTTCGCCGGCTACAGCGAGGCGCTGTTCCTGGCCTTCGCCATCCCGGCCTGGCTGCGGGCCAGGCGCGGCGACTGGCCGGGGGCGGCACTGCTGGCGGCGGGCGCGTCCTGCGTGCGCATCACCGGGCTGTTCCTGGCCTGTGCCCTCATCGTGGAATACGCGGCGCGGCGCGAACCGATCCGGCGGGCGGGCTGGCTGCTGGTCCCGTTCCTGCCGTTGGTGGCCTACTCCGCCTTCCACTATCACCGGTCCGGCGACTGGCTGGCCTGGCAGCACGCGCAGGAGGCCGGATGGGGCCGCCGGCTGGTGTGGCCGTGGGAGTCGTTCCAGACCACCTGGGGGATGGCCGTCAACGACGGCCAGTTCGTCTGGCCGTTCCGCATGGAGATCGCCGGCGTGGTCGTCGGGCTGGCCGCGCTGCTGTGGCTGGTGCTGGCCCGGCGCTGGAGCGAGACGGTCTACGTGGGGCTCCAGCTGGGCGCCCTGATGGTGTCCGCCTTCTACCTGTCGATCCCGCGCTCGGCGCTGCTGTGGTTTCCGCTGTGGGTGCTGCTCGGCCGGACCGCCGCCCGGCGCCCGTGGGTGCTGGTGGTGTACGGCCTGGTGGCCGGGCCGTTGATGGTGGTGAACACGATCGCGTTCCTCAACGGCGCCTGGGCCGGCTGACCGAACCGACAGGCATACCCGTTTTTCCGGTGGAGTAATCCAGCGGAGTTATCCACAGGCTGTGGATCAAAGGTTGGCGCGCAGGTGGGCGATGTCCGCGGCCTGGCCGTCACCCGGGGTCTCCACCACGATCGGCGCGCCGGCCGCCCGGCACACGCCGAGGATCAGCTCCGGGTCGATGCGGCCCTTTCCGAGGTTGGCGTGCCGGTCCGCCCCCGAGTCGAAGGCGTCTCGCGAGTCGTTGCAGTGCACCAGGTCGATCCGCCCGGTGATGGCCTTGACCCGGTCGACCACGTCCGCGAGATCCTCGCCGCCGGCGTGCGCGTGGCAGGTGTCCAGGCAGAAACCGACGTCGAAGCCGTCCAGCGCGTCCCACAGCCGGGCCAGCCGGTCGAACCGCCGCGCCATCGCGTTGCCGCCCCCCGCGGTGTTCTCGATGAGAACAGGGATCGGCGTCTCCAGCCGCTCGAACACCTTGCGCCAGTTGTCGAACCCGACCTGCGGGTCGTCGTCCTTGCTCACGTGACCACCGTGCACGATCAGCCCTTTGGCCCCGATGGACGCCGCCGCCGCCAGCTGGCCGGCGAGCAGCTTGCGGCTCGGGATGCGGATGCGGTTGTTCGCCGTGGCGACGTTGATCACGTACGGGGCGTGCACGTAGACCTCGACGTCGGAGGCCTTGATCGCCTCGGCGGTCTCCGGTAGCACCGGCCCCTTCCACCCCTGCGGGTCACCGAGGAAGAACTGCACGACCTCGGCGTCGCGCGCCGCGGCGTGGGCCAGGGGATCGTCGCGGTCGACATGAGCTCCAATACGCACCATGAGGACGAGCGTAGCCGTTTCAATGACCGCCGCACGGGCAGTGGAGCGCCGGGCTGGTGCGCCCTGTAACCCGCGTACCGCGACATATAGGAGACGACGGTGGCCTACTATCGCCGCGGGATCAACCTATTGGCGTTGATCTACATCATCATCGGCATCTATGTGGCATGGGTCCATGAGTACATCACGCCGAGCCTGCTGAAGAGGATCGCCCAGGCGCTGCTCGCAATCTTCCTGTGGTTCCTCGTCCTGCTCGGTGTGGATCTGCACATCGGCGGCGACGGCTGATCCGTCGTGCGGAGGCGACGCCTCCGGCACGCCGCCGGCGGGCGCCTCGGGGGGCGCCCGGCCGGCATCCCGCCGGCCGGCCCGGCTCAGGGCAGGAATCCACCGTGGTAGATGCCCAGCACCACGCCGACGAAGGACATCACCACGCCCACGATGTTGACCGAGCGCTCGGCGGTGGTGGCGGAGACGTACTGCGAGTACATCCCGACCGCGAATCCCGCGAGCCCGGCCCACGAGGCGGGCACGTGGGCGGCGGCGATGAACCCGCACACGAACGCCACCAGCCCCAGGGCCAGCGCCCCCAGCGACAGCGCGTTCTCCAGCGGATGCCTGCGGCCGTCGGTGTTGAGGGTGAGCCGGAAACGTTCGCCGCCGGTCGGACGTAGGACACGTGGCATACCGGCCACCTCCCTTACCTGCCCCTCCATGGGCGTTCCCCGGCCGGTGATCGGCAATCACGGTCGAGCAGCCGGAAGCCCCTGGTAGACTCCTTTGGCTGCGTTAGATATGCGCGTGTCTCGTGCCGCGTGATCGCCCCCGCCGGCCGAAGAGCGGGGCGCGAAGACGTCAGCGTCCTCCTGTCACGGCATGGTGTCGTGACCGCAAGAGTCCAGAGGAGGTTGGAAGACCGCATGCGTCGTTACGAATTGATGGTCATCCTCGACCCGTCCCTCGACGAGCGTACGGTGAGCCCGTCCCTCGACCAGTTCCTCAGCGTCGTCCGCAACGACGGCGGCACCGTGGAGAAGGTCGACGTCTGGGGGCGGCGCCGGCTGTCCTACGACATCATCAAGAAGTCCGAGGGCATCTACGCCGTCATCGACCTCACCGCCGAGCCGGCCACGGTCAAGGAGCTCGACCGCCAGCTCAACCTGAACGAGGGCATCCTGCGCACCAAGGTGTTGCGGCCCGACGTGCACTGAGCGGCACCCTGGGCACGCCGAAGTCCGGCTTTTGTCGGGCGCCGGCCGTACTCTAAGGCCGACAGGCTGCGCAGATACCCGCAGGAAGGCGAAAGCGACCGATGGCAGCAGGCGACACAACGATCACTATCGTCGGCAATCTCGTCGACGACCCCGAGCTGCGTTTCACCCCTTCGGGGCAGGCCGTGGCCCGGTTCCGCATCGCATCCACTCCCCGGTTCATGGACCGGCAGACCAACGAGTGGAAAGACGGCGAGAGCCTCTTTCTCACCTGCAACGTGTGGCGTCAGGCGGCGGAGAACGTCGCCGAGAGCCTGCAGCGCGGCATGCGCGTCATCGTGCAGGGGCGGCTGCGCCAGCGGTCGTACGAGACCAGGGAAGGCGAGAAGCGCACCGTCTACGAGGTCGAGGTCGACGAGGTCGGCCCCTCGCTCCGCAACGCCACGTGCAAGGTCAACAAGACCGCGCGCCAGGGTGGCGGCGGCGGGGGCGGGTTCGGCGGCGGCGGCGACGACCCGTGGGCCTCGGCCACTCCGGCCCAGTCCGGTGGTGGCGGTGGTGGCGGTGGCGGCTACGGCGGCGGTGGTGGCGGCGGCTACAACCAGGGGGGCGGCTTCGGCGGCTCCCAGGGTGGTGGCGGCGACCTGAGCGACGAACCGCCTTTCTGATCACTGATCCACATCCAGTAACCGATCGACCATTCCCGCGACACGCGGGGCTCTCCTAGGAGGAGCACCACGATGGCGAAGCCGGCACTGCGCAAGCCGAAGAAAAAGGTTTGCCTGTTCTGCCACGACAAGATCTCCTACGTCGACTATAAGGACACGGCGCTGCTGCGGAAGTTCATCTCCGACCGCGGCAAGATCCGTGCCCGCCGGGTGACGGGCAACTGCACCCAGCACCAGCGTGACGTGGCGACCGCGATCAAGAATGCTCGTGAGATGGCGCTGCTGCCGTACACGAGCACCGCGCGCTGAGAAGGAGGCCTTGAGACATGAAACTCATTCTCACCACCGAGGTCTCCGGCCTCGGCGCCCCGGGAGACGTCGTCGAGGTCAAGGACGGCTACGGCCGTAACTACCTCATCCCGCGCGGGTTCGCCATGCGGTGGACCCGAGGCGGCGAGAAGCAGATCGAGTCCATCAAGAAGGCTCGGTCCGCCCGCGAGATCCGCGACCTCGGCACGGCCAAGGAGGTCGCCGGCCAGCTCGGCGCCCTGCGTGTCCGGCTGAAGACGAAGGCCGGCGACTCCGGCCGCCTGTTCGGCTCGGTGACCACCGCCGACATCGCCGACGCGGTCAAGGCCGCCGGCGGTCCGGTGCTGGACCGCCGCCGCATCGAGATCGGTAACCCGATCAAGAGCGTCGGCACGCACCGCGTCTCGGTCCGGCTGCACCCGGAGGTCGCGGCCAACGTGGACGTGGAGGTCGTCGGCGCCTGACCGCCGCACTCCCCGGCCGCGAGAGCCAGGAGAAGGGCCCCTTCCCATGGCGGTTTCAAGGGGTGGTCGCAACACCGCTGGTGTTAGGCAGTAAGTAGATCACGCAAGCGCTCGGCTGGGGTGTCCCAGTCGAGCGTTTTGCGTGGGCGGCCGTTGAGTTCTTGGGCGACGTGTTCGAGGTCCTCGGGTCCGTAGACGCTCAGATCGGTGCCTTTGGGGAAGTACTGGCGCAGCAGGCCGTTGGTGTTCTCGTTCGTGCCGCGCTGCCAGGGGCTGTGCGGGTCGCAGAAGTAGACGGCGATGTCGGTGGCGATGGAGAACTGCTGGTGGCGGGCCATCTCGCAGCCCTGGTCCCAGGTGAGTGAGCCGCGTAGGTGGGCGGGCAGGGTCGACATGGTGGCGATCAGGCCGTCGCGGACCTGTTCGGCGTTGTGGCCGTTCGGTAGGTGGACCAGCAGGGTATAGCGGGTGGTCCGCTCGACCAGGGTGGCGATCGCGGACTGGTTGCCGGCGCCCATGATGAGGTCGCCTTCCCAGTGGCCTGGCACGGCCCGGTCTTCGATCTCGGCGGGCCGATCGGCGATCATCACCATCTCCTCGACGAACCGGTGCTGGCGCTGGTCGGGCTGCCGGTGGGGCTTACGGCGGGTTCTGCCCGTCCGCAACGCTGTGTGGATCTCGCGTTTGAGGCCGCCGCGGGCTTGGAGGTAGAGGGCCTGGTAGATCGTCTCGTGGCTCACGCGCATGCTCTCGTCATCGGGGAAGTCCTTGACGAGCCTGCGGGAGATCTGCTCGGGAGACAACTTCCGTTCCAGGCCGTGTTCGACCTGCCCGCGTAGCGCCGTGTGCTCGGCCAGTTTGGAGATTTTGGGCCGGGCCCGCCCGGTGGCGGCGGCTCGATGGGCCTGATACGGCAGGTAGACGCCCTGGACCGAATGCCGGGCGACCTCACGCGAGACGGTGGACTTGTCCTTGCCGATCTGTGCGGCGATCTGGGTCGGCGTCTGCTTGTTGACCAGGCCGTCAGCGATCGCCAACCGGTTGGTCAGCGACAGATACCGGCTGCTGATCACCGTCTCATCGTTCACGGAGGTCTTGTACCGGCCACCTGCCCCCGAGTCCACGACCGTCCCGTCGGGATAGACCCGCGTGTTGCCGGTCTTGCGGACCCCCCGGCGCCAGTCCCGAGCGGTCCGCGGATGGACCCCCACCTCCCCAGCGGCGCGGGCCGACGACCAGCCCTGCCCGACGAGCTGAAGGTAGCGCTCCTTGGCCTCCTGCTTACCCCGGGCCTGCCGGGCAGCCGTCAGCACCCCGGCCGCGACCAGGATCCGACGGGCCGCCGAATGACACAACCCGGCCGCCTTCGCCGCCTGGTTAACGCTCCCGGACGCCGCGAACGCCGCCAGCACCCGCTCGCGATGCCCGCCGGTGATCACGGTCTAGGGCCGGCCCGGCCCTCGTCCGGCGGCGCGCAACACCTCATATGCCCGAGTACCCGAGATTCCCAGCACCGCCGCAGCCGACCGCACCGAAACCCCGGCATCGACCAGCCTCAACAGCTCATCGCGCTCCCGGCCCATCTCCTCCGACAACGACATGGTCGTCGCAACCCCTCAAGATCGAGGTGTTGCGACGACCATGTGAACCCAAGCATCCGGAAGGGGCCCTTCGCCGTCCCGGGACCGATGATCATGGCTCAGGGCTCGCGGCCCGGGACACCGAGCGCCCGGAGCGGTTTCAGCCGGCCGGTCAGCCGCCGGTGACCAGCCACGAGCGGCCGTAGGCGCGCAGGCCGAGAGTGACCAGCCGGGCCGCCATCCACAGCCCGAGCGCCGCCCACAGCGCGGGCAGGCCGCCACCGAACGGTCCGACCGCGAGCGCCGCCGGCAGGTAGACCAGCGTGGTGAGCGCGGAGGCCCAGGCCAGGTAGCGGCGGTCGCCCGCGCCGATCAGCACGCCGTCCAGCACGAACACCACTCCGGCCAGCGGCTGCAGCACCGCCACCACCCAGAGCACCGGCTCCAGCTGCGCGCGCACCGCGGCGTCGGCGTCGAACAGCCCGGGGATCGCACCGCGCAGCGCCAGGACCACCCCGCCGAGCACCACGCCGTAACCGAGGCCCCAGACGACCATGGTGCGGGTGGCGGCACGGGTCCGGGCCACGTCTCCGGCGCCGAGCGCCCGCCCGGTGATCGCCTGACCGGCGATGGCGATCGCGTCGAGCGCGAAGGCGAGCAGGGTCCAGATCTGCGTCGCGACGGCGTGCGCGGCGAGCTGGGCGACGCCCATCCGGGTGGCGACGGCGGTGGCCACGACCAGCACGATCCGCAGGCATACGGTGCGCACCAGCAGGGCGACGCCCGCGGTGCCGGCCGCCCGGATTCCGGCCGCGTCCGGCCGCAGCGGCACCCGGTGCCGGCGGGCCGCCCGGACGGTGACCACCAGGTAGGCGGCGGCGCCGAGCGCCTGGGCCACGACGGTTCCCCAGGCCGAGCCGGCGATGCCCCAGCCGAGGACCAGCACCAGCAGGTAGTTCAGCACGGCGTTGAGCGCGAACGACCCCACCGCGACGGCGAGCGGCGTGAGGGTGTCCTGCAGCCCGCGCAGCACCCCGGTGCCGGCCAGCACGGCCAGCATGGCCGGTGCGCCGAGCAGGCTGATCCGCAGGTAGGTCACGGCCTGACCGGCCACCTCGGGAGAGGCGCCGAACCAGTCGACGATCGCCGGGGCGAGCGGCCAGCCGATGAGGACCACGGCCAGCCCGATGCCCACGGCCAGCCACAGGCCGTCCACGCCCTGTTTGACGGCGCGCGGCAGATCACCCGCGCCCACCTGGCGGGCGACCGACGCGGTGGTGCCGTAGGCGAGGAAGACACAGATGTTGACCAGGGTGGTGAGCACGGTGCCCGCCACGCCGAGTGCACCGAGCGACGCGCTGCCCAGCCGGCCCACGATGGCGTAGTCGACGAGGATGAACAGCGGCTCGGCCACCAGGGCGCCGAAGGCCGGGACGGCCAGCCGGAGGATCTCCCGGCCGCCCGCCCGGGGGGTAAGTGTCACGTGGTAATTCTGCTCCTTACCGAGCGGTGCCCTGGCCCGAGGAGGGGGCGCACCGGGCGTGTCCGGCCGACTTTCTTTTCTCCACAGCCGGTGGATAACGTTCTGCCTGCTCGGCAGGGGTTGTGGACAACTGCCGCCGAGTTATCCACAGACTTGTCCCCAGCCTGCCCACATGCTGTGCGGAGAACTGCACACGTTATCCACAGCCCTGTCTACAGGGTGCGTTGCCGGGGACGGCGGAACCGGCGAGACTGTCAGCCCGGTCACTTCGGGGGTGGCCCGGAAACGGTGGAAGGGGGCCGGCATGAGCAGCGAGGTGGCCCAGGCATTCGACACACCGTTCGAGCGCACGCCGCCGAGCAACATCGAGGCCGAGCAGTCCGTGCTGGGTGGCATGCTCCTGTCCAAGGACGCCATCGCCGACGTGGTCGAGGTGCTGCGGTCCGACGACTTCTACCGGCCGGCCCACCAGATCATCTACGACGCCGTCATCGACCTGTACGGCCGGGGCGAGCCGGCCGACTCCGTCACCGTCTTCAACGAGCTGTCGCGACGCGGCGAGATCGCCCGGGTGGGCGGTGGCGCCTACCTGCACACCTTGACCGCGGTCGTTCCCACCGCGGCGAACGCCGGCTACTACGCCAAGATCGTGCGGGAGCAGGCGATCCTGCGGCGGCTCATCGAGGCGGGCACCCGCATCGTCTCCTTCGGCTACGGCGGGCAGAGTGAGGAAGTCGACGACCTGGTGGACCGGGCCCAGGCCGAGGTGTACGCGGTCACCGAGCGCCGGACCAGCGAGGACTACCGCCCGCTCTCCGAGATCATGCCGGGCGCGCTGGACGAGATCGAGGCCATCGGCAGCCGCAGCGGCCAGATGGTCGGCGTGCCGACCGGGTTCCAGGACCTGGACGCGCTGATGAACGGCCTGCACCCGGGCCAGATGATCGTGGTCGCGGCTCGCCCGGCCATCGGCAAGAGCACCCTGGGCCTCGACTTCGCCAGGTCCGCCGCGATCAGACACCACATGACGACCGTGGTGTTCTCCCTGGAGATGTCGCGCAACGAGATCACCATGCGGCTGCTGTCCGCCGAGGCCCGGGTCAGCCTGCAGAACATGCGCGGCGGCACCATGAACGACGACGATTGGACCCGGCTGGCCCGCCGGATGAGCGAGGTCGCCGAGGCGCCGCTGTTCATCGACGACTCGCCCAACATGTCGATGATGGAGATCCGGGCCAAGTGCCGCCGGCTCAAACAGCGTCACGACCTGCGCTTCGTCATCGTCGACTATCTGCAGCTGATGAGCTCGCCGAAGAAGACCGAGAGCCGCCAGCAGGAGGTGTCGGAGATCTCGCGGGCGCTCAAGCTCCTGGCCAAGGAACTGGAGGTCCCGGTGATCGCCATCTCTCAGCTGAACCGCGGTCCCGAACAGCGCACCGACAAGCGCCCCCAGGTGTCGGACCTGCGCGAATCCGGCAGCATCGAGCAGGACGCCGACGTCGTCATCCTGCTGCATCGCGAGGACGCCTACGAGCGGGAGTCCCCACGGGCGGGCGAGGCCGACCTCATCGTGGCCAAGCACCGCAACGGCCCGACGGCCACGGTGACCGTCGCCTTCCAGGGCCACTACAGCCGCTTCGTCGACATGGCCCCGCATTAGCGATCGTTAAGGACCTTGGCGGTGTGGGGGTCGGCGGGGAAGAAGGACTCGATGGCGAGCTCGGCCACGGTGATGTCGAGCGGGGTGCCGAAGGTGGCGATCGTACTGAAGAAGGTCAGCTCGCCGTCCTGGTGCCGCAGCCGCAGGGGCACCACGATGTCGCCCGGCCCCGGTACCTCCACCTCCGGCTCCGGCCGGTCGCAGGGGTAGGCGCGCAGCTCGGCGAGCAGCGCCTCGAGCTGCGGGTCGGCGGTGACGGCGATCTGGCGCCGCAGCCGGCCGAGCAGGTGGGCCCGCCATTCGCCCGCGTTGACGATGTGCGGGGCCAGCCCGTCCGGGTGCAGGCTGGCCCGCAGCACGTTCGCCGGTGGCCGCAGCAGCTCCGGGGAGACCAGCCGGGTCAGCAGCGCGAGGCTCGCGTTGGCGTCCACCAGGTTCCACCGGGCGTCCACCACCACGGCCGGGTACGGGTCGTGGCCGGTGAGGATCTGCCGGAGCGCGGTGTGCACGGCCGCCATCCGCGGCTCGTCCAGCGGGGTCTCGGCGAAGACCGGCGCGTATCCGGCGGCCAGCAGCAGGCGGTTGCGCTCGCGCAGCGACAGTTCGAGCTCCTCGGAGAGATGGAGGACCATCTCGCGGCTGGGGTTGGACCGCCCGGTCTCCAGGAAGCTGAGGTGCCGGGTGGAGATGTCGGCCTGGATGGCCAGGTCGAGCTGGCTGAGCCGGCGGTGCTCGCGCCACCGGCGGAGCAGCTCACCGACCGGCCGGGGGGAGCTGACCATGGTGCTCATGTCCCGAGGCTACCGAGCGGTCGTCCGCCCCGCGATTACCTCCGAGGTCATCGACGGGGTCACGACGGGCCCCCGCGCCACCGTGACCCCGTCGGCTCACTCCCAGCGGAACAGCCGGGCTGCCAGCAGGCCCGCGACCAGCGTCCAGCCCAGCAGCACCGCCAGGTGCAACGGCTGCGGGGCGGCACCGGCCCACGCGTCGCGCAGCGCCTGCCCGAACGCGCCGCCCGGGCTGATGTCGCTGGCCACGCGCAGCCCGTCGGGCATGTGCTCGCGGGGGATCCACATCCCCGCCAGGAACAGCAGCGGGAACATCACCACCGACCCGGCGCCGCCGGCCGCCCGGCTGCCGGGCACCACCGCGGCGAGCAGCAGGCCGATGGCGAACAGCGCCACCACCCCGGCCAGGAAGGACACCGCGAACCACAGCGGAGCGGCCGGAGGCCGGGAGTCGAAGGCCAGCACCACCGCCGCGATCATCAACAGGGTGGCGAGCAGGCTGATGGTCACGTTGAGCAGGAGTTGCACCGCGAGTACCAGGGCCGGCGGGACGGGGGTGACCGACATGCGGCGCAGCACCCCCCGTTCCCGGTAGAGCGCCAGCACGCCGGGCACGATGGTGAAGGCGGAGGTCATCGCGGCCAGTGTGATCATCATGACCGGTAGCTGGGTGTCGACGGCGCGCTGGCCGTTCATCAGGGGGTCCGGCTCCCGCATGCCGGGCAGGAAGTTGCCGAGCACGAGTGCCAGTCCGAGCGGGAGGATGATCGTGAAGAAGAGGACCGCGGGTTCCCGCAGGTAGAGCCGGGCCTCCGCCACGGTGAGCCGGAGTGGCGCCGAGGTGCGGCGCCGGGCCGGGCGGGTCACGGCCGGGCCGGTGGTCGAGGTCATGGTGGTCTCCTAGGCGGTGGTCTCGGCGGCCGGACGGCCGGTGAGGGCGAGGAAGGCGTCGTCGAGCGTGGCCCGGTCGGCCCGCAGCCCGGCCGGGGTGAGGCGGTGGGCGGCCAGCGTGGTGATCACCGAGAACAGCAGGCCGTCGGAGCCGGTGACGGTGATCTGGTCGCCGGACCGGGTCAGGCCGGTGACCTCGGGGAGTTCGCGCAGGAGGGGGTCGGCGCGCTGCTCGACGCGGAGGCTCATCCGCTCGGCCCCCTCCACCCGGGCGATCAGCCCTTCGGGGGTGTCGACGGCGGCCACCCGGCCCGCGTCGATCACCGCGATCCGGTCGCAGAGACGCTCGGCCTCCTCCATGAAGTGGGTGACCAGCACGATGGTGACGCCGCGGGCGCGTACCGCCTCGATGAGGTCCCAGGTCTCCCGCCTGGCCTGCGGGTCCAGACCGGTGGTGAGCTCGTCCAGGATCGCCACCCGGGGCCTGCCCACCAGCGCCAGGGCGATGGACAGCCGTTGCCGCTGGCCGCCGGACAGCTTGGCGAACGGGGTGTCCCGCTTGGCGCCGAGGCCGAACTCCTCCAGCAGGGCGCGCCAGTCTGCGGGCCGCTCGTAAAAGCTCGCGTACAGCTCCAGCGCCTCGCCGGCGCGCAGCCGGTCCGGCAGCGTGCAGTCCTGGAGTTGTACGCCGAGCCGGCGCCGCACCTCGGCGCGGTCGCGCCGGGGGTCCAGGCCGGTGACGGTGACCGTGCCGCCGTCGGGACGGCGCAGTCCGGACACGCATTCCACCGTGGTGGTCTTGCCGGCGCCGTTGCGCCCCACCACCCCGAAGATCTCGCCCTCCGACACGCTGAAGGACACGTCGTCGACGGCGGCCCGGCCGGCGTAGGTCTTGTGCAGGTTCCTGAGTTCGATGACCGACATGCCGACGACGTTAGGAACCGGGGGCGGGCCGGCGGAATGAGCCTGCCTCCCGGGCGGGGTGTACCTGGGTACACCCCGGATTCGGGTCGCGGCACTACTTCGGAACGGCCGGCCGGTGGCCCAGACTGGTGGCATGCTCCTCAGAACGTCGAAGGGATTCGGCCGCAGCCTCGTGCTGGTCACGCTGGCGCTGGCCGACGCGCTGCTCTGCGCGCTGGCCGCGGTCGTGATGGTGCTGTCCTTCGGGCTGGGGATGGTCTTCCTGTTCCCGGCGACCATCCGCCTGGTCCGCCGCCGCACCGCGCTGGCCCGCAGGATCGCGCGTTCCTGGTCGGGAGTGGACATCGCCGACCCCTACCGCCCGCCGCCGCCCCCGCCGGTGCCGCAGGCCGACGGGTGGTACCGCGAGGGCCGGTCCCTTTATCGCACGTCGCTGGTGCCGTCATTCAACCGCGCCCTGGACTGGATGCTCAAGGATCCGGCGACGTGGCGCGATCTCGCCTGGGTATTCGGCCAGCCGATCCTCGGTGCGGCGGTCACCGCCGTCCCGGTCATCATGGTCGCCGGATCGGTGGCCGGCCTCGTCGCCACCGGGCGCCCGCTGGAGACGGCCGCGGGCGTGCTGCTGGCGGTCGCCGGGCTGTTCTTGGCTCCGCACACCGTCCGCCTGCACGGCCGGTGGACCGAGCTGCTGCTGGCGCCGACCGAGAAGGCCCGGCTGACCAACGAGCTGCGCCGGGTCGACCAGGCTCGCACCATCATCGTCGACGTCCAGGCGGCCGAGCTGCGGCGGATCGAACGCGATCTGCACGACGGGGCGCAGGCCCGGCTGGTGGCCATCGGCATGACGCTCGGCGCCGCCGAGGAGCTGGTCGAGACCGACCCGCAGGCCGCGCGGGCCCTGATCGCCAAGGCCCGGGACGCGTCGGCCACGTCCCTCATCGAGCTGCGCCGGATGGTGCGCGGCATCCACCCGCCCGTGCTGGCCGAGCGTGGCCTCGGGGACGCGGTGCGCGCCCTGGCGCTGGACAGCCCGCTCGCGGTGACGGTGAGCGTCGACCTGCCCGGCCGGTCGGCGGCACCGGTCGAGTCGGCCGCCTACTTCGTCGTCAGCGAGCTGCTGACCAACGCGAGCCGGCACAGCGGGGCGGCCTCGGTCACCATCGACATCAGCCATCGCGGCCCGGCCCTGCGGATCACCGTGACCGACGACGGCCAGGGGGGCGCCGACCCGGCCCGCGGCAGCGGGCTGCGCGGCATCGAGCGGCGGCTGGCCGCGTTCGACGGGGTGCTGGCACTGCACAGCCCTCGGGGCGGGCCGACCACGGCCACCGTCGAGCTGCCGCACGCCTTCCAGGGCCATGCCGCCCGCCGGGCGGTTCCGGCAGGCTGGCGGACGAAGTTGATGGGCGTCTGCTTCGGCCTGTGCTGGCTGCCGCTGTTCCCCCAGGGCCTGGTGCCGATCGTCTTGAAGATCGCGGGAGTGGACGAGCGCAGCTGGTTCCTCGCCCTCTATCTGCCCGAGCCGTGGCAGTGGCCGACCTTGCTCGGCATGATCGCGCTCGGCGCGGGCATGCTGGCCTTCGCGGTGGCCGAACAGAGCCGATGGAAGGCCTCGGAGTCGAACGCGTGAGAGTGGTCCTGGCCGAAGATCTCTTCCTGCTGCGCGAAGGCCTGGTCAACCTGCTCCAGGCGCACGGCTTCGAGATCGTCGCGGCGGTGGAGTCCGGGCCGGAGCTGTCCCGGGCGCTGCTGGAGGAGCGGCCCGACGTGGCGGTGGTCGACGTGCGGCTGCCGCCCACCTTCACCGACGAGGGTCTGCAGGCGGCGCTGGCGGCCCGCCGGGCGGTTCCCGGGCTGCCGGTGCTGGTGCTCTCGCAGCACGTCGAGCAGCTGTACGCCAGGGAGCTGCTGGCCGACGGCACCGGCGGCGTCGGCTACCTGCTGAAGGACCGGGTGTTCAACGCGGCGCAGTTCGTCGACGCGGTGCGCCGGGTGGCGGGCGGCGGCACCGCGATGGACCCGGACGTCATCGCCAAGCTGATGGCGAGCAACGTGCGGGACGAGCCGGTCGGCCGGCTCACCCCGCGCGAGCGCGACGTGCTGGCGCTCATGGCCGAGGGACGGTCCAACGCGGCCATCGCGCAGCGGCTGTATCTGAGCGAGAGCGCGGTGGCCAAGCACACCGCGAACATCTTCGGCAAGCTCGGCCTGGCGGCGTCCGACGACGACAACCGGCGGGTGCTCGCGGTGCTCGCCTACCTCAACGGCAGCCGCCGCTGATCGCCGTCGTCCCGGCGCGACCTGGACCGGCCGGTGGCCGCCAAATGTCCGACCCGCGCGCTAACGTGCTGGCAACAGATGTTGCGAAGGGGATGGATCAGGGTGAAGTTCCAGGTGAACCGCGATGTGCTCGCCGACGCCGTGGCGTGGACCGCCCGGACGCTGCCGAGCCGTCCCGCCGTCCCGGTGCTCTCCGGCATCCTGCTGGAGGCGCTGGACGACGGCCTCACGCTGTCCGCGTTCGACTACGACGTCTCCGCGCGCGCCTCGGTGGACGCCGAGGTCGCCGAGCCGGGCCGCGCGCTGATCCCCGGCCGGGTGCTGGCGGAGATCACCAAGAGCCTGCCCGCCGAGCCGGTCGAGATCGTCACCGCCGGCTCCGAGGCGGTGCTGACCTGTGGAAGCGCCGAGTTCGGCCTGCTCACCCTGCCGGTGGACGACTTCCCCACCCTGCCGGCCCTGCCGGCCGCGACGGGCGCGCTCGGCGGCGGGCTGTTCGCCACCGCGGTGGCCCAGGTCGCGGCGGCGGCCAGCCGCGACGACGCGCTGCCGATGCTGACCGGCATCCGGGTCGACATCGACGGGGTGCAGGTGACCTTGGCGGCCACCGACCGCTACCGCATCGCCGCGCGCGACCTGCTCTGGCACCCGGTCCGCGACGACACGGCCGTCTCGGTGATGGTGCCGGCCCGGGTGATGGTCGAGGTGGGCCGGTCGCTCCGGTCCGGCGAGGTGTCGATCGGGTTCGGCGACGGCATCGCCGGCTTCGAGTGCGCCGGCCGCGCGACCACCGTGCGGCTGCTGGACGAGCAGTTCATCGACTACCGATCACGGCTGGCCGAGGAGTGGCCGACCTACGCCGAGCTGCAGCTGGCACCGTTCGTCGAGGCGATCAAGCGGGTGGCGCTGGTGGCCGAGCGGCACACCGCCGTCCGGCTGTCGTTCACCCGCGGCCAGGTGCTGATCCAGGCCGGCGGCGGTGACATCGGGCGGGGCGCGGAGGCGGTCGCCGCCGAGTTGCACGGCGAGGACATCGAGATCGCCTTCCAGCCGCACTTCCTGCTCGACGGGCTGGCCGGCGTGCAGACCGAGACCGTCCGGATCAACATGGCCTCGTCCACCCGGCCGGCACTGATCACTGACGCGGGGGACGATCCGGCGTTCCGCTATCTGACCATGTCCCTGCGGGTCGGCTGACGCGGCGGCCGTCAGTCGATCAGTTCGGGCGTCTCGGCCAGCGCGATCGCGATGTGCTCCATGCAGGCGTGCCCGGCCCGCTCGGCGGCGGCCGCGTCACCGCGGGAGATCGCGGCGGCGATGGCGTCGTGCGGGATGTGCCCGTTCTGCAGCGGCGCGCCGGCCGCGGCGATGCTGGCCCGCAGCGCGGTGGAGAAGTCCTTGTAGAGGTCGATCAGCACCCGGTTGTGGGTGGCCTCCACCACGGCCACGTGGAAGGCGAGGTCGGCCTCCACGAAGTCGTCCACCTCGCCACCGGCCCACGCCTGCTCGCGACGCAGCAGCGCCGCCTCGATCATCTCGATGTCGCCGGAGGTGCGCCGCACGGCCGCCAGCTTGGCCGCCTCCACCTCCAGCGCCCGGCGGACCTCCAGGATCTCCAGGTGCTCGGCGGCGCGCAATCGCCGTGCCATAGCCCCGGAGAGCTCGCTGGTCGCCCGTACGTAGGTACCGTCGCCCTGCCGGCACTCCAGCAGCCCGGCGTGCGTGAGCGCCCGCACGGCCTCCCGCACCGTGTTGCGTCCCACGCCGAGCTGCTCGGCGAGCACCGTCTCCGTTGGGATCTTGGCATGCAGCTGCCACGATCCGGAGGTGATCTGGTCCTTCAACTGCTCGATCACCTGGTCGACGAGGGAAGCCCGCTGCGCCGTACGCAGACTCACAGTCTGCCTCCTCCGGGAAAACCAATCATCCTACGAGTCAATGATTGGTCGACCTTAATTATTCCGGAGTCTCGTCGCCAAATCCGCGGCTTCCCGGTCACGGAGCCCTGTCGTGATCCTTTCGTGGCCTACCGGGCGAACACCGCGGGAACCACCGGGTCGGCGACGGTCGACCTGACTCCGACCGCTTCCAGTGCCTTACGGTACGCGGCGGTCTGCCGTTCGCGGATTCCCGCCCCGCCCCACATGTCGCCGAGCCGGCGCCACACCCCGGCGATCTCGGGATCGCGGATGGAGTCCGCCCCCGGCGCCGCGGCGAGCAACTCGGCCGCGCGGGTCAGGCTCGCCGCCACGTCCACACCCGGCCGCGCCGAACCGATCTCGGCCATCAGCAGATGAGCGGACGCCGCGACGGTCGCCGGGCCGTCCGGCGTGAGCGCCAGCGCCCGACCGGCCAGCTCCTGCGCGCCGGCGACGTCGCCGCCGCGCAGCCGCAGGCGGGAGAGCACGATCAGGCTGCGCGCCTGGTTCGCCGTCTCGGTGGGCAAGGCCGCGAACACCTCGCTCGCCCGGCCGGCCAGCGACTCGGCCCGGTCGAGGTCGTCGGGGTGCCCGCCGGCCAGTTCCGCCCAGCGCGTGGCGATCCTGGCGGCCTGCGCCGTGATCCGCAGCGGGCGGCCGGCGGCGAGGGCGTCGTCGGCCAGCTGGACCGCGAGGGCCGAATCCTCCCCCTCGGCGGCCGACACGCTGGCCTGCCACAGCGAGAGGATCTCGGGGGTGCGATCGGCCGGCGCCGACAGCCCGGTCGCCTCCAGCACCTGCTGGACGTAAGGCAGCCCGACCTCGGCCTCGGCCAGCGCCAGGGCCAGGTCGACCGCGACCTCGCCGTGGTGCAGCATCAGCCGGTCGGCCTGCGCCAGCGCCGTGGTGCCCAGGTCGCGGGCTCGCATGACGTCGCCCGCCCGGTGGTAGCAGCGGCACAGCGCCACGGTGAGCGGGACGTCGGCCAGACGCTCGGGATGGGCGGCGGCCTCCCGGCGCAGCCGTTCGTAGGCCTCCACGGCCAGGTCGATGCGGCCGTGCGCCTCCAGCGCGCGGGCCCGCCCCAGCCGGGCGTGCGCGGCCAGCAGCGCGTTGTCCTCGCCCGCCGCCTTGGCGATGTCGGCGAACCGCTCGACGGCGAGCGCCGGGTCGCCGTGGTACAGCTCCAGCTCCGCGTGGCGCAGGCCGAGCTCGGTATCGATGCGCTGGCGCGGCTCGATCCCGTGGACCAGGAACTCGGTGGTGCACCCCAGACGCTCCGCCAACAGGCGGGCCACCACCGGCGTCGGCGTGCGCTTGCCGGACTCGATGAGAGAGACGTAACTGTCGGAGAGGTCGGGTCCGGCCAGTTGGGCCTGAGACATTCGCCTGCTCAGGCGCAGCCCGCGGACGCGATCACCGATGCTTCCCTGACTCGGCATGTGATCTCTTTGCGCAAGGTTATGGTCAATGATTCCGCCATGATGGCACGAAGGAGCCGAAACGGGTATACCCACGTCAAGAATCCCGGGAGCAAGTCGGTCTCACTCCTCGGGATTCCGGACGAATGTGGACTAATCATCGTCGTCAGAACTGGGAAACAGCATCTGACAGACTTCGAGGTACAACGTCTCGGGGTAGGGGATGTACGGCACCGTCGACAGGGCCTGGTCCTGGCCGGCCGATTCCAGCACGAACTCGCCGTAGCCGAGCATGCGGCCGAGCAGCGACCGCTGGAAGCTCATGTCGGTCACCTTGCCGAGCGGCATCATCGCCACCCGGCGGGTGATCAGACCGGTCGTCAGCAGCATGCGCTTGGATGTCACCACGAAATAGTCGACCGACCACTCCGCGACCTTCCACACGAAACGGATCAGCAACAGCAACCAGGCCCACCAGACGATGACCAGGGCCTGGGAGCCCTGACTGCCGCCCAGCCACTTGCTCAGCAGGCCCGCCAGGATCAGACCGCCGAAGACCTCGGCGACCGGCCGTAACAGGACCGCCGGGTGGCGGCGTACCATGATCACTTGCTGTTCGTTGGGGAGGAGGTAACGGTTGACCGACGACGGAGCAGACTCCCCGTGGGTCACCAGCCTCATGTCAGCTTGGTGAAGAATAGAGCCAGCGAATCCGCGGCATTCACCACAGTGTCCATCGCTCCCTTGACCGCGCTAGCCGCGTCTGCCGGTCTGGTGAACAGGTAGAAAGCCACAAACGCGATGGCTGCGTACGTTAGAACCTTCTTGACCTGCACGGCCGCCTCCGATTAACCACTCACCCACTGCACCCACCGTATACATTACCCAGCCGGTCGGCCGGGTAAAGCGCATCCGGACCCCACAGTCGTTAGGGGTCTGGATGTGACCTGTGTCACTCCTGGTCGGCGACGACGGCGGCGAGCACCTGCAGGTGCTTGCGCGCGATGCGTTCCACCAGGCCCGGGTGCGCGTGGCCGGTCACCTCCATCGCGCCGTGGCGGGCCGCGTCCATGCAGCGGGTCACGGTCTCGGCGGGATGGATCCCGGCGAACTCGATCCGCAGCGTGGTCTCGACTTGCGCATAGGCGTCGATTTCCGGCAACTGGTCCATCGCATCTCCCAGAGGTGCGTCCACGGCTGGGAGACCGGGGAACACGATGACGTTCTCGTCACTTTGTGTACCCAGGCTAAGACGCTATGTAACGAATCAAATGTCAGACACGGGAAGAAGAAGGAAAAGAATCACACCACGCCGTACAGACGGTCTCCGGCGTCACCCAGGCCCGGCACGATGTAGCCGAGTTCGTTGAGCCGCTCGTCCAGCGCGGCGGTGACCACCCGCACCGGCGCCTCGGACCCGGCGAACACCTTCTCCATGTACGCCAGACCCTCGGGCGCGGCGAGCAGGCAGATGGCGGTGACGTCCTCGGCGCCCCGGGCGAACAGCAACTCGATCGCCGCCGCCAGCGTGCCGCCGGTGGCGAGCATCGGGTCCAGCACGTAGCACTGGCGGCCGGAGAGGTCCTCGGGCAGGCGGGTCGCGTAGGTCTGCGCCTTCAGCGTGCCCTCGTCGCGGATCATGCCGAGAAACCCCACCTCGGCGGTGGGCAGCAGCCGGGTCATGCCGTCGAGCATGCCCAGCCCGGCCCGCAGGATCGGCACCACCAGCGGCGCCGGGCGGGCCAGCCGCACGCCGTGCGCCGGGGCGACCGGGGTGTCGACCGTCGCCTCGGTGACGCGCACGTCCCGGGTCGCCTCGTAGGCGAGGAGGGTGACGAGTTCGTCCGCGAGCCTGCGGAACGTCGGAGAGTCCGTACGCACGTCACGCAGCGTGGTGAGCTTGTGGGCGACGAGCGGATGGTCGACGACGAGGGTCTTCATGGCTGCCAACGGTATCTCCTGTGCCGGGTGAACGGTACGACTGGCTCGTAAGCCCCCATCTCCCCCTAAGTTGGGCAGACGTCCCGGTCTTTGATCACAATTTGCCTGAGCGGCCTACGGGCGGCGAGTGACTCTGACACCATTACCAACTGTAAGAACCGCGTCGGTGGGGTGAAGATGACAGATGTAGACGCTCTTGACTTCGCCATCGTGGTCTACCGCGAGGACGACCGCTGGGAAGCCGAGATGTTGCCGGTGGGTCTTACCAAGGACCTGCACGGCCTCATCCACGCGCTGCGGCAGCAGCCGAGCATGGGTGCCACGATTGGCCTTGTCGCGGTGGGGGATGACTTCTTCGTGGCATTGCGGATGTTCGGCGAACGCGTCGACGTGTTCCTGTCCGACATCACGGCCTCGTGGGACTGGCCACTGGCCAGGCAGGTCCTGGAGTACCTGGACGTGCCGGTGCCCGAGGAGGAGGAGCTCGACATGGTCCTCCCCGCGGGAGACCTGTCCATCTTCTCCGATCTCGGCCTGGACGAGATGGAGCTCGGCGCGCTCTCCGGTGATCTCGAACTGCTCCCCGACGAGGTGCTGTCCAGCATCGCCGCCCGGCTCGGGTTCTCCCAGCCGTTCGAACGTGCCGTCGACGTCGCCATCGGCTGACCGCGGGAGCCTCATCATGCCCTCCAGACCATCGAACAGCGCTCTGTTCGCCGCGGCCTTCGTGCGTATCTCCGGGGGGTGGAGCGGCGCGGAGGTCGACCTGGCGGACACCGAGATCGCCGACGACATCGGCGACGCGGTGCAGGAGGCCCTCAACCTGCGCGGCGACGAGCTGGCCCTGCTGTGCGTCGAGGTGGAGGACGAGTGGTTCGCCCTGGTCCGCTACGACGGCGACGCCGAGCCGCGGGCCTTCCTTTCGGACGCGCACGCCGCCGCCGGCGACGCGCTCGGCGAGCTGTTCATGGAGCTGGCCGGAACCGTCACGGCGGACAAGGAGGCCGATCTCGGTGTCCGGCCGGCGGGCGACTTCGAGCTGCTGCGCGATCTCGGGGTGAGCGCGGAGGAACTGGTGGAGCTGAGCATGGAGGAGGGCGTACTGCCCGCCGACACGCTGTCGGTGATCGCCGAGCGGCTCTCCTTCGCGGACGAGATCGACCGCCTCCGCTGATCGCCGCCCGACCGTGCGCGCCCCGTCCTTCGAAGAGCCGATGCGGCTGGCCCTGACCAGGGCGGCCGAGGCGGGCCGGCGTGGCGAGGTGCCGGTCGGCGCCGTGGTGCTCGGTCCGGACGGCGCGGTGCTGGCGTCGGCCGGCAACGACCGGGAGGGCGCCGCCGACCCCACCGCGCACGCCGAGGTGCTGGCGCTACGCGCGGCCGCCCGGTCGCGCGGCGAGTGGCGGCTGGCCGGCTGCACGCTGGTGGTCACCCTGGAGCCCTGCACGATGTGCGCCGGCGCCGCGGTGCTCGCCCGGATCGCCCGGGTGGTCTTCGGCGCCGACGACGAGAAGGCGGGCGCGGCCGGCTCGCTGTGGGACGTGCTGCGCGACCGGCGGCTGAATCATCGGCCCGAGGTGATCCGCGGGGTACTGGCGGGCGAGTGCGCGGCCGCGCTGCGCGACTTCTTCGCCGACCGGCGAGGCCGCCCCGACGATCGTCACATTCCTTGACATGACGGGCACCCGCCATGCGCGAACCGGGCCCCGGATCCGGTAGGCTGCTCCGCGGTGGAGTCGCCTAGTGGCCGAGGGCGCACGCCTCGAAAGCGTGTGATGGGGCAACCCATCCGTGGGTTCAAATCCCACCTCCACCGCCACATGATGTCCCTTGGACATCGGAAACCCTCGAACCCACGGGTTCGAGGGTTTCGTCGTTCTCGGGGCCGCCGGTCACCGGAGCCGGTGAGCGGCGTGCGGCGGGTTCATCGGCGCCGCCGGACGACGTACCTCCAGGCGATCACCGCGACGATCACGATGGCGATCACGAATATCACCTGAACAGGATCCATGGTTTGTCACCTTTGCGCGTTTTGTCCATCGGCTGACCCATCCTCGCATCAATCGGGTGCAGATCCGGTCGCCGCCGGGCACCCATCACGTCAGGAGTTTCGGCGGCGGGATCGTGCGGAGCTCTGCCGTCGAACGCGCCGGCCGCGGTCGCCGCGGCCGGCGGGGTCACGTCAGGTTCCGGAACGGCGCGGCGTAGTCGAACGCCCCCCGGATCTCCGCGTCGTACGCGTTGAGCGGGCGTACCTGGAAATACGGCCCCCATTCCGCCACCGGTGGGATCACACCGAACTCGACGGCCGGCCGGAAGCCGAACCGCGGATAGTAGTCCCGGTGCCCGAGAAGGACGACGAGCGGTTCGTCCAGCGCGTCGGCGGCACCGAGCACCGCGTGCATCAGCGCGCCCCCGACGCCCCGGCGCTGGTGGTCCGGCAGCACGCCGAGCGGCCCCAGGCCGAGCGCCGGCGTACCCGCCACGGTGCCCCTGGTGCACACCACATGACCCGCCACCGAGCCGTCGCCGTCCAGGGCCACCAGGGACAGTGCCGGCAGCCACCCGTCGCACTCGCGCAGCTCGTCCACCAGCCGCGATTCGACGGTCGCCCCGGGTGGGCCGTCGGGCTTGGCGAAGGCGGCGTCGTGCACCCGGCGGACGGCGGCCGCGTCCCCCGGGGTCTCGCGTCGTATCAGCATCCGGCCAGGTTTCCGGCCGGGCGGCGAGCCGGTCAACCGAATAAAACCGACGAACGAACCCTTTGCCGCCTATGGCGCTGTTGCTGGATATCTCACAGTTAACGTGGTGTTCGTGGTTTTGCGCGGTTTGGCGAGTCCCGAGTAGACCAACACAGCGCTCCGCCGGCCCGGGTCCTCACCCGGTGCCGTGACCGTCACGACAACGGAGTGATCTCTCATGCTCAGACACGTCCTGACCGCCGGTGCCCTGGTGGCCTCGGCCCTGGTCTTCCCGGCGACGCCCGCGACGCGGCCGGCCGAGGCGGCCGCCTCCGTCACCGCGTCGGTGGGCGCACCGGCCCCGGTGAGCGCCCGCGACCACCACAAGCGCAAGCGGCACGCCTCGCACAAGCCGAAGCGTCATCACAGCGCCAAGCACAAGCGCCACCAGCACAAGCCCAAGCACCATCGCCGGCACCGCTGACCAGCGGGCACGATCGCGCCGTTCCGGGCGAGGCCACTTCCCCGGAACGGCCGCGGATCAGCGCTCGGCGGTTCCCGCCGCCTCGGATCCGTCCCCGGGACTCCGGCGCACCTGACGCGGGACGGCGGGGCCGGCGACCTCGCCGCCGCCCAGCGCCAGCGAGGTCAGCTGGTCGGCGAGCCACTCGGCCGGTTGCTCGCCGAGCCGCCGCCGAACCCGCTCGCGCAGCTCTCCCGCGAGCTCTTCACGAACCTGTGCCACGATCTGCGTGACATCTCGCATGCGTATCCCGCCCGAGGTCGTCGTCCCACCGGCGGCGGGCCGTGTCACCCGACGCCACGGCCGCAGCCTAGAGACCGAGGGCCGGCCGGGCGGCGAGGAACGCGAACTGTTTACTCCGGGGCGGGCGAGTGCTGCGCTTCGCCGGCGTCGGCGTCCAGGACCCGCGCGTGCAGGACCGAACGCTGGTGCAGCGCGGCACGCAACGCCCGGTGCAGGCCGTCCTCCAGGTACAGCTCGCCCTTCCACTGCACCACGTGCGGGAAGAGATCACCGTAGAAGGTGGAGTCCTTGGCGAGCAGGGAGTGCAGGTCGAGCACCGCCTTGGTGGTGATCAAGGAGTCGAGCCGGACCTGCCGCGGCGGTATCCGGGCCCAATCGCGGTGCGACAACCCGTGTTCGGGGTATGGTCGTTCGTCTCCCACTGACTTGAAGATCACCTGTTCAGTTTAAGAGAGCGCTCCGCTTGCTCTGCTCGCCGGGCGGCCCCGCAGCCGTGGGCGGCACCGGAACCGGGCCGCCCACGAACGAGGTCAGATCGAGCCGCCGAAGGTGTCACATCGGTCGGGTGCCCCGGTCTGGTAGCCGGTGGTGAACCACTTGGTGCGCTGCTCGGCGGTGCCGTGGGTGAAGGACTCCGGGTCGACCCGGCCCTGGGCCTTCTCCTGGATCCGGTCGTCACCGACGGCGGCCGCCGCGTCCAGCGCCTCCTTGATCTCGGCGTCGGTGAAGGGCTTCTCGTAGAAGCCGGTGTCCACCGCGTTCTTGGCCCACACTCCCGCGTAGCAGTCCGCCTGCAACTCCAGCCGGACGGACGCGCTCTGCGCTCCCTGGCTGTCGTTGCCGACCTTGTTCATCGTGCCGAGCAGGTCCTGGACGTGATGGCCGTATTCATGGGCGATGACGTACGCCTGGGCGAAGGGGCCGCCCTTGGCGCCGAACTTGCTCTGAAGATCGTCGAAGAAGGAGAGATCGAGGTAGACCCGCTTGTCGTTCGGGCAGTAGAACGGGCCCACCTGGGAGGTCGCCTGGCCGCATCCGGTGCTCACCGCCTGCGAGAACAGCACGGTCCGCGCGTTGCTGTAGTCGGCCTGGGCCGACTCCTGGAAGGTGTCCTGCCAGTACGCCTGGATACTGTTGACGACGCCGACCACCCGGCAGTTCTCCGACTGGTCGGCGTCGGAACCCTTCTTGCACTCCTGGGACAGGTCCGAGCTCGGCTGGACGGCACCGGGGTCCTCGCTGCCGCCGGTGATGTCCCCCGGGTTGATACCGAAGATCAAGGCGGCGATGAGGGCGATGATGCCCGCCGCCCCGCCGCCGACGGCGAGGCCGCCGCCGGGAAATCGGCCTCCGCCACCACGGTTCTCTACCTGTGATGCGTCCAGATTGGCATCATCGCGGAAGTCCATCGGCCCGTCGTCCTTCTATGAGGTTCTCAAGGTCATATGGGCGGCCACTGCCCCGAAGCGAAACGATCATGCATGACCGGTGGCCCGCAGGATGGCCGGATCATCTCTCCGGTCGCATCCCGGTGGTGGCACGACGGTGTCATTCTTCGGTCAAGGAACGGGCCGGCATCCGCGAAATTCCCTTCTGCCGGGACCGGCGAAATGCCTCCCACCTGCGCATCGTCATTAGCGTCACCAGTGATCCGCCCGCTGGAGCACCGAGACGGGAGCGTTTCCGCGCATGCCCGATGACACGCCGCCTCCCGCCTACTTCGTCCGCGTCCTCCCGGTGACCCCGCTGGGCGCCTGGCTCCGGGCAAGACTGGCGACGCAGGGCCCGTTCGTGGCCGCCGTCGTCATCGCCTCGGCGGCCGGCCTCGGCGTCGGAATGGGCCTCAGCCCGTCCTGCCCGCCCGCCCCGGCACTCCACGACCCGCCCGCACGTCCCGCGGCCCCGCCTCCGTAATGGTGGCGGGGCGGAGCGACCGGGGGGCGTCAGAGCCGGGAGCCGCCGGTGGCGTCGATGGTGGTCCCGGTGACCCAGCGACCGTCATCGGAGGCCAGGAAGGCGACGGCCGCCGCGATGTCGTCGGGACGGCCGACCCTGCGCAGCGCCGAGAAGCCCGCGGCGTACTCCTGCGCGACGGGGTCCCCGCGCAGCCAGTCGGCGTTCATGTCGGTGTCGACGAAGCCGGGCGCCACGTTGTTGACGGTGATCTGGCGGGGCCCCAGGTGCGCGGCCAGCGTCCGGGTGAAGACCTCCACCGCTCCCTTGGTCATGCCGTACGCGATCTTCTCCGGCAGCGCGATCCGGGTGGCGCCGGTGGTGATGTTGATGATCCGCCCGCCGTCGCGGAGCCGGGTCAGTGCCCGTTGGGTGAGGAAGAAGAGCGCCCGGGTGTTGACCGCGAACACCAGGTCGTAGTCGGCGGCCGAGGTCGCCTCGATGGCGCCTCCCGGGCTGATGCCCGCGTTGTTGACCAGGATGTCGAGATGCGGACCCGCCCCGTGCTCCTGTAGCCCGGCCGCCAAGCCGGCGAAGAGGTCGTCGACGCCGGTGTCCGTGCCGAGCCGGGCGCGGACGGGAAAGGCCCGGCCGCCGGCGGACCGGATCGCCCTGACGGTCTCGGTAGCCGCCCGCTCGTCCCCGGCGTAGTTGACCGCCACCAGCGCTCCATCGGCCGCCAGTCGTTCGGCGACGGCCCGGCCGATGCCGCGCCCGGCTCCGGTGACCAACGCGGTCCTGCCCGCCAGCGTGCTCATGTCATGTCCCTTTCCTTAGTGATCGCTACAGAACGGGACCGTACCACATGTGTAGCGATCGATATAAAATTGGAGGATGGGACGACCGAGGGCCTTCGACCGGGACGCCGCGCTGGATCGCGCGCTGGCGGAGTTCTGGCGGTACGGATACCAGGCGACGTCGATCGCCTCGCTGACCGCCGCGATGGGCGTCCGCCCGCCCAGCCTGTACGCGGCGTTCGGCGACAAGCGGCGGCTCTTCGGCGAGGCGGTCGCCCACTACCAGGAGACCCACGGAGCCTTCACCGCGCGGGCACTGGCCGAGGAGCCGACCGCCCGCGCCGCCATCGAGCGGCTGCTGCGCGAGGCGGCGGTGAACTACGCCGACCCCGCCCATCCGCCGGGTTGCATGATCATCTCTGCGGCGACGAACTGCGGTCCAGAGTCGGCCGACGTGGTGGCCGAGCTACGCGACATCCGGGAGCGGAGCAAGCAGGCGCTGGTGACCCGGATCCGGCAGGACGCCGGCGCCGGCCGGCTGCCCGCCGGCACCGACGCCGAGGCGCTGGGCGCCTTCTACGCCGCCGTCATCCAGGGCCTGTCCCGCCAGGCCCAGGACGGCGCCTCGGCCGCCGAGCTGGACGCCATCGTCACCCTGGCGATGGCCGCCTGGCCGGCCGCCGCGGAGCCCGCGGGCTGAATCGGCGCGATGTCTCACGCGCTCGCCTGAAATTTTCTGAGCTAAGCAGAAATCGTTGCAGGTCCCGAGGGTGCCCGGCATGGCTTCGCCGGCGTGGAGAGACATCGAGAGCCGCCCCGTTTAGCGTTAACAACGCTGATCTTCCGGTTTACTGGAGCCCTGTCCACTTCTCCGTACCGGAATCTGCCGTAAACGCCTTGGAGCAAGGCGCCATGCGAGCCGCAACGGAGGAAAGATGTCCCGAAAGCCAAGAGGGTTATCCGCACGCCTCATCGCCGTGATCATGGCCTGCTGCGTGGCCGGTGTCACGGCGGTGACCACGGTCGCGGCACACGCCGCCGCGACCGGTTGCCAGGTCACCTACGCCATCGGCTCGCAGTGGACCGGCGGCTTCAGTGCGAACGTCACGATCAAGAACCTCGGCGATCCGCTGACCGGCTGGTCGCTGCGCTGGAACTTCGACGCCGGGCAGGCGGTGGCCCAGGCGTGGGGTGCCGGCGTGACCCAGGGCGGCAGCGCGGTGACCGCTGCCAACGTCAGCTGGAACGGCTCCGTGGCGACCGGCGGCACCGCCTCGTTCGGGTTCAACGGCACCTGGAACGGCACCGCCAACCCGGTACCGGCCGCCTTCACCCTCAACGGGGTGGCCTGCACGGGCGGCGTGACCGCCTCCCCGAGCCCGTCCCCGTCGGCCACGCCTTCGCCGGCGCCCACCCGATCGCCGGGCACCCCGGCCCCGCGGACGGTGCGCGTCTTCTGGCTCAAGCCGTCGGACGTGGCCTACGACCAGCGCTACCCAAATGGCATCGCCAATGTCATGCGGGAGGCGCAGCGCTTCTTCAAGCAGCGACTCGGCAAGACGTTCACCCTGAACGACCCGGTGGTGGAGGTGGTGAACGGCGACCAGCCGCGAAGCTGGTACGAGAACACCCCGAAGTGTGGGGAGAAGTACTGGTGGACGGTGTGCAACATGCAGGAGGAACTACGGCGCAGGTTCGGCCTCGGCGCGCCGGACAGCCGCTGGGTCAACGTCGGGGAGATCAGCGCGGAAGGTGACGGCGCCGGCGGCGGCGGCGGCAACGGCTGGGTGATCCTCAGCGGCCATGACGCCGACGGCAACGCCGGCATCAACGGCCCGATGAACCGGTGGTACGGCGGCATGGTCCACGAGCTGGGACACGCGTTCGGCCTGCCGGACGCCACGTCCACCGACGGCACGTGCATGTCGGCGTCCTTCTACTCCTACCCGAATTGCACCTTCGACCAGACCCAGAAGAACGGCATGCTCAACGGCCCCTACGGCGCCTTCCTGTCCTGACCGAGATCGGGCGCGCGCGCCGCCGGCACAGCGCCGGGCCTGGACCCGTTCCGCCACCTCGGCCGGCCGGGGTGGCGGAACCCGAACCGAGTCCCGGACAGCACGAAGGCCCCGCCGGCCGACGTGCTGGCCGAGGTGCGCCGCATCCGGGAGCGGAGCAAGCAGGACGAGTGTCATGCGCGGCCGATATCCGGAGGGGTGACCGCTGTAGTAACAGATGTACATCTGTTACCTTCAAGGCATGGGCGATCCAGTAGTGGAATCCATGGCCGAGGTCCGTAGCCACCTGGCCGACGTCATCGACCGGGCTCGCCGGGACGAGACCCCGACGATCATCACGCGACGCGGCAGGCGGGAGGCCGTCGTGATCGACATCGAGGAGTACCAGCGACTCCATCGGATCGCGGAAGACGTCGAAGAGGCGTGGCTCAACCGGCTGGCCGACGAGGCCGAGGCGGAGGGCACCAGAGGGGCGGTCTCCCTGGAGGAGATGGCCGCGCTGCTCCGCGACAACCAGGGTTGAACCGCATGGGGTACACGACACGCTTCACGCCGGCCGCCCAACGGGAGATGCTCAAGATTCCGCGGCCGGACGCCGTGCGGATCCTTCATCGCCTCACCGACCTGCAGAAGGCGATGGACGCGGGTGACACCTCGGCGTTCGACATCAAGGCCCTGCAGGGGCACAGTTCCCGCCTGCGGCTCAGAGTCGCCGACTACCGTGTCGTCTACACCGTCGAGGATGGCCGGCTGATCGTGTGGGTCCTGGCCGTCGGTAACCGCCGCGACATCTACCGCCAGATTCCGTGAACCTTCGCGGGAGTCCGATGCCGGCCGTGCGGCTCGGACGCGCCATGTCCCGGATGCACGGCGGGATCGGTCCGGGGCGTGCGTGTTCCGGCCGCTCGGACCGGGCGTGGGAGATACGAGATTCGAGCCCGCGAGGGGTGGCCCTCAACGCACCTTCCAGGTTGGGTGGTTTCCCCGCGAGGCGCCCGCTCGTTCCCTGAGCCACGCGCCCGTGCATAACCGCAAATAGTTGGACACGTCGAGTGATGCCCGACGGGTTCGCGACACGTTCCGGTCGATAACGGGTGATCATCAAGGGGTATGCAGTATGGTACGCACGTCCTCAATTGTGATCGGCTTCATTCGACCGTCACCCGGTCGGCCGAATGGTCGCCCCCTCCCCCCGGAGGGTCGCAGAGAGGACCGAGTGATCATGGGTCGCCGTAATCGCGCATCGCGACATCGGACTTCTAGATCTTGGATCTGGCCGGCTGTTTCGGCGCTCGCGGCAGTTGGACGATTTATCGTCGAGCTGTTTCGCAACGGTGACAGTCCTGACCTCTAGCCAGAACTAGCTAGAGGTCAGGAAGGTCATTCCCGGAGGGCCCGTGCCCCCCAATGCTGGTCAAGGCATGGGGCGCGGGCCTTCCCTAGGCTCAGGGAATTTTCCTAAGTCTCAGGGAACCCTGCTACAAGGTAGGGCAGATGGCCAGGTCAGCCCGCTGTGGCAATCATCCCGTTAGCATCTCGTTATAATTCTGTTATTATCCGTCGGGTGAGGCTGTGAGGTGACGGGAGGCATGTCCGGCGTCAGTGGAGTGATGGCCCTGCGAGGCCTTGCCAGGGCGGCGACTGAGACCCGAACTGAGACCCAGACGCACGTAGGGCCCGGGTTGGATCGACCCGGGCCCTACGTGTTCTTGCTGCTCAACCAAGCGCGGAGGATAGGAGATTCGAACTCCTGAGGGGTTGCCCCCAACACGCTTTCCAAGCGTGCGCCCTAGGCCAACTAGGCGAATCCTCCGCCGAGAAGCTTACCGGACCGCAGCGGGTGCGAAGACCACCCGGAGGGCCTCGAATCGGTCTCGAGATTCCGTGCGCGCTGGCGGCACGGAGCACCGCCGCACCCCGCTAGACTGTCACCCGGACCCCTCGCATGGCGTCATCCTGTGAACCTCCCCAGGGCCGGAAGGCAGCAAGGATAAGCGGGCTCTGTCGGGTGTGCGAGGGGTCTCTTCGCTGGAGCCCTGGGGCCCGCCCGTACCAGCGCGAGCCGGTCGGCGCGCGTGCGCCCCGCGGGTGCCGGCGCGTTCGCACTCCGGCCCTCAAGGCGAGGAGACGGCATGAGTCTCGCCCTCTACCGTAAGTACCGGCCTGGAACGTTCGCCGAGGTCAAGGGGCAGGAGCACGTCACCGAGCCGCTGCGCCAGGCCCTGCGTTCCGGCCGGATCAACCACGCCTACCTGTTCAGCGGCCCGCGCGGCTGCGGGAAGACCTCCAGCGCCCGCATCCTCGCCCGGTCGCTGAACTGCGAGAAGGGCCCGACCCCCGATCCCTGCGGCGAGTGCGAGTCGTGTGTCGCCCTCGCCGCCACCGGGCCGGGCCACCTGGACGTCATCGAGATCGACGCGGCCTCGCACGGCGGCGTCGACGACGCTCGCGACCTGCGTGAGCGCGCCTTCTTCGCCCCCGTCTCCGCGCGCTTCAAGATCTACATCATCGACGAGGCGCACATGGTGACCCGCGAGGGCTTCAACGCGCTGCTCAAACTGGTCGAGGAGCCGCCGCCGCACCTGAAGTTCGTCTTCGCCACCACCGAGCCGGAGAAGGTCATCGGGACGATCAAGTCCCGCACCCATCACTACCCGTTCCGGCTCATGCCGCCGGGGACGCTGCGCGGGTTGATGGAGGAGATCCTCGACTCGGAGTCGGTGCCGTACGAGCCCGCCGCGCTGCCGCTCGTCGTGCGCGCGGGCGCCGGTTCGGCCCGTGACTCGCTGTCCATCCTGGACCAGTTGCTGGCCGGCGCCGGCGAGTCGGGCATCACGCACGCCGGCGCCGCCTCGCTGCTCGGCTATACCGATGGCGACCTGCTCGACGAGATGGTCGACGCCTTCGCCGCCCGGGACGGCGCGGCCGTCTTCCAGGCGGTGAACCGGGTGATCGAGGGCGGCCACGACCCCCGGCGGTTCGCGGCCGACCTGCTGGAGCGGTTCCGGGATCTGGTCGTGCTCGCCAACGTGCCGGAGGCGGCGGCCAACGGGCTGCTCGACCGGCCGGCGGACGAGCTGGAGCGGCTGGTCGCCCAGGCCGCGTCGATGGGGCCGGCCGAGCTGACCCGGGCGGCTGAGATCTTCAACGCCGGGCTCACCGAGATGCGCGGGGCGACCTCCCCCCGGCTGCTGCTGGAGCTGATGTGCGCCCGGGTGCTGCTGCCGGCCGCCGAGCAGGGTGAGGCCGCGCTGCTCACCCGGCTGGAGCGGCTGGAGCGCGGTGGCGTGGTGGCGACCGGGGGCCGCGTCGCCGCGTCGCCCGCGCCGGCACCGTCGCCCGCGCCGGCACCGGCCGCCGCGCCCGCGACGGCCGATCCGGGCCCGGCGCCGGGGCCGGGCGGCCGGCCCGCGCAGCCGCAGCCCGCCGCGGCCGCCGCGCCCACCCCGGCCCGGCGGCCGGTGGAGGACGAACGCCCCGCGCCGGTCCGGCCGGCGCCGGAGGAGGCGCCGCCGGCCGGCGGCGCGCGGCCCGCCGCCGCAGGTCCGCTCCAGCAGGGCTGGGGGCAGGTTCTCGACCTGCTCCGGCGGCGTTCCCCGGCGGTGTGGGCCAACGTCAGCACCAACGCCCGGCTGGCCGGGGTCGAGGGCGAGATCGCCACCTTGGGCTTCAGCCAGGTGGGCGCGATGCGCAACTTCGTCAACGGCGGCAAGGACACGGTGGTCGCGGCCGTGATCAACGAGGTGATGGGCGGGTCCTGGCGGGTGGAGGCCGTCGTCGGCGATTCGGCGGGCGGGTCCGCCCCGCCGGCCGGCCCGGCGCCGTCCCGGGGCCGCCCGGCGCCGCGGGCCGCCCGGCCCGACGCCGCCGCGGCCGCCGGTGCTCCCGCGGCCGGTGCTCCCGCCGCCGGCGGGCCAGGCGCCCCGGCGGGGCAGGCCCAGGCGTCCCGGCGGCGCGCCCCGGGAGCCCGGTCGAGCGGGCCGTCGGCCCCCGCCGACGAGCCCTGGCCGGACGATCCGCCACCGGAGGACATCGGCCACCCGCCGCCGTCCGGCGCCGGGCTGGCCGCCGCCCGGTCGGCGGCGCAGGCGGCGGCGCAGTCCGGCCCCCGGCCGGCGGGGGCGGCGGCCTGGCCGGACGCGGTGCCGGGCCGGCCGGCGCGCGGCCCTGAGGCCGACGAGGTCGATCCTCTCAACGACGCGGACGCCGACGCCGACGCGCTCACCGGGATGGCGCTGGTCCAGCGCGAACTCGGTGGCCAGATCATCGGAGAGATCGACCACACCTGAGACGCCCCGGGCCGCTGGGATGGTGGCGCGGGCATGGTGACGGCTTGGTGAGGGGCCGATGCATCATGGCCGGGGAAGCCGTAGGCTCGTGCCACACGCGAGGCCATGAGGAGCGCATGATCGTGAATCCAGGGGATGTCAACCTGCAGCAGTTGCTGGAGCAGGCGCAGCTCATGCAGCAGCAGTTGGCGAACGCCCAGCAGGAGCTGACCGACGCCGAGATCGAGGGGTCGGCCGGCGGGGGGCTGGTGGTCGCCACGGTGAACGGCAGCGGCGAGCTGCTGGAATTGAAGATCAGTCCGAACGTCATCGACGCGGCCGATCCCAAGGAGACCGCGGACACCGTGGCCGACCTGGTGATCGCCGCGGTCCGGGACGCCGTGCGGGCGGCTTCCGACCTCCAGCAGGAGAAGCTCGGCCCGCTGGCCCAGGGCCTCGGCGGGGGCGGGCTCCAGCTGCCCGGCTTCTGATCCGCCATGTACGAAGGGGTCGTCCAGAATCTGATCGACGAGCTCGGGCTGCTGCCCGGCGTCGGTCCCAAGAGCGCGCAGCGCATCGCCTTCCATCTGATGTCCGCCGACCCGGCCGACGTCAAGCGGCTGGCGCACGCGCTGCTGGAGGTGAAGGACAAGGTCCGGTTCTGCCGTGTCTGCGGGAACGTCGCGGCCGAGGAGGAGTGCCGGATCTGCCGGGACACCCGGCGTGACCCCCACGTCATCTGCGTGGTCGAGGAGTCCAAGGACGTCGTCGCGATCGAGAAGACCCGCGAGTTCCGCGGCCGCTACCACGTGCTGGGCGGCGCGATCAGCCCCATCGAGGGCGTCGGCCCGGACGACCTGCGGATCCGCGAGCTGATGACCCGGCTGGCGGACGGCCGGGTCACCGAGCTGATCCTCGCCACCGATCCGAACCTCGAGGGGGAGGCCACGGCGACATATCTCGCCAGATTGGTGAAACCGATGGGTTTGAAGGTCACCAGGCTGGCGAGCGGACTGCCCGTGGGCGGAGACCTGGAGTATGCCGACGAGGTCACATTGGGCCGCGCTTTCGAAGGACGGAGACTGCTGGATGTTTGACGAGTGGAGCGCTCTCGCGGATGGCGTCGCGGTGCACGCGCAGAACTACCTGGACGGCCTGGCCCGGCTGGCGGGCGGCGAGGGCGGTGACGCCATCCTGCCGATGCTCCTGGTGGAGGTCGCGCAGGTCAGCCTGGCGGGCGCCCAGCTCGGCGCGGTGCAGGACGTGATCCTGCAGGGCAACTTCGAGCCGGCCACCGGCCCCGACCCCGACCTGGACGGGATGCGCCAGGCGCTGGCCGCGCGCCTCGGCCCGGTGGACGACTACGCCGAGGTGTTCGACCCGTACAAGGACACCGGCGTCACCCCCTACCGGCTGTCGGACGACCTGGCGGCCGTGGCGGCCGACCTCGTGCACGGCCTGGGCCACTACCGGGCCGGGCGCCCGCTGGAGGCGCTGTGGTGGTGGCAGTACTCCTACTTCAACACCTGGGGCAACCACGCGGGCGCCGCGATGCGCGCGTTGCAGGCACTGGTGGCGCACACCCGCCTCGACGTGGTGGAAGAGGTCACCGCCGTCTGAGCGCAGCCGGCCCGCTGTCCACATGCTGACCGGCCCGGTCGGCGATTCAGGGGGCGCAAGTAGACTGTGAGCTCCGCAGGCCCGACCTTTGGGGAGACGTCCCGTGGCGCTCGTTGTCCAGAAATACGGTGGTTCCTCCGTCGCAGACGCCGCAGGCATCAAGCGGGTGGCCCAGCGGATCGTCGCGACGAGAAAAGCCGGCAACGACGTCGTGGTCATCGTCTCGGCGATGGGCGACACCACCGACGAGCTGCTCGACCTGGCCCAGCAGGTGTCGCCGTTGCCGCCCGGCCGCGAGCTCGACATGCTGCTGACCGCCGGTGAGCGCATCTCGATGGCGCTGCTCGCCATGGCGATCGCCAATCTCGGCCACGAGGCCCGCTCGTTCACCGGCTCGCAGGCCGGCGTGATCACCGACTCCTCGCACGGCAAGGCGCGCATCATCGACGTCACGCCCGGGCGCATCCAGGAGGCCGTGCGGGCGGGGCAGATCGCGATCGTCGCCGGCTTCCAGGGTGTCTCGCAGGACACCAAGGACATCACGACGCTCGGCCGGGGCGGCTCGGACACCACTGCGGTCGCGCTCGCCGCGGCCCTGGCGGCCGACGTCTGCGAGATCTACACCGACGTGGACGGCATCTTCACCGCCGATCCGCGCATCGTCGCCGCGGCCCGCCAGATCCCCCGCATCTCCTACGAGGAGGCGATGGAGATGGCGGCCTGCGGCGCGAAGATCCTGCATCTGCGCTGCGTGGAGTACGCCCGGCGTTTCGAGTTGCCGATCCACGTGCGCAGCTCGTTCAGCAGCCGGGAAGGCACCTGGGTCGTCTCCGATCCCAACACTGAAGGAAGCGAGATGGAGCAGCCGATCATCTCCGGCGTCGCGCACGACCGGAGCGAGGCCAAGATCACTGTGGTCGGGGTCCCCGACAAGGTCGGAGAGGCCGCGGCCATCTTCAAGACGCTGGCCGCCGCCGAGATCAACATCGACATGATCGTGCAGAACATCTCGGCCGCCGCCACCGGGCGCACGGACATCTCCTTCACGCTGCCGTCCGCCGACAGCACGGTCGCGGTGACGGCGCTGAAGCGCATCCAGGAGCAGATCGGGTTCGAAAAGATCCTCTTCGACGACCAGATCGGCAAGGTGTCGCTGGTCGGCGCGGGCATGCGCTCGCATCCGGGCGTCACCGCGAAGTTCTTCGGTGCCCTGGCCGACGCCGGGGTGAACATCGAGATGATCTCCACCTCGGAGATCCGCATCTCGGTCATCGTCGGGCAGGACGAGGTGGACGCCGCGGTCACCGCCGCGCACCGGGCGTTCGACCTCGACGCCGACCAGGTGGAGGCCGTCGTCTACGGCGGTACCGGGCGATGAGCGCCCCCGATCGGCACACCGGCAAGGAGAGTGACCAGGCAGTGACCGCGGACAGCACCGCCAAGCCCACCCTGGCCGTCGTCGGCGCCACCGGCGCCGTCGGCACGGTCATGCTGGAGATCCTCTCCAGCCGCCCGGACGTGTGGGGCGAGATCCGGCTCATCGCCTCCGCGCGCTCGGCCGGCCGCCGGCTGCGGGTGCGGGGCGAGGAGGTCGAGGTCGTCGCGCTGGCGCCGGAGGCCTTCGACGGGGTCGACGTGGCCATGTTCGACGTCCCGGACGAGGTGTCGGCGGAGTGGGCGCCGATCGCCGTCTCCCGCGGCGCGGTCGCGGTGGACAACTCCGGCGCGTTCCGGATGGACCCGCAGGTACCGCTGGTCGTGCCCGAGTGCAATCCGCGCCAGGTGGCCGAGCGGCCCAAGGGCATCATCGCCAACCCCAACTGCACCACGCTGTCGATGATGGCCGCGCTCGGCGCGCTGCACCGCGAGTACGGCCTGCGCGAGCTGGTCGTCGCCTCCTACCAGGCGGTGTCCGGCATGGGCGTCAGCGGGCCCGAGCGCCTGTACGACGAGATCGAGGCGGTGGCCGGCAACCGTACGCTCGGCACGGTGGCGGGCGACGTCCGCAAGGCGGTGCCCGATCTGGTCGGCTCGCCGTTCCCGGCGCCGCTGGCATTCAACGTGGTGCCGATGGCCGGGTCGCTCAAGGAGGACGGCTGGTTCTCCGAGGAGCTGAAGGTGCGCAACGAGTCGCGCAAGATCCTCGGCATCCCGGATCTCAAGGTTTCCGCCACCTGCGTGCGGGTGCCGGTGGTGACCACCCACTCGCTCGCCGTGCACGCCACCTTCGCCGAGCCGGTGACGGTGGCGCAGGCGCGCGCGGTGCTGGACGCGGCGCCCACCGTGGTGGTGCTGGACGACCCGGCGAACGGGGTGTTCCCCACGCCGGCCGACGTCGTCGGCACCGACCCCACCTATGTGGGGCGCATCCGGCAGGCGCTCGACTTCCCGAACACGCTGGACATGTTCGTGTGCGGCGACAACCTGCGCAAGGGCGCCGCGCTGAACACCGCGGAGATCGCCGAGCTGGTCGCCGCCGAACTCACCGCCTGACGTCCGCGCCGTGCGGGGGCCGTCGCGCCCCCGCACGCGCGCGGCGGCCCCTCGTGGGACGCGGGCGTCAGCGGAACGTGATGTCCCAGTGGCTGGGTTCGTCGGCGTAGACGGTGTACGCCTTGCCGCGGCGCTCGTAGTAGAGGCGGGCGCCGTCGTCGCGGATCCGGCCGCGGCGCTTGCCGCGGACGTACCGGTCGACGCACCGGTTGTGCAGGATGTCGATCTTGTAACCTCGGCCGTGGCTGAACGGGCCGGGCGCGTGTCCCACCTCGGTGCCGCCGGTCACCATGACCGGGCAGCCGCTGCGGCGTCTGAGGTTCACCAGCCCCCACAGCGTTCCCAGCCGGACGGATGCCAGCGATGTGCAGGTGGGCCGGTGCCGGCTGTGGCAGTGCCCGGAGGACTTCCAGCGCAGCCCGGCGTGCCGCAGCCGCCGGACCGCCTGCGGGTGCGCCAGCGGCAGCGCCCGGAAGCGCCGGTGCTGCCGCCACAGCGCCGCGCTCACCATCCCGGGGGCGCGGCGGCGGGCGGCGGCCCGGGCGGCCTGCGCCGCGTGCAGCGTGGTGAGGACGGGATGGCTCATCCGGCGGGCGGCCGGGCGGGCGGGCCCGCCGGCCCGCTCCCGGGCGGTCGGCCGGGCGGCCGTTCCGGCCAGTCCCTCCGGCGCCGGGGCGGGCGCGGCCAGCGCGGGGCCGGCCAGCACGATGTGCGCGGCGAGCAGCGCGCCGGCGCCGAGCCAGGCAGATCCCGTTGTGCATGGATTAAAGCCCATATCGATCCTCTGTCGCAGCGCCCCTCCGCCAGGAAGATCTATCCCACATACCCAAAGTGCTGACTCCACTGCTCTGCGGCTTTTTGCGGGAAAATGGCGGGCGAGCTGTGCGTCTGTGACCTTGCTTGGCCGCGGCCGTACAGTTGCCACGTGGTCGAGTCGAGGCCGAAGGCGCGAGGCGGAGAGAAGACCCGGGACGTCATCGTGGAGACCGCGCTGCGGCTCTTCCGGGAGAGGGGGTACGAGGCGACGACCATGCGGGCCATCGCCGCCGAGGCCGGGGTATCGGTGGGGAACGCGTACTACTACTTCGCCTCCAAGGAGCAACTGGTCCAGGCCTACTATGACCGCGCGCAGGAGGCGCACGAGGCCGCCTGCCGCGAGCTGCTGGCCGCCGAGCGCCGGTTCGCCGACCGGCTGAGCGGCGTGCTGCGCGCCTGGGTTGCGGTCTCGGAGCCGTATCACGCGTTCGCGGTGAAGTTCTACAAGCACGCCTCCGAGCCCGGCAATCCGCTCAGCCCGTTCAGCGGGGAGTCGGCGCCGGCGCGGGAGGCGGCCATCGCGATCTACCGCCAGGTCGTGGAGGGCGCGGCGGACCGCATCGACGCCGAACTGCGCGAGGAACTGCCCGAGCTGCTGTGGCTGTCCTCGCTCGGGGTGATCCTCTTCTGGGTGCACGACACCTCGCCCGGCTGCGCGCGCACGTACCGGCTGATCGAGGTGATGGTGCCGCTGATCGACCGGCTGGTCGGGCTCTCGCACCTGCCCGGCCTGCGCGGGGTGACCAAGGATTTCATCACCGCCATGCGCGAGCTGCGCACCTGAGCCCGTCGGACCGACCGTCCGCCTGGCCCGTCGCCGTGTCCGCCCCTTGTGTCCGCCCCTTGTGTCCGCCCCTTGTGTTCGCCCCTTGTGTTCGCCGTCGTGCCCGGCGGCCGGGACGGTGCGCGCTCGCCCCGGAGGCGTCCGGATGCCGGCCGCGGAACCCGGCGGGTCGTCCCGTGCGTTATCGAAGTGCCCGCACGGGTAGTGCGCGATCGACGGGTTCCGACCGCGCCGCGGACCGCGGGCGCAGACGGAGGTGCCAGATGGGCAAGACCGGACGTGCGGCGGCGGCGTACCGCGCCTACCGCCAGGTGAGCCGGCCCGGTTCGGCCGGGCTGATGGATCGGATCCGCGCGCTGCCCCGCATGATCGGCGGCGCGCTGCGCGGCGAATACCGTGACCTGAGCAAGGGCAAGCTGGCCCTGATGGGGCTCGGCGTGCTCTACATCGTGTCCCCGTTCGACGTGGTGCCCGACTTCCTGCCGCTCATCGGGGTCGCCGACGACTTCGGCGCCTTCCTGTGGCTGATGGGCTCGCTGCTCGGCGAGAGCGACCGCTATCTGGACTGGGAGCGCGGCCAGGTGCCCGGCCACGACAGGAGCCACGACAAGGGCCGCGGCAGGCGGCACGTCGAGGGCGAGGTCGTGTAGCCGGCACGTCGGTTCGCGGCGCGCCCGCGTCCTTCGGGCGCGCCGGCCCGGACCGTCTCCTCCACCGGAGTCCGGTTCGGCGGGCCGGGCGACCGGCCTGGATCCAGGATCCGGGTCAGGCGTTCCCGCCGGTCAGAGCTCCTCGGCCATCAGCCAGGCGCGGGAGGGCAGCGGGTGGCCGAACAGCCGGGCCGCGTTGCCGTAGGCCACCCGGGCGATGTCGGTGGGCGGCAGGCTGCCGAGGTTGCGCGCCAGCGCGTGCTGGACGTCGGGCCAGGTGGACTCCGAGCGCGGGTAACCGCTCTCCAGCAGGACGTGCTCCAGGCCGACGGCCAGCCGCACGCCCGACAGCGCGTAGTCGTCCAGGGTGCCGAAGTAGAAGTTGCGCCGCAGCACCTCGCTCGGCTTCAGCCCGCCCTCCCACTCGGTCTCGCCGGCGACCGGGTGGTCGAGCGCGTAGTCGGCGCGGGCGGCCAGCATGGGCAGCCAGCCGACGCCGCCCTCGGCGATGAGGATGCGCAGCTTGGGGAAGCGCAGCGGCACCCCCGACCAGAGCCAGTCGGCACAGGCGAACATCGCGCTGGCCGGGATCAGCGTGGTGATGGCCTCGATCGGGGTGTCCGGCGAGGGCACCGGCGCCCAGGAGGACGCGCCGGTGTGCAGGCAGACGACCGTGCCGGTCTCCTCGCAGGCGGCGAAGAACGGGTCCCAGTGCCCGGTGTGGATGGACGGCAGCCGCAGCCGGCTCGGGAATTCCGGGAAGACGACGGCCTTGAAGCCGCGCGCCGCGTTGGCGCGTACCTCCTTGGCCGCGACCTCCGGGTCGGGCAGCCAGGGCAGTTGCAGGGCGATGACCCGCTCGGGATAGGTGCCGGCCCACACGTCGCAGTGCCAGTCGTTCCAGGCACGGGTGAGGGCCAGCCCGAGGTCCTGGTCGCGGGTCTTTGCGAAGGCCATGCCGGACTGCACGGCGAGCATGCCGGGGAAGCTGAGCACCGCCCAGATGCCGGCGATGTCCATGTCGGCGATCCGGGCCTCGATGTCGTGGCAGCCCGGCCGCATCTCCTCGAAGCGCACCGGGTCGAGCGTCCACTGCTCGCGCGGCAGGCCGGCGCCGGCGTCCATGCCCGCGCAGGAGTAGGTGCCGCCGCCGTACCGCCATACCTGGTGGCCCGCCTCGGTCTCCACGACCTTGGGAGCGACCTCGGCGTACTTGGCGGGGAGCCTGCCCTCGAACAGGTCCGGCGGCTCGATGACATGATCATCGACGGAAATGATCACATAGTCTCGCCGCCGTGGCTCAGGGTCAGGAGGCAGCGATGTAGTCACAGGAAAACCGTATGGCGTCGGCATAACACGAGACAAGCCAGCAGGTCTCCGGTTGGTATCCGTTCAGGCCGGGGCGCCCGCGCCGGCCGGCCGGCCGCCGCCGGCGCCGCCGTCGGCGCCCTCTCCGGCGCGAAGGTCGCGGGCCTCCCGGCGGATGAGCGTGAACCACCCGCCGATCGCGATGGCGATGAAGACCCACCACTGCACGGCGTACGCGAGGTTGAGCCCGCCCCGGCCGCCGACGTCCGGCGGCGGGACCGGCGCGGGCGCCGCCGCGGCGGCCGGCCGCTGCTCGACAAGCTCGACGTAGCCGCCGAACAGCGGGTACGGCATCGCGCGGCCGATGGCCGGGGTGTCGATCAGCATGATCTGCCCGGCGGGCAGGCCGCTCAGCGGCCGGATGCCGGTGCTCTCCGGGGTCTCCGCCTGGCGGAGCCGTCCGGTGAGGGCGACCTGCCCGGCCGCGGGCGGCGGTATCCGCGGCGGCGCGGTCGCGGTCGCCCCCATCGGCACCCAGCCGCGGTTGACCAGCACCGCGGCGCCTTCCGCGGTGATCAGCGGGGTCAGCGCGTAGTACCCGACCCGGCCGTTCTGCACCCGGCGCCGCACTACCAGCTCGTGCGACGGGTCGTAGCGTCCGGCGACGGTGACCTCGCGGTGCCGGGCCGCGGCCGGCGGGTCGGCACCCGGCCGGTCCAGCGCGGTGAGCGGCACCGCGGCCGCGGCCAGGTTGCGGGACGCCAGCTCGCTCGCCGCCGACCGATCCTCGTAGCGCCCGTACTGCCACCGGCCCAGGAACACGAAGGCGGGGATCAGCAGCAGGACGAGCAGGTGGAGCGCCAGCCACCGGGGCTTGAGGAGGAACCGGTACACGACTGCCAGCCTAGGCAGCGCCGGCCGCGGTCCCGCACCCGGCCGGGCCCGCGCCGGTGTGCCGGTCCGGCCGGGCGGCCGGATGTCCTTAACGCCAGATCTCCCTGACCGGGGGTGACGGTGATGTCACCCTCGTACCGGATGAGGCAGGTGGCGCGGCGCCTGGCCGCGGTGCGGGAACGACCGCGGAATCCGCATGTCCGCCGGCCATCTATGATCTTCAGGAACCGCTCGCCGACCTGTCGGGCATGCCGTACGGTCGTGGAGGTTCGCCCCCAGACCACCACATCGGCCGCAGGAGCCCCACCCGACCATGACAGCGTCCTCCATCGCGCTTCCGGCCGTCCCGCAGTCCGCGACGTTGCCGAGGATCTCGGTGCTGGTCCGGCATGCCGCCCCGCGGGTGCTGGAGGGCATGATCCTTCCGGTGGCGGTCTTCTACGCCGGCCTGCTGGTGGCCGGCGTGCACGGCGGCCTGGTCCTGGCGGTCGCCTGGGTGTACGGCGGGGTGGTGCTGCGCCTGGTGCGCCGGCGCACCGTGCCGGGCACCGTGCTGCTCGCGATGCTGGCGATCACGGTGCGCGCGGCGCTGGCCCTGCTCACCGGGAACGTGGTCATCTACTTCCTGCAGCCGACGCTCGGGGTGTTCTGCGCCAGTCTGGCGTTCCTCTGCACGGCGGCCGGGCGTCGCCCGCTGATCCAGCGGGTCACCACCGACCTGGTGCCGCTGCCCGACCACCTGGTGCGGCATCCGCGGATGCGCCGCTTCTTCGTGCACCTGTCGCTGCTGTGGGGCCTGGTGCAGTTCGCCAACGGGACGCTCAGCCTGTGGCTGCTGTTCAGCGAGCCGATCCAGACGTACCTGATCGTCCGGACGGCGGCGGTGGCGCTGCTCATGGTGCTGGCCGCCGCGGCGTCGCTGCTGGCGTTCCGTCGGGTGCTGCGGGTCATGCAGCAGCGGGGCTGACCGCGCGCCCGCCCGGATGCCGAGACGGCCTTTCCGCCAGGTGGACGGCCGCGCTAGCATGACCGGACCCGGCGGAGTTTGCAGAACAAGGTTCTGTTAGGCCACCATTGACGGCGTGAAGACCGCGAAGACCGGCCGCGACGGCCGCACCCGCATCATCGAGGGGGCGCTGCGCCGGTTCAGCCAGGACGGCGTCTCCGCCACCACGCTGGCCAGCCTCCGCGAGGAGAGCGGCGTCAGCGTCGGCAGCTTCTACCACCACTTCGCCAGCAAGGAACACGTCTTCGGAGTGCTCTACTCCGAGATCCAGACCATGTACCAGCGGGCCTTCGTGGACGAGCTGTACCGGCACGAGACCGCGCAGGGCGGCATCGAGGCGATCGTGGCGCTGCACATGGCCTGGTGCGGCGAGCATCCCGAACGGGCCAGGGTGCTGATCAGCGAGCGGCCGCCGCGCCGGCAGGAGCCCGGGGGTCAGGAGGTCGCCGAGTCGCGCCGGGCCTTCTTCCGCCAGGTGGCGGACTGGTGGCGCCCGCACATGGACGCCGGAGTGCTGCGGCCGGTCCACCCCACCATGTGCTACGTGCTGTGGCTCGGCCCGGCGACCGAGATGTGCCGCCTGTGGTTCTCCGGCGCCCACCAGCCGGCCGAAGACGAGATCAAGATGCTCTGCGCCGCCGCCTGGCAGAGTCTCCGGCTCGGCTGAGCCGGGCCCGCATGCGAAGGAGCCGGGCGGTCCACGGTCGCCCGTGGTCCGCCCGGCCCGTGTCCGGCCCTGGGAGCGGTCCGGTCAGTCCTTGCCGGCCGTCACCAGCCCGGCCTCGGCGTCGCTGCCGGCGTGCGGGCCGTTCTGGTCGCTCTCGCCGCTCTCGGCGGCCTCGCCCGCCGGTGCGGCTCCCGGCGCCTGGGCCGGCTGCCCGCCGCCGCGCAGCACCACGGCCGACAGCACCGCCAGGCCGATGAAGATGACCGCGCCCACCGCGGCCACGGTGTTGAGACCGCCGGTGAAGGCGCCGCGGGCGGCCTCGACCAGCTCGGTGCCGAGCCGGCCGGGGAGCTGCTGGGCGGCGGTCAGCGCGGCGGTGATGCTCTGGTGCGCGGCGTCGGCGACGGCGGCCGGGACGCCGGCCGGGCGGTCGTCGGCGAGCTGGGTGCGGTAGACGAAGGTCGCCAGGCTGCCCAGGGCGGCCACGCCCATGGCCACCCCGAACTCGCCGCTGGTCTGGTTGATCGAGGCGGCCGAGCCCGTCTTCTCCAGCGGCACCGAGCTCATGATCAGGTTCATGGTCAGCGACATCGGGAACGCGATGCCGAAGGAGGCGAGCACCAGACCGGTGACCAGCAGGGGCAGCCCGTCGACGCTCGGCACCTGGGTGTGCGCCACCAGGCCGGCGCCGGCGATGACCAGACCGGCCGCGATGACGTAGGCCGGGCGGAACCTGCGGGCCAGCGCCGGGGCGACCATCGAGCCGGCGACCATGGCGATGTTCTGCGGGAGCAGCCACAGCCCGGCGCTCATCGGCGACAGGCCCTGGACGGTCTGCAGGTACAGGCTGGAGAGCAGGGTCGTGCCGGCCATCACGATGCCGGCCAGCAGCATGACGCCCATCGCGGTGCTGAACGAGCGGTTGGCGAACAGGCGCAGGTCGAGCAGCGGGCTGGCCAGGCCGCGCTGGCGCAGCACGAACACCACGCCGACGGCGATGCCGACGATCAGGGCGGCGACCGGCAGGGCGTGCACCCCGGAGCGGGCGAGCTCCTTGAGACCGTAGATGGCGGGCAGGATCGCGGCGAGCGACAGGGCGACGCTGATCGGGTCCAGGCGCCCGGCGTTCGGGTCGCGGTACTCGGGCAGCAGGCGGGGGCCGACGGCCAGGAGCAGCACCATCACCGGGACGCCGAGCAGGAAGGCCGAACCCCACCAGAAGTGCTCCAGCAGCAGGCCGCCGACCAGCGGGCCCACGGTCATGCCGCCCATGAAGCAGGCGAACCACACTCCGATGGCCGACCCCATCTGCTTGGGGTCGCGGAACATGTTGCGGATCAGTGCCAGGGTGGAGGGCATGAGGGTGGCACCGGCCACGCCGAGCAGCGCCCGGGAGGCGATCAGCATCTCGGGGCTGGTGGAGTAGGCGGCGAGCACGGAGGCGACGCCGAAGGTCGCGGCACCGGTGAGCAGCAGCCGGCGGCGGCCGATCCGGTCGCCCAGGGTGCCCATGGTGACCAGGAAGCCGGCCAGCATGAACGAGTAGATGTCCAGGATCCACAGCTGCTGGGTCGAGTCGGCGCCGAGGCCGGAGCTCAGGTGGGGCAGGGCCAGGTACAGCACGCTGATGTCCAGCGACAGCAACAGGGTCGGCAGGGCCAGCACCGCCAGCCCGATCCATTCGCGCCGCCCGGCCCGCAGGTCGGGGGTGGTCTCGACAGTGGCGTTCATCGGGGTTCCTTCGTGGTCGTTGCCCGGCTTCACCTGGTTCCGCGAGGGGACCGGGCGGGTCCGCCTTTCGCGTACGACCACCGTCTCACCGACAACTTTTATTGTCAAGACGATTTCTGTATTCGGATGTGGGCGGGTTTCCGGCAGCGGTCAGACGGCCTGCCGGACGCGCGAGGGGACCCGCCAGACCTTTTCGTCCAGCGAGATGTCCAGCCGCAGCTCCTGCCGGTGGCGGCGCAGCCCGGGCACCCGCACCCGGTCGTGCACGTCGAAGCGCCCCCGGCGCGGGTAGCCGAAGCCGAGCGCGCCGGGCAGCACCCGCAGGTCGTCGCGGTTGCCGCACCGCGGGCAGGTCCACGCGACCTGATCCAGCCCCCGGTGATAGTCATGACAGGCGCCGAAGAACTCGTCCGGCCGGAACCGGGATTCGCAGGCGTAACACGGGATCAACATGGGAGATCCGCTCCTTGCATGTACGGCGCGGCCTTACACGACTGTGATATCTGTACCCCCTTGACCACGGCTTGCCTGCCGCTTGCCCACCCGGAGCCCCAGGTCATCGGCCTCGGGCGTGTCGTGGCGTGGATGTTGATCCGGCATTGATCCGGCGTTGAGCCGCCTCCGCCAGGCTGTTTCGTGGCACGGGGCTTGGGGGTTCGAGACCGTGCCGAAGGTCCGGCCGGCCGTCGCCGAAAGGCGGCCGGCCACCGCGTGGCGCCTCCGGCAGGCACCGGGCCCCCCGGCGCCCGGCGGTGGCCGGGCGGCCGGCCGGACCCGGAACGGCGTACCTGACGACGGGACATGGTGAGCTGTGATCAACCACGTGTGGATGACCCGCCTGGACGACGAACCGTTCTGCGGCGTTCGGGAGTTAATCGCCGACCTGGTCGAGCTGCAGCAGAGCGCGCAGGTCGTCGGCCTCGGGGGACCCCAGGCGGGTGAAGATGTCGAGGGCGCGGCGCAGGCAGTCCCCGCTGCGCCGGACGCTGCCGAGCCCGGCGAGCGCCCGGCCTAGCACGGTCAGCGAGAGGGCCTCGCCGTAGGGATGACCGATCTCCCTGCTCACCGTCAGGGCCTCCTCGGCGTGCCGCACCGCGTCCTGGTACCGCCCGGCGGCGATGAACGTCTCGGCGAGCCGGCAGCACACCCGCTGCTCCCACACCTTCTGCGCGCCGGACCGGAAGAACTCCAGGCACTCGGCATGGTGCACCACCGCCTCGGTGAGCCGGCCGACCCGCGACAGCACGATGCCCAGGTGATAGCGCGCCCGGGCCGTCCCGGCGCCGCTGCCCAGCTCGGAGAAGATGGCGAGCCCCCGCTCGGCCGCGGCGATGGCCTCCTCGGGATGGCCGAGCCCGAGGTGGTCGCGGGCCGAGTAGCTCGCCACCAGCGCCTCCCCGGCCGCCGCGCCGATCTCCCGGTAGGCCTTGAGCGCGTGGTCGAACCAGCCCAGCGCCTCCTCGTGCCGGCGGCGGCGGCCGGCGACCACCGCCAGCGCGTTGAAGATCTCGCCGGTGACGATGTGGTCGCCGGTGGTCTCGGCCAGGTCGAGCGCGGCGCGGAACTGCGCGTCGGCGTCGCCGAGCCGGTTCGCGCCGAACAGCACCCGCCCCATGACGTACCGGCAGCGCAGCTCGCTCGCGGTGTCCCCGATCGCCCGGGCGGTACCGAGGACGGCGCCGGCCCGACCGGCGAACTCGCGGACGTACGCGCCGGACTCCAGCAGCGGCTCCATGGCCAGCAGCAGGTCGGCGGCGGGCAGCAGGGCGGCCGGGGCCGGGCCGGCGTCGGCGCACTGCCCGATGGCCGCGAACAGCGTCTCCGCCTCGGCGGTCAGCCAGGCGACGGCCTCGTCCGCGCCGGTGAAGTTCCGGCCCGACACCCCGGCCGGCACCAGGTGGTCGGCGATGACGCTGCCCTCGTAGGCGAGCCGGTGCGCGGCCCGCGCCGATTCGAGGTAGTAGCCGAGCAGCCGGCGCAGCGCCGCCGCGCCGGCGTCCGGATTCTCGGTGACCTCGGCCTGCCGCCGGGCGAACAGGCGCAGCAGATCGTGGAAGCGGTACCGCCCGGCGGCCGGCGCCTCCAGCAGGCTCGCGTCGACCAGGGACTCGAGCATGTCCTCGGTCCGCACCGGGCTCGACTCCAGCACGGCGGCGGCCGCGTGCACCGAGATGTCCGGCCCGCTGGGCAGCGACAGCAGGCGGAACGCCCGGGCCTGCGCCGGGTCCAGGTGCTCGTAGCCCAGCGAGAAGGTCGCGTCCACTGCCAGGTGGCCGATGCGCATCTCGTCCAGCCGGCGCCGCTCGTCGGTCAGCCGGGGGACGAGCGAGGCGACCGTCCAGGACGGGCGGGCGGCCAGCCGGGCCGCGACGATGCGTACGGCCAGCGGCAGGAACCCGCAGATCGCCACCACGTCCATGGCGGCGGCCCGCTCGGCCGACACCCGCTCCGGCCCGGCGACCGCGGCGAACAGCCCGAGGGCCTCGTCCGGCTCCATCACCTCCAGATCGACCAGCCGGGCCGCGGGCAGGTCGGCCAGCTTGCCGCGACCGGTGATCAGTGCCGCG